>NZ_CABFVC010000004.1:0-627211 GCF_902143525.1 Clostridium sp. Marseille-P7770 | reverse complement strand
GGGATGGACGGACCGCTGGTGTACCGGTTGAGCTGCTAAGCTCATGGCCGGGTAGCCAAGTCTGGCAGGGATAAACGCTGAAGGCATCTAAGCGTGAAGCCCCCCTCAAGATGAGATATCCCATTCGTTAAGAAGTAAGACCCCTTGAAGACGACGAGGTAGATAGGGCAGAGGTGGAAGTGCAGTAATGCATGGAGCTGACTGTTACTAATCGGTCGAGGGCTTATCCAGGAAGGTCAAGTGAAGATTCAAAGGTTGATGGAGTTCAATATGTGGTTTTGAAGGTATGTTCCTTCATTATTCCTCGATAGCTCAGTCGGTAGAGCACGCGGCTGTTAACCGCGCTGTCGTAGGTTCGAGTCCTACTCGGGGAGTTTTTTCATACTATCCAATGTGTTTGGTAAACCTGATGAGATGTGGGTCTGAAACGCCCTGATCACCAGTTCAAATCTGGTAATCGATGGATTCGCGTTTATCCGGTTGACAGAGGCAAGTAAATATGATAGTATATATTTAAGGCCCCATGGTCAAGCGGTTAAGACATCGCCCTTTCACGGCGGTAACACGAGTTCGAACCTCGTTGGGGTCATTTAACTAAATATGGCGACATAGCCAAGTGGTAAGGCGTGGGTCTGCAACACCCTGATCACCAGTTCAAATCTGGTTGTCGCCTCTCTTATGAGAGCCTCAGAATCCTTTATTTATAAGGACTCTGGGGTTTTTTCTTTACCCTGAAATGTATGCAGATGAAAGAATACGCGGAAAATACAAACAAAATGGGAAAAAGAGAAGTCATGATTTTTGCTGGCAGTCTTGCGGGAATCTGATTTATCATGATATACTGAGGATGATGACCTGACGGGATAAGAGAAATCATTCGAGCTGATATATCCTATACGGCAGGGTTCAAATCGAACGCATGTGAGATATGACGCTTAATTCCGATCAGCGTAAGCAGACCGATTCTTCCCGGAATTGCTGTGTATACGCGCGGAGCGTTTGTCTGACTGAGATACAATTCTGGAAGGCAGGGGATACAATGGAGATAAAAGCAGGAATTTCCTTACAGACAAAGCAGGTGCTTTCGCAGCTTCAGGTGGAGTCCCTAAACATTCTTGCAATGTCTATGACGGAACTGAAGGATTTTATGCAGAATGAGGAGATCGAGAATCCACTGGTTGAGTTTACAGCAGGTCGGGGTGAGGAAGCAGCTCCTGTTACTTATAAAGAGACGGAACGGTTTTATAATGGTACAGAACGGGAAGACAGCCGGGAAAATGAGCTATATGAGATAGAGGACAGTGAGAAGTCCATTGAAGATCTGGTGAACATGCAGCTTCATTGGAAGCAGATCGGGGATACAGAGAAGAAGATTGTGGATTTCTGCGTGCAGTCGCTTGAACAGAGTGGATATCTCCTGGTGCCGCCGCAGGAAATTGCGGAGCGGTTGAATGTTTCGAAAGAGCAGGTCGAAAACGTTCTTGTGATGCTGAAAGAGCTGGAACCGCATGGGATCTTCGCCTCCGGACTCGAGGAATGTCTTATGCTGCAGGTCCGAGGGATGGACGAGGAAGAAAAGTTATCACGGATGATAAATGATCATCTTCAGGACATTGCTGAGGGAAAGATCAGCACGATATCAAGAGCTTTGAAGCTGTCATCTGCTGAGGTCCGGAAACTGATCCATATCATCAAAGAGCTGAACCCACGGCCGCTGAATGGAGTTGGTGGAGAAAAAGCCCAGTATATTCTTCCTGACGTGCTCCTGAGTAATCAGGACGGACAGTGGAATATTGAACTGAATGATAAGTGGACCGGAAGTCTCGGGATCAATGATTACTATATTCACATGATGGAGACAGCTCAGGATCAGGAATTAAAGTCCTATTTTGAAAATAAGCTGCGCAGAGCCCGCTTTATCATGAACGCGATAGAGCAGAGAAGAGAAACTCTGACAGGAATCACAAGAGAGATCCTAAAGAGGCAGGAACCATATCTCCTTGGAAAAGGGCAGTTAAAACCAATGACTCTGGAGGAGATCGCTGATGCGCTGGAGATCCACAAATCTACGGTCAGCCGTGCGATCCGTGACAAGTATCTGAGGGCACCGTCGGGATGTTTCCTGTTCCGTAGCCTGTTTACAACAGGGATCCCATCGGGAGATGGAAATGGCGACGTTAGCAGAAATGCCGTGAAAGCGAAATTGAAGGAACTCGTTGCTGCGGAGGACAAGAAAAAACCGTGGAGCGATGAACAGCTTGCCGGATTATTGCAGGATGCCGGAATGCCGATCTCAAGACGTACGGTCGCCAAATACCGTATGGAGTTGGGAATTGGTGGGGCGTTCCAGAGGAAAGAAGGTTAATGTTTGCCTGAGCTCGGGGAGCTTCCGGTTGCAGAAGTGGAATGCAGAAGCGAAAATGAGGAGGAATAAATGGAAGGTAACAAGTACATCGATTTTGTGGACATGTGGAATCTGATCGAGGCAACATCCACGGAATTTTTCTATGATCGTCTCGCAAAGATCGGACTCCACAGGGGACAGCCTAAAATGCTGAGATTTCTTGGCGAAAATGATGGATGCCGTCAGAAAGATATTGCGGATCGTTTTTTTCTGAGGGCGGCTTCTGTTTCAGGTGTTCTGAATACATTGGAAAAACAGGGCTTGATCGAGCGAAGGCAGAATCCGAGATCCAGACGTGAAACACTGATCTATCTGACAGAACAAGGGAAAGACAAGCTGGTTCAGGTCCATAAATTTTATGAAGAGATCAACGAACTGTGGTTTGAAGATTTTTCAGAAGACGAATATGAGGACCTGATGGAGATTTTAGGAAAACTACAGAAATCTCTCGAAAAACAGAATCAGAAAGAACAAGAGGACAAAAACAGGTAACGATAAGCGGATATTCTGTGCGAAAAGATACAGAGTATTCGCTTTTTTAACAAGATCAAGGCAGTCCTCTGCCTCTATTGCGTAGAGCAATAAGCGGTGAAAGCGGATTGTGAATATTCTTGGACTAGAAAAAATTGATTGACAGTAAAAAAGAAACAAAGTATATTGTTAGTAATATAATTGTTAGGCACCATACTATTATATGAAGAAAGCGTAGGCAAAGCATATGCCATCTGTAATTTTACTTGATGTAGCCGGTGTTGTTGTCGGGACACTTGCCGGGTGCGGGATGAAGAAGTACATTTCGGGTTCTTTGAATGAGAGTATCAATCTGGCACTGTCTGTGATCTCTGCGGCTGTCGGTGTGGGACTTCTCGGAAAAGCGGTTCATATGTCGGCTGCTGTGCTGGCGCTCCTGATTGGCGGCACGATCGGTCATATCATTGGAATCGACAGACGGCTTGCGAACGTATCGAAGCTGCTCCCGGCAACAGGCGGAAGCGAGACCGCACAGACACTTCTCGTTGCATTTACCTTGTACTGCATCAGTACGACGGGAATTATCGGTGCATTGACGCTGGGATTTGAGGGGGATACCACGGTGCTCATGACAAAGGCGATCATGGACTGTGTCGCATCGATCTTTTTCGCGGGAAGCAGCGGATGGGTCCTGGCTCTCATCAGTATTCCGCTCGGGATCATGCTGATGGCGTTTTATGGACTCTCGGAGTTTCTGATGCCGCATCTGACGGCGGAAATGATCGGAGATTTCTCCGCCTGCGGCGGCCTGATCCAGCTATTAAATGCGCTGCGGATCGCAAAGCTAAAAAATCCGCCGGTTGCGGATTACATTCCGTCCCTGGTCCTGGTATTTTTTATCAGTATGTTCTGGACGAAATATATGTAAAGAACAGACAGCCCACAGGGGAACTTTCCTGTGGGCTGTTCGACAAATATCAGCAGGGAGAAACTGATGGATCATTGCATGATAATAACGTCAGTTTCACAGGCAAAAGAAAGATCTGCCCATGGATGCAGATCGGTATCATTCTCTAAGAAGAAAATACCTGCTTTAGATTTTGCGGATGCATGAATCCATGAAGCCGATGATCAAATGAATGGAGGAAAACAGAGTGAAATATGCAGTTGAAAGGTTCAAAGAGGAACTTAGTGTTCTGAATAAAACGATCTGGGAAGCCGCAGAGATCAAGTATGAGGAATACCGTTCGGAAGCGGCTGTGATCGAGGTACTCAGAAAGCATGGGTTCCAGATCGAAGAACAGGTGGCTGATATCCCGACCGCATTCCGGGCAGTCTATGGAAGCGGGAGACCGGTGATCGGTATTCTGGCGGAGTACGATGCTCTGGACGGACTCAGTCAGCAGGCGGACTGTCTGGAGAAGAAACCGTGTCCGGAGACGAGATACGGACATGGATGCGGACACAATCTTCTCGGCACGGCAGTTGTGGCTGCCACGCTGGATCTTAAAGATTACCTGAAGAAACATCCCGGGAGAGGCACAGTGATCGTTTACGGATGCCCGGCAGAAGAAGGCGGGAGCGGAAAGACGATCATGGCGGGAGCCGGAGTCTTTGATGAGATTGATGCGGCCATCACCTGGCATCCGTGCACGATCAATGCGTCGATGGGCTGTTTCATGCTGGCAAACTGTCAGGCGTATTTCAGGTTTCACGGAAAAAGCAGTCATGCGGGAAATGCACCGGAAAAAGGACGCAGCGCACTGGATGCTGTGGAACTCATGGATGTCGGAGTCAATTTCCTCCGGGAACACATGGAGATGACAGACCGGATCCATTATGCTGTCCTGAACACAGGCGGAACCTCACCGAATGTAGTCCAGTCGGAAGCGGAAGTCCTCTACCTGGTGCGCAGCAGGACGAACGCCGGAGTAAAGGAGCTTTATGAACGCGTCTGCGATGTCGCGAAAGGGGCTGCATTGATGACGGATACAACGGTGGAGATTGAATTTGACAAAGCATGCAGCAATGTCATTCCGAATCTGCCGCTTGGAAAACTTGCATATGAGACAATGGTAAAACTCGGTCCGCCGGAATACACGGAGGAAGAGAAAGACTATGTAAAGAAATATCATGATCTTGTCGGTCAGGAAGCTGTGTGGAATGATGATGGGGCGGTTCCCCATTATGATATGGAATTGCGGAAAAAGCTTGTGAAAGAACATCCGATGGCGGATTTCATCCTTCCCTATAAGATGGTATCCATGCCGGGAACCGGTTCTTCCGATATGGGTGACGTGAGTCAGATTGCGCCGCTGATCCAGATCGAGACGGCATGCTTTACCCAGGGCGCCCAGCCGCATTCCTGGCTGTGGGTGACCCAGGGAACCTCCTCTTTTGCAGAAAAAGGGATGATGTTCGCGGGACAGGTTATGTCGGACATAACAAAACGTCTTCTGGAAGATCCGAAGCTTTTAGAAGAGGCGAAAGCAGATTTTAAAAAGCGGACCGGAGGAAAACCATATATCTGCCCGATTCCGGCAGGCGAAGGACCGCTTGCAAGAAGAAAACGCCGGATGGAGGCGGAAAAAGCAAGGCAAGGCGCTGAAATAGGAGCAGTGGAAAAGGATGACGCAGAAGCCGGACATACGGGTGAGAAGGCAGGTGAAAATAATGGCTGACGTAAAAAAATATGAAAAACTGCTGACAGACTTAAACAGCAGTCTCTGGGATCTGGCGGAGATCCGTTTTGAAGAGAAAAAGTCGTCCGCAATGATGGAAAAGATCCTGAAGGGACATGGATTTGAAGTGACGCGTGGAGCTGGTGAACTTCCGACCGCTTATGAGGCGGTATATGGAACAGGCAGTCCGGTGATCGGGCTTTTAGCCGAATATGATGCCCTGGACGGGCTCAGCCAGAAAGCGGACAGTACCGTTCATGAGCCCCGCCCGGAGACAACTCACGGGCATGGCTGCGGACATCATCTTCTCGGGACAGGAGTGATCGGAGCGGCACTGGCACTAAAAGACTATCTGGCAGATCACCCGGGCTGCGGCACTCTGAAGGTGTTTGGATGCCCGGCGGAGGAAGGCGGAAGCGGAAAGACATATATGGCGCGGGCCGGTGTCTTTGACGGGATCGATATCGCTCTCACCTGGCATCCGAGTACGATGAATGCTGCGATGACGGGAAGTCTTCTGGCAAACTGCCAGGCATATTTCCGCTTCCATGGAAAAAGCAGCCATGCGGGAGCGGCTCCGCAGAAAGGCAGGAGCGCGCTGGATGCACTGGAGCTTATGAATGTGGGGATCAATTATCTCAGGGAACATATGGAGATGACGGACCGAATTCACTACGCGATCACCAATTCCGGAGGCGTGTCCCCCAATGTGGTACAGGCTGAGGCGGAAGGACTTTATCTGGTGCGCAGCAGGAATAATGAGACAGTGAAGGAACTGTATCGGAGAGTTGTCAATATTGCAAAAGGTGCGGCGCTGATGACAGGAACAACAGTGGATATCGAGTTTGATAAGGCATGCAGCAATGTGGTGCCGAGTGATACACTTGGAAAACTCCTTTATGACACTATGGTGAAGATCGGGGTTCCTGAGTACACGGAGGAGGAGAGAGCATATATTATGGGCTTTCGGCGGGTCATCGGAGATGAGGCGGCGGATCATGACCTTGGAATGCTGCCGGAATTTGACCTGGAGACACGGGAAGAGCTTTGCCGGACGCATCCGATGGGTGATTTTATCCTGCCGTTTGAACCGCAGGAGGTTGTGGAGACGGCGTCCTCCGATATGGGAGATGTGAGCCAGATCGCACCGCTTTTACAACTGCAGTGTGCCTGCTTCTGCCTTGGAACCCAGCCGCATTCGTGGGTGGAGGTTGCACAGGGAAAATCCTCCTATGCGATAAAAGGCATGATGTTCGCAGCGCAGACGCTGGCGGACGCTGCTGTGACACTTTATGAGACTCCGGAGCTGGTAAAAAAGGCGAAAGAGGAAAATGAGATGAGGACCGGCGGAAAGCCGTATGAATGCCCGATCCCGGTGGATGTTGTTCCTGTCCCGTTCCGAAAAAAGGGATAGGTTAAAAGTAACAATGAATGTAAAATATAAAGACATAAGTACTTGAAGTCCCAAAAAAAGTGTACTATAATAACAGATGTCCCGCACTGACATGTGTGCAGCGCGGGACATTTTTAGAAACGGACACGTCAGCAATTAAAAGCGATAAAGTGTTTCTCGATAAAACGGACGCGCTCATAAAAGCGGACCCCGTAACTGTGAGGGTACTGAACAGTTACGAGCAGGCAATTGGAACGGGTATCCGCAGGAAAATCACATTTTGGGGGAGAAGATCATGTCATTCAATTACAAAAGTTTACTTCCGACACCGGCACAGATCAAGGCGGAGTTCCCGCTGACACCGGAGTGCGTGGAATTAAAAGCAGCAAGAGATAAAGAGGTTGCAGATGTTATCACAGGAAAGAGCAAAAAGTTCCTTGTAATTATCGGACCATGTTCCGCGGACCGCGAGGACGCTGTATGCGAGTATATGAGCCGCCTTGCGAAGGTTAATGAGCAGGTAAAGGATAAACTTGTGATCGTACCGCGTGTATACACGAACAAACCGCGTACCACCGGCGGCGGATACAAGGGAATGCTCCATCAGCCGGATCCGGAGAAGAAGCCGAATATGTACGAAGGACTTGTTGCAATCCGCAAGCTCCATATGCGCGTGATCGAGGATTATGGATTCACGACAGCCGATGAGATGCTGTATCCGGAGAACTACAGCTACCTTTCCGATGTACTTTCCTATGTTGCTATCGGCGCGCGCTCCGTTGAGAACCAGCAGCACCGCCTTGTATCCAGCGGCATGGATGTCCCGGTGGGAATGAAGAACCCGACCAGCGGTGATCTTGGTGTTATGTTAAATGCTGTTTATGCAGCACAGCATGGTCATGATTTCATCTACCGTACATGGGAAGTTGAGACAAAGGGCAACCCGCTTGCCCACACGATCTTAAGAGGTGCAGTCAGCAAACATGGCCAGTGTCTGCCAAACTATCACTACGAGGATCTGGAGCTTCTTTACAGCTTGTATCAGGAGCGGGAGCTTTTAAATCCGGCCTGCATCGTCGATGCAAACCACTCCAACTCCAACAAGCGCTACATGGAGCAGATCCGTATCGTGAAGGAAGTTCTTCACAGCCGTCGTCACTCGGAGGAGATCCACAACTTCATCAAGGGTGTTATGGTCGAGAGTTACTTAGAGCCGGGCAGCCAGAAGATCGGCGAGCATATTTATGGAAAATCCATTACGGATCCATGTCTTGGATGGGATGATACGGAGAAGCTGATCTATGACATTGCGGATGAGATCAAATAAGAGATAGAAATTATCGGTATCAGCGCACAGAAAGAGTACACTGAGAAGAGTAAATAGAGCGATTGTTGAGCCATCGGAATGAAGAACGAAAGTTACCATTCCGGTGGCTTTTTATTCACCAGGAAATTTCGATGGAATCACCTGTTATATTTGATTCCGTTCGTATCCTGCAGTATTTTCTGCGAAAATTCTCTCTCATAAAAGAAGATATACTGCTGCAGCACACCTGCAAATCCCGGATATTTCGAGAAGTTCTCCGCGATCAGCGCCTCGCAGAGCCGCGTTTCCGGGACATGTCCGGTACAGTGGCTTTTCGGGGCATACTCCCGTAGCAGGATCTTTTTGATCCAGGTGTCTACCGGGAAAGCGCCGATATGATGCAGGCCGAAGAGGCAGATGCAGTTGGCGACCTTGACGCCGATTCCATAGCAGGAAAGAAGAGCTTCCATGGAGTCCGCATAGTTCATCCCTCGCAGGCGGTCAAGATCCAGCTTTCCGGAGCAGATGTCCTCGCAGGTCCGCTTGATGTACCTGGCGCGGTAGCCGAGCTTTAAGGCGAGAAGATCATCCAGAGAGGCGCGGTTTAACTCTTCAGGGGATGGAAAAGCATAATAATATCCGGATGAAGGATCTGTGATTGCTGGTGCGGCGGATGCAGATAACTGTTTCTGAAAAGTCGCAGAAGCATGCTGCCCTGCGGATATATCGGAAAACTGCACGTTGGGCAGAATTGACGTGTGGGTACGGAAATTGCACTCTGACGGAATTTTATGCCGTGTTCCATATTTTTCGCTTAGCGCTTCCACCAATGCCCGGATCGCCGGAATCGTTTTCTGCTGTGAGATAATAAACGTAATGATCATCTCCCAGAGATCTTGATTTAAGATCCGTATTCCGCTTCCGAAAGAGGCTGCTTTCGCGAGATACTCATCTGCAGGATCAATAGCACGGATATAAGCATCATAATCTGTTCCAATGTCGAAATAATACTCCCAGTAAGTAAATTCATCATCAGGACAGTGGAAAGTTACTTCTTCCCCATGCTGCTCCACAATAAGAAAATGTCCGCTGCTGATGACCCGATAAGCCGTCTGTGAACGATTCGGATCACACGGAACCATGCGGAAACACTGGCCGGAGTCGGCAATCTGGCGGATGTTGAAGTTTTTTAAAGCTTTTGTGATCATAAAGTCTCCATAAAGATGTATGAAATAGTTCCCGGATAAAGCGGGAAAGTATTTGAAGTTCGATGCAAAATGCGGGAACTACAGGTATCAAAAATACCACCCGGCAGGAAGCTCCAGCGGGTGGTAAAAATGAATTGCATATTTCAGTCTGACGGAAGAAAAATTACTGCTCAGCCTTCTTATTCGCTTTCGCCTGAAACTTCTCATTCTGGATAATGAAGCGCTCGTGGCGGCCTCCGCCGATCTTTCCTTTGGCATCGTAAGCGGCAACATCGAAGACGAGACGGCGTCCGTCTACCTCGACAAGTTCAGTCTCGCACCATACGGTCATTCCAAGCGGTGTCGGCGCGTCATGTGTTACGTTTAAGAGTGTGCCTACGGTACCGCAGCCCTCGTCGAGCTGATCAGCAACGCTCATCCAGGCAGTTTTTTCCATTAAAGCGGTCATAGCCGGTGTTGCGAACACGTCGAGTGTGCCGCTTCCCATTGTTTTTGCGGAGTTTGCGTCAGAGACAACAACTTCCTGTCTTCCTTTTATTCCAGCTTCCAGCATAAGTTAGTCCTCCATGATTAAATAAATACCACAGTTTACAATACCGGAGATCCTGACAGTGACAGCGAAGATCCGGGATTTAAACCGGGAAAGTGTGATCAGCGCGGCGTTATCCTGCCGGACACTGACATATAAAGTATAGAATACTCGTACACGAATTGCAAGAAAAAGACTTACTGGTCTGTGATCATTTTTTTCAGATTCTCAAAAAGTTCCAGATCGGATTTTGTCACGCGGATGTTGGAGGCAAGTTCTTTGCCGTCCGGTTCGATAACCTTAAATTCGATGATCATGTTTTCCTGAATGCCATGTTTGTAGACCGCACGCCAGAAAGCCGGGAATTTCGGGTGGTTTCTGGTAAAGGTCTGCCAGGAATTTTTGAACTGCAGAAACATCATTGGGTTTATACTCAAAATATTTTCCTCTTTCATAAAATTGTGTTTCGGGTAGTCACGCAGCGGGGCGGATGGACGCCGGTGCCACTGTTTGCGCAAGGCACGAACAGTAACATGCCGATGGATTCCAGTATAAAATATTTGAGCAGGAATTGCAAGATATGGGAATAGTATGCTACAATTAGCACTGAGAAAGTGGTTGCTGTATACGGATCGGAATTTCCGAACTGAAAATTCCGCTCAATACAGCGGTGGATTTTGCCGATCCGGAATGCGAAGCATCGGCAAAACGATGGTCAGGCAGTTGTAAAGGAGAGATACAATGCTGGAGGACGCAAAAAAACGGATGGCAGAAAATGTCATCTGTAATTTGAAAAAAAGAAATATGGAGGGGATCTATTGCCGGGATAAGAAAGAGGCAGTGGAAACGATTCTCTCGCTGATCGAACCCGGTGCTTCCATCGGCTGGGGCGGCTCGACATCGATCCGGGAGCTGGGGATTCTGGCTGAATTGGAAAAATCCGGACATGAGATGCGGGATTACCCGATGAAAGATAAAGAGACGATGGGAAATCCGTCCTATCTCGGCTCCTGCAGTGCAGACTGTTTCCTTATGGGAACGAATGCGATCACCGTAAAAGGAGAACTGGTCAATATTGACGGTGCGGGAAACCGTGTGGCCTGTCTGATTCATGGACCCAGACAGGTGATCATTGTTGTCGGAATGAATAAGATAGTGCGGAGTATTGAGGATGGGATCGACCGGATCCAGACGCAGGCCTGTCCGATCATTGCAGATGCTACCGGACGGAAAACGCCATGTGGTGTAAAGGGAGTCTGCATGGACTGCCAGTCCCCCGACTGCATGTGCTGTTCGATCGTTGTTACACGGAGATCCCGATATGACGGACGGATCAAGGTTGTGATCGTTGGGGAAAATTTAGGCTATTAAAATAAAATGACTGGAGGAACCCAATGTTTTTTATTGGCGGAATTACTCAGGGGACAAAAGAGCTTGTTTATAACGCGGCGGCGATGATCTGTGGCCGCTGCGGGAGATATGGACGGTATCAGGTGTTTATGACCTATATGTGCCTGTCCTTTTTCTTTATTCCAATCTTTAAATGGGGACGGAAATATTATGTGAAGACAAGCTGCTGCGGGACCGTTTACCAGCTGGACGAGGAAGTCGGGAAGCGGATCGCTGTGGGAGAGGATGTGCCAATCCGGGAGGAAGACCTTACCCTTGTCTCCGAGGGGCATGATGCTCCGGCCTGGGATGTGCCGGTGAAGCGGTGTTCAAACTGTGGCTACGAGACGAAGGAAAATTTTGAATATTGCCCGAAGTGCGGAAAGAGGTTTTAAGACATGAAGATCACATACATTCATCACAGCGCATTTCTTGTGGAGACGGAATCGGCATATCTATTGTTTGACTATTTTCAGGGAAAGCTTCCGGAGCTTTCTGAGCAGAAGCCGCTCTATGTGTTCGCCAGCCACAGACACCCGGACCACTTTTCAAAGGTGATCTTTGAACTGGAGGAGAAATATCCGAAGATCCATTATATTCTGGCATTTGATATCTGGAGTAAGCGGGTTCCGGAATCTTGTAAAGGAAAGACAGAATTTTTAAATCCGGGACAGGTGCTGGATGATGGGACGCTGAAGGTCGAGGGATTTAAGTCTACGGATGAGGGCGTCGCGTTCTGGTGCAGTGTGGATGGGCTGGAGATCTACCATGCAGGCGACCTGAATCACTGGTACTGGGATGGGGAAGATCCGCAGTGGAATAAGAACATGACGAAGGCGTACCAGAAAGAGATCTCGAAGATGCACGGGCGGACGGCGGATATTGCGTTTTTGCCGCTGGATCCGAGACTCGGCGAGTATTTTTACTTGGGAATCGATGATTTCGTGAAGGAAGTCGACGCGAAGCGTATTTTCCCGATGCACTTCTGGGGGGAATACGATGTGGCGGAGCGGCTGAAAAAAATGCCATGTTCGGCGGGATACCGTGACAGAATCGCGGAGATCCATGAAGAGGGAGAAAGCTGGGAAATCTGAGAGGGGGAATAAAATGCAGCCTGCGACCTCGATGAATATCAGAAAAGTGCAGGATGAAGAAGCGAAAAGAGAACGGTTTGCTTCCTGGTATATTACATTACCTGAAATTCCTGAGTACGAAAAAGAAATGATAGAGAAGTCATTGAAATATAACGTGTGGAAAGAACTCTTAACACTATTCGTTGTTTATATGATTTTATCAGTGGCATGGTTTTTCGGCGCTGGGCTGTATGATCCTTTTCAGAGCATAACAGGCTATAAACTCACAGGAAAAAAGAATGTCATCGCAGTTGTACAGGAAGATGGACAGTCATTGCGTCTGAAAGATCCGAATAAAGGTGAGCATGTACAGTATACACTTGCGGAACTTGGAATGGATCCGGTAAAATATTCTTATGGGAACAGGCTTCAGACATACTGGGAGAAGGAAACGGATGGTGAGTATCATTTCCTTGCCATACTGCCGGAAAAACAGGTATCGAAAATAGAAGGTCTTTATTACGGGGTGATAGGAGTCGGATATTTTGCGATCCTTATTGGCGGAATCAGCGTATTTTTCATTCGAAGGAAGCGGTACACGGGATGGTTTCTGCGTTTCTACGACAGGCTGGAAAAGTTTTATTCAGAGCATGATGTCTGGAGAAAGTACAGTGTTGAAGAGGGATATGACACAATAGATGCCATTATTGCTTACGGAAATGAAAATCAGTTCTCCTTTGTAAAAGAATTTTCCTGTATCCGGCTTACAAGAGAGGAAGAGAAGAGAAAGAAATCAAAGATAAGCGCTATATGGTTGACGACCATAGCCGGCATGACAGGAATCGTGCTGATCATTTCACTGCAGGTGAGTATTGCGTCAGAAATCGAACAAAGGAAAAATGAGGCAAGAACGGCAGCTGTTTTAGAAAAACTGCAGGCTGCGATCAACGAAAAAAGGCCCGGTCCTGCTGATGGATCAGAAAATTACAGCTATGCAGATATGATCGACCGGGCGAGAAATACATTCCCGGAAGAAGATGTTTACTACAAGCTTCTGACAACCGAAGAGTATGTTGCTCTAATTGTCACAACAAAGAAAAAACAAAATGTCTGCTTTGACCGGTATGTACCGGTACATGGCTCGATTGGCGAAGAGGGAACAGAGTATAAGCTTGAAATTTCCATGGTATCGGACGCAATCCAGCCGGATGATATTTTACATAATTATACAGGGATTCTTTTGTCCCCGACACCGTAATGTGGAAACAAGTATAAATTGAGAGGAGAACACCATGAAATTCACATTTGCGCACAACAATTTTAACGTTACAGATCTTGACAAGTCCTTAAAATTCTATGAGGAAGCGCTTGGATTAAAGGAAGTAAGAAGAAAAGAAGCAGCGGATGGGAGCTTTATCCTGGTTTATCTCGGAGACGGCGTGACACCGCACCAGTTAGAGCTCACATGGCTCAGGGACTGGGAGAAGGATCACTATGATCTTGGAGACAACGAGTTCCATCTTGCATTCCGGGTAGATGATTTCGAGGCGGCTCACGCAAAGCACAAAGAGATGGGGTGCATCTGCTTTGAAAATGAGAAGATGGGGATCTACTTTATCACAGATCCGGATAATTACTGGCTGGAGATTGTGCCGACGAGAAAATAATGAAAAGGTCCGACAGCCAGATATATGAAAAATTCACACACCAGGCAGAAATGACGGAAACTGTTCTCACTGGAAAAATAGCAGCCGGTCAGAGATAGGAAACATAGAAACAGATAAAACAGGAGGAGCTAAGATGATTCTGATTAAAAACGGACGAGTAGTAGACGCAAAGAGCAATACCGACGGGATCCTGGACGTTGTCATTGATGGCGGAAAGATAAAGACCATCGGAAAAGTGGAAGATGATGGAAGCTATGAGCAGGTGATCGACGCAGACGGCTGTGTCGTAGCGCCGGGCCTCATTGACGTCCATGTTCACTTCCGCGATCCGGGACTTACATACAAAGAGGATATCCAGACAGGTTCCGCCGCAGCGAAAAAGGGCGGATACACAACGGTTGTCACCATGGCAAATACAAAACCGCCGGTAGACAATGTGGAGACCGTAAAATATATCATCGAAGAAGGAAAGAAGACAGGCATCAATGTTCTTCCGGCCGCCTGCGTTTCCGTTGGAATGAAGGGTCAGGAACTCACGGATATGGATGCCTTAAAGGCAGCAGGAGCCGTTGGATTCACAGACGATGGAATCCCGCTGATGAACGAGAAACTCGTCTACGAGGCCATGAAGAAGGCGAAAGAGTTAAATGTACCGCTGAGCCTCCATGAGGAAGACCCGGCATTCATCTCCGAGAACGGAATCAACGCAGGTGCAGTCGCAAAAGAGCTTGGAATCACAGGTTCCCCGGCACTTGCCGAGGATTCTCTCGTGGCCCGTGACTGCATGATCGCCCTGCACACAGGCGCATCAGTCAATATCCAGCATATCAGCTCCGCCACATCTGTAAAGGCTGTGAAGCTTGCGAAAGAGCTTGGAGCAAACGTGACAGCGGAGGTCACACCTCACCATTTCACATTAGATGAGACCGCTGTTTTAGAACATGGCGCAATGGCGAAGATGAACCCGCCCCTTAGAACCGCGAAGGACCGCGAGGAAATTATTGAAGGGATCAAGGACGGCTCCATCGATATGATTGCCACCGACCACGCTCCGCACAGCGCGGAGGAAAAGGCAGTTCTTCCGGTATGGAAAGCTCCGAGCGGAATCATCGGTCTTGAGACGGCGCTTGGCCTTGCGGTGACAGAACTTGTGAAGAAAGGCCACCTGACCACCATGCAGCTTGTGGAGAAGATGTGCGTGAATCCGGCGAAATTATACCATTTTGATAAGGGATATCTCGCGGAGGGCAAAGATGCGGATATCGTGATCTTTAATGAGAACGAGGAATGGACCGTTACAGATGACGAGATCGCGTCCAAGTCCCACAACACGCCGTTTATCGGAACAAAGCTTTTCGGCCGTGTGAAGTATACGATCTGCGGCGGAAATATTGTATACAAGGATTAAGAACATACAGCAGAGCTCCCTGGCATCGGGCTGATAAGACTCAGAGAATCCGGTTGGGGCTGGGAGCCGGGGGGCAGCTGTTTTCAGCAATGCAGGAGAAGATAAAGCTGAGAATTGTGAGAAATAAAGAACAGGAGAAAACAAGTCATGAAAAAATACCAGGTGCTTCTTTTTGATGTGGATGGAACACTTCTGGATTTCGACAAGGCGGAGAAGATCGGCATCGAGCGGGTACTCACCCACTTTGGCGTACCGGCTACAGAGGAGAACATGCAGAAGTACCACCATCTGAACAAAAGCTACTGGCAGAAGTTAGAGCGCGGTGAGATCACGAGAGAGCAGGTGTTAAGCCTGCGATTTGAGGATTTCTTCAGTGACTTCGGAATCAAGGTAAATGGCGCTGAGGTCGATGGATTGTACCGCCAGACATTAAATGAGAGTGCGTTTCTTTTAGACGGAGTCATGGACCTCCTTAATGGCTTAAAGAATCGCTATGAGCTTCATATCGTTACAAACGGCGTCGCTGAGACCCAGTATAAACGCCTCGCGGCAGCAGGCCTGGACAAGCTGTTTAAGGGAATCTACGTTTCTGAGGAATCCGGATACCAGAAACCGCAGCAGGAGTACTTCGATTACTGCTTTGAAAAGATGGGCAGAAACGACGTGGAGAATATGCTGATCATCGGCGATTCCCTGACTTCTGATATCCGTGGCGGAAACAACGCGGGAATCGATACGTTTTGGTACAATCCGCACCACCAGGAGAATACAGCCGGGGTGCATGTGGATTACGAGGCGGATACGCTGGAAAAGATAGGTGAGATGCTGAGTTGATTTCAGAACGGCAGCAGCAGGCAGTTTTCTGAAAAGTTATGTAAACTAAAAGCACCTGGAATGAGATAATCCATGGAAAATTATTTTGAAGGCGGGTTTTAATGCTGGTACCCTTCAAAATTGCAAAAAGTCATAGCAATACTGAGAAATATTGTCAGACATCTTGACAAATACGAGGATTTTTCTTATAATTAAGCTTTCCCGGAGAGCATTGTCCGCCGCATACGGATCCGGTGAAGGGACAGAAAGAGCGGCGGCGAATATATAGAAATGAGGGGTGTATTTCATGAACAAAAACACGACAGATATCACATTATCAGCTTATTTTAACGACATCGTAATCGGATACTACGAGGACGAGGATCTGGTAAAACAGTTTGGAAGACAGCTTGGTTTCGACGTGGATATGGACACCTTTATGGCGGTCTCTTTCCAGTATCCGTCTGATATGAATGTAAAACCGGAAGACCGTGAGAAGCTCACAGACGCGGCAAACGCGATCATCGCTCTCTCCGACATCAACAAAAAGATCGGCGGCAAACAGATCATTACCTGCGACAGCGGTGACTGTGTGATCCTGATCATGAAAGATAAGTCCGGAATGCGCGACCTGATCCCGCAGATCAAAGAGACTGCTCTTCAGGAAGTTGAAAAGATCGAGTCCGACAGAAAGATCCGTGTCGGCATCGGTACGATCGAGAGCGGCATCAAAGGCATAAAGCATACATACAGCAATGCCCAGGATGCAGTAAAAGCCGGCGAGATCTTCAAGAAAGACCGTGTGATCCTTGAATACATGGGAATGGAGATCTACAGCAGTATCAACCAGATGGTTGTAAACTTCGGCGACCGCCTGACCAGAACCGTATTAAAACAGCTCGGTGAGACTGAGAAACGCGTTCTCGCAAAATACTATAAATGCAAGGAAGATATTGCTGAGACAGCAAGACAGCTCGGAATGTCCGAGGATGATGTAAAAACAA
The DNA here is from genome assembly GCF_902143525.1 of Clostridium sp. Marseille-P7770. Classification (NCBI taxonomy): domain Bacteria; kingdom Bacillati; phylum Bacillota; class Clostridia; order Eubacteriales; family Clostridiaceae; genus Clostridium; species Clostridium sp. Marseille-P7770. The sequence continues at coordinate 609,865 of NZ_CABFVC010000004.1, read as the reverse complement.
GTTTAAATATGGTGCGCATCAATACCGGTCTTGATGTAAACGATACGGAGGATAACTTCAAGCTTCATTTCATTATGATCGCGAAGAAGGTTCTTGAGAACGACGAGAAGATCAAGAGAAACCGTTAGAGTTACAAAAAGAAACCGTGGAGACATGTTTCATGTTCGCGCAATTCACAGCCCTGCGCATATCCTGTGCCGGGCTGTAATCTTATTTACGCGAACAACGAGCCAAAGTCTGCGCTTGCGCGAGACCTTGGCGACTGTCGCGATAACAAGGGGAAACTCGAGAAGCGTGTTTTCACTTGTTATGGAACGCAGCGTGAACGGACAGAAATGATCTTCCACAGGAAAAGGGGGATGCACATATGAAAACAATGCTGGAGAGAGGAGCCGGAATTCTGATGCCGGTGTCGAGTCTGCCGTCTCCGTATGGGATCGGTACATTCGGTGCCGCCGCGTATGAGTTTGTAGACTTTTTAAAGAGAGCGAGACAGAAATACTGGCAGGTTCTGCCGGTCGGACCGACAAGCTACGGGGACAGCCCGTATCAGTCGTTTTCCGCGTTTGCGGGGAATCCGTATTTTATCGATCTGGACACACTAGTGAAAGAGGGACTGCTCACACAGGATGAGATCAACGCCTGCTACTGGGGCGATAATCCGACCCAGGTGGCATATGATGCAGTGTTCTGGTACCGTTTCCCGCTGCTTAAAAAAGCGTATGCGAGAAGTGAGTACCGGGAGGAACAGGGCTACGAGAAGTTCTGCATGGACAGCTGGTACTGGCTGAACGATTACGCGTTCTACATGGCACTAAAGTTCCATTTTGATAATAAAGAATGGCTGGCCTGGCCGGAAGACATCCGCTTCCGCAAAAAAGAGGCAGTGGAGTCCTACCGTGAGGAGTTAAAGGACGAGATCGACTTCTGGAAATTCCTGCAGTATAAGTTTTACCAGCAGTGGGGAAAACTCCGCACATACGCGAATGAACAGGGAATCTCCATCATCGGTGATATTCCGATCTATGTGGCGCTTGACAGTGCGGACGTCTGGACACATCCGGAATTATTCCTTCTGGACGAGGAAAACCTGACTCCGCTCAAGGTTGCCGGAGTTCCGCCGGATGCCTTCAGTGAGACGGGACAGCTCTGGGGCAACCCGCTGTACCGCTGGGATGTCCAGGAAAAGACGGATTTTGCATGGTGGAAGGAGCGTATGAAAGCGTCCGCCCGCCTGTATGATGTAGTCCGCATCGACCACTTTATCGGCGTGACCCAGTATTACGCGATCCCGGCCGGTTCCGAGGACGGAAAGACCGGAGAATGGTTAAAGGGACCGGGAAAGAAACTCACGGATGCGATCAACATGGTCATCGGTGACACGAAGATCATCGCGGAGGACCTCGGGATCTTTGTTCCGGAAGTCAAGGAGCTTCTCGAGGAGACCGGCTATCCGGGAATGAAGATCATCGAGTTTGCATTCAGCGGTGACCGCTTCAATGAGCATCTTCCGCATATGTACTCTCCGAATTCTGTCGTTTACGGCGGAACCCACGACAATGAGACTCTGGTGGGCTATTTTAAGCCGGAAGAGCGCCAGTGGTGGGAATTACAGTACATTGCGGATTACATGGGCGTCTCCCATCAGCATGAGGTCGTAGACAAGGTCCTGAAGACCGCCTATGCGTCTGTCGCGAGTGTTGTCATCTTCCAGGCTCAGGATATCCTGAAACTGGACAACTGGGCGAGAATGAACACGCCGGGTACGGTCGGAAACAACTGGAGATGGAGAATGAAACCGGGCGAACTGAACCAGGATCACATCAACCATCTTTCATGGCTTGTGGATACATTTGGACGGTTCTGACGGTGCGGTCACAGGACAAAAATACCGAGTGACAGAGTCGGCTTTTGTCGATAACAACAGATGTGTGCCGTACGCGGTACAGTGCCGGAAAATAAGGAAAAACGGGCGGTTTGTAAGGGGAAAACAGACCGCCCGTTTCTTGGAAATTCGATTGACACCGGACCGGAATTGTGATATTGTTAAGTTAATTCCGATGCACTATTGAACTCACATGTTTTTGTAAGTCATTTGCGCGATACGATGAATTACAAAAGCATGTGAGTTTTTTGAAATAAAGACCATCAGCGATGTGTGGAGATTTCCAGTAGGGCTTAGTACGGAAAAATTCAATTTTTTATGGAGGTACCAAAATGAACAACGGTACAGTTAAGTGGTTCAATTCTGAGAAAGGCTACGGATTCATCTCCAACGACAACGGCGGCGACGACGTATTCGTACACTTCTCCGCAATCGTAGGCGACGGCTTCAAGACTCTTGAAGAGGGCCAGAAGGTTACTTTCGACACAGAGCAGGATCCGAAGAACAGCAAGAAGCTTCGCGCTGTTAACGTAGTTAAACTCTAATTCGAATAAAAGAGAAAACAAAGAGCTGCCGTTCCGGGAATATCCGGAGCGGCGGTTTTTTGTTTGTTTAACAGGAAATTCCGATGGAACTTCCTGTTAAATAAAAAGGCATTGCATGCCTAAGATGCGCGCTCACGTGAAGATGAAGGATGTCGCAGGCGACCGCGCTCGGCGCGAGAATGTGCCAGGGCATATTCTTTTTATGATAGAAATTTCTGCACCTCTATAAAATTTCCCCCTAAAACAGGCTTTTTTCAAGAAAAGCCTTGCAAAATGCGGCATTTCCTAATAGAATAAGAAGGACTTTGGTAACTGCTCGGCTTGATTTTATGATTTGTGGACAGTTGCCATTTTGATTATGCCCGGATATATCGATCTGCGGCAGAGTGTTTGTGCCCGGCGCGGGATGCGCTAAGGCGCATTTTGTGTTATGATCCACATTGTACGTGGATCCGTAAGTATTTCACAGGTACCCCTTGTCAGTCAAAAGGAGATTTAGAAAATGATTAGTGCAAATAATGTGACACTCCGTGTCGGCAAAAAAGCTTTATTTGAAGACGTAAACATTAAATTTACAGAAGGAAACTGCTACGGTCTCATCGGTGCCAACGGTGCCGGAAAGTCCACGTTCTTAAAGATCTTATCCGGTCAGCTCGAACCGACAAACGGTGAGGTTGTGATCACTCCGGGCCAGCGTCTTTCTTTCTTACAGCAGGACCACTTTAAATACGACGAATATACAGTTCTTGATACCGTTATCATGGGCAACAAGCGCCTCTACGATATCATGAAGGAAAAAGACGCGATCTACGCAAAAGAAGAGTTCACTGATGAGGACGGGATCAAGGCAGCAGAACTTGAGGGCGAGTTCGCAACAATGAACGGGTGGGAAGCAGAGTCTGACGCTGAGAACCTCTTAAACGGTCTCGGAATCGAGACAGAGCTCCACTACAAAATGATGAAAGACCTCCTCGGCGCGCAGAAGGTCAAGGTTCTCCTCGCACAGGCGTTATTCGGCAACCCGGATATCCTGCTCCTCGACGAGCCGACCAACCACCTGGATCTCGATGCGATCGCATGGCTCGAGGAGTTCCTGATCAACTTCGAGAACACGGTCATCGTTGTATCCCATGACCGTTACTTCTTAAACAAGGTCTGCACACAGATCGCTGATATCGACTACGGCAAGATTCAGCTCTATGCCGGAAACTACGACTTCTGGTTCGAGTCCAGCCAGTTAATGATCAAGCAGATGAAGGAAGCAAACAGAAAGAAAGAGGAGAAGATCAAAGAGTTACAGGAGTTCATCCAGAGATTCTCCGCGAACGCTTCCAAGTCCAAACAGGCGACATCCAGAAAACGTGCCTTAGAGAAGATCGAGCTCGATGAGATCCGTCCGTCCAGCAGAAAATACCCGTATATCGACTTCCGCCCGGCGCGTGAGATCGGTAATGAAGTGCTTTCTGTTGAAGGACTTACAAAGACGATCGACGGTGTAAAGGTTCTTGACAACATCTCCTTTACACTCGGAAGAGAAGATAAAGTTGCACTTGTAGGCCCGAACGAGATCGCGAAGACAACACTCTTCAAGATCCTTGCAGGCGAGATGGAGCCGGATTCCGGAAGCTACAAATGGGGTCTCACAACGACTCAGGCGTACTTCCCGAAGGACAACAGCGCCGAGTTCAACAACGATGATACGATCGTAGACTGGCTGACCCAGTATTCCCCGGAAAAGGATGTTACTTATGTCCGCGGATTCCTCGGAAGAATGCTGTTTGCCGGTGAAGACGGTGTGAAGAAGGTAAAAGTTCTCTCCGGTGGTGAGAAAGTGCGCTGTATGCTCTCCAAGATGATGATCTCCGGCGCGAACGTGCTGATGTTCGATGAGCCGACTGACCATCTCGACATGGAGTCCATCACTGCGTTGAACAACGGAATGAAGAAGTTCCCGGGTGTGATCATCTTCTCCTCCCGTGACCACCAGGTTGTAGAGACAACTGCAAACCGTATCATGGAGATCGTCAACGGACAGCTGATCGATAAGATCACAACCTACGACGAGTACCTTGAGAGCGATGAGATGGCGAGAAAGAGATTCACATATACTCTTACTGAGAGCGAAGAGAATGATGACTGATCTTGCGGCCTGACTGATCTGCCATAAAAATCAGCAGCGCGTAAAAATAAAAAAAGAGCACAGGTTCTGTGGATTCCATGGATTAAACTAAGGAATCTACAGAGCCTGTGCTTTTTTGATCAAATCAGTTTTTCCCGGCTTTTGCCAGGATCCCCTTCATTGAAACGATATATACGATGGCCGATACGACCGGTCCGGCGATATCAGAGACCGGTTCTGCAAAGAATGCCGCTTCCGCGCCGAACATTGCAGGCAACAGGAACAGGGAGACGAAATATAAGCCCTTTCGGAAGAATGAGAGCGGCAGAGCGACCTGCACCTGACCGAGCCCGGTGAAACCGTCGACGATCTCATACTGGAACGCCAGCGGGATGATCGCCAGCGTGAAGATCCGGATCGCCCGGAGCGCCTCAGCGGCAACCGTCGGATCGGATGTAAAGAGACGGACGAACAGGCCGCCGACGGTGCGTGCGAGGATAAACAGCAAGGTGGTGTACGCCGCTGCCAAGATAAAGATATATTTCTGGGCACCTTTTACGCGGTCGGTGTTTCCTGCTCCGAAATTGTAAGCGAGGACCGCCTGGGTTCCGCTCGTGATGCCCCCGAGAGGCATAGTGACGACCAGCATGAAGCTCTGCGCGATCGTCGCGCAGGTGATGAGAAGATCGCCGCGTGCCGCACCGCCGTATTTCTGAAGGATCGCGTTCATCGTGATGATCATGACATTGTCCATCGCGATGATGATGAATGGGGTGAAGCCGATCGTCAGGATCCTGCGTATCAGCCGCCAGTCATAACCGCCGAAAGTGATGCGTACCGGCACAGTCTTTCCGAAGAGCGTTTTCAGCACGAAGGCGCAGCTTGCCGTCTGGGAGAGGATTGTTGCCGTCGCGGCGCCGGAGACGCCCATGTGAAAACCGAAGATAAATACAGGATCCAGGACAATATTTAACACCGCACCGATGATGACGGAGTACATACCGGTTTTCGCAAATCCCTGACAGATGATAAACTGATTCATGCCGGTTGACATGAGCGCGAATACGGTCCCTGTCAGATAGATCGTAAAGTACGCGTTTGCGTAGGGCAGTGTGGTGTCGCTCGCACCAAAATACCGCAGCATCGGGATCCGGATCGGGTAGATACAGGCGACCATGAGGACAGAACACAGCGCGAGCATTAAAAAACAGTTGGCGAGGATCCGTTCGGCGGCCTTGTTATCGCCTTGTCCCATCTTCATGCTCATAAGCGGGGCACCGCCGATCCCGACGAGAAATGCGACGGAGCCGATCATCGTCACAACGGGACCGCAGACACCGGCCCCGGCGAGCGCCATATCGCCGGAAACAGGGATGTTTCCGATATACATGCGGTCAACGATGCTGTAAAGAACGCTGACAAACTGCGCCAGCATACTGGGGACCGCGATGCGGATCACAAGTTTTTTTATATTGTCACGGCCGAGATCATTTTCTGCTGCCATAATTACCTCCTGATGATTTACTCCAGGTCGAAAACAGGATGTGTGTAAGATCTGGTGTGATCCTGATCAGTGCAGGCTGAGATCAGCTGCATGTGGCTGTAAAAGACCTCTGAATGTGTCGGAACATGATCTTTTTCAGGATCACAGCCCATAGAGTATAGCACGATTTCCGGAAGTGGTAAATGGAATGAAAGAAGATTGTAAATTACTTTTTTCCGGGAAGAAGGATCTGGATGCGGCGGCATTTGTCAACAATGGGACAAAGAAATGTAAACTATAAAACAAAAACAAGTTGACAAATGGACGAAACATGCGTATGATATGGGAAGAGTCAATCATAACAATTCCATCTTGAGATACATATGCCGGAATGCGAATCCAGAAGATCCACAGTTCAGATCACGGCAGCGGAAACGATGGATGTTGGGAGGAAAATAAAAATGGAAAACACAGCAGCAAAACACCACATGTCAACTGCACAGATGACGGTGACAGCGCTGATGACAGCGATCACCTGTATTCTTGCCCCGATGGCACTTCCGATCCCGGTAAGCCCGGTACCGATCAGTCTGACAAACCTGGTGATCTTCTTTATGGCATATATTCTTGGAACAAAGCTTTCCGTAGCGAGCTATGTCTTATATCTGCTCCTGGGAACCGTAGGACTTCCGGTATTCTCCGGATTTTCCGGCGGTGTCGGCAAGCTTCTCGGACCGACCGGCGGATATCTCATCGGTTTCATCTTCCTTGCAGCGATCTCCGGCTTCTTCGTTGAGAAGTTCCCGGCAAAGATCTATATGCATGTGATCGGCATGATCCTCGGTATGGCAGTCTGCTACGCGTTTGGTACGGCATGGCTTGCAGGCCAGCTTGGAATGAGCTTTGTCGCAGGACTCGGAGTCGGCGTGATCCCGTATCTTCCGGGCGATACCGCAAAGATCATCATCGCGATCATCGCAGGACCGCAGATCCGCAAGGCAGTATCCAGATTCATGTAGGTATTTCATAAAACTCATATACATCTAAAAAAGTCCGCAGCAATTTTTATGCTGCGGACTTTTTGATGACCGGGGAAATTTGTGGAATCTCCGATCCGGACAAAACCGGATCAATATCCGTAAGCCAGTGCGCCTCCATCAACCGCGAAATCCTGCCCGGTGATGTAGGTGGCACCGTCGCTGATCAGGAACTTAGCCATTGCACCGAGATCCCTGGTATCGCCGAACGCATGAACCGGCATTCTTGCGAGGATCGCGGCTTTTCTTTCTGGAGTCATGACCTGCTTGTTCATCTCACTCGGGAACCAGCCCGGCGCGATGCTGTTGACACAGATGTTGTCGTTTGCCCACTCGATGGCGAGCCCGCGTGTCAGACCGCAGACCGCAGATTTGCTGACGCAGTACGGAACGACTTCGGTGAAGCCGAGATGCGCGGCCATGCTGCTGATATTGATGATGCGTCCTTTATGTTTGCTCTCTTTTAAATACGGGTAGCAGATCTGGCTCAGTGCGAACAGACTTGTCACGTCCACATCCAGGATCTTTTTAAAGTCATCCATCGGGAAAACTTCCGCGCGTGCCTTTTTGGTGATCCCGGCATTGTTTACGAGAAAATCGAGACCGGATTTTCCTGCGATCTCTCCGATCAGCTTTTTCATTGCATCATAATCCGTGACATCTCCCTTTACATGGATCACGCCGGGAGCAGACGGCGCAAGACCTTCTTTTTCCTTTCCGGTACGGCTGATCACATATACGGTTGCCCCGTTTTCGGCCAGTACATTTGCGATCGCGTATCCGATCCCGCTGCTTCCGCCGGTAACGATACCGGTGCGTCTCTCAAATTCTTTCATGATGATATATGCCTCCTCAAAATCAGAAAACAGATCGAAGATCTGTAGTTATAAGCTCTGGCAGCGATAGCTGTGACAGTTTTCGTTGATCAGATCCCAGTCGAGCTCGGCCCCGACACCAGGTTTGTCAGGTACATAGATATATCCGTCGCGGATCGGCAGATCACCTTTCATGGGAAGTCTGTAGTTATCTTCCGGAACAAAGTACTCGAAATATTTACAGTTCCGGATGCTGCAGCTTACATGCACGTTTGCAAGATCCATGTAATTCATGGTCGTTGTGTGGATCTCACAGTTTAATCCGAAGCTGTCTGCCATGTGGGCAATCTTTAAAGTCCCTGTGACGCCGTCCTTCCAACTTACATCTGCGCGGACGATATCAGCTGCATGCTGTGCCACACTCTGCGCAACGCCCCAATGACAGCCTCTGGTCGTCTCTGTAGCGGCGATCGGGATGTCTACGGTCTTGCAGAGTTCGGTGTATTTGTAAAGTTCGAAATCGCGGAACGGCTCCTCAAACCATTCATATCCAAGCCGCTCCAGCTGTCTTGCGACACGGATGGCATCGTCCAGCGTATACTCGCCGACCGGGTCACTCATGAGCGTATAATCCGGACCAACGGCTTCCCGGACAGCTTCGTGGACTTTCATGTCAAATTCGACCGGTCCGCCCGGATGTGCCTTGTATCCTAAAATCCCTTTGCTCTTATAATAAAGTGCTTCGTCGACATATTCCTGCACAGTGGCGTGGAAATTTCCGCTGGCATATACCGGAAGCTTTGTGCGGTAAGCGCCGATATATTTATAAAGCGGAAGACCGGCTGCCTTTGCACACATATCCCAAAGTGCGACATCCACCGGACCCGGAAGAAATACAGGGAAGAATGCTTCGTGACGGTCAACATTCCACAACTCATAAAAGATCGCCTCATGATCGTGCGGATCACGTCCGAGCAGGATCGGAGCGATACTGTCGTGGAGATAACTTTCGGTTACACCGCCGCTGCGGGCAGCCATACAGGTTGCGATCCCTTCGGTTCCGTCATCTGCGGTCAGCCGGATCGCGAAAACATCCCAACCCATTTTGGCGCCGCCCTGGCGTTTTTCGTCGAAGAGACATTTATCACGGGTTACCCACCATGTCTCGAACTTTGTAATGATCATAATGATTCTCCTGAAATGAATAAAGTCTCTGCACTGTAAGATAAAAACTCCATTCCGGAAGCTTTCAGCGCAGAATGTCACAATTACACAACATAGATATATCACAACACCAAATTTGATGATTGAATTATATCACATATTGCACTATAATACAAATATAATATAGAAAATAAAGGAGAAAGTGCACAATGAGCAAGTGGAACGACGACAAAGAACTCTTTAAGCTTATGAAAGAAAAACTCTATACTCCGGTCGTAGGAGACATCCTTGATACCATGGGATATAATCACCAGTTCCTGCCTCCGGAGATCATGCCGTTAAAAGATGACATGAAACTGGCCGGGAGAGCGTGTACGATCCTGGAACATAATGTATATGAAGCACAGAAAAAGCCGTTTGGACTTCTGACGGAAGCACTTGACCAGCTGAAGGAAGATGAGATCTATATAGCGACGGGAGCGGGAAACAGCGCTCTCTGGGGAGAACTCCTCACGGCGACAGCCAGGACACGCGGAGCTGTGGGAGCAGTTCTTGATGGATATACACGTGACACTCCGCAGGTCCTTGCACAGAATTTCCCGGTATTTGCAAGGGGACGCTGGGCACAGGACTCTTCGATCAGAACGAATGTGGTGGACTTCCGCTGCACGATCGAGATCGGCCAGGTTACGATCCACGATGGTGACATTGTGTTCGGAGACATGGACGGTGTGCTGATCATTCCGAAAGAAGTAGAAAAAGAATGTATCGAGAAGGCGTTTGAAAAAGCAGCGGGTGAGAAAAAAGTCCGCAGTGCGATCGAAGGCGGGATGAGCGCGACGGAAGCGTTTAAAGTATTTGGCATCCTGTAATAAAGAGGACGAATATTAAAAACGAAGACAAAAAAGACGGGCTGCCGTGATCCGGAATCGGATAATCCGATGCGGGATCGCGGCAGCCTTTTGGTTTTATTGTCAGTTATCGTTTTCCATCATTTTCAGTGATTTGATCAGGGAATGATTGATGTGCAGGATGATCGCGTCCTGGACGGCATCTTCATTCTCCCTTAAAAGCGCATCGATAATGGCACGGTGCTGTTCAAGATTGTCAACACGGTTCTGGTCATCCTTCAATGCGGCGTAGACGGCGAGGCGCATCTGCTGGATCATCACAGACTGATACAGGTTGATCAGGATCTCATTCCCGGTGATATCGACCAGATAGGAATGAAAAGAAGTATCGATCTGAAATTCATCATAATCCGGACCGGCGGCAGCCTTTTCAAACTGCTTCAGATATTCTAAAAGCCTGCTCTTGGAGTACATGGAGATATATTTCCTACAGACAGTCGGCTCGATCAGCTTACGTGTCTGATAGAGATCGTCGATACTTTTTTCGGTAAAAGGAGTGATCCGCATTCCCTTGCGCGGGAAAATATCGATCAGATTCTCAGCCTGCAGCATGAGCAGCGCCTCGCGGAGCGGTGTCCTTCCAAAGGATGTCTCTTCCAGAAGCTGCTTTTCATTAAGTTCCTGTCCCGGCAGGTATTCACAGGATACGATCTTGCGATAGAGATATTCATATGCCTGATTTGTCAATGCTTCTGCCATTATTCTCCTCCTTTTTGGTAAATATGCTGTAACAAGCATATATAATTTTGTGACAAATTGCAAGTGAAAATTCACAGAAATCCATTGAAATATATCACAAAATAGTGTAATATGATAATAGATATATCACATAGCAAAAGCAAAGACAAAATAATAACGGGAGGAACAGAAAAAATGAATGAAAATGAGACATATATCAAAGATATACGAATCTACCAGGCTGTCAGCAAACTGAGCCATCCGATCGCAGATTCCACTCATGATATCAGCAAGATCGCGTTTTACGTTCTTGAGGTTGAGACAAAGGGCGGAGTGATCGGTCAGGGATATCTTTTAAGCTTCCATTACAGCCCGAACGCAATTGAAGGCGCCTTAAAAGATATGAAGAATTTCGTACTCGCGAAAGATTATCATGTATATGAGACCGCACAGGTCCAGAAGGATTACGAGATCGAAAGTGAGTATTTCGGAATCGTCGGACTTCAGAGATGGGCACTGGCAACTTTAAACGTAGCAATGTGGGATGCATGGGCAAGAACCATGGGACAGCCGATCTACCGGATGTTCGGATGCCACAGAAAACCGATCCCGGTATACGGAAGCGGCGGATGGATCAGCTACACGGACGAGGAACTTGTTGATGAGGTTGTAAACTACCAGAAACGTGGATTTACAGCAGTCAAGATCAAAGTCGGAAGTCCGGATATGGAACGTGATATCCGCAGATTAAACCTTGTAAGAGAGGCAACCGGTCCGAATATGAAGATCATGATGGATGCGAACCAGGGTATGGATGTTCCGTCAGCCGTTAAACTGATCAGCAATGTGGAACATCTCGGAATCTTCTGGTTTGAGGAGCCGGTCGTTAATACAGATTTTGAAGGATATGCAACGATCCACTCAAAGACAAAGGTCAGCCTTGCAATGGGTGAGAGAGAGTACTCCACAGTTGCTCTCCGCGAACTGATCGGAAGACGTGCCCTTGATCTTTGGCAGCCGGATCTGATCCGTCTCGGCGGTGTTGAAGCATGGAGAGACAGCGCGGCACTTGCAAACGCTTACAATATTCCGGTACTTCCTCACTACTATAAAGACTATGATGTACCGCTTCTCTGCACAGTTGCAAACCCGTATGGCGCAGAGAGCTTTGACTGGATCGATGCGATCATCGATAATCCGATGGTTATCGACAATGGTTTTGCCCGTCCGCGTGAAGGCGAAGGCTGGGGCTTCCGCTTCCTGCATGAGTTCATGACAGAGGTAAAATAAGGAGTGATCTGAAATGAGAGCGATCGTTCTTCCGGAACCGTGGAAGGCTGTGACAGCCGAAAGAGAAATTCCGGTTCCAAAACAGGGAGAGGCATTACTGAAAATGGTCTGCGGAGGGATCTGCGGAAGTGACCTGGCTTCCTACCGCGGCCAGTCCGCATATGTCAGCTATCCGCGTACGATCGGACATGAATTCGCTGCCGAGGTTGTGGAAGTCGGCGAGAATCCATATGGGATCAAAAAAGGAATGCTGGTGACGGGAAACCCGTATTTCAACTGCGGGACCTGTTATTCCTGCCGGCGCGGTTATGTGAATGCCTGCATCCACAACGAGACGATGGGTGTCCAGAGGGAAGGAGCTTTCAGCGACTACTTCACGATGCCGGTCGAGCGGCTGTTTGACGGCGCAGGGATCGATCCGAAGGAGCTGGCGCTCGTTGAGCCATTCTGTATCAGTTACCACGGTGTGTCCAGAGCGGAATTAAAACCGGGGGACAAGGTGCTGATCTTTGGCGCGGGAGCGATCGGGATCCTGGCCGGTGTTGCGGCAAAAAGTTTCGGAGCGAAAGCTTATATCACGGATATTGCCGAAGAAAAGGTAAAAAAAGCAGTCAATGATTTCGGGCTGGACGGCGGATTTGTCAATGACAGCCCGGAAAAACTGACGGAATTTATCGGGACGGTCACAGGAGGAGACGGATTCGACGCAACGGTGGAAGCTGTTGGCGCCCCGGCAACATTCTTAGCTTGTGTGAAGGCAGTTGTCAGCCGCGGAAAGATGGTTGTGATCGGTGTCGCGAAGAAAAATGCGGATTTCAATTTCCTGGAAGTTCAGAGAAAAGAATTGAATATGTATGGATCCAGAGGTGCAACCTCAGACGATTTCCGGGCAGTATTAAAACTTGTCCGCGAAGGATTTGTGGATCTTACAAAACTGATTTCCAGAACATATTCCGCAGATCATGCGGAAGAAGCATTTGAAGATCTCGATAAAAATTATGGGGAAATCGTAAAAGCTGAATTCGAGTTTTAAACAGAAACTGTAAAAATGTATTTTATTTATGGGAGGAAAAAACTTATGAAGAAAAGAGCAATGGCAGCCGTATCAGCAGTAATGTGTGCATCCATGGTACTCAGCGCATGTGGCAGCAGCGCATCCACAAGCACAACCGCAGCACCGGCAGAGACAAAAGCAGCTGAGGAGTCCAAAACAGAAGAGACGACCGCAGCGGCAGCATCCGGAGACGTTGTAACGATCAACATCGGTTTTGAGAACACGACCGAGGAGCCGATCGGACAGGCTGTTGAAAAATGGGCAGAGCTCTTAAAAGAAGAGAGCAATGGCACCATGGAACTCAAAGTATTCGCAAACAGCGCACTCGGAAACAAGAGTAAACTGATCGACCAGATGGTCATGGGTGAGAATGTGATCACGATCGCAGACGGCGCTTTCTATGCTGATTACGGTGTTCCGGATCTTGGTATCCTCTATGGACCGTTCTTCTTCGATAACTGGGATGAGGTTTGGAAACTGATCGACAGCGACTGGTACAAAGAGCAGTGCAGCAAGCTTGCGGATAAAGGACTCACCGTTCTTGGTTCCAACTGGGTCTATGGAGAACGTGAGTTAATGACAAAAGACAAAGCTGTTGTACCGGCAGACATCAAAGGTAAAAAGATCCGTCTTGCAAACAGCCAGATCTATGTAGAAGGCTTCAATGCATTAGGAGCTACAGCAGTACCGATGGCGCTTGGTGATGTTTACACCGCATTACAGAACGGTACTCTTGACGGCGTTGAGAATCCGCTCTCCACATTATACGGACAGAGCTTCCAGGAAGTTACAAAGAACATCCTTATGACAGGACATATCTTAAACTTCACAACATGGTGCATCGGAACAGATTACCTCAACACCTTAACACAGGAGCAGCAGGATCTGTTATTCAAGACATGTGAAGAAGCTGGTCTCTACAATAACGAGAAGCAGGAAGCAGCTAACGACGACTACAGAAAGAAACTGGAAGATGCAGGCGTAACATTCACAGAGCTTACAGACGAAGAGAGAGCGCAGTGGAAAGAAGCAAGCCTTTCCTTCTATGAGAAAGGTTCCCAGTTTGGATGGAGCGATGGCCTTTATGATACTGTAAAGGCAGCAATCCAGTAAACTGCAGGATGTGACAGAAAGAAATCTCATGGCGGTCTCAGTCTTCCATGAGATTTCTTTTATAAAGATCCGGAAAACATGATTTGCCGGATGATCGAAGGATGGTGAGGAATGACAATGAAGAAAATACTGGATATCCTGGATAAAATCGAAGTTGCTGTAGCGTCATTGGTTCTCCTGGTCTTGATCTGTGTGACCTTTTTCGGCGTACTGATGCGTTACATCTTTAATAATCCGTTTACCTGGGAAGAAGAACTCCAGCTGGCATGCATGGTATGGATCACATTCCTGGCGGCTCCGGCGGCGTTCCGTACAAAGAGCCATGTGGCAATTGAAATTCTTGTAGACGCATTGCCAAAGAGCCTGAGAAAAATCGTGGAACTTCTGATCCCTGTTGTTGTATACGCAGTTCTGATCTACTTCTTCTTCAGAAGCCAGAATTATATCGCTGTTATGCTGCGTACAAGCAGAAAGACCCCGATCCTGATGATTCCGTACTCTACGATCTACGCGATCGCGCCGGTCTCCATCGTGCTCATGCTGATCAGCTATACGGAGCAGAAATATTATGAATTAAAAGAATTATTTAAAGGCGACGGAAAGGAGGAGAAGTAATGAACTCAGCAGTTGGTATTATGGCAATTGTTCTCCTTGCGCTGTTATTTCTTAAGATCCCGGTTTTTGTAGCGGTACTTGGAGCTTCCGTTATCTACTTTGTCATGACTCCGGGAATCAATCCGGCGGTATTTGCCCAGCAGGCAATCACCGGATCTGAGAGCGTGACACTTCTCGCAATTCCGTTTTTCGTATGTGCCGGTGTTCTGATGAATTATACGGGTGTTACGAAACGGATCATGGACTTCTGTTCCGTACTGACCGGAAGAATGTACGGTGGACTTTCCCAGGTGAATATCTTATTAAGTACATTGATGGGCGGACTTTCCGGTTCCGCACTTGCGGATGCGGCGATGGAGGCCAAAATGCTTGTTCCTGAGATGGAAGCAAAAGGAATCGGACGCGCATTCTCCACCGTAGTTACCGCGGCCTCTAGTATGATCACTCCGCTGATCCCGCCGGGAATCGGACTGATCCTTTATGGATGTATTGCGAACGTGTCCATCGGTAAACTGTTTATCGCTGGTTTCGGACCGGGCATTCTTCTTTGCGCGACTATGATGTTCATGGTATCGAAGATCTCCAAGAAGCGTGGGTATCTTCCGCTCCGCAAAGAAAAAATGACAGGATCCATGTTCTGGACGTCCTTTAAGCCGGCAATTCTCCCGTTATGCCTTCCGATCATCATCATCGGCGGTGTTCGTCTCGGTGTATTCACGGCCACAGAGGCCGGTGCCGTTGCAATCGTGTACGCTGCTGTCCTCGGATTCGGCTACAGAGAGTTGGGACCGAATGAAATCCGTCAGGGCTTAAAAGAGACTCTGATGACAACATCATCCATCATGCTGATCGTTGCCGCAGCGTCCACATTTTCCTGGATTCTCACAAAAGAGATGATCCCGCAGATGTTTACCCAGTGGATGATCTCTGTAATCCATAATAAATGGATTTTCCTAGTTGCTGTTGATATCTTCCTGATCTTTGTCGGCATGTTCGTAGAAGGAAATGCCAGCATGATTGTTCTCGTGCCGTTATTTGCGCCGGCCGCGACAGCATACGGAATCGATCCGATCCACTTCGCCATGGTATTTATTTTCGCAAACGCGATCGGCGCGTTCACACCGCCGATGGGAACATTAATGTTTGTAACCTGCGGTGTTACAAAGTGTTCCACAAAGGATTTCATTAAGGAAGCCGTTCCGTTCTATGTACTGTTATTCGGCTGCCTTCTGATCCTTACCTTTATCCCGATCTGCTCGACCGGACTCGTAAACATCATTTATTAGGCGCAGAAATCATAAAAACTGATAGAAAACACGCTGGTTTCATGATGGTGAAACTGGCGTGTTTTTGTATTCTACAGCGGAAAAAACGGGAGTTTTCCCTTGAAAACAGCAGGGGTTCCACTCGCCGGAACCACTTTCCGGCATAATATCTAAAAAGCAGTTCTGCAATTTGTAGTGTACGACAAAAAGGTGATTCATAGTTACAAAACATTGCATTGTCAGTCAACTGATGATAAAATATGCAAGAATAAATGGAATTTACAGAACAATATTCCGCTTGGCGGAATAATAGATGCATAACTCATAAGGCACAAAGCGGTTGCCTCAATGGAGACTGCGATCATTACATGACAGAAAATGGAGGAAATTATGCAACTGGTTGATCGTGCATTAAATGCACTGGATATTTTAAGCCGGAATATGGACGGGATGTCTGTTACGGAGCTTGCAAATCAACTTGGAATTCCGGCTAGCTCTACCCATCGGGTACTTGCAAGTCTGAAAGGAAACGACCTGGTCGTACAGGATAAACATACAAAGAAATACCATCCCAGTTATCGGATCTGCGGAATTGCTGCCAATATCATAAAGAGCAGCACGCTGGTACGGAACGGGAATCCGCTGGTAAAAGAACTCGCGGAGAAGATTAATCAGAAGGTGGATCTCTGTGTGATGGAGCATGGAGTGATCCGCAACATCGTGAGCAGTGACTGCGGTGCACCGGTCCAGTATATGGAACAGCCGGAGTGCGCAATGGCAGCTGAACAGGTATTCCGCGCTTATCAGTATATGGAGCCGGATATGAAGGAGATGGAACATATCCGCCGGCAGGGATATACGCTCGTTGACTGCGAAGAGAAGAGCTACAGGCAGGAAGCGGCATGCCCGATCTTTGATTTTTATGGTGATATCATGGCAGCGCTGACATTTGTGTCGATCAAAGATGGAAATACGAGAGAACTGGTCAGAAGGATCTGTCTTTTACGACAATTTGCGGAACAGATCTCCAAGTCAGTGCGACAGAGATAAAAAGACCGGAGAATACAGTTGGCAAGTGGGCTGCCGCATGAAATGTGCGGCAGCCTGCTTTTTATTTACCAGGAAAAGAAAT
Source organism: Clostridium sp. Marseille-P7770 (assembly GCF_902143525.1). Classification (NCBI taxonomy): domain Bacteria; kingdom Bacillati; phylum Bacillota; class Clostridia; order Eubacteriales; family Clostridiaceae; genus Clostridium; species Clostridium sp. Marseille-P7770. Next base: position 592,759 of record NZ_CABFVC010000004.1, on the reverse strand, counting down.
ATTCTTGACATTTACCTATAAAACTATGTATGATAAGTTCGGCACTATACCAGTAGATCATGAATGATCAGAGGGGTCCGCAGACACAAAACAGAGCATTGGTCCGGGAAGGGACAGTCGATGGGCAGATCCCGCAAGTGTAGTGAAGGAGGAAACAAAAGACCATGAAACAGGTTCATGAAACATTAGACCGGATCCTTCCGGAGATCATCGCGATGAGTGAGGACATTTACCGCCATCCGGAACTTGGATTCAAGGAATTCAGAACGAGAGAAAAAACGATCGAGGCTCTGGATAAAGCAGGGATCCCGCATGAGGATGTTGCTTACACGGGAATCCGCGCTGTGCTGGATTCGGGAAAACCGGGTCCGAATATCGGTCTGATCACGGAATTTGACGCAGTTCCGACTTTCGGACATCCGTATGCCAGCGAGGACAGCTATGCCGCCCACACATGCGGTCATTACGGTCAGCTCGGCGTCATGATGAGTTTATTCCTGGCGATCAAAGAATCAGGGATGTTGAAAGATCTCTGCGGCAAGGTTACACTTCTTGTAACGCCGGCAGAAGAATTCTGCGATATGGATTACCGGAAAGAGCTGATCAGAGAGGGAAAGATCTCCCACCCATCAGGAAAACAGGAAATGATCGCCACAGGCGTGTTCGACGATGTGGATCTCATGCTTTCCTGCCATGCAATGGGGATCGACATGACAAAATATCATGCGGAGATCGGCTCCAGCTTAAACGGTTTCATCATGAAACGCGCGATCTTTACTGGAAAGGCGGCGCATGCGGGCGCAAATCCGGAAGGTGGTGTAAATGCATTAAATGCAGTCAATCTCGCAATGACCGGAATCAACTTCCTGCGCGAGACATTCCGCGCTGATGATGCGATCCGTGTCCATTTCTTCGTTCCGGAAGGCGGACAGTCCGTCAACACGATCCCGGCAAGAACGCAGCTGGAAATGTATGTCCGGGCGAAAACCGTTCCGGCGATCTTCGAGACGAACGCGAAAGTAACGCGTGCGATCCGCGCAGGTGCACTTGCGATCAACTGTGATCTGGAGATCCAGGATACTCCGGGATACTTCCCGCTTCATCAGGACGAGAACCTGACAGCGCTTGTGAAAAAACATATTCTGGATTACATCGATGAGAGCATGATCGCCCAGGGAACCCACGGATTTGCTTCCGGTGATATGGGAGATCTGTCACTGATGTGGCCGATCGTCGAGATCGGAGTTGCCGGATTTGAAGGCAGCATCCACGGAAAAGATTTTAAGACGGTGGACCCTGAACAGGCATATTGTGTTCCGGCACATTATTTTGCGGACACCGTGATCGACCTGCTGTCTGACGGCGGTGCTTCTGCATGGAAGATCAAAGAGGCATTCCAGCCGGTAATGAACAAGGAAAACTATCTGGAGACCCTGGACAGTTTGAATAAATCAACGTTTTACGAGAAGGAGAACAACTAATTATGAGAAAGAAAATCGTATGCAGCACACTGGCTATGGCACTGGCAGCTTCCATGCTGTTCGGATGCGCGAGCGAGAGCAAGACTGAGACAACAGCCGCAGCAGGAGAGACAACTGCAGCTGCTGAAACAACTGCGGAGGCAGCAAAGGCAGAGACAAACGGTGAGAAGTTAAAAGTGACACTTCTTGTTACCGGTTCTTTCGGCGATAAGGCATTCAATGATTCCGCGCAGGCCGGCATGAAGAAGCTGGAAGAAGAGCTCGGCGACAAAGTTGAAGTCAACATGGTCGAGATGGGAAGCGATAAGACAAAATTCGAAGGTTCTATGTTAGACGCATGCGAGTCTGATGCAGACCTGATCATCACAGGTCTCTGGGACATGAAAGAGATCACAGAGAAAGTTGCACAGGAATTCCCGGAGAAGAAATTCATCATCTTCGATACAGACGTTGATTACACAGTTGGCGATCTGAGCAACGTATATTCCATGAGCTACAAGCAGAACGAGGGCGCTTTCCTTGCAGGTGTTCTTGCAGCAAGCGTAACAAAATCTGACATGGAATTTGCAAATGAGGACAATGTGATCGGTTTTGTAGGAGCAAAAGATACAGCGGCTGTTATCAATGACTCCGCAGTCGGCTTCATCGAGGGCGCACAGTTTGTAGACCCGGATGTAAAGGTACTCGTTTCCTATGTTGGTTCCTATGTGGATTCCGCAACTGCAAAAGAGCTTGCGATCACTCAGTATTCCAACGGTGCTGATGTCGTTTTCGTAGCAGCAGGTCCGGCTTCCGTAGGCGTTATCGAGGCAGCTGCTGAGAGCCAGAAATACTGCATCGGCGTTGACTCTGACCAGGCACTTGCTTACGAGGGCAAAGACGAAGCAAACTACATCATCTCTTCCGCGATCAAAAACGTTGGCGAGAGCCTCTACAATGCGGTAGAAAAGGCCGTTGACGGCACACTTCCGTATGGTGAATATCAGATCCTTGGTATCGAGGACGGCGTTGTAGGTCTTGCTGACAATGATATCTATCAGTCTGTTGTATCTGACGATGCAAAGAAGGCAGTCGAGGACGCAAAAGAGAAACTGCTTTCCGGCGAGGTCAAGGTTGATTCCGCTTACGGCATGGATGAGGCAACCTTAAAAGGCATCATCAACGGAGCACAGTAAAGGAAAACAGCTGAGACATGCACCCATAGTTTAGTTCACATCTCCTGTATCAGGCAGAAATGAAGCAGCAGGCGGAAAATGCTGTTCCCGGGGTCATCCCGGAGCAGACCGCCCGGCGCTTCCCCTGTCCGCGGATCGCAGGAGATGTTGCTTTTTATCATCATGCATAACGGTGGGGACGACTGCCGGAACATACAGGCGGATAAGAGCTTTACCTGGAGGAGAATGAATGGAGCAGGAGATCATTTTAGAGGCCCGGAATATCACAAAAGTATACCCGGGCGGCGTTGTGGCAAACCATAATGTCAATCTGCAGATCAAAAAAGGTGAGATCCATGCGCTGGTCGGAGAGAACGGTGCAGGAAAGTCAACTTTGATGAAAATGCTGTTTGGTATGCTGGCACCGACGGAAGGCCAGATCTTTGTGGATGGAAAAGAAGTACACTTCTCTTCATCCAGCGATGCAATCGCGGCCGGACTCGGCATGGTACACCAGCACTTTATGCAGGTCCCGTCCATGACTGTGGCGGAGAACCTGATCCTCGGTGCAGAGCCGGGAACCGCACTGAAAGTAGACAGGAAAGAAGCAGTGCGGATCACGACAGAACTTTCCGACAAATACAATCTGAAGGTAGAGGCAAAAGAAAAGGTCGAAGACATTTCTCTTGCCATGCGCCAGAAACTTGAGATCTTAAAGGCACTCTACCGGGGCGCGCATATCCTGATCCTGGATGAGCCGACAGCCGTGCTGACACCGCAGGAAACAGAGGAACTGTTTGAACAGTTAAAACTTTTAAGAGAACATGGCCACACGATCATCTTCATCTCACACAAACTAAATGAAGTCAAGGCACTCTGCAACCGCATGACGATCCTCAGGGACGGAAAGACCATGGGAACGTATGAGATCTCAGATCTTGATGAGAGGGAGATCTCCCGCCTGATGGTCGGCCGTGATGTCAGCCTGGATATTGAAAAAGAGGAGATGGAGTTTGGAAAAACCGTCTTTTCAGTAAAAGATCTTGTCTATGTGGACCAGTTCGGAAAGACGAGACTGGATCATGTCTCGTTTTCCATCAAAGAGGGCCAGATCCTCGGAATTGCCGGTATTGATGGAAACGGACAGTCGGAGCTCGTTGAGGCGATCGTCGGAACCTTAAAGCAGCAGCAGGGAACGATCACGATGAATGGAAAGGATATTTCCAATGCTCCGGTACTCGCCCGTCAGGAAGCAGGAATCTCCCATGTCTCAGAAGACCGTATGAAATTCGGAACGGCTCCGAAACTTTCCCTGGAGGACAACACGATCTCAAAGGTTTACTATACGGATAAATTAAAAACACACGGACTTCTCGACAGCAAAAAGATCAGCGAGTTTACAAACAGGATCTTAAAGGAATTCCTCGTAAAATACGATAATTCCAAACAGTCCATCGCGGAACTTTCCGGTGGTAATGTCCAGAAGGTCGTTGTTGGCCGTGAGTTTGACTATGAACCGGATCTCCTGATCATGAACCAGCCGACGCGCGGAATCGATGTCGGTGCGATCGAGTTCATCCGGAAAAAGATCGTTGACATGAGAAGCAGAAAGAAAGCGATCCTGCTCGTCTCCGCGGATCTGAGCGAGATCCTTTCCCTGAGCGACACGATCCTCGTCATGCATGAAGGCCGGATCGTCGGACATATCGCGGATGTGAAGAAGACATCGGAGAACGAGCTTGGTCTTTACATGCTCGGTGTAAAAGAAGATTCCAAAGAGCAGATCGGAGGTGCCTGCTGTGAATAAGAAATTTACCATCGTAAGACTGCTCTGTGCATTCGGGATCGCCATTGCCCTGTCTGTGGCAGTCATCTTCGCAGTCAGTGAGGAACCGGTGACAGCGATCTACAACCTGTTTTTGGGACCGCTGCAGTCGAAACGTCACTTTTTTGAAGTATTTGCGAGCAGTGTGCCGCTGATCTTTACAGGACTTGCGCTGGGACTTGTCTTTAAGTCCGGAAACTTCTCGATGATCGCGGATGCATGTCTGTATACAGGCGCGGTCGTGACCGCGGCGCTTGCCATCAAAACATCTCTTCCGTTTGCAGTCCACCCGATCGTCATCATGATCGCGGCAGCGGCAGTCGGTGGAGTGATCGGCAGCATCCCGGCTCTTTTGAAAGTGTATTTCCACACAAATGAACTTGTAACTTCCCTGATGTTCAACTATGTATTCTTCTATCTCGGGATTTACAATGTGACAAAATTCCTGGCAGACCGCGAGGCGGGAACCTTTGCATCAAAGAAATATCAGGCGACGGCAGCACTCGGAAAGCTGATCCCGGGGACAAATTTCCATGTTGGATACCTGATCGCGATCGCGGCCGTGATCGCCTTATACATTCTTGTATACAAGACGAAATTCGGATATGAAGTGCGCATCTCCGGAAGCAATCCGGAATTCGCAAAATATTCCGGGATCAGGACAAGCCGTGTCATCATCATGACCCAGATCATTGCAGGTGCCGTTGCCGGTCTCGGCGGTGCCGTGGAGCAGATGGGAATGTACCAGCGTTTCAACTGGCAGGATTCCCCGTCCTACGCATGGGACGGTGTCATCATCGCGATCCTGTCCGGCAACAATCCGAAAATGGTCCCGTTTGCCGCGTTTTTCCTGGCATACATCCGTGTCGGTGCGGACCTCATGTCACGCCGCTCTGATGTACAGAATGAGCTCGTTTCGATCATCCAGGCCGTTCTGATCCTGTTTGTAACGGCAGAGCGGTTCATGGCGGGATGGAAACAGCGCGAAGAAGCGAAAAAAGCACTGAAAGGGGAGGCGTAACAGATGAATCTTTTACAGGAAATTTTAAAAACATTAAGTCTCCCGGAGTTCTACTTCGCGATGTTCCGAAGCGCGACGCCGGTGCTCTTAACAACACTTGGCGCGATGATCTCGTCCAGATCGGGGACAAGCAATATCGCACTGGAAGGAACGATGCTGATCTCCGCGTTTGTCGGCGTTGTCGTCAGCGCCTTTTCCCACAGCGCATGGATCGGATTCCTGGGGGCGGTATTTGCAGGATTTGTTGTCAGCAACATTCTCGCCTACTTTATCCTGAAATTAAACTCCAATGCGGTCATTTCCGGTATTGCATTAAACACGTTTGCATCAGGAGGAACGATCTTCGTCCTCTATCTGATCACGGGGGAAAAAGGCGCATCCACATCCCTGGAATCTTTAAAACTTCCGAGTTTAACAATCCCGGTCGTAAAAGACATCCCGGTGATCGGTGCTGTCCTTTCCGGACATCATGTCCTGACATACACAGCACTTGTTTTAGTGGCAGTTGTATGGTATATGTTTAAGTACACGAGACTCGGTATGCATATCCGTGCGGTCGGGGAATCTCCGGATGCGGCGGAATCAGTCGGCATTCCGGTAAAGCGGATCAAATATATCGCACTCTGCCTGAGCGGGATCCTGACAGGTATGGCGGGCGCTTTCCTGTCCATGGGATATGTAGGACTTTTCTCATCCGGAATGACTGCCGGACGCGGTTATATCGCACTGGCGACGCAGGCGATCGCGGCGGGAAATGCAGTGATCGGAATGCTTGCATCCCTGCTGTTCGGATTCTGCCAGAGCCTTGCGAACTATCTGCAGAATTCTTCCATTCCGCTTCAGTTTATCCAGATGATGCCTTATCTCATCATCATCATTGCCTACACGATCTACTGCGCGATGGTAGAACATAACAAGAAAAAGAAACAGATGAAAGCTGCGGCTGGGAAGTGATCCCGGCCGGAGAGGAAACAGCTCCTGGGAACGGGAGCTGTTTTTAGAAGACAGAAAGGAGAATGAATCTATGGGTCATGTAACAGAACTTCACTTACATCTGGACGGCTCACTCAGCCCGGAGACAGTCTGGGAGCTTGCGAAAGAACAGGGGATCAGGCTTCCTGCGGAGAGCGCGGAAGAAGTAAAGTATAAAATGGAAGTGCCGGAAGACTGCAGGACACTGGAGGAATATCTGGAGCGCTTTGATCTTCCGCTTCTTGTCCTTCAGAGAGCAGACGCGATCGAGCGTGTGACTTATGAGCTTGTGGAAGATCTTGCAAAGGAAGGTGTGGATTATGCGGAGATCCGCTTTGCACCGCAGCTTTCCGTAAATGGCGGTCTGACGCAGGATGAAGTTGTCGAGGCAGCGATCCGCGGTGCGGAGCGCGGCATGAAGGCCTATCCGGAGATCCGTGTCGGACTGATCCTCTGCTGCATGCGCGGAGCAGACAATGAAGCGTTGAACATGCAGACGGTGGAGACAGCGAAAAAGTATCTTGGACCGGTCGTGTGCGCGGTTGACATTGCCGGCGCGGAAGGTCTGTTCCCGACGGAAAACTTTGCACCGGTCTTTGCGAAAGTCCGTGAATACGGAATCCCGATGACGATCCATGCAGGAGAGGCTGCCGGACCGGATAGCATGAAGACAGCGCTTTCCTTCGGGACAAAGCGCATCGGACATGGAGTTGCGGCGATCAATGATCCGGAACTGATCCGGAGACTGATCGACGAGAATGTGACACTTGAGGTATGTGTGACGAGCAATTACCACACAAAAGTTGTCCCGGCGATCGAGATGCATCCGATCCACAAGCTTCTCGATGAGGGAGTCCATGTGACAGTAAACTCTGATAACCGGACATGTTCCAGAACGACACTTCAGAAAGAGAAGGAAGTCTTAAAGGAACAGCTCGGATTCAGCGACGAGGAGATCGAAAAGATGCAGGAATATGCCTGGGAGGCAAGATTCCTGAAATAAAAGGAATAAGATACAGGAAAGCGACAGAATGAACGAAAAAACTCCGGGAATTCTGTCGCTTTTTCTGTACTAAAAAATATATATTCCATTAAGCGGAATGAAAATCGTCAAAAATATACAAAAATTGTCCCATGAAATTGTAGTGTATGCCAAAGATGGGAGGAAAAGTCACTTGACATTGCATTGAAGTGCGGAAAATGTTAAAATAGATAAAACTAATTTCAGTTTACGGAATACCATTCCGCTGCACGGAATAAACAAAACAAATGACGAGCGATGCTATACGGCAGCTGTTTGAACGCAGATAAGCATTCCCCCGCTTCAAGTGCGCGGAGCACTAAGCGGTGGGTGAGTGGGATGCTTATGTCAGTGGGAGTTGAAAGCTCCCACTGACAGATCGCGAAGCGACTGCGTTCATGAGCAAGTAGCGAAGCGGATTGCGAATGTCCGCTTTACTAGCTGCTGCTGCGACAACAAGTGGAGGCAATTATGCAGTTAGTTGATCGCGCACTGAGTGCGCTGGAGGTCCTGAGCCGGAACATGGATGGCTTGTCCGTTACGGAACTTGCAGAACAGCTGAATATCCCGGCAAGTTCTACCCATCGGATACTCACAAGTCTGAAAGGAAATCACCTTGTTGTTCAGGATGCACAGACAAAAAAATATCGTCTGGGATATAAAATCTGCGGTATTGCGGCAGGTGTTGTAAAGGGAAGTGCACTCACACAGACAGCACAGACATCGATGCAGAAACTTGCAGAAAAAATTGACAGGAATGTAGTCCTCTGTATCATGGAGCACGGCGTCGCCATGAACATTGCATGCAGTGAACGCGGCGATTCCAATATGTACATGATGAAGATCGGTCATGTGATCCCGTTTTATTCTACCTCTGCCGGCCGTGTGTTTATGGCGTATATGGACAGGAAACAGGCGCTTGAGATCCTGGAAAAAGAGACGAGAACAAAGACTACGCCGAATACAAAAACAGAGCTGCAGGAGTTAAATGCAGAGCTTGACCGCATCCGCGCCCAGGGATATTCCGTGATCGATGAAGAACTGCAGCTTGGTATCCAGGGTGTGGCGTGCCCGATCTTTGATATCAACGGGGAGCCGGCGGCAGCACTGGCATTTACTTCGCTGAAAGACGGAAATGAAGAAGAGATGCAGGAACGGATCCGCCTGTTAAAGGCATGTGCGGAAGAAATTTCTGAGGCAATCCGGTAAAGAAAAAGGAGGAACGTTATGAGTGAGTACAGCGTAGAGTTAAAAGGCTTAAACAAGGTATACAGCAACCTCTTAAAAGAGGATACAGTAGCGTTGAAGGATATCAATCTTCAGATCCGGCCGGGTGAGTTTATCTCGATCATCGGTCCGTCCGGATGCGGAAAATCAACACTTTTACGGATCATCGGAAACCTCGACAAACCGACATCCGGCACGATCGAGTACCGTGACGGCGCAGACCAGCAGATGGGCTTTGTTTTCCAGGATTCTGTCTTGCTTCCGTGGAAGAATGTAAGACAGAATGCGGAATTCCCGCTTGTGATCCAGAAAAAACAGACGGAAGAGAATGAGAAAAAGCTCGATGAACTCTTAGAACTTGCAGGACTTTCCGAGTTCAAGACAGCGCTCCCGCGAGAACTTTCCGGCGGTATGAAACAGAGGGTTTCCATCGTCCGTGCGCTTTCCTACGATGCGCCGCTGCTCCTGATGGATGAGCCGTTCGGTGCGCTGGATGCCCTGACGCGGGACCATTTAAATGAGGAGCTGCTGAAGATCTGGCAGAAGACGAAAAAGACGGTCATCTTTGTCACACACAGCATCGAGGAGGCGACGTTCCTGTCAGACCGGGTGCTCGTCATGTCGGCGAGACCGGGACGCGTAAAGGAGATGGTCGAGATCGATCTGCCGCGCCCGAGGGGAGAAGCGACAAGAAATGATCCGAAATTTACAGAATACAATAAGTACCTGAGGGGGATCATCGGATGAAGAAAAATGGAAAACTTCAGGGTGTCTTAAGAACGATCGGGGAGTATGCACTTTCCGTCGGTGTCTTTATTGCGATCTGGTGGATCTACGTTGCAGTGAAACATGTACCGGCGTACATTCTGCCATCGCCGCCGAAAGTATGGAACAGTCTGGAAAAAATGTTTGTAAAGGGAACGGTTTATCCCCATCTCTGGACGACAACATATGAGGTCATTCTCGGGTTTGTGATCGGAGCGTTTCTCGGGATCGTACTTGGATATATATTTATCAAGGTCGATGCGTTGAAAACGATGCTGATGCCGTATCTGATCTTTCTGCAGACAGCGCCGAAGATCGCTCTTGTTCCGCTGTTCGTTATCTGGTTCGGGATCGGACTTGTATCAAAAGTTGTCCTGATCATTTCCATGGTACTGTTTCCGGTATTGTCAGGCATGATGCTGGGATTGGAATCGATCCCGCCGGATGTCAGAAACCTGATGAAGATCTTAAAGGCATCAAAATGGCAGATCTTTTCACAGGTTGAGATGCAGTATTCACTTCCGGCACTTTTTGCGAGCATGAAAGTGGGGATCGTCCAGGCAGTCATCGGAGCGATCGTTGCAGAATGGATGTCGGGAAAACAGGGCCTTGGCTACATTTTAACATATGCATCATCGACATATGACACACCGATGCTGCTCGCAGGCATCATCGTAACGATCATCCTGGGAATCGCAACATACCAGGTGATCAGCGTGCTGGAAGATAAATTCCTGTACTGGCATGAGTCAAAGAACTGATAAGGACTGCGCCTGTTCGGAAAAAGACAAAGGAAGAAAGTTTTTGGAGGAGATTTGTGTGAATTTTACATCGGCTTCATCACCGACGATGAATGGAAAAATGCCGCATATCCAGTGTACGGCAGATGATATTGGAGAGATCGTGCTGCTTCCGGGGGATCCGGCGCGCGTCTCGATGTTTGAGGATCTGCTGGAAGATTACAGGATCGTCAGCAATTACCGGGAATACGTGGTTGGGACAGGATATTACAATGGCATTAAAATTACAGTGTGTTCCACAGGGATCGGCGCACCGTCAACAGAGATCGCTGTGATCCAGCTGATCGCGCTCGGAGCAAAAGCATTGATCCGGATCGGCGGAACAGGTGTCCTGAAGGAAGAGGTGCCGTGCGGCGCTATGGTATTAAACACAGGTGCTGTCCGGAGAGGCGGTTCATCGTGCTTTTACGCACCATCGGAATACCCGGCGCTGGCATCGTTCGAGGTCCTGGACTGTCTGAAACGTGCGTGTGAAGAGAGAGAACAGCCATATTCCATGGGAGTCTGCATGTCGGTCGGCTCTTTCTACCATGGTCAGGGACGTCAGATGCCGTTTGAAACGGGATATGATGAAAATGCGGTCCTGGAACAGTATAAAAAATGGAACATCCTGAACATGGAGATGGAAGCGGAGACGATCTTCACGCTGGCGTCATTGAACAATGTTTTCTCGGGAAGTATCTGCGCGGTACACTGCAACCGGATCACGGACCAGTGGCTGGTGGATTTTGAACCTGCGCAGAAGGAAATGTGCAGAACGGCACTGGCAGCAGGAGAAAAATTATATAAGGAATATCTTCACAGAAAATAGCGGAAAAAGATACTGCGGATAACGGATCTATGATAATGACCCGGCCGGAGACGGCAGGGAAAATTATAAATGCCGGGAATATCACCCGGCGGGAGCAAATGTATCAATCCATTATGAAAAGGAGAAGGAGAGTACTATGAGAAAGAAAATTCTTGCAACCGTACTGACAGCAGCCATGGCAGTGTCCATGCTTGCAGGATGCAGCTCTGACAGCGCAAACAAAGCGAGTGAGGCAGCCGCAACAACAGCAGCAGAGACAACTGCTGCGGAAGAGAGCAAAGCAGACGAAACAACAGCAGCCGAGGCAAAGGATGCAGGAGACTTAAAGACTGTTTCCATCCAGATCGACGGTTCCGCTGTTCCGTATTACGCACCGTTATATCTTGCACAGGAAAACGGATACTTCGCAGAAGAAGGTCTGAATGTAGAGTTTTATTATGCAGCAGCTGCTGATATCGTAAAGAATGTCGCAGCAGGAAATGTTGAGTTCGGTTTCCCGAATGCAGATGCAGTTGTAGCTGCAAAAGCACAGGGAATCCCGGTAAAGGTTGTTCACACAACATACCAGGAAGGTCTTGGAGCGATCATTTTCGGAAGTGATTCCGGAATCAGCACACCGGCTGACTTAAAGGGCAAAAAAGTAGCGGTAACAAGCCTTGGAAGCGCAAACTATTTCCAGCTTCAGGCAGCTCTGGAGTCCGCAGGACTTACCATCGACGATGTTCAGGTTGAGATTGTTGGTACAGGTGCGATCCTGACAGCTCTCACTGAGGGTCAGGTCGATGCGATCGTATTCTCCAAACTCAGAACGATCGAGTTAAACAACTCCGGTTTCGCTGCAAGCGAGATCACATGTGACCAGTTCCTTCCGTCCTTCGGAAACGTATTAGTTGCAGGCGACGCACTTGTTGAGAAAGATCCGGAAACAGTTGATGGCTTCTGCCGCGCATTAAACAAAGCGATCGAATACATCATCGACGGCCATGTAGAAGAGGCAGTTGATATGTCCATCGAGAAATATGCACCGACATTCGCAGAAAAGAGAGATGTTGTTGTCCAGATCTTAAATGATGTATTCGTAAAGACATTATGGCAGAGCGACTACACAGCAGAGAACGGAATCGGCGCATCTGATCCGGAGAAGTGGCAGGCACTCATCAATAAATCCAAAGAGATCGGCAACATCGATGAGACCTTCGATGCAGCAGAGCTTCTTTATACACCGGCAAAATAAAAGAGAACAAAGATTTCCCAGCTCCGGGCTGGAAGAGTTATGAGGTGAGAGATGTTTTACAGAAAATACAGAAAAATCATTCTTCCGGCATTGTTTCTGCCGTTGTTTCTGATCGTGTGGGAACTGTATATCCGGCTCTTTCATGTACCGAATTATCTGCTTCCCGGCCCGGCAGAACTGGCAGATTCAATGGTAAAGCTGTTCGTCAGCGGCGATATCATGAAACATATCCGTGTCACGATGGAAGAGATCCTTATGGGAACCGTGATCGGTATTGTGATCGGACTGATCCTCGGGTATATTATGGCGAAGATCCGGTTTATTGAACGCCTGATCATGCCGTTTGTTATCATTATCCAGACAGCGCCGAAGATTTCCCTCGCACCGTTATTTATCCTGTGGATGGGACTCGGCATCGAATCAAAGGCAGCCCTTGTTATCCTGGTCGTATCATTCCCGATCATGATCAACGAGGTGTCCGCGATCCGTTCCATTGAAGACAATGTATACAATCTGATGAAGGTGCTCAAAGCCAGCAAATGGCAGACATTCTGTAAGATCGAGGTTCCGTATTCCATCGAAATGATGCTGTCCGGTATCAAGCTTGCCCTGACACAGGCGATGACAGGTGCTGTTATCGGCGAGATGATCGGAGCCAAAGCGGGACTCGGATATCTGCTGACACTGGGAAGCGAGACATATGATATCAAGATGATCTTAAATGCAGTCATCCTCTTAAGCGTGATCGGTCTGGCGCTGTATCTGATCTCGGAATTTGTCGAGAAAAAGGCGCTTTACTGGAAAGTCATCGATAAGAGTGTGGTCGGTTAAAAATCAAAAGAAAAACAGGCAAGGTTCTCCTGCGGCGCATGATGCTGCAGCGGGGACCTTGTTTCTTTTTTAGCCGGCCATCATGTGGATGGGGAGAGATCGTTACTGCTTGCGTTATTCACCGGCTGCAGTCCGGAGTATTTTATGATGGTAAATCATATGGAATGATGATATACTTAACTTATATGCGGATCGCAGAATATCTGTAATTTTTCATGTCTGCAGGATACAATTCAGAACGGTCCATGCAAGAGTGCGATAGAAATGGAGAACGAATCTATGAAAAAAATGATTTCCTGGAACGTAAACGGCCTTCGTGCCTGCCTGGGAAAGGGATTTTTAGAATATTTAAAGGAGACGGACGCAGATATCTTCTGCATCCAGGAGAGCAAGCTGCAGGAAGGCCAGGTAGATCTGGATCTTCCTGGATATCACCAGTACTGGAATTATGCGGAGAAAAAAGGATATTCCGGAACGGCGATGTTTACGAAGGAAGAGCCGGTCGCAGTGACTTACGGACTCGGGATCGAGGAACATGACCATGAAGGCCGCGTGATCACGGCAGAATTTCCGGAATATTACGTGATCACCTGCTACACGCCGAACTCCCAGGACGGGCTGAAACGTCTGGATTACCGGATGCAGTGGGAGGACGCGTTCCGGACGTACCTGAAAGAGCTGGAGAAAAAGAAGCCGGTGATCTTCTGCGGCGATCTCAATGTAGCCCACAACGAGATCGACCTGAAGAATCCGAAGACGAACCGGAAAAATGCGGGATTCTCCGATGAGGAACGCGCGAAATTCACGGAGCTCCTGGGCGCTGGATTTATCGATACTTTCCGGTATTTTTACCCGGATCAGGAAGGGATCTACTCCTGGTGGTCTTACCGGTTCTCAGCGAGAGCAAAGAACGCGGGATGGCGGATCGACTATTTCTGCGTTTCCGAGAGCTTAAAGGACAGGCTGGTGGGCGCAAAGATCCATACGGAGATCATGGGAAGCGATCACTGTCCGGTGGAGCTGGATATCGACTGATAAATAGTGGAATGCTGAACGTCGGAAAATCAACGACGATAGATCGAAATAAAACAATGGCAGGTTGACATAACATGAACTTAGTAACGGCAGAACATCTGACGAAATCATATACAGAACGATTACTCTTTGACGATACCGATTTTTCCATCAACGAAGGCGATAAGATCGGTCTGATCGGGATCAACGGAACAGGAAAATCCACCTTATTAAAGATGGTGGCGGGACTTGAGGAGCCGGACTCCGGCCGGATCGTCCGGGGAAGAAATCTGGACATCCGCTATCTTCCGCAGAACCCGGTATTCCACCCGGGAGAGACGGTGTTAGAGAGTGTTTTAAGGGAAAATGAGGGACATGAGCACGTCTGGGACCTTGAGAGCCAGGCGAAATCCATGCTGAACCGCCTCGGGATCCCGGATTTTAACGAGAAAGTGGAACATTTGTCCGGCGGACAGAAGAAGCGCGCGGCATTGGCATCGGTGCTTTTATCGACAGCGGAGCTTCTGATCCTGGACGAGCCGACGAACCATCTTGACAGTGAGATGGCGGACTGGCTGGAAGATTATTTAAAGAAATTTAAGGGCGCGCTCCTGATGATCACCCATGACCGGTATTTTCTTGACAGCGTGACAAACCGGATCGTGGAGCTCGATAACGGAAAACTCTACAGCTATCAGGCAAACTATGAGGGATTCCTGGAACTGAAAGCGGAGCGCATGGACATGGAAAAGGCGTCCGAGCGCAAGCGCCAGTCGATCCTGCGGACCGAGCTTGCCTGGATGCAGAGAGGTGCGAGAGCACGTTCCACAAAGCAGAAAGGCAGGATCCAGCGCTTCGAGGCACTGCGGGACAAAAAGGGACCGGTGGAGGACGGAAAAGTCGAGATGGAGTCGATCTCCAGCCGCCTTGGGAGGACGACGATCGAGATCACGGATCTCTGTAAATCATACGGGGACAAGGTCCTGATCAAAGATTACACCTACTTTTTCTTAAAAGATGACCGGATCGGTTACATCGGACCGAACGGAAGCGGAAAATCGACGCTGATGAAGATGATCGCGGGCTGGGTAAAACCGGATTCCGGTACGATCGAGATCGGGCAGACCGTAAAACTCGGCTATTTCTCCCAGGAAAACGAGGACATGGACACGAGTCTCAAGGTCATCGACTACATCAAGAATGTCGCAGAGTATGTAAAGACGAAGGACGGCAGCATCAGCGCATCCCAGATGCTGGAACGGTTCCTGTTCCCGCCGTCTGTCCAGTACACGGTGATCGAAAAACTGTCCGGCGGCGAGAGAAGACGGCTGTATCTCTTAAAGATCCTGATGAGTGCACCGAATGTCCTGATCCTGGACGAGCCGACGAATGACCTTGATATCCGCACTCTGATGATCTTAGAGGATTATCTTGACAGCTTCCAGGGAATCGTGATCACGGTTTCCCATGACCGGTATTTCCTGGACCGCGTGGTCGGAAGGATTTTTGCGTTTGAAGGAGACGGAAAACTCCAGCAGTACGAAGGCGGATTCACGGATTATCAGGCAGCGAAGGCGGAGCGGGAGGCGAAGCTTGCGGAGAGCGCGGCGGAGAATCCGGCATCTGCGAAGAAGTCTGCGGATAAGGGGAACGGGACAGCCGCAGAGGGCGATCCGGAAGGAAATGCGCCGCGGACAAACGTGAAACCGAGGGAAAAGAAGCTGAAATTCAGCTACAAAGAGCAGCGGGAGTGGGATACGATCGAGGACGATATCGCGAAGCTGGAAGAGGCGGTTGAGAACCTGGAAAAGGAGATCGAGGCGTCCGCAACGAACTTTACGAAGCTCAATGAGCTGATGAAGGAAAAGGAAGAGAAGGAAGCTGCGCTCGAGGAGAAGATGGACCGCTGGGTATATCTGAACGACCTGGCAGAGCAGATCGAGGCGCAGAAGAATAAATAATACTCATGTCGGGGAAAACGGGGGATTTAAAATGGCAGAATATCGAAACAGTAACAGAATCCTGTATCCACTTGGTGTCACGCAGGAAGAAAAAAGCGCTCATATCCTGGTACAGGGACACGGGGAGGAGGTTTTCCTGCTCTTATACCGGCCGGGCGAGAAGAAGCCATGTGAGAAGATCCCGTTTGATCCGAAACACCGGATGGGAGATGTCTGGTCACTGGAACTGGATCGGGCTGATCTTGCATCATTTGAATATAATTTCATGATTGATGGAAAAATTGTGGCAGATCCCTATGCGCGGATCCTTACCGGGCGTGAAAAATGGGCGGACCGGAAACGTGCCGGAAAGCCGGTGCAGTGCCGGGTATTGTCGGAAGCGTTTGACTGGGAAGATGATGCAAATCCGGAAATCCCGTATGCCGATACGATCCTCTACAAACTTCATGTCCGTGGATTTACAGCGCATGCGTCCTCGAATGTTTCTGCCCGCGGAACGTATGCAGGCATCGTGGAGAAGATCCCATATCTGAAAGACCTCGGGATCACGGCGGTGGAGCTGATGCCGGTGACGGAGTTTGACGAGGTCATGATGTCGTCATCCGGAAATGGATTTCATGATGCGAAACCGGAACCGACGGGATATATCAATTACTGGGGATATGGACCGTCATATCTCTATGCGGTGAAGTCGGCATATGCGTCTCACGGGGAGATGTCGGCGGAGAGCGAGTTTAAAACGCTGGTAAAAGAGCTGCACAGGGCCGGGATCGAATGTATTCCGGAACTGTATTTTACCGGAAAAGAACTTCCGGGGGAGATCGTATCGGTCCTTCGCTACTGGGTAGAGGAGTATCATGTGGACGGCTTTCATCTGTTGGGATTCCCGAATCTTTTGCTGGCGGCGGAGGACCCGTTCTTAAAGAGGACGAAGCTTTTTGCGGAAAACTGGAACGAGGTGATGGATCGCCGCCCGAAAAAGGGCTATATCACGCCGGGAGACGGTCCGGTTTCCGTTGCGGAAAAGAATCTTGCCGAGTACAACATGCAGTTTATGGAGGATATGCGCCGTTTCTTAAAAGGTGATGAAGGAATGCTCCAGGCGTTCGAATTCCGGAACCGCAGGAATCCGGCGGAGTATGCGGTTGTCAACTACATGGCGAACACGAACGGCTTCACACTGATGGATGCGGTCTCCTACGACCGGAAGCACAATGAGAAAAACGGTGAGGAGAACCGGGACGGAAGCGATTACAATTATTCCTGGAACTGCGGAGCGGAGGGACCGACGAGAAAGAAAAAGATCGTGGAGCTCAGAAAACAGCTGATCAAAAACGCATATCTGCTCCTGTTTTTGAGCCAGGGAGTACCGCTTTTGATGGCTGGCGATGAGTTTGGAAACAGTCAGGACGGCAACAACAACGCCTACTGTCAGGATAATGCGGTCTCATGGTTAAACTGGAAGCTCCTGGAGACGCATATGGACCAGGTGGAGTTTGTGAAACGCCTGATCGCCTTCCGGAAATCCCACAAGATGTTCCACATGGACCGGGAACCACGGATCATGGACTACAAGTCCTGCGGCCGTCCGGATGTCTCCTACCACGGCGAAAACGCCTGGAAACCGGAATTTGAAAATTTCCGGCGGCAGTTCGGGATCCTGTACTGGGGCGCTTACGCAAAGAAACCGGACGGGACGGATGACGCGAACTTTTATGTCCTCTACAACATGCACTGGGAACCGCATATGTTCGGGCTTCCCCATCTGCCGAAAGGCGCGAAGTGGCATGTGATCTGCAGCACGGCGGATCCGGATGTGGAAGATCTGCCGTCTGATGGAACCGGAGAAGTCCTGAAAAACCAGATGATGCTGGCAGTGCCGCCGCGCGGGATCATGATCCTCGAAAGCTTTGAGGATCCGGATGCGGGGAAGGAGACGAAAAAAGGAAAGAGCGGGAGCAAAAAAGAGAAGAATGAGAAGACAGATCTGGTCGAAAAGTCCTGTGAAAAGGAAGAGAAAAGTACACCAGAAAATGGAAAAGAGCTGTAAAAGTAAATAAACTGAAAATTGTGCACTGCGTTCCTGGATATAAAAAATCCCTGCCATGAGATGAGAACCGCCGGAAGCTTAAGAACTTCTGTTTTGCGGTATCATTTCAGTGGCAGGGATTCTGCTTATTCCGGATAAACCAGCTGTTCTTCCCGGATATTCTCCAGAACTTCATCGTAGAACTTTCCGGCAAGATATTTTGCCATCGGAAGGTTCATATCGAGATAGTTTCCGCAGTCGCGGGCAGCGGCACCCGGAACATCTCCCTCAAAATCGCGGATGAAGAGGAACATTTCCTGGAGGAGCGGCACGATATCTGCGGATTCGTAATCACCCACGAGGAGCAGATAGAAGCCGGTCCGACATCCCATCGGTCCGAAGTAGAGAACTTTATCTTTGTATACACGGTGGTTTCTTAAGAAAGTCGCACCGAGATGTTCAATTGTATGGATCTCAGCAGTATTCATGACCGGTTCGTAGTTTGGACGGGTCATACGGATATCGAAGGTGGTAACATGATTGTCTCCGGCGATATCTCTCCGGGATACATAAACACCCGGAACCAGTTTCAGATGATTGACAGTGAAGCTTGTGATCTTTTCCATAATAAGATACACCCTTTCATGAGTTTTACAGATTGTTGTCCGCAGACGTGATGATGTCTGCCTGTATCAGTTTTATTATAAAGGGAATGGGGAAAGAATGCAAGTTACTGTGCGATGGCAGAAATTTTCCCCAAATTTTTGGAAACAAAAATGCCGTATGATTCGGTTATGAGCGCAGATTTTGCCGATCCGGAATACAAAGCATCAGTAAAATCCAGGGGGAGATATTGCGCTTCAATTTGACCTTGTTTCGCAAGAATATTTGTACTATAATAACTGATAACGGGATTTTGGGTAACTAGAATAACGTCCCATAAGGAGTAGTTATGAAATTGCTGGCATATGAAGTAGACAAAAGACCATTTTTGGGTGTTTTCAACGAGGATGAAACCTGGGCTTATCCGATTTCGGCAGCGGGAATGGAATACCGGTCCATGAAGGACCTGATCCGCGAGGCAGGACCATCGGAGATGGAAATGCTGGATTATATTTCAAAAAAGGCACCGGGGGATGTGACCGGAGCAGCACCAGTGGAAGAAATTAAGATCGTTTCTCCGATCCCGGAGCCGGATCAGGATATCATCTGCCTGGGGATCAATTATATGGATCATGCGGAGGAATCCGCGAGGTTCCAGAAAGAGGAGTTTGCGAGACCTGAGAAGGCAATCTATTTCTCCAAGCGCGTCAACCGGACGAATGACCCGGACGGGATCATTCCGTCGCATAAAAATCTGACGAACCAGCTGGATTACGAGGCAGAGCTTGCGGTCATCATCAAAAAGGACGCAAAGGACGTAAAGCCGGAGGAGGTAAAGGATTACATCTTCGGCTATACGATCATGAACGATGTCAGCGCCAGGGAGGTGCAGACGGAACATAAACAGTGGTACTTCGGAAAGAGCCTGGATGGTTTCACACCGCTCGGCCCGTGTATCATGACGGTCGATTCCACTGCGTTTCCGCCGGTGTTAAAACTCCAGTCAAAAGTAAACGGAGAACTCCGTCAGGATTCCAACACGGGACTTTTTATCCATGGAATTGAAGAAGTGATCTGCGAACTTACAAAAGGAATGACATTAAAGGCAGGAACGATCATCGCGACAGGAACGCCGGCAGGAGTCGGCATGGGATTCGTACCGCCTAAATTCCTCAAGACAGGCGATGTTGTGGAATGCATTATTGAAGGGATCGGGACTCTTAAGAATACTGTTGGGGAGTAAAATGAGAGGGGATTGCTTCATGCATGATCGAATGCGGCAAGAACCGGTGTGACGATAAAAAAGCACATCTCATAAAATGAAAAGTTGCCATGAAGGGAGCAAAAAAGTCAGTCAGAATGACTGGCTGCTCTTTTCGTGGCTTTTTGTTTCATAGGGAAATTCCGGAGGAACTTCCTGTGAAACAAAAAGGCATTGTGCGTCTAAGATGCGCACTCATGTGAAAGAGAAAGATTGTCGCAAGCGACCGCGCGGTACGGGACTATGCCGGAGCATAATCCTTTCGGGCATCCAGCTGCCGGTAAATGCCGTCGCAGCAGCAGATTTTGACATAAGGAGAGAACAAAAGTGGAAGATATACGCGAAATGTTGAAAAAGGTAGCAGCAGGCGAATTGTCTGTGGATAACGCTGTCCTGGAACTGAAAAAGGAGCCGTTTACGGCAGCCGGATATGATGATCTGGGATTTGCAAAGCTGGACACACACCGGAAACTGCGCCAGGGCGCGGCGGAAGTGATCTACGGGGCGGGAAAGACTCCGGAGCAGATCGCCGGGATCGTGGAGGCGATGAAGAAACGCGGACAGGAGACGATCCTGATCACGCGGGTGGATGAAGAAAAAAACATAAAAACAGAAAAACTGCTGTCGGAAATCTATCCGGACGGCAGCGGATACCGGTATTTTAAGGATGCGAAGGTCGCGATCTGCGGAAACTTCCCGGAAAAAGACGGCGTCGGCACGATTGTCGTGGCGACCGGTGGGACCAGCGATATCCCGGTGGCGGAGGAAGCCGCGCTTACGGCCGAGGCACTCGGAAATCAGGTGGAGCGCCTCTATGATGTGGGAGTTGCGGGACTTCACCGCCTGATGTCCCATATGGATTCGATCATGAATGCCCGAGTGATCATCGCGATCGCGGGGATGGAAGGAGCGCTCGCAAGCGTGATCGGCGGTCTTGCGGACTGCCCGGTGATCGCGGTGCCGACGAGTATCGGGTATGGGGCGTCCTTCGGCGGTGTTTCCGCACTGCTTTCCATGCTGAACTCCTGCGCGAGCGGCGTCAGTGTGGTAAATATTGATAACGGATTCGGAGCTGGGTATCTGGCGAGCATGATGAATCATATGCGTGGATGATATTGGAGATAAGCGGAGGTATTTCGAATGAAAACATTATATTTTGACTGCGGAATGGGTGCTGCGGGTGACATGCTGATGGCGTCCCTCTATGAGATTTGCCCGGACAAGGCAGGATTTTTAAAGACAATGAATGCGATGGGGCTGCCGGGACTCTCTGTTGAGGCAGAACCGGCTGTGAAGTGCGGGATCACCGGAACGCATATGAAGGTGACGATCCACGGAGAGGAAGAGGAGAGCGTGGATGTGGATCTGCAGGAGCATGTACACGACCATGCAGAGCATCACGAGCATGCTAATAACCATCATGAACATTGCCACGACCACGAAGCAGCGGGGAACCATCACCACCATGAGGCTGAGGTCCATCACCATGAGATGGCCGCTGATATGGCGGACAATACTCACATACATGCATACGACCATGATCACCAGCCCGATCATAACCACCATGATGAGCACGACTTCCATCACACTCATACCCACGAGGAAACTCACACAGAAGAGCATTCCGGCCACCCACACCATCATCACACAAGCATGGCTGGGATTTCTCACATTATTGAACATTTAAATCTGCCTGATGAGGTCAAAAAGGATGTTGTTGCGGTTTACCACTTGATCGCCGAGGCGGAGTCTCATGTCCATGGAAAGACCGTCGAGGAGATCCATTTCCACGAGGTCGGCACTGCGGACGCGATCGCGGATATCGCCGGAGTCTGCCTCTTAATGCATATGATCGCCCCACAGAAGGTCATCGCATCCCCGATCCATGTCGGAAGCGGAAACGTCCGCTGTGCGCACGGGATCCTGCCGGTCCCGGCTCCGGCAACCGCCTTTATTTTACAGGGACTTCCGATCTACAGCGGAGTCATCAAAGGAGAGCTCTGCACCCCGACCGGAGCGGCACTGTTAAAGCACTTTGTGACAGAATTTAAGGAAATGCCGGTCATGCGGACCTTGGCGATCGGTTACGGTATGGGAAAGAAAGACTTTGAGCGTGCCAACTGTGTCCGTGTTCTCCTTGGTGAAACGGAGGAGACAGGAAGTGAAGTGGCAGAGCTCTCCTGTAATCTCGATGATATGACTCCGGAAGCTCTCGGCTTCGTTCAGGAGATCCTCTTTGCCGCAGGTGCCCTTGAGGTCTACACGATCCCGATCGGCATGAAGAAGAGCCGCCCGGGAATCCTTTTAACTTGCATGTGCCGCTGCAATGACAAAGAAAAGATGGTTTCCCTGATCTTTAAACACACAACAACGCTTGGCATTCGTGAGAGTATTAGCAAACGCTACACCCTGACAAGAACCATGAAAGAACACGAGACCCCGTATGGCGTGGTCCGGGAGAAGGTTTCCGAAGGCTACGGTGTAGTTCGTGGAAAGCTGGAATATGAAGACCTTGCAAAGATCGCGAGAGAGCAGGGGATGTCGTTAGAGGAAGTGAAAGCATTAGTAGAAAATGAGTAAATAAAGAAATAACAGATAATTAGAGATATAAAGCAAAAAGCAGGGAAGAACTTCATTTAGTTCTGCCTTGCTTTTTGCTTTATATTGACCACCCAAACGACAAAAAGAACTAGCATCCTACTTCCCGCGGTAAAAAGCTACTCTTTTGTACATATCATAACGAATAAAACACATTTTATCAAGTTACTTCAGTTTAAAATATGCGTTAAATTAAAGAAAAAACAGGCGTAAAAGTGGCCAAATAGTTCAATCGACATCCGTTAACTTATATGGTAAAATTATTCTGTAATGGAGCGGAAAGCGTGGATGCGTTTCTGATGTCCGGTGCCCTCTGATTGTAAAGGGGGTGAAGTCGTATGAATACAATGGAAGTCCTAACATTATTACTAGTTATATTTTCAGCATTGTCATACATCGATAACCATAGAGACAAAAAGAACTAGCATCCAACCGACCAAAGTAAAATGCTAGTTCTTTTTATACTATAACATACTGAGGGCATCGGACGTATATCCGAGTACCTTTCTGACTTCATTATAACTGGAGCGGCCTGAAAAAACAAGCCGCTCCAGTTTAATTTTAACTATTTTATTCAGAACTTAGCCGAAATATCTCTTTAAGAGACCAGCAAATGCCTTACCATGTCTTGCCTCGTCTCTTGCCATCTCGTGAACAGTGTCATGGATCGCATCAAGACCAGCGGCTTTTGCTCTCTTAGCGAGGTCTGTCTTACCAGCTGTTGCGCCGTTCTCAGCCTCAACTCTCATCTCAAGGTTCTTCTTTGTGCTGTCTGTAACAACTTCGCCGAGGAGCTCTGCGAATTTAGCAGCGTGCTCAGCCTCTTCGTAAGCTGCTTTCTCCCAGTAAAGACCGATCTCCGGATAACCTTCTCTGTGAGCAACTCTTGCCATAGCGAGGTACATACCAACCTCAGAACATTCGCCGTTGAAGTTTGCTCTTAAATCTTCAAGGATATCTTCGCTTACGCCCTTTGCAACACCAACTACGTGCTCGGAAGCCCATGTCATATCGCCGGACTGCTCAGTGAACTTGGAAGCCGGAGCGCCGCACTGCGGACATTTTTCCGGAGCAGCCTCGCCCTCATATACATAACCACATACAGAACATACAAATTTTTTCATAGTATTTTTCTCCTTTTTAAGATTTATTATCTGGGATCAGGGAGTATCAAAATCTCTGATCATAAATGATGCAACATGGATCACAGTTATTTTTAAATAAATAATAGTAACTGTTATCGTTATTATATTCTAATTGACAACGAATGTCAATAGAATTTTTGAATTTTTAGCTTTTCTTTTTCAGACAGTCCTCGCATTCGCCGTAAAAGAAAACAGTGTGGGAGTCAACGCGTCCCGGAAACGGGGCGGAGAGAAGATCCGATGTATCATGAACCAGCTCGAGAGGCATATCAATGATCGCTCCGCAGGTCCTGCATACAAAATGGTAATGTGGATCAGTATTGTAGTCAAAGTGCTCTGAGCCGTCCCCGCTGGAAAAACGCTGGATCTCGCCCATATCCGCCAGAAGATTTAAATTGCGGTACACAGTCCCCAGACTGATTTTTGGATAGTCTTTGCTGATCGTCACATATACGGCATCGGCGGTAGGATGATCAGTGCGGTTCTTCAGGCATTCCCGGATGGACTCACGCTGGCGGCTGAATTTTAATGCTTTCATGGGAAACCTCCTTTCTGGATCATTTCTAAATTTAAACAGACAATAATAATGATAATTGTTACTGAAATAATAACATCATAACTTTTGAAAGTCAAGTATCTGTGATAAAAAGTTACAAAACAGAAGAACAAAAATTCCTTGAAAATGAAATGTGAGGTGTTTATACTATTTCTATATCATATTTTCATAAATCAGACATCAACCCCACGAAACGGAGGTAGCTCCATGTATAACAGACACATCCGCCATCTTGTGACAGAGCTTGGAAACCGCCTGTCAGAGAAAGAATTTTTAAAAAAGATCGGCCTCAGCCGCCGCAGTATGCAGCAGCTGTTTGATAAAGACCGCTGGGAAGTGATCTTCGAGAAAGCCTTTCCGGTGACGAGACGCTTTTCCTGCGCGGAAATCCTGGAATTCTGCCGGGAAGATATGGAAAAGCTCGGAAATGAGCCGGAAGAGGGCTGGCTCTCCTTCACTTATAAATATGTGACACACATCCTGTATCCGGATGATGAATTCTCTGCGTCCGCGGCTTCCTGTGCGCCGTCTGCGCTCTACTTTTTAAATGTTCTCCAGTATTTCTTTGATGAAGAACGGAAAGTGATGCCGTTCGATCCATATGATGATTTCCGCTTTTTAACAAAAGAAGAATATGCGCATTTTGAGCGTGCGGATGAATATGAGCACTTTATCCGTGAGTTCCGCGACCAGTACGTCTACGAGATGATGCGGTTAAACCGTGAGGCGACGCCTTTCGAGACACTCGGTCATATCGCGGGTGTCCACTATGTTGCCATGACGGTAGCCCAGGGACTTTATGCGGCAGGCGTTCCGATCGATCTGGCGCTGGCATCCGGCGCGGCGGCCGGCCATGATCTCGGAAAATTCGGGTGCAAACCGAATGAGCGGGTTCCGTATCTGCACTATTATTATACGAACCAGTGGTTTACCGCCTACCATATGGAAGGGATCGGTCATATCGCTGCCAACCATTCAACCTGGGATCTGGAGCTTGACAACATCTCCGTGGAGTCCCTGGTGCTGATCTATGCGGACTTCCGTGTCAAGCAGATGCGCGGCGAGGACGGAAGAGAACTCACGAAGATCTATACACTGAAGGATTCCTTCGACGTCATCCTGTCCAAGCTCGACAACGTGGATGAAAAGAAACGGAACCGCTACCGTGTCGTTTATTCCCGTCTGTACGAATTTGAGCGCTACATGCGTTCAAAAGGCGTGGATGTGGACCTCACAGGCCATCCGGACCCGGCAGAAAAGCCGGTGGACATCGTCCTGCAGTCCGGAAAACAGGTGGTGCGCTCGTTTGTATTCTGGGGGATCGAGCACAACATCGACGTCATGCACCGGCTCGGCACCGAGCGCCAGTTCGGAAACATTCTCGAGGCGGCGCGGAGCGAGAAAGACTGGAAGAATGTCCGCGCATATTTAAACATGTTCAATGAATATTCGATTCACCTGAACCACCGCCAGAAAGAGCAGACGATCAGCTTCTTATATGAGCTCCTGTTAAACAGAGAGGGAGACATCCGCAGGCAGGCGGCGGCCCTGGTCGGAAAAATGTTCGCGGACTTCAACGCCGGATACCGGAAAGAACTTCCGAAAAACATGCCGGATCCGGATGACAAGACGGCTCTGACGCTCTGGGAAGAATACATGGCGCAGCTCGTATGCCCGGACTATCGCCTGACATTACAGCAGAAGCACCGGATCCAGAACTCCTTAAAATTTGTCATGATGTCTGCCATGGAGCGAAGCTCGGAGAAGGTCCGGGAGGAGCTGTTCGGGGTATTTATGAAATGGTTTGACAGAAAACACCGCCTCGTGGGGGATCCGGTCTTCTACCTTTTAGACTGCATCTTTTCCCTGCCGCTCGATCTCAGCAGCAAGGATGGACATCTGGAGAGCCTGATCAGTTTCGCGATCGAACACATGGAAGACGAGGATGAGAAGATCCAGATCGCTGCGGTCCGTGTCCTGAAAGTTTTGACGCAGGCGGTGACACCGGAGAGCGCGTGCTACCGGCTTGCCTGCGATGCGGCGAAAAAGATCGATCCGAAGACGATCACACTCCTCTTCCTGCAGTACCGGATCTTTACAAATCTGCGCCTTGATACGAGCAGACAGAGAGAAGTCCTGTACGGACATGACGTGGTTAGCGATATCTTCCTTGAAAACCTGAAATCGGCGACCCCGTGGATCTTAAAATCCGTCAATATCAAGTTGCTGGCAGATCAGGTGGACCATGGAAAACGAGAGCATCTGCTCCATATCTGTGCCCACTTCTCGAACCTCATCAAGGTCAGTGAGCAGGTCGGAGTCCGCCACGATGCGGGACGTGCACTCCTGCGCCTGGCCCACCTTCTGACGACGGACCAGAGGAACGAGATCGCGGTCGAGCTGTTAAAAGGCCTGGAAGTCGGCGAATACGAGTTCTCGAAGTATATTCCGGAATATCTCGGCGAATTTGCCTTGTGGCTTCCGCCGGAACAGCTCGATGACATTATTGAGCGCCTGCATATCCTGCTCGCGAACGGAAATGAGCGGATCGTGTCCGTCGCACTCGACACACTGGGGATCATTCTGGAGTGCTATTCCAGATATCCGGTCCGCTTCCAGGAGCCGGATGAGATCGCCGAGGACCGGAGGATGAAGATCCTGGGACTGATCTTAAGCTGCCTTGCAAACTACAGAGAACAGGTCCGCCAGGAGGCGCTTCTTGTGATCGGGCAGCATATTTTCGGCTCCCAGATCCTTGCAGAGCGCGATAAGAACCGGATGTTCTCTCTGTGTGCGAAAAAACTGCTGTTCCTCCTGAATGAGAATAAAGGCGGAGAGCTCAGCCTCTACTACCGTGCGGCGACCTTGTCCCACATCGGACGTTTCATCTCCCGCTACCAGCTCTTCGGCGGTGACGTGGAGACCATGACGAGAAATAAAGTGGCATTCTTCCCGGGGACCTTCGATCCGTTCACCCTGTCCCACAAGGAGATCGCCAGAAAGATCCGTGAACTCGGATTTACGGTATTTCTCGCGGTGGATGAATTTTCCTGGTCGAAGAAGACCCAGCCGCATCTGGTTCGCCGCCAGATCGTGAACATGTCGATCGCGGATGAATTTTATGTGCATCTGTTCCCGGACAACACGCCGGTCAATATCGCGAACCCGGCGGACCTTCGCAGATTGAAGGAAATGTTCCCGAATGAGGAACTCTACATCGTGGTCGGATCGGACGTCATCCACAATGCAAGTTCCTATAAGAAAGAGCCGGAAGAAAATTCGATCCATTTCTTCAATCACATCGTATTCCGACGGGCCGGAGAAGCACATCCGACCGAGGTCTACAATGAGATCAGGGGAAAAGTCGTGCAGCTGGAGCTGCCGCGCGAGCTGGAAGATATCAGCTCCACAAAGATTCGAGAGAACATCGATAACCACCGTGATATTTCCAGCCTGATCGATCCGGTTGTTCAGGAGTACATTTACCATAAGGGAATGTACCTGCGTGAGCCGGAGTTCAAGCCGATCCTGAGAGCGAAAGCGATCGCTTTTGAGAATGCCTCCGGAAGAGACCATGCGGTCCTGGACGAGCTCGGAAATACCGTCCTCTACGGACATCCGGACGCCCAGGCGATTTTCACGAGGATCCAGGTGGAGAACGACAGCCTGCTGATCCTGAGGAACACCGTGGAAGGCGAGCGGCCGGTCGGTTTTGCAAGCTACAGGGAGATCGGGAATGATGAGCTGTACGGAGTCTTAAAGGACATGGAGCTTGCGAATCTGGTGCGCGGAAAGAGCAGTCGGGAGATCCTCCTGATCACGGGGATCTACGCGAGAGAGGAGAATACCGGGGACAGCGAGATGATCCGGGATGCCGCACAGCAGCTCCTGGTGGAGGTCGTTGCGAAAGAGCTGGAGAAGAATTACAGCTTTGCGCTGTTCGTGGCAGAGCGCGGAACGGCGGCGAAGCATGTCGTGTACGCGCTGGAAAGACAGGGCTTTGTGCGTCCGCACCTGGCAGACGAAAATGACAAGAGGACGATCTACCTAGTCGACATGCATGAACCGCTCATGTTCCTGCATAACCTGGAGACAACGATCAAGGAACCGTTTGCCAGCAATCCGGCGGTCCTCAGGGCAATCGAGAAGAATCATAAGAAACTGCAGATCGCGATGACGAAGCTGTATCCGGGAAATCTCGTCCTTTCCTTATCCTCCGGGGTCATGCATCACCGCCTTGTGGACAGGATTACGTCGCTGAACGATGTGCCGAGAGAACCGCTCGTTCCGAGACGGCTCGGAAAGAACATGTGCGTTCCGTTCGGCAAGATCCTCAGAGGAAAAGTTGTCCCGAATACGGTGACAAAGACGCTGCACACGGATAAGGTCTATGAGCCGGATCTGGAAAGCTACACGATCGAGCCGTTCCCGTATTATTCACCGTTAAACAGTCAGATCGAGACGATCCGTTCCTTCGACCGTCCGGTAATCCTGGTCGACGACCTTGTCCACAAGGCAGACCGTCTCCGGGTACTCGTTCCGAAGCTCAGGGAGACGGGGATTCCGATCAAAAAAGTCGTTGTCGGAGTTCTGTCCGGCTACGGACGGGATCTGATGCAGCAGCTGAAGGTGCCGGTCGAGAGCATCTACTCGATGCCGAATGTGCGCCAGTGGTTCGTGGAATCGACGCTGTACCCGTTTATCGGTGGTGACACGGTGCGCCGGGAGGAAATGAAAGTTGCGGGACTTCAGCCGTCCATCAACATGATCCTGCCGTATGCGACACCGAAGCTCTCCGGCTGCAGCAGGGAGGCACTGGTGGAGTTTTCGGCCTGCTGTATCGAGAATTCCAGGGATCTATTACAGGTCCTGGAGGCGGAGTACCGGAAACAGTACGCGAAGAACCTGACGCTGTCGCGCCTCTCCGAGGCAGTTATCCTGCCGCTCTGCCCGGATAAGGGAAGCTGCATGGAGTACGATGAGAATCTCGCGGCATCGGTTTATCTAGAAAATGATCTGGAGATGCTGCAGAGGATGAGAAAGTTTATGGTAACGATCCAGTAGGTCGGTGTATTGACTGTACTGACTGTAAAAACGGACTTGCAGGAAAAAGTCTTGTTGACGGAAGGTGTTATGAACCAGAGATACACGCCGGCATCGACCGGGGCAGAGATATCTTAATGGAGTTCTGCCTGCAGATATGAAACTCGCGAAGCGTGTTTTCACTTGTTGATAGTAAAATAGAGAGGGGCATCATAAAATGGTTACATATTATAAGATCGGGGATGCGTTCTGCGCGTCCGTTCACGGCAATCTGCCGTATGAAAAAACAGAAAAACCGGCAGCGGGAACAAAGCTTACCTGGCTGTTTACCGGAGATCCAGGAAGCCGCCGCGCGTCATTTCTTGTCGATCACCCGGCGGAACTCTTTGCAGAAAAAGAGGATGTCAGCTGGTTAAATACAAACAGATTGGATGCGTCCGCAACTGACGGACAGATCGGGGAGCTCCCGCAGGAAGTCATGGACCAGATCAAGACCGGGACACTCCGCGCGGTCAACGCATCCCATCCGAAATTTAAGGAAATCTTGGCATACGAGCCGAAAGACGGAAAAAAGCGTGTCCATGTGCTGGCGATCGGCGATGTCGGAAGCATGCTTTTGACAGGACTTCACCTTCTCGGCGGAGATGTAATCTCCTCGATCGGGATCTGCGATATCTCCGACAAAGTGACCGCCCGCTGGGAGTTTGAGGAGAACCAGATCGCATATCCGTGGGACTACGACGCGATGCCGGAGGTGGATATCGTGGCCCCGGAACATCTCTTTGACTGCGATGTGTTCGTATTTGTCGCGTCAAAGGGAATCCCGCCGGTCGGCTCCGGCGTCAAGGACGTCCGCATGTACCAGTTTGAGAATAACTCGAAGATCATCGGCCATTACGCGAAGATGGCGAGAGAGAAGAACTTTAAGGGACTTTTCTGCGCGGTATCTGATCCGGTGGATCCGCTTGCAAAGACCGCATTTCTCGAGAGCAATAAGAATGAGGCCGGGGAATATGACTGGATGGGACTTCTCCCGGAGCAGATCCAGGGATTCGGTCTCGGAGTCATGAATGCCCGGGCTGCATACTATGCAAAACGCGATCCGAGATTCAAACAGTTCCTGACAGAGGGGCGTTCCTTCGGACCGCACGGACAGGACCTTGTCATTGCGGATTCCATCGAAAATTACAACGATGAGCTCTCGAAAGAGCTGACAAACCTGACTGTCACCGCAAACCTTCACATGCGCGCCATCGGCTACAAACCGTTTGTCGCACCGGCCTTCTCTTCCGGCGCGATCTCGATCTTAATGACGTTGAGAAAACAGTGGCACTGCGGATCCGTCTTCCTCGGCGGCGTCTACATGGGCGTGAAGAACCGCTATACGGATCATGGACTCGAGACGGAGGCACTGGCGCTGCCGGAAAAGCTGTACGAGAGGATCGAATTTGCGGCGGAGAACCTGGCGAAGATCGTGTAGAGGCTGGGGAACGCATATTGTTTCTTTTTTATAGGAGAGTGAGACATCATGGAGAACGACAGATTACTTGTATTGTACCCGCAAAAACGTGGTTCGGAGAAAGAGCGGGCGCGGCTGGATGAGGTTTTAGAGGCGGCACTGGACGGGATCGATGCAGAGATCGTGGAGAACATGGATCTCCTGGAACAGGACCCGGAAAGATACCGGGGACGGCGGCTCCTGTTCGCAGTTCCGCTCGGAAAAAACGGCATCAACCGCGGTTACTATGAAGTCCTCGCCTGGCTGCGCGGCGGTGAACAGGTCCTTTCCGGTGCTGTCGGCGGCATGATCATCGATGCGGAGAGTGAATTTTACACGAAAGCGACGGCGCGGGAGCTGGCGGTCGCGGCGAACCGTGCCGGCTGCGCGTTTGTCGGACGGCCGCTGGTGGAAGGAACTGCCTCTCTCGACAACTATCTGATCCAGGCTGCGAACATGAACACGGACCGGTTCGGTGCCTATAAAAAGAGTGCGCAGATCCTGGCTCATGAGATCCTGGAGACAGAGTGGGAGCCGAAGAAAGAAGCACATCTGCTGGTGCTCCACGCTTCCAACCATAGAACGTCCAATACGCTGGCGATCTGGCAGAAGGTGAAGGAACAACTGGATGATCGGATCAAGATCCAGGAGGTCAACCTGCGGAACGGTACGCTTGTGGACTGCTCGGGATGCCCGTATCAGATGTGTCTGCATTTTGGTGAACAGGGAAAGTGTTTCTACGGCGGAGCCATGGTGGAAGCAATCTATCCGGCGGTCAAGTGGGCGGACGCGATCCTGCTCCTCTGTCCAAACTATAATGATGCGCTTTCGGCCAATATGACGGCCTTCATCAACCGGTTGACGGCGTTGTTCCGTACAACGAGATTTTACGATAAGGCGCTGTTTGCGATCATCGTATCCGGATATTCGGGGAGTGATCTCCTCGCCGGTCAGCTCGTCACGGCGTTAAACATGAACAAGACGTTCTATCTCCCGGGCAACTTCTGTATGATGGAGACGGCGAACAACGCCGGAGCGGCGATGAAGCTGCCGGGGATCGAAGACAGGATAGGGGAGTTCAGTGAGAGAGTCACGGATACATTGTTGGAGAAAACGCAGAAATAAAGATAAGTGAAAGGCAGACTGAAAATAGAACTGTATAGGTATGGCGGCACAGAAGAGAAAACTGTGCCGCCATATTTTATCTCAGTCAGATAAGACTTCCGCATTTTTGGATGGTGGATAATACAGATTCATCTTAGTGGGAGGAGTATGATCTCTGCTCGACATGAATTTTGAGATATTGTAATAATTGCACAACCTATGCATATATGTACAATTTGAAAGTATAATCATGCACAAATAATCGCAACAATTTTATAATTTTAAGTAATTGCACATCAATACTTTATATTATGGAAACAAACACGGCTGATTGCGATAAAGATAAGAAAAGAGTCGAAATTTCAGACGTTTACCCAAAATAACAAAATTTGTTGCAAAAGTTACAGACGCGTTGTATAATAAATTCGTAAGCTTCCTTTGTTAAAAACTGAACAAAGGAACAGAAAAAAGGAGGTAGAAAGATATGAGAAAGAGATTTTCCGCAGCAATTGCCCTTGCACTGTCCTGTGCGATGATGTTGACCGCCTGCTCCGGCAGCAAACCGGCAGAGACAACCGCCGCAGCAGCTGATACAACAGCAGCCGCAGCAGAGACAACCGCAGCCGCAGCTCCGAGTGGTGACGTTCAGAAGCTGACAATGGGAACCGGCGGTACAACCGGTACATATTACGCGTACGGCGGCGTAATCGCGAATGTCCTTAACAGCAAAGACATCGGTGTAAACATCAATGTACAGTCCACCGGTGCTTCAAAAGCAAATATCTACCTTGTAAATGACGGTGAAGCAGATCTCGCAACGGTACAGAACGACGTTATGGATTATGCTTACAACGGAACCGACCTTTTCGCAGAAGAAGGTGCAGCAAAAGACTTTACAGCAGTTGCAGCCCTCTACGCTGAGGTTTGCCAGATCGTTACATCCGGTGATATCAAATCCATCGATGAGTTAAAAGGCAAGAGAGTATCCGTTGGTGACGCCGGATCCGGTGTTGAATTCAACGCACGTCAGATCCTTGAAGCTTACGGCATCTCCTTCGACGATATCCAGGTCAACAACCTTGGTTTCGGTGATTCCGCAGATGCATTAAAAGATGGCAAGATCGATGCCTTCTTCTGTACAGCAGGTGCTCCGACAACAGCGATCGTAGAGCTCGCTACAACAAACACGATCAACCTTCTTACTGTAGACGATGAGCATGCAAAGATCCTTGCTGATGCACATCCGTTCTACACAACTTATAGTATTCCGGGCGGCTCCTACAAGGGCGTTGACGACGATGTACAGACTGTAGCGATCAAAGCTACTCTGATCGCATCTCCGAAGCTTTCTGAAGAGACCGTTTACAATATCACAAAAGCTATCTTCGAGAACAAAGATGAAATCGCTGCTACCCATGCAAAGGGCGAAGAGCTTGATCTCGATTATGCAGTTTCCGGTATTTCTGTTCCGTTCCATCCGGGTGCTGAGAAGTACTTCAAAGAAGTTGGAGCGATCAAGTAATTACCTTGAAAAACAGGAAAGCAAGATTCTTTACAGCGGCGGCAATAATCACGGCAATTATTGCCGCCGTTCTTGCATATACCTTTCGAAGCGGGGACTGTCTGGTCTTAAGGAACGGGGACACGAATGAAGAGCTTGCCCGCTTCCGGGTAAAAGAGGGGGATGAATTCTCAGTGACGTTCATCCACTCGGTCAATCAGTATCCGCTGACGGATGTCTACCAGATCCGCGACCATAAAATCTATGTGGTCCGCACCATCTACAACAATTTTGGCGCGGGCGTCCAGACGGAGCTCGAGGATGGGCAGACACTGACGTATGATGAAAACGGGGAGATGGTCATTTCCGGATTTGATAAGGAGATGCCGTATCTTTCGTACATCGTGGGTACGGTCTCGGACCATATACTCACGATCCATGGAAAAGAAATCAGTCTGAGGGAACTCTGCGGGCGAAACAGTAAAGTAGAGTTCTCGTGTGAACATAAAGGACTCTGAGACAGAAAATGTGAACAAAAGGCAGAAAGCATTCCGGAACTCTTCAGGGGTGTGAGGGAGGAAGAACGGAATGTGAAAAAAGGAGGGATTTGTATGGCAGAGAAAGACAATATGAAAGTCAACACATCTCCTGTTGCGGATGTTGAGACCGGTACCGCGGAAGACGTCGAAGCCATCATGAAAAAGTATGATCGTGAATCGAATACCCGAGTCTGGGAAGGCGTTCCAAAACAGGTGATCCGCTATCTTCTGGCAGCATTTTCACTGTTAATGCTCTACATGAACCTGTTTGCAAACTGGGATGAGCGTGTGCGCCGTTCTCTTTTTGTAGGCGTTGTTATCATCCTTTCGTTCCTCATATATCCGATGAAGAAAGGCAGCACAAAGAAAAACTCGATCCCAATCTACGATATTATCCTCATGGTACTCGGAGCGGGTGCTTATTTCTACTTCGTTATCAACTTTAAAACGATCATCGGTCATGCGACCCGAATCAGCCAGACGGAGGTTATCGTCGGCGTGATCGGTATCCTGATCCTCGCAGAGACCTGCCGCCGCGTTGTCGGTATCCCGATCCTCTGTGTAGCGACATTCTTTATCTGCTACGCATTCTACAACGGACTCGGACAGGGCAGAGAATTTGCAGTCGTTTTAAAATCTGTTGTATACAACCTGTTCTACACGACAGGCGGCGTCATCGGTACTCCGATCGGTGTCTGCTCGACGTACATCGCACTGTTTATCCTGTTCGGTGCCTTCCTTGAGGCGACGGGAATTTCCGAGTTCTTTATCCAGCTCGCAAACTCCTTAGCAGGCGCTTCCACCGGCGGCCCGGCAAAGGTAGCCGTTATCTCCTCCGCTCTCTGCGGTATGGTATCCGGAAGCTCTGTTGGTAATACCGTAACAACCGGTTCCGTAACGATCCCGTTAATGAAAAAGACCGGTTACGAAGGCGAATTCGCAGGAGCCGTTGAGGCAGCTTCCTCCACCGGCGGACAGATCATGCCGCCGATCATGGGTGCCGCTGCATTCTTAATGGCTGAGATGGTAGGCGTCCAGTACGGCGAGATCGCGATGAGAGCGATCTTCCCGGCACTTCTTTATTTCACAGGTATCTTCATCACAGTACACCTGGAAGCAAAGAGACTTGGTTTAAAGGGTATCCCGAAGGATGAGCTCCCGAAATTCGGACCGTTATTCCTTCGTCAGGGTTATCTTCTTATTCCGCTGGTTGCCCTTGTTGCAATGGTTATGATGGGCTACACGATGTCCCGTGCAGCGATCATCGCTACCGCCCTTGCAATCCTTGTCAGCATGCCGAATAAAGAAACAAGAATGAACCCGACAAGATTCATCAACGCGTTGGAGGCAGGTGGTAAGAATACACTTTCCGTAGCTGTTGCCTGCGGCGTTGCCGGAATCATCGCCGGTGTCGTAACAATGACCGGTCTTGGACAGCTTTTGATCTCCGCAATCGTCGGTGTTGCCGGTGACCGCGTGATCGTAGCTCTGTTCCTTACTATGTTAACCTGTATCGTTCTTGGTATGGGCGTTCCGACAACTGCAAACTACATCATTATGGCTACCACATGTGCACCGATCCTTGTAAACGGTATGGGAATCAACAAGATCGCTGCCAACATGTTCGTATTCTACTTCGGTATCGTAGCAGATATCACACCGCCGGTTGCTCTTGCAGCTTACGCAGGATCCGCGATCGCGAAATCTAACCCGATGAAGACCGCGTTAAACGCATCACGTCTTGCGATCGCAGCGTTCATCGTACCGTATATCTTCGCATTCAACCCGGCAATGCTCTTCATTGATACCGGTGTTCTCGGAGTTGTGACGATCATCATTACCTCCCTGATCGGTCTGTTCGGTGTTGCAGCCGGTCTTGAAGGCTACATGTTCGCGAACCTGAATGTGATCGAGAGACTCTTATCCATCGTCGGAGGTCTCTGCCTGATCATTCCGGGAACCGTGACTGACCTTGTCGGCATTGTTCTTGTCGGTATCTCCGCGGCACTGCAGATGATGAAAAAGAAGAAAGCGGCTGTGGCATAGAAGAAATGGATGAAAGTTATATCGGAGTATATTGTAAAGAAAATTTGCATATGATATAATGGCTAAGAAAGAAATAGAACATAGTTCAAATTTACACAAAATGAAACCCCTCAGAGCGGCATCTCTGAGGGGTTTCTTCTCGTAAACAGAGATAAAAAATAGACTTTTGTGAGGAATATTTGTGTATGAGGAGATCCCTGTTTTCATTGATTTTATCTTGCAAGCGACATTAAAGTATGCTACACTTTCCGTAAAGTTTACCACTGTATCTGCGTAAAGAGAGGAAGGAAAAACGATGGAATTATTATATGGAAGTACCCGCGGCGGGGAGACTGGCGTGACAGCATCCCAGGCGGTATTAAAAGGACTTGCAGATGACGGCGGCCTCTATGTTCCGGAGCGCATTCCGACACTGGATGTGACGATGGACGAGCTTGCCGGAATGACATATCAGGAGACTGCTTATGCGGTAATGAAGCAGTTCTTAACAGACTATACGGAAGAAGAATTAAAATACTGCATTTCCCATGCATACGATGAGAAATTCGACACCGAGGAGATCGCTCCACTCGCAAAGGCAGACGGAATGTACTTCCTGGAGCTGTTCCACGGAAAAACGATCGCATTCAAGGACATGGCGCTCTCGATCCTGCCGTACCTTATGACAACAGCTGCAAAGAAAAACCATGCGAAAAATGAGATCGTGATCCTGACAGCAACCTCCGGTGATACAGGAAAAGCAGCGATGGCCGGCTTCGCCGATGTACCGGGAACAAGGATCATCGTATTCTACCCGAAGAACGGTGTCAGCCGCGTCCAGGAGCTTCAGATGCTGACCCAGAAAGGTGCAAACACATCTGTAGTCGGGATCGAAGGAAACTTTGATGATGCCCAGACTGGCGTCAAGAAGATCTTCGGCGACAAAGAATTCGCGAAAGAATTGGATGCAATGGGATTCCAGCTTTCCTCCGCAAACTCCATCAATATCGGCCGTCTCGTTCCGCAGGTTGTTTACTATGTATACGCATATGCGAAACTTCTCGCAAACGGCGAGATCGCAAAGGATGAGAAGGTCAACGTTGTTGTGCCGACCGGAAACTTTGGAAATATTCTGGCAGCATATTTCGCAAAACAGATGGGCGTTCCGTTTGGAAAGCTGATCTGCGCGTCCAACGACAATAAGGTCCTGTATGATTTCTTCCAGACAGGAACCTATGATAAAAACCGCGAGTTTATCCTGACCACATCCCCGTCCATGGACATCCTCGTTTCCAGCAACTTAGAGCGCCTGCTCTACTTAAGCTGCGGAAGAGATGCCGCAAAGACAAAGGAACTGATGGAGCAGCTCTCAAAGAACGGAAAATACGAGATCACACCGGAGATGAAGGAGTTCATGAAAGACTTCTCCGCCGGTTACGCAGATATGGAAGAGAACGCGAAGGAGATCAAGAAAGTATTCGACGATACCGGATATCTGATTGACACCCACACAGGTGTCGCAGCGGCCGTTTACGAACAGTATAAGGCGAAGACCGGCGATACGACAAAGACGATCATCGCATCCACTGCAAGCCCGTATAAGTTCTCCAGAAGCGTTATGGAGGCAGTTCTCGGAAAGAAAGAGGATGCCGACGAGTTCGCTCTGATCGACGAGATGGAGCGCATTTCCGGCGTGAAGATCCCGCAGGCCATCGAGGAGATCCGCGATGCAAAAATCCTCCACAACCGCCAGTGCAAACCGGAGGAAATGGAAGAAACTGTGAAACAAACCTTTTCAAAGTAGGGTAAATCGGTTATAATAAAATTATCATGACAACAGTACCTGTTGGGAATAGATGGCATCTGCTCCGCATATAAATGGAAACAGACGGAAGATCCGGCGGGACAGGCTGTTCTGTCAAAATAACGATTCAAATGGAGGCCTATATGTTAGTAACAGCGAAAGAAATGCTTGAGAAAGCAAGAGACGGCAAGTACGCAGTAGGACATTTCAACATCAACAACCTTGAGTGGACAAAAGCGATCCTGCAGACGGCAGAAGAGCTGAGATCCCCGGTTATCCTGGGTGTTTCAGAGGGCGCAGGAAAATATATGACAGGCTTTAAGACCGTAGTAGGCATGGTAAACGGAATGTTAGAAGAGATGAAGATCACTGTTCCGGTTGCTCTTCACTTAGACCATGGTACTTACGAGGGATGCTTAAAGTGTATTGATGCCGGATTCTCCTCCATCATGTTCGACGGTTCTCATTACCCGATCGAAGAGAACGTTGAAAAGACAAAAGAACTGATCCGTATCTGCCGTGAGAAGGGAATGTCCCTTGAGGCAGAGGTTGGCGCGATCGGCGGCGAGGAAGACGGCGTGATCGGTATGGGCGAGTGCGCAGATCCGAACGAGTGTAAGATGATCGCTGACCTCGGCGTTGATATGCTCGCAGCAGGTATCGGCAATATCCACGGAAAATACCCGGCAAACTGGAAAGGTTTAAGCTTTGAGACACTCGCAGCTGTCAAAGAGGCAGTTGGCGATATGCCGCTCGTTCTTCACGGCGGTACCGGTATTCCGGAAGATATGATCAAGAAAGCAATCTCCCTCGGCGTAGCGAAGATCAACGTAAACACCGAGTGCCAGCTTGCATTCGCAGCAGCTACAAGAAAATACATCGAAGCAGGAAAGGACCTTGAAGGAAAGGGATTCGACCCGAGAAAACTTCTTGCTCCGGGCTTCGACGCAATTAAAGAGACCGTTAAGACAAAAATGGAGTTATTCGGTTCTGTCGGCAAAGCTGACTGATCCGTTTAGCTTGCATTATCATGCAGTTAAAGAAATGTTCTCCCTCGCAGCAGGGAGAACATTTTTTCAAGCCAGTATTTTCCTACTGATCAGTGCAGTAGATGCGCAGACTTGCTGAATCGTTACGATTTTTGAACCAAATCCGTCTGATCCTGGTCTTTTTGCGGAAAGAGCCGGAGTATCAGGTAATTGCATACAGGATAAAACGTATGATTTTTCCGACAGCCGTGATCAGCTGTAGCCGTGTGTTTTACGCGCGTGACGCAGCAAAATGCCCCATACGGCGGCTGGCTATTTATACAGAAACGAGGAGGAGCAGTTTATGAGTGAAAACATCAATGTAGAGGCGATCTTCGGAGAGAATGTGTTCAACGACTCCGTGATGAAAGAACGTCTCCCGAAGAGTGTCTACAAAAAGTTAAAGCAGACCATCGAGGATGGCAGCGAACTGGACCCGACGATCGCTGACGTGGTTGCCCATGCGATGAAAGACTGGGCAGTCGACAACGGTGCGACCCATTATACCCACTGGTTCCAGCCGCTGACCGGCGTGACCGCCGAGAAACATGATTCCTTTATCGGAAATTTTGATTCCCAGGGAAAAGTTCTGATGGATCTCTCTGGAAAAGAGCTGATCAAGGGCGAGACCGATGGTTCTTCTTTCCCGTCCGGCGGCCTGCGCGCGACCTTCGAGGCCCGTGGATATACCGCCTGGGACTGCACTTCCGCGGCATTCTTAAAGAAAGATGCAACCGGCGTAACACTCTGTATCCCAACCGCCTTCTGTTCCTACAGAGGCGAAGCGCTCGATAAAAAGACCCCGCTTCTCCGCTCCATGCAGGCCATCGACAAAGAGGCGACAAGAATCTTCCACCTTTTCGGCCACACAGAAGTAAAGCGTGTTACTCCGTCCGTAGGACCGGAGCAGGAGTACTTCCTGATCGACCGCGACAAATATTTAAAGAGAAAAGACCTGATCTACACCGGACGTACCTTATTCGGCGCGATGCCGCCGAAGGGACAGGAGATGGATGACCACTATTACGGTGTTATCCGCGAGCGGATCGGTTCCTATATGAAAGAGTTAAATGAAGAGCTCTGGAAGCTGGGCGTTACCGCAAAGACCCAGCACAACGAGGTCGCTCCGGCACAGCATGAACTCGCAACGATCTACACAAAGGCAAACCTTGCCGTTGATCACAACCAGATCGTTATGGAAACAATGAAAAAGGTTGCAAGCCGTCACGGAATGGCGTGTCTGCTCCATGAAAAACCGTTCCAGGGCGTCAATGGTTCCGGTAAACATAACAACTGGTCTCTGGCTTCCGACACCGGCATCAACATGCTGGATCCGGGCGTGACTCCGCATGAGAACATCCAGTTCCTGCTTGTCCTTGCCTGCATTATGAAAGCAGTTGACCGCCATGCGGATCTGCTCCGCCAGTCTGCGGCTGTTCCGGGCAACGACTACCGTCTCGGCGCTCAGGAGGCACCGCCAGCGATCATCTCCATCTTCGTAGGTGAGCAGCTTGAGGATGTGATCGACCAGCTGATTTCTACAGGTTCCGCGACTCACTCAAAGATCGGCGGTACCTTAAAGACCGGTGTTACGACACTTCCGGATTTCGATAAAGATGCGACAGACAGAAACCGTACATCCCCGTTCGCATTCACCGGAAACAAGTTTGAGTTCCGTATGGTCGGTTCCTCCGACTCCGTTTCCTCCGCAAACGTTGTGTTAAATACGATCGTTGCAGAGGCATTCAAGGAAGCTGCCGATGAACTTGAAAAGGCAGAGGATTTCGACCTTGCGGTTCATGATATGATCAAGAAACTTCTCGCTGAGCACCGCCGTATCATCTTCAACGGCAACGGCTACAGTGAGGCGTGGGTGGAAGAGGCAGAGCGCCGCGGACTCCCGAACTTAAAGTGCATGGTGGATTCCATCCCGGCACTTGTGACCGAGAAAGCGTTCAAACTGTTCGGCGATTTCGGTGTATACACGAAGGAAGAGCTTGTTGCGAGAGCGGAGATCGAGTATGAATCCTACGCGAAATCCGTCAATATCGAGGCGAAATCCATGATCAACATTGCCGGAAAGCAGCTGATCCCGGCGGTTGTCCGCTATACGACAGTTCTCGCACAGTCCTTAAGCGCTGTGAAGACTGCATGCCCGGAAGCTGACAACAGCGTCCAGACAGAACTTCTCATCGAAGTTTCCGACCTTCTCTCCGACATGAAGGTTGCCCGCGCGAAGCTCGAGGATCTCGTAGAAGAGTATCAGCACATCGACAGCATGGAAAAACGCGCCCACTTCTGCTACGACGAGATCATCCCGGCGATGCAGACTCTGCGTGACCCGGCAGATCAGCTGGAAATGATCGTAGACAAAGAATACTGGCCGATCCCGAGTTATGGGGATATGATCTTTGAGGTGTGATCACTGTAACATAAAATGGTGAAAATTAGTACATAAAAACACCGCTCTGGGAGGAATGTATGATTTCCTGCCGGAGCGGTGTTTTTTTGTAAACGGAAAAATTCCAAATAAGTAAAGCGGACATTCGCAATCCGCTTCGCTACTTGCTCATGAACGCAGTCGCTTCGCGATCTGTCAGTGGGAGCTTTCAACTCCCACTGACATAAGCATCCCCCTCACCCGCCGCTTAGTGCTCCGCGCACTTGAAGCGGGGGAATGCTTATCTGCGTTCAAATTCATCCCTACTTCGGTCCGCCCGTCTGATACTCGGACAGATTTCCGGAGGTCGAAGAACCGGAACTTCCCGGTGTGCTGGTGCCGGATGAGCCGGAGCTGTAGTTGTAGTTCGCGCCGGCGCTTCCAGGACCGGTCACACTGCCGGTATTTGTATAATAATTGTTATTGCTGCTCGTTCCGCTATTTCCACCAGGACTTACGGTCGAAGTACCTGTACTGCCGCCGGGGGCGGTTGTGGAAGCCGAGCTTCCGGAAGTGCTGCCGGTTGAACCGGATGAGTACCCAGGACCACCTGTCTGGTAATTTCCAGCCGCCATTCCGGTTCCTGACGAATTTCCGATCGGATTCGAAGAAGGAGAAGTCGCAGTCGTTCCTGCATTTCCGCCCGGCGCAGATCCCGCTTGCGTTCCGGTCGTAATTCCATTCTGGCTGTTTCCGGTCGCCGGAGTTCCTGTATAATTACTTCCGTTGATCTGCGTTCCGGACGTTCCAGGCGTGTATACACTTCCCGCGGACCCGCCGCCGATCGCAGACGTCTCACTCAGGCAGACACCGCTCTTATTGAAGGTATAGTTGACATTGTTTACAACGAATGAGCCGTTGGAAACCATCTTTCCATCTGCCGGATTCAGATAATAATACTTTCCGCCGTCGTTCAGCCAGCCTGTGATCATATGTCCGGACTGGTTAAAGTAATACCAGCTCTGTTCGATCTGCTTCCAGCCAACCGACATCACACCGGATACCGTATCCATGTAATACTTGTTTGTTCCGTCACTCTGCCATCCGATGACCATGCGCCCGTCGGTGTGGAGATAATAGAACTTCCCGTCAAGCTGCATCCAGCCGGTCATCAGCTTTCCTTCGTTATTGAAGTAATACCAGTAACCGTCAAGCTTCGTCCATCCGGCCGCCATTGCGCCGCTCGCGTCAAAATAGTACAGAAGCCCATCGATCGTCTGCCAGCCGGTCAGCATCGTTCCGTCCTGTTGGAGGAAATACCGCTTTCCGTCGATATCCGCCCACCCGCGGACGAGCTTTCCGTTGCTGCCAAAATAATAATATTTTCCGTCCATCTTCCGCCAGCCGGTTACCAT
Organism: Clostridium sp. Marseille-P7770; assembly: GCF_902143525.1. Lineage (NCBI taxonomy): Bacteria > Bacillati > Bacillota > Clostridia > Eubacteriales > Clostridiaceae > Clostridium > Clostridium sp. Marseille-P7770. The sequence continues at coordinate 550,113 of NZ_CABFVC010000004.1, read as the reverse complement.
CGAACCATCGCCGCGCAGATAATAGTAATCCGTATCGATCCGCAGCCATCCGGTTACCATCGCGCCGTTTAACAGATAGTAATATTTCCCATCGACCTGGATCCAGTCCTTTGCCATCGTGCCGTCGGAATTCAGATAGTACCATGCGTCCTCCGCCTGCAGCCATCCGGTCTTCATCTGCCCGGTGGTCGGGAGAAGATAGTAGTACTGGTTGTTTAAGAGGAGCCAGCCTTTATACTGGGTTCCATCCTGATTCAGGTAATACCAGCTCTGTCCGTCATTGATCCAGCCCGTCTGTTTTACATAATTCTTATAATAGTACCACTTGTCCCCGATCAAGCGCCAGCGGTTCGCCGGAAGTTTTCCACTCAGGTCCTTAAAAGAAAAGTTGATATCCACATTTCCACTGATCCCGTTTACGGTTCCCTGGTTTGATGCCTGCCAGAATGCCGCACCCTGGTAGGACGGTTTTGCGTCGTAGCGGGCGATCCAGACATCATAGTGGACCTTCGTCATATCGATCTTATTGTTGAGCCAGTAATCATTGGTATAGACCATCGGATAATATCCGGCTGTCTCGACTTTTTTACAGAATGCGTTGATAATATCAGAAAGCTGCGCCGGAGTCAGATTGTTCATCTCCTGTGCTTCCACGTCGAGGACGACAGGATAGGAGATCGGGTAGTCCTTGATAAGGTTCAGGACAAAATCTGTGTCGGATTCCGCCATCGCAGTTGTTGTCGCGTAGGAGTAGAGGTAAACGCCGACCCGGAGACCAGCAGCGGCCGCCCCGCGCACGTTTGTCTCAAAATATGGGTCTACCGCGTTGTTGTAGCGGGCTCCGATCATCGCGAACTGGATATCATCAGCGGCGACTGCAGACCAGTTGATATTTTGCTGCCACTGGGAAACATCGACACCCCGCGACAGGATCCCGGTAAGCACGGAACCATCACTTCCGATATAAGAGCCGGATGCGTTCTTCTGCCAGGCCGCCGCCCAGGCTGGAAGCGCCGGACTCACAGCGGAAAAAGCCATGACGGCACTTAGAAGAAGCGCCGCCGCTCGTTTCTTTTGTCTCATGGAGATCCCCCTTTTAAACTTGTATTTCAATAAGAACGGGGTCAAACAGTCTTTGCCCCGGTATTTTCAATGTAAAAGATCCCGGGACAGCTGGCATTTTATCACAGCTCCATCCCGGGACCATATGGACGTTATCTGCGTATTTTCAGTATAGCATAAAAATACAGATACGTCTTGAAAAAATTCACAGAAAAATGCGGCAACTATTCGGCTTTTCCGATCCCAAGAAATTCCGGCGCAGTGATGATCTTCTTATAAAACTGCTTCGCATACCGGTACATCACGATCGTGTAATCGCCAAATTCCTCGCCGACACTGCTCTTATACACTGCCCACAGGCACCACAAAAATCCGCCGAGAGCGATATATGCGTAGTAGACGAACCGCTCCTCGGAAGTCGGCTCCCTGTGCAGGTAAGTCGTAATGAGCTTTTCGACCTCAAAATCATTATAATAAGAATATATCGCGCACATGCTCACATCGATCAGTGGATCGCACATGCCGGAGTACTCCCAGTCGATCAGGCGGATATCACCGTCCGGCAGGAACAGGAAATTGTCGCATACACTGTCGATATGGGACAGGACCTTCGGCCGGTTCAGACGGTCGAGGCGGTCGAGCAGTGTGAGCATGTGAGCTTTTACTTCCGGATAATCTTCAAAGAGCTTTTTCTCGTAACCGCGGCACAGCGCTTCATAAAAACTGATCCGCTCCCGGATATCGAAAGAATGGTCAACATGGAGCTTCGAATCATGGAGCTTTTCCACAAGCGCCATACATTTCGCCACATCATCCCAGTTGCGCGGATCGCTGTTGCGCGCGCCCTCATAATATTCAGAAATCTTGTAACCAGTCTCCCCGTTCATGTATACAACATGCTCGGTGATCCCGGATCCTTTTACGGCATCGTAGACAGCCTTTTCCTGTTTCCGGTTGATCAAGAGCTCGGTGCCCGGACCAGGAATCCGGCAGATATAGGACTTATCATGGACCTTGAACAGGAAAGACTTGTTGGTCATACCCGTTTTCAGGCACTTGATCCCTGTAATCTCGGATTCCGGAACATGAAGGACCTCGGAGATCAGTTCCATCGCGATATTGTCGGAATGATTCTGGTAGCGCTCATCGAAAAGGCGGAGCTCCTCAAGGTTCTCAAACTCGTACACCTGGTTGTCCGGCTGTTTGTTGATATACATTTCCGGCACCGGGAAGTGATGCTTGCCCGGAAGATGGCTGTCGACCTCACCGTTTAAGAGGTCTGCGAGAACCTGTTCCCAGTACATCTGCTCCGTTCCCGGGGTATGATAATATTCTTCAAGGATCGGGAAGAACTGTTCCGAAAACTCTTTTGAGAAGAACACCGGACCATACATGACCCAGGAGTCCGCGCCGCCGACCTTAACGCCGGTGAGCAATCCCTTTTTGCTTGTCTCAAGACACCATTCGGAAGTCTCGCCTTTCATAAATACGGAAGAGTACCAAGCGCCGCATTCATAAGTGTGGTACATATTATTCCGCATCCAGTTGTCGGAAGAGAGGAGATAAGTGTTCCTTCCGATAAAACACTCCCGGGCGCGGTAGAGCGTTGTCAGCGTGTTCTTATTGTGATATTCCGGGTTATAGAGAAGCTTGACGCCGAATTTGTCGATCAGGTACTCGAACTTCTCCTTTAAATAACCGACCACGATCGTGATATCTGTGACGCCGGCCCCATGAAGCTGCTTGATCTGGCGCTCGATCATGCGCTCGCCATAGACTTCTAAAAGTCCCTTCGGCGTCTCAAATGTCAGCGGTACAAATCTGGACCCGAATCCTGCCGCCAGGATCACGGCACTGTCCATCCGGTATTTTCTTAAAAGATCCACACCGCCCTTTAATAAGGAATAAGTCCCCTCAGCCGGATCAAACGTGAAGAGCTCCTGTGCCAACCCATCCTTCACGAGATGGTTGCAGGTCCCGAGCGAAAGATCCATCGCTGCCGCCAGCTCCCGCTGTGTCATCTTGTTGTTCTCATAAATATTTCTGCAGAGTAATCCCAAACGATCCATAGTCATCCTCCGAATCAGTTGAATCATGTTTGCGACACTTATCATGAAACATGCGGCCATGGAAACGTGGGAGAGTGTCCACACGTTTGTGACTGAAAATATATGTTTAATAATAAGGAAGAAACTGATAAAATGAACGTGTTCAAAATAATAAAAATAATAGATACATATGAACATTATAACACGTACTTCCGATAATACAAGATGATATTTTGAATATGAATTTACAATGTTCAAAATACCCTTAGTTATGCATAAAAATGAACATACCATTATGACACATTCCTGCCACAAAGCTGCCACAAAGTGAAAAAACAGGCAAATTGTACTGATATCCGTACAAAAACGCCATAAAATGGCGTTCGTGTAAGAATTTCGTAAGAAAATAAAAACAAAAAAGATATGGAAATTCTTAAGAAATTATACTATAATACCAGTGTATTCGAGGTACAGAGTATTTCTGGAAGCGAAGTAAGATAGTTCCCTTTATTAAAAATTCTTCATTTTTTGTAAAAAAACTATTGATAATTTTACTTATCGGAAGTATAATGGCTTCGTAATGCAATTAGGAATTTCAAAAAGCGTTTCAAAAAAACAAAAGGAGAGTGCATTAATTATGAGAAAGCAGACTAAAATTGCTGCAGTCGTATCCGCAGCAGCTCTGTTAGCATTAGGCGCTTCCATGACATCTTTCGCAGCTTCCAAGGGAACCTGGATGATGGTTGATGGCGAGTGGTATTGCTACGACAAAAACGGTGACGCATATACAAACGTATTCTGCTCCAGCAATGGTAAAGAGTACTTCGTAGGAGATGACGGACAGCTTGTTCGCTCCGAGTGGGTTGAGTACGATGGAAGCTACTACTTCGTAAACAGCAGCGGTGCTAAGATCACAAACGACTGGAGATTAACAACTCCGTACGATGACGAGAGCGCTGATGAGGAGTGGTACTACTTCAAGTCCAACGGTAAGAGAGCCGAGAACGAGAAGATCACTTACAAGGGAAAAACATATTACTTCGATACAGACGGAAAGATGCTCACAGGTTGGGTAACAACTGGTGATAATGCTTCTTCTGTAAACGAGGCTAACGGTTATGAAAAAGACCACACATTCTACTGCGACGAGACAGGTGCTCGTGTAGAGGGTGCATGGGTGAAAGATACTAAGCCGGGCACATCTGATGATGATGCAGATGAGGATGAGTACTGGTACTACTTAAAGAAAGCTACCGGTAAGCCGGCAACAGGCAAGCAGTCCAACATCAACGGTCAGATCTACCTCTTCAACAACGAAGGCCAGATGCAGCACGGCTGGGTAGCAGAAGCAGCTTCCAGTTCTGATGTTAAGTTCTATCAGCTTGACGAAGAGGACAATGAGAAGCCAATGAGCGATGCTACAAAGGCTGTTTACTACTGCGGCGACGAGGATGACGGACACGCAAAGAAGAACAAATGGATGAAGACATGGCTTCCGAGCGATACAAACGAAGAGGAAGATGACAAAGAGTGGTTCTGGTTCGATAAGGAAGGTAAACTCTTCAGAGCAGGTTACAACACAGCTGCTGAAACCGCTTCTAATGCTTGGAAGTACAAACTTGATGAAGGCACACTTGTACAGGATGCTAATGCTCCGGTAGCTACGATTGGTAAGAAGAAAGTAAACTCCAAAGATTACTGGTTCACAAGCGATGGCGTAATGCTTTCCAAGTTCTACTTAATCGACGATGCTATGTACTACTTCGGCGGATCTGATGATGGTTCTATGAAGACTGGTTCCCAGTCCATTAAGGACAACGCAGGTGACACATATAAGTTCTATTTCTACACAAAGGATCAGTCCAGCGAGTTTAAGACTCCGAACAACAATGTTAAGGGTCTCAAGAAAGGTGCTGGCGTAGTTGGTAACCAGAGTAATAAGCTTTACTGGTATGGTCTTCAGATCCAGGCTGATGATTACAAATATCAGGTTGCTGAAATCAAGGTAGCAGGTACTCCGTATAGATTTATCGTTAACTCTAACGGTACTATTCAGCACTCCAAGAGCACTGAGTACAAAGAGGACGGCGACATCCTCATCAAAACGGGTGTAGATGCAGACACAGAGTTCGCAACAGCAGCTCAGGTTAAGTATGCAATTACTAACGAAAATACAGTTGAAAAGAATGTAAGCGATGTGGATCTTGGCACATTCTTTGTACCGGCTGTAAGAAAGTAATTCATAAAAATTAGAAATTCTAATTGCACATGTGGACCGGGCGAGATTTTCTCGCCCGGTCTTCTTGACGTACATACTAATGCGCAAACCCAAAACAATTATCTGGAATAATTTTCCTCCATTAAGGAATCTGCTTAAATGCAAAATGCACATATATTTTCACGAACATCCCATTTTATTATCTACACTATATATTTTTTACCGCACAAAGTATCTGAAAAAAAAGAATAAAAATCCCAAAACATGATTCAATTCTAGTCCTAAGCTTAAGGATTGTCATGCTTTGGGATTTTTTATTGTTGAAAAAATTATATAATCAGATAGAACGTCTTACTAATTTCAAAAAGACCGGGCGAAATTTTCTCGCCCGGTCCACGTGTGCAATTAGAATTTCTAATTTAGATTGATCAAATCAACCTAGTTATAGAACTTTGTAAGATCAACGTCAGATACTTTATTTTCAACACCAGACTTGAAGCCGTACTTGTACTGACCATCTTCTACATACTTAGCTGTACCAGTCTGTGCATTACCTTCGCTGTCTTTGTATTCCTTGCCAAGTACTTCATCAACAACGATGAGATCCTGACCATCCTCTTTGTATGTTGTACCATAGGAGCGCTGGATAGAACCGTTGGAGTTAATGATAAATTTAACATTCTGACCATCATTGTCCTTAAGGGTAACTACCTGCTACTTGTAATCATCAGCTGTAAGTAAGAGACCATAGTAGTAAAGCTTGTTGCTCTGGTTACCAACAACGCCGGCACCCTTCTTAAGCTTATTGCCAGCTTTCGGAGTCTGGTACTTATCTGTAGTCTGATCTTTTGTATAGAAGTAGAACTTGTATGTGTCACCGGCGTTATCTTTGATGGACTGGGAACCAGTCTTCATGGAACCATCATCAGCGCCACCGAAGTAGAACATAGCATCATTGATCTTGTAGAACTTGGAGAGCATTACGCCATCGTCTCTGAACCAGAATCTTTGGAGTTTACTTTCTTCTTACCGATGAGTTTTGCTACCTTACCATCATCCGATGTAAGAGTACCTCCATCAAGTTTGTACTTCTCAGCGTCAGCTGCTGTCTCGACGGAATTCTTCTTATTTTCGCTTGCTCTTTATTTTCGCTTGCTCTGAAGAGTTTACCTTCCTTATCGAATCAGAACCACTCTTTGTCGTCGTCCTCTTCGTTTGTATCGTCCGGAAGCCATGTCTTAACCCATTTGTTCTTCTTAGCGTGTCCGTCATCCTCGTCGCCGCAGTAGTAAACATCAAAATCACCTGCTGCGCTCATCGGCTGCTCCTCGTCCTCTTTGTCGAGCTGTACAAACTGTTCGTCAGCAGATGTTGCTGCTACCCAGCCGTGCTGCATCTGACCTTCGTTGTTGAAGAGGTAGATCTGACCGTTGATGTTGGACTGCTTGCCTGTTGCCGGCTTACCGGTAGCTTTCTTTAAGTAGTACCAGTACTCGTCTGCATCTGCATCGTCGTCATCTGTACCCAGCTCTACGTCCTTAACCCATGCACCCTCTACACGAGCACCTGTCTCGTCGCAGTAGAATGTGTGGTCTTTCTCATAGCCGCTTGCTTCGTTTACGGAAGATGTGCCGTCACCAGTTGTTACCCAACCTGTGAGCATCTTTCCGTCTGTATCGAAGTAGTAGGATTTTCCCTTGTAAGTGATCTTCTCGTTCTCAGCTCTCTTACCGTTGGACTTGAAGTAGTACCACTCTTTATCAGCGCTGTCATCATCGTACGGAGTTGTTAATCTCCAGTCGTTTGTGATCTTTGCACCGCTGCTGTTTACGAAGTAGTAATCTCCATCGTACTCAACCCACTCAGAACGAACGAGCTGTCCGTCATCTCCTACGTAGTACTCTTTACCATTGCTGGAGCAGAATACGTTTGTATATGCGTCACCGTTTTTGTCGTAGCACTGCCACTCGCCATCAACCATCATCCAGGTTCCCTTGGAAGCTGCGAAAGATGTCATGGAAGCGCCTAATTGCATTACGAAGCCATTATACTTCCGATAAGAAAATTATCGTAGAATCTAAAATTTGAATATTTTGTCGATTATAATCGACAAAATATGTATAATATATTTGAAAATCGTTTATAAGTTTGATATACTGAGACTATGATTTGAAATTCGTTTTACAGAAATGGGGTGCAGACTTTTATGATAAAGCGTGAATTATATATGAAACGAATCCGTCCGTTCATCGGAACAGATTTGGTTAAAGTTATGACAGGAATTCGTCGTTGCGGGAAATCGGTTATGTTGGATCTAATAAAAGAAGAGTTGAAAGAATCGGGAATCTCTGCAGCACAGTTTATCACGTTCAATTTTGAAGATATGAGGAATGCAAATTTCTGTACAGCAACGGCTCTTCATGATGAAGTAGTCAGACGCGCATCTGAAATTTCCGGAAAAGTGTATCTCTTCTTTGATGAAATTCAGGAAGTGACAGACTGGGAAAAATGTATCAACTCTCTGCGGATTGAGATGGACTGCGACATTTATATCACGGGATCGAATGCACGGCTTCTTTCAGGAGAACTGGCGACTGTCCTGGGCGGACGATATGTAGAATTTACGATTTATCCATTCTCATATGCAGAGTTTATGGATTTATACAAAGATATTTTTCCGGATGCATCTGATTCGGCTGTATTTCAGAAATATTTAACTCTGGGCGGAATGCCTTACCTGGCAAACCTTCGTTACGCAGAAAAACCGAGCAAACAATACCTTACCGATGTTTACAATTCTGTTGTTTTGAATGATGTGGTAAAACGAAACAAAATACGTGACATCGATTTACTTACAAGAATTGTTACTTATGTGATTGGAAACATCGGAACTACATTTGCTGCCACATCGATTGCTAAGTTTTTAAAGAGTGAGCGCCGTACCGTGGCCACTGACACAGTATTAAATTATATCCAGTATTGTATCAGTGCATATCTGTTTTATCAGGTAAAACGACAGGATATCCATGGAAAACAGATTTTGTCAACAAATGAAAAATATTATATGGCCGATCATGGACTCCGAGAAGCTGTTTTTGGTGGAAACATGCGTGATATCAATCTGATACTTGAAAATATTATATACATGGAATCATTGCGCCGAGGATATACCATAACCGTAGGAAAAAGCGGCACGAAGGAAATCGATTTTATCTGCCAAAAGCAGGATCAGAAGGTTTATATACAAGTCACCTATCTCCTGGCATCCGAAGAGACGATTCAGCGCGAGTTTGGAATATATGATTCCATCCATGATAATTTTCCTAAATACGTTGTTTCAATGGATGAACTCGATTTTAGTAGAAATGGTATCAAACACAGGAATATTAAGGAATTTCTGTTGATGAAAGAGTGGAACTAATGAGATCCTGAAAATTAACAATGTTGTGAGTCTCAATAATAGCAGCATTTTCCGCCTGTATCGAAGTAGCAGGCTTTTCCTTTGCAAGCAATATTCTCGTTCTCAGCTTTCTTACCATTGGACTTGAAGCAGTACTCCTCGCCATCAACCGTCATTCAGGTCCACTTGGAAGCGGCGGAGGATATCATGGAAGCAAAAGCTACTGCAGCGATTTTGGTTTGCTTTCATCTGCATTCAGAGAGCCAAAATGTGGTGAAAAAAAGAAAAATTTTTGCATTTTGGTCCTTGATTATAAAGCAAAAATCAGCTACACTATATTCAAATCACGATTTAGTAAATCAAGATTTGGTATCATAAGGGGAGGTGGAGTTTTGTTTATAGGAAGAAAAGCGGAACTTGATTTTTTGAATTCAAAATATTCAGAGCCACAAGGGCAGCTGATCGTATTATACGGAAGACGGAGAGTTGGAAAAACCGAGATTCTTCGCGAGTTTTGTAAAGGTAAGCCACATGTATTTTTTTCGTGTACGCAGACGACCGACCGCGCGCAGCTGGCAAAATTTTCACAACACCTGCTCCGTGAGGACATTCCGGCCAGGAAATATCTATCAGAATTTGACGATTGGGAAAAGGCATTTCTCGCTATCACAGATCTTCCATACGGGGAGAAGAAAAAATTGGTGGTGCTGGATGAGTTCCCATATATGTGCCGTGGAAATATGAGCATTCCCTCAATCCTTCAGAACCTGTGGGACAGCAAACTGAAAGACCAGAATGTCATGCTTATTCTTTGCGGCAGCGCGATGAGCTTTATTGAAAAAGAGCTGCTTTCGGAGAAAAATCCTCTGTACGGGCGTGCAACCGGAATTTACAAGATGAAGGAAATGGGATTTTATGATGCCATAAAATTTTTCCCAGGCTATTCGGATTATGATAAGATCGTCACATATGCGATTCTTGGGGGAATTCCGCATTATCTGAAGCAATGGAATCCGAACTGGTCTGTTGAGGAGAACATTAAAAAGAATATCCTGTCAAAAGGCTGTGTTTTGTACAGTGAAGTAGAGTTTCTTCTTCATCAGGAACTTCGCGAGACTGCTCTATATAACACGATTATCGAGGCCATTGCGCTCGGAAGCACAAAATTAAATGAGATCAGCAAGAAATCTCTGATCGATGATACTTCAAAAACAAGTGTCTATTTAAAGAATCTTATTGAACTTGGGATCATTGAACGGGAATTTTCTGTTGAAACTTCTGTGAAAGAGAAGGCAAATGCAAATCGCGGAATCTATAAACTGACAGATAATTTTTTTCGCTTCTGGTATGCATTTGGATTTGCTAATTATTCCCAGCTTGAAGACGGTGATGTTGACGGAGTCTATGAGTATATTATAAAGCCTGAAATTCATGAGTTTTGCGCAGCTGCGTTTGAAGATATTTGTCTGGAGTTTGTAAAACAGCTCCAGCGGAAGAATCAATTACCATTCCGCTATGCAAGAATTGGACGATGGATGGGAAAAACAACAGTTCGCGATCCGGCTGTTGAAAGCGGGACCAGGATTGCTGAGACCGAGATCGATCTTCTGGCAATTGATCGATATAGCAAGAATTTCCTGGTAGGAGAATGTAAGTTCAAGGGAAAGCCATTTACGTATACAGAATATCTGAATACCATTGCGAAGCTGGAATCATTGAAAAAGGATGCGGATTTCTACTATGCACTATTTTCAGAGAATGGATTTGATGAAAAGATTCCGCGTGACCAGAATTCCTGCTATTTATATTCACTTGGAGAGATTGTGAAGAACGATTTCTAACATGTATATTTGGTCAGTCGCCATCAACCATCATCCAGGTTCCCTTGGAAGCTGCGAAAGATGTGAGAGAAGCGCCTAATGCAAGCAGGGCAGATGCAGAAACAACTGCTATGATTTTAGTCTGCTTTCTCATAATGAATGCACTCTCCTTTTTGCGTTTTTGAAATTGATTTCAAAAATCCTAATTGCATTACGATAGCATTTAAGTAAAATTATCGTGGGTTCGGAAATGGGGCATTTCGACCGTTATTTCTTGCATCTTTTTGGGGCGGACTATATAATATTGTTAAATATGTGCTATTGCTGAGAGGAGGATGTAAATGTCCAATATGAATATTCCCGTCGGGATTTCAGAATTTAGAAGGATCAGAGAAGAGGATTATTACTACATTGACAAAAGCGGACTTATATCTACTCTTTTAGAAAATACACCTGCGCAGGTTACCTTGATCACACGTCCACGGCGCTTTGGAAAAACTTTAGGAATGAGTATGCTTGCAAACTTTGCGAAATTCTAATTGCAAAAGCGCGGACGGGAAGAGATTCCTGTCCGTTTTTGTTTCCATAATGCAGAAAATCGGACAGGAATTTCTTCCTGCCCGATCTGTTTGCAATTAGAATTTCTAATTAGAATAATTGATTATTTTGTGAAGCCGTTCTTGCCTTCGATGAACTTAGACATATCAACATCATCAACTTTGGACTGAACGCCAGCTGTGAAGCCATACTTATAAGCTCCAGTTGTGTTGTATGCAGCTTTTCCGCCCTTCTCTACGGACTTATCAACTGTGATCAGCTCATCGCCATCCTCTTTGTATGTTGTGTCATAAGAGTGCTGAATAGAACCGTTGGAGTTAACGATAAACTTAACGCCATCGATATTAGCTACCTGATACTTATAGTCATCAGCCTGGATAAGCATACCATAGTAGTAAAGCTTATTGCTCTGGTTACCAGTTACACCAGCGCCCTTGTTAGCACCAGTCTTTGTCTCGAAGTAGAACTTATAAGTATCGCCTGTGTTGTCCTTAACAGACTGGGAACCAGTCTTCATAGAACCATCATCAGAACCACCGAAGTAGTACATGTTGCCATTGATCTCATAGAACTTAGAAATCATAGCTCCATCCGGTCTGAACCAGTAATCCTTAGAATTTACTTTCTTCTTATCTACGCCAGTGATCTCAGAACCGTCATAAACAAGCTTGCCTTCTTCAAGTTTGTACTTCTGAGCCTTAACAGCGTCAGAACCAGATGCTCTGTAAAGCTTACCGTTCTTATCGAACCAGAACCACTTCATATCATCTTCTTCTTCGTTTGTATCGTCCGGAAGCCATGTCTTTAACCATTTGTTCTTCTTAGCGTGTCCGTCATCCTCATCGCCACAGTAGTAAACTTCACTGTCTGCTTCCTCAGCGAGAGTGATCATTGCCTGCTCGTCGTCCTCTTTGTCTAACTGAACAAATTTCTTTGTCTTAGAATCGGAACGAGCTACCCAACCATACTGCATCTGACCATACTCGTTGAAGAGGTAGATCTGACCGCTAATGTTGGACTGTTTGCCTGTTGCCGGCTTACCAGTAGCTTTCTTTAAATAGTACCAGTACTCGTCTGCATCTGCATCGTCATCGTCTGTACCCGGCTCTACGTCCTTAACCCAAGCACCTTCTACACGAGCACCTGTCTCGTCGCAGTAGAATGTGTGGTCTGCATCATAGCCTGTAGCTTCGTTAACTGCAGATGTACCGTCACCTGTGTTAACCCAACCTGTGAGCATGATTCCGTCTGTATCGAAGTAGTATGTTTTTCCCTTGTAAGTAATCTTCTCGTTCTCGGCTCTCTTACCGTTGGACTTGAAGTAGAACCACTCCTCATCAGCTGTGTCATCATCATACGGAGTTGTTAATCTCCAGTCGTTTGTGATCTTAGCACCGCTGCTGTTTACGAAGTAGTAATCTCCATCGTACTCAACCCACTCAGAACGAACGAGCTGTCCGTCGTCTCCTACGTAGTACTCTTTACCATTGCTGGAGCAGAATACGTTTGTATATGCGTCACCGTTTTTGTCGTAGCAATACCACTCGCCATCAACCATCATCCAGGTTCCCTTGGAAGCTGCGAAAGATGTCATGGAAGCGCCTAATGCTAACAGAGCTGCTGCGGATACGACTGCAGCAATTTTAGTCTGCTTTCTCATAATTAATGCACTCTCCTTTTGTTTTTTTGAAACGCTTTTTGAAATTCCTAATTGCATTACGAAGCCATTATACTTCCGATAAGTAAAATTATCACAAGATGGGGAAACGACCTGTTTTGAGCAAATTTTAAGAATAATTTCATAAAAAACCCCACAAAAGGAAGGAAATTCCCGGTGGCGCAAGTTGCGGGAAAAGTCGAAGGATGTTATAATATAATAGATTTTTTATGACATACGGGTGGAAGAGAGAAAAAACGATCCACGGTATTTCTGACGGTACATGATACAGACCTTGGAGAGGGTCTATAAACACTACTACTTTATAATACGAGGAAGTAAATCATGGCAAACAGAATAAAGAAGAAAGAGGATACGAAAAGCAGCTATCAGGATAATGTTGCTTTGATCATGGCGGCGTTCACGCTGATCGTACTCTGCGTGCTCCCGCTTGTGTTCCACGATTTCTATTTTGATATCCTGGAGACAAAATATCAGTTTTACAGTGTTGTTGCGATCGCTGCGCTTGTGATCATGGGCGGATATGGCCTCGCGAGCGGAAAGATGCTCGAGTGGTTCTCGAAGTTCAATTTCCAGACATGGAGAAAGAGCATGAGCATCGGGGACTGGGCGATGGTTGTTTTCTGGCTCACAAACGTGATCTCCTGGATCCTGTGCAAGGACTGGAGATGGGAGGCATTCTGGGGAACATCCGGACGTTATAACGGCGTATTCCTCATGACGATCTACATGATGACATATTTCCTTGTCACCCGTTTTTACCGGTTAAAACAGTGGTATCTGGACGCATTCCTCGTAGTCGGCGTGTTTGTATGCGTGTTTGGAATTACTGACTACTTCCAGATGGATATCCTTGGATTTAAGGTAAATATGATGGATACACAGAAATCCATCTACACCTCCACATTCGGAAATATCAATACTTATACGATCTATGTGGCAGCGCTGTTAGCAATCTCCATGATCCTGTTTACACAGGAGAAAAACCAGAAGAGAATGTTCTGGTACTATGGAAATATGATCCTGACAAGCTTTGCGCTGATCATGGGCAGCAGTGATAACGCATATCTGTCCCTCGCAGCGATCTTCGGTCTGGCACCGTTATGGCTGTTTCAGACAAAGACAGGACTTCGCAGATATGTGATCTCCCTGGCGACATTCTTTACGGTGATCCTCTGCATCAACGGGATCAATAAGGCGTATGCGGCATCCGTTCTCGGGATCGACAGTGCGTTTAATCTGATCGCGGGGACGAAACTTCTTCCGGTACTTGTAGTGCTTCTCTGGGTGATCGCTGTGGTACTTATCTTTATGAACAGAAAACCACAGGCCCTGATGAACAGGACAACGGATGATTCTATGAATAAGATCGCAGTCTATATCTGGATCGGTGTGATCGCGGTTGTCTGCCTTGCGGTTCTTTTCGTTCTTTATGATGCGAACCTTGGAGGTCATGCAGATAAGTATGGCGCGCTCAGCTCCTACGTTGTATTCAATGATGAGTGGGGAACCCAGCGTGGATATGTGTGGAAGCGAGCGATGGAGATCTATACAAAGAAGCTGAATCTTCTCCAGAAGATCTTCGGATATGGACCGGATACGTTTGCGCTGATCATGCAGTATTATTATCCGGGCGAAATGCAGAACGGACGTATGGTGATCTTCGACAGTGCACATAATGAGTACTTACATTATCTGGTAACGACCGGTTTCGTCGGAATGGCGTCTTACCTTGTATTTATGGTTTCTTCGATCGTTGCGATGGCGAAGAAGATCAAGGAGCAGCCGATCGTGGCAGCAGTCATGATGGCAGTTCTCGCGTATGCGATCCAGGCGGTTGTCAATATCAACCTGCCGATCGCAATGCCGATCATCTTACAGCTTCTTGCGATGGGAGTCGGAAGAAAGAAAACGGCCGACAAAGCGGAAGAAAAAGCTGAATAACAGGAAAATCAAAGCAGAGACAAACACAGGGAGGAACGAACAATGCAGGCAGTCATCATGGCCGGCGGAAAGGGAACGAGACTGGCGGCGCTCACAAAGGATGAGATCCCGAAGCCGATGGTCCCGGTTGCCGGAAAACCGCTGCTTTTATGGCAGGTCGAAAGGCTAAAAGAGAATGGGATCACGGATCTGATCATGGTGATCGGACATCTCGGAAATAAAATTAAGGAATATTTTGGCGATGGAGAGCAGTTTGGCGTTTCCATCCGGTATTTTGAGGAGACGGAACCGCTCGGGACTGCGGGATCCTTTTATTATCTGAAAGACATGATCCACGGGGACCGGTTTGTGATGATGTCCGGGGATCTGTTCTTCGATATTGATTTTCAGCGCATGATCCGGTTCCACGAGGAAAAAGGCGCAGTTGCCACATTATTTGTTCATCCGAACGGACATCCGTTTGACTCGGATCTTCTTGTTCTGGATGCGAATGATAAGGTAACAGCGTTCGACTCGAAACACAACGTCCGCGATTACTGGTATAAGAACTGCGTCAACGCAGGAATTTTTGTGTTTGAAAAGAAGATCTGCGATTATGTGCCGGAGCCGGTGAAAAGGAATCTGGAGAACGATGTGATCAAAGGAATGCTGGACGCGGGAGAGCCGATCTACGGCTATTGCTCCCCGGAGTATGTGAAGGATGTTGGTACGGTTGACCGTGTAGAGCAGACACTGGCAGACATCACGCGAGGCGTGATCGCGGATAAATGCCTGAAAAATAAGCAGCGCTGTATCTTTATGGACCGTGACGGTACGATCAACCAGTATAAGGGACTTGTATACAAAGAGGATGACTTCGTTCTGGAAGACTGTGCGGTCGATGCGATCCGGAAGATCAACCAGTCCGGAAGACTTGGGATCGTGATTACGAATCAACCGGTTGTTGCAAGAGGTCTCTGCGGAATTGAGGACGTGGAGAATATCCATAAAAAGATGGAGACACTGCTCGGAAAAGAGGGCGTGTTCTTAGACGATGTTTTCTTCTGTCCGCACCATCCGGACAAAGGATACCCGGAGGAGAATCCGGCTTATAAGATCCCGTGCGAGTGCAGAAAGCCGAAGACCGGGATGATCGAGAAGGCGGCGGAGCGGTTCAACATTGACCTCAAGGAATCCTGGATGATCGGGGATACGACGATGGACATCCAGACAGGCGTGAATGCGGGAATGCGGACAGCGCTTGTGCTGACCGGGGAAGCCGGGAAGGATAAGAAATACGACGTGAAGCCGGATCTGGTGTGTGAAAATCTGCTGGATGCGGTGGAGAAGATCTTGAAAAGCGAAGATCGTTAAGATAAAATATGAAAACTCAGCAGAAGAGAACAGTTAAATGTTAGGAATTGCTGAGTGAAAACGTCAGAAATAAATGATATATAGCTGCGTAAAATTAAATGGACAAGAGATATCAGCATCGCAGCGAGGGTACTGGCTTGTTTGCCATAAATTTTGATGGACAGAGGCGATGCGAGCAGCCAGAGAGTAAACGATTGATAGAGTAAATCACAGGAGAATAGAGAAACCATGATCATTACACAGACCCCTTTCCGCATGTCTTTTTTCGGCGGCGGAACGGATTTCCCAGACTTTTATAAGGAACACGGCGGAGCCGTCATTTCCACGACATTTGATAAATATTGCTATGTAAATGTGCGTCATCTGCCGCGCTTTTTTGACTATTCGACCGAGCTTTCCTACTCAAAGATCGAGCGCGTGACAGATGTCAACGACATCAACCACCCGGCGATCCGCGAGGCGATGAAGTATCTGGATATGCAGGAAATCCGCCTGACTTACGAGGCAGACCTTCCGGCGAGATCCGGACTCGGAACGAGCAGTTCCTTCGCAGTCGGCATGTTAAACGCATTCTATGCATTAAAAGGAAAATATGCGGATAAGAGAAAACTCGCAGATGATGCGATCTACTTAGAACGTGTCCTCTGCAACGAGAGCGGTGGCGTTCAGGACCAGATCGCGGCGGCATTCGGTGGATTAAACAGGATCAACTTCAATGCAGACGGATACGAGGTAAATCCGGTGATCATCTCCCCGGAGCGGAAGGCACAGTTAAACAATAACCTGATGCTCTTCTTTACCGGATTTTCGAGATTTTCCTCCGATATCCAGCAGACAACGGAGAAAGTGCTTGTCGATAAACAGGCACAGCTCCTTGAGATGCTGTCTCTTGTCGATGACGCGGAGAAAGTTCTGACTTCCAAGACGGACCTCAACGAATTCGGCCGACTTCTCGACTATACCTGGAAGCTGAAACGCGGAATTTCCAACCGGATCTCCACGGATTCCATCGACGGACTCTACGCGAAAGGAATCGAGGCCGGTGCACTCGGCGGAAAGCTTCTCGGAGCCGGCGGCGGCGGATTCCTCTTATTCTACGTTGAGCCGGATAAACAGGAACAGGTCCACAAGGCGATGGAAGAACTCTTATATGTGCCGTTTGAGTTTGAGAACAGCGGTACGAGAGTCATTCATTATACACCGGAGACGTATGAGAAGAGGTAGGACGCATATAATGTTGTTGGGGTCAAACGCTTTTTGACCCCGATACCATATAAGTGATGGAAAGCATGATTTCAAATCAGGAGGAATCTATGAAACTGGTATTGAAAAATGTTGGAAAAGTGCAGAATGCTGCCGTGGAGATCAATGGAATCACGGTCATCGCGGGAGAAAACGATACGGGTAAAAGTACCGTTGGGAAAGCACTCTTTTCCGTGTTTAACAGCTTCTACAATATTGATAGAAAAATCATGTCGGAAAGAGCAAACAGTATTGATAATCAGCTTTTTGCAGTGTCCAAGGACTTCAGGTCAGGATGGTTCTTTCTCACTGATTATAGCGAATTAACAAAAGAAATTATCTCTCTTGTGAAACAAAAGAAATCAGAAGAGGAACTCCGGAAAAAAATTTCGGATATCATTTCAGAATATAACAAGAAAAAATCAAATACTCTTTCGCAGGATGCAATCGATGGCTGCGCGGAACGGATTGCAAGGAGCTTGTTGATACCAGACGAAGAGATATTAAAAACTGTTTTACAAAAGAATATGGATGCAGAATTTCGTGGACAGATCGGAAATGTCTTCTATGAAGCAGAAAGCTTAATCCGGCTTGTGATTCAGAATGAAAATGTGGAAGTAAAGTTCCTGAACAATAAAATCGCAGATTTGAGAAATCCGATCAGACTGGGAACAGAAACAATCTACATGGATGATCCGTTTGTGCTGGATGAACTTACAGGATCTGAATCACGAAACTGGACGCGAATGCAGAATTATCTGGACCACAGGGCGCATCTGGAAAAATGTCTGACTTCTGTTTCGGACAAGCATAATGTCGTTGATGAAATTGTGGCGAACAAAAAGCTTGAACAAATCTACCAGACAATATCAACAGTCTGTGAAGGCGATGTTGTGGATGAAAAACATGATTCCGTAGGATATCACATTGGAAACCAACGTCTGGAAGTCAGAAATATGTCAACAGGCCTCAAAACCTTTGCGATTTTAAAAAGACTTCTGACCAATGGTTGTATCGAGATGAATGGAACCATCATTCTTGACGAACCGGAAATCCACCTTCATCCAGAATGGCAGCTGGTATTTGCGGAACTGATCGTTCTCCTGCACAAAGAATTTGGACTTCACATTCTTTTAAACACACACAGCCCATATTTCCTGAATGCGATCGAGGTGTATGCTGCGAAATACCAGGTCACAGACAAATGTAAGTATTATCTGATGCAGAGCACAGGCAAGACATCTGAGATTGAAGATGTATCAGATAACATTGAGAAAATTTACAGGAAACTTGCAAGACCGCTGCAGGAATTAGAGAATCAGAGGTACCGCTATGAATGATTTTGGCATTTATGCCATGTTTGCCGATCACAAATCTACGTTAAAAGAATGTTCGGGAGACAACAGCGATGGCAGTACCATCAAATTTATGACGGAGTCTCAGATAGAAGCTGTAAATTTTGATAAATTTAAGACAAAATACACGAATGATCTGAGACTTTCGGAAGAATGTGCTGCCTCTGCGGACGCGCTCCTTCAGACAGATACAGGACTGGCCTTTGTAGAATTTAAAAATGGGAAAGTGAATAACCGGAATGTAAAAGATAAAATCCGTGACAGCTTGTTGTTATTTTGCGATTTTACACAGAAGACCATATCCTATACCAGAGAATATGTAGATTTTATTGTGGTGTATAATGAAGAAAAGAATCCGCTTCCAAATCAGTATAAGAAGCAGATGACCGCAGATGCCCCATCCCGCACTGAAATCAGCAGATATTTTCTTGGAAAGGGAAATCAGGAGCTGATCCTGTTTGATCTGGAACGATATCAGCATTTGTATTTCCGCAAAGTACACACATACACGAAAGAACAATTCGGAAACTATATAGAAAAAACATTATCAGGTGGCCCAGTATCGTGAAACAAGCATATTCAGTTTTGATGTCGGTATATCAAAAAGAAAATCCGGAATATCTCCGGGCAGCGGTGGAGAGTGTTCTGGGGCAGACGGTGCCACCGGAAGAGGTGGTGCTGGTCTGTGACGGACCGCTGACAGAGGCATTGGACAGAGTGATCGCGGAGTATGAGGAGCATGAAATTGCTTTTCGCGTAGTCCGCCTTCCGGAAAACGGCGGTCTCGGGAAAGCGCTGAACGAAGGACTCAAGCACTGCTCCTGTGAATGGATCGCACGGATGGATACGGACGATCTTTCGGCGCCGGACCGATGCGAAAAACAGCTGAAATTCCTGGAACAGCATCCGGAAGTTGACGCGTTGAGCGGAACGATCGCGGAGTTTCAGGGAGACGCGCTCGATGGAAAAACGGCGGAAACAGCGGTGATCTCCTATAAGACCGTACCGGAAACACAGAAAGAGATAGCCGCCTACATCAAACAGAGAAATCCGATCAACCATCCGTGCGTGATGTTCCGGAAATCAAGAGTGGAATCCGCCGGAGGATATCAGCCGTGTCCGTATTTTGAAGACTACGACCTATGGGTGCGGATGTACAAAGAGCATGCGGTGTTTGCAAATCTGCCGGATACACTGCTCTACATGCGGATCAACGGAATGCACCAGCGGCGGGGCGGGATCCGGTATGCGAAGTGTGTGATCGATTTTCGCGTGAAAATGTACCGGAATCGGGTCATCACATTCGGAGAGTTCCTGCCGATGACGGTAGTTCGGGTTCTGGTGAGTCTGATGCCGAATTCGCTGCGGCGGTTCTTATATGAGAAAAAATTAAGAAAACAACAGTAGAAGAGGCGGAAAAGCATTAGCAGGGGAATTGCAAATATAGAGGTATGGAAGTGCCAGGAGAAAACGGAAACTGTTAAGACTCCGGATAGTAATGAGAAATTTGCAATTGCTAAGACACTGGGTATTACGAAAAGACAAACCAATGAATATAGCTGTTGGAGCGGCGGGATTGTGCGTATGAACTGCTTGCGGATTGTGGGAAATCAAACCAGTGAACACAACTGCCGGGACGGAAGGAAACATATAGCAGATCAGACAACCATGAGAACATAAAACATTTCGTAAATAAGAAATTATAGACAGGGGCATGTGAACGGAAAACGGATCACAATGCCCCTGTGGTGTATCAAAATACGGAATTTTCAGTTTGGAAAAGTGCAACTGTGAAAAATAGGATGAAAATAACCCATAAATGGATGGAAGACCCATTTACCCAATATTGCGAAAAGCCCTGTTAGGTGGTATACTGTAATAAGGGTTATTTTGCTTAATTGAACAAACTAAATAAATTGAAGAAAAAATTTTCCAGGATTGCGGCACCGCTTTTGCCGGACCATTCAGAAAATGGTCAGCGACAGAATGCTAAGGGCAGCTGCAAAGACCGGATGAAGTTACGATTAAGGAATCACAAATGGAATGAATACAAAAAAGATAAATAACAACTTTGAACCATATAAGCGCGTGGTAAAATTTGCCGGATCGGCAATCATTGTGCTTCTGGAACTGGCCGCCTATTATTATGTGTGGATGAACTACTATAACCGAAATATGACAGTGGCTTTCTGGCGGCGCGGAAACTGGCTGATCGCAGGCGAATATCTGATCCTGTCTCTGGTGTTGCACCGGCTGTACGGCGGTCTGAAGGTCGGGATTTATAAATACTGGACGCTTGTATACTCCCATATGCTCTCGATCGTCGGAGTCAATGCCTTTTCGTATGTTCAGGTCGTTCTGTTCGACAAGAAAATGCATAATCCGGCAGCGCTTTTAGGACTCACTGCTCTGGATTTCGTGATGGTCCTGCTCTGGGCACTTGCATTTAAAAAAATCTATGCGGCGATGTTCCCAAAACGGAGACTTCTGCTGATCTACGGAAAGAAACCGATGTTCCACCTTGTGAACAGGATCGATACCCGCGACGATAAATATGAGATCGCGGAAAATATCTCGATCGACACCGGTCTTGAGAGAATCATCAAACAGGCGGAAGATTATGACGGTGTGATCATCGGAGATATCCCGGCGAGAGCGCGAAACCAGCTCATGAAACTCTGCTATGCGAGAAATATCCGCAGCTATACGGTCCCGAAGATCAGCGATATCCTGCTTCGCACTTCGGTAGAACTCAACATCTTTGATTCCCCGCTGTATCTTTCAAGAAATGACGGGGGATTGGCCTGGGATCAGGCAGTCGTAAAACGGATCGAAGATATCATCGTTGCGGGGGCGATGCTCCTTGTGACGAGCCCGTTCTTCCTCATTATCGCATTCCTGATCTGGAATACCGATAAAGGACCGATTTTCTATACACAGGAACGCCTGACGAAGGACGGAAAGATCTTCCGGATCTATAAGTTCCGGACGATGATCGTTGATGCGGAAAAGAAAAGCGGACCGGTAAAAGCGGGAGAAAAAGATCCCCGTATTCTTCCGGTCGGACGGTTCTTACGCGCAACGCGTATGGACGAGCTTCCGCAGCTGTTAAACATCCTCAAAGGCGATATGAGCCTGGTAGGACCGAGACCGGAACGGCCGGAGCTCGCGAAAGTTATCACAAAAAATATCCCGGAGTTCGAGTATCGCCTGAAAGTAAAGGCAGGACTCACCGGATATGCACAGGTGCATGGACGTTACTGCACGACCAGCTACGACAAATTGAAACTGGATCTGACCTATATCCGAAATTACTCGATCTGGCTTGACTTAAAGCTGATCCTTATGACACCGAAGGTCCTTCTTATGAAGGAATCCACGGATGGTTTCGAGGAAGGTCTTTGGGAGGATCCGGCTTTAAAAGAATAGAATGGATAAAAAGATGGGAAAAATATTAACAGTAGTCGTTCCAACTTACAACGCTGAAAAATATCTCAGAGACAATCTGGAATCCTTTAAAATTCCGGACCTGATGGAAGATCTTGAGATCCTGATCGTCAATGATGGATCTACGGACCATTCCCTTGAGATCGCTGAGGAATATGTCCGGCAGTATCCGGATACCTACCGTGTGATCACAAAAGAAAACGGCGGACATGGCTCCGGGATCAACTGCGGGATTGCAAATGCGCGGGGAACATATTTCAAAGTGGTCGATGCCGATGACTGGGTCGGCGAAAAAGCCTTTTGTGATCTGGTCCGGACCTTAAAGACAAGTAACGCAGATGTCGTCTATTCCGGATTCTTATGGACTTACGACAATGGCGAGACCGACAAGACGAAATTTCAGACAAAAGCGGAGATCACGATCCCTTTTGAAGGCGTGGAATACCAGAAAACGTACTCGTTTGATTCAATCGCGGACAAGCTCTATATGAAGATGCATAACATGACGATCAAGACAGAAATTCTCCGCGAAAATCAGATTCACATTGATGAACACTGTTACTACGTCGATACCGAGTACATCACTTACCCGATCCCGTATGTAAAGACGATCTGCTTTGTGGATGGATTTGTCTATTACTATCGCCTTGGACGGGCGGGACAGAGCGTTGGACTTGAGAAGATGCAGAAGAATGAGGAGAATTACAACAAGGTACTGGAATCGCTGCTGAAATTTTACCGCCAACTTGGTAATCAGGTTCCGTGTACGGAAATCAAAAAACAGTACATTGCAAGACTGATCGCTCGTGTCATTGCCGGCAAATTCAAGATCATGCTCAGCTTTTCACCATCTGCAAAGAAAAAACAGCAGATTAAGCAGTATGATCAGAATCTGAAAACTCAATACCGGGACATCTACGACAGCAATATCAACAAGGCAGTCTCACTGCTGAGAAAAACACAGTATCATACATATTATCTGGTAAATCTGATGGTCAGGAGCATGTGCAGATAGAAAATATGCAAAGAGGTTTTTATGGACAAAATCATATCGTTTATCATACCATCCTATAATGTGGAACAATATCTGGAAAAATGTCTCTCGTCCTTTTTGAATCCACAGGCGATCGAACAGATGGAAGTAATCATTGTGGATGATGGATCGAAAGACCGGACCGCCCGGATCGCCGGAGACTATGTAAAACAATATCCGGAGCTGTTTCGCCTGATCTCAAAGGAAAATGGCGGACATGGCTCCGCAATCAATGCGGGAACGGCAGCAGCTGTCGGGCGATATCTGAAGGTGATCGATGCGGATGACTGGGTAGTCACAGAAAACTTAAAGGAGCTTGTCGACAAGCTGGCAGTATGCACAGCGGACGTCGTTTTAAATCCATATCACCAGGTCGATATGAAGACCAGAGAAAAAACGGTCTGGAAAATGTTCCTGGACCGGTATGAAGTGACCTATACATTGGAGGATGTCGTACAAAACTGGAAGAAATTTGACCGTTGTTTTGCATTCCACGGAATCTGTTATAACCGGGAATTTTACCAGAGACACCGCTATGAATTGCCGGAAAAAATCTTCTATGAAGATCATGAATACACAACGATCCCTTGCTCGTATGCGGCAAGTATTTATCCGATCGACCTGTATCTGTATCAGTATCTGGTAGGAAACGCGGAACAGAGCGTATCGGTCACAAACCGATTAAAGCGAATGAGCCATGTGGAAAAAGTAACGGAGGATCTGATCCGCCATTATAATGCACATCCGGAATTTTCGGATGCAGCGAAGGAATATATCTACAAAAAAACAGAAGGTG
Organism: Clostridium sp. Marseille-P7770; assembly: GCF_902143525.1. Taxonomy (NCBI): domain Bacteria; kingdom Bacillati; phylum Bacillota; class Clostridia; order Eubacteriales; family Clostridiaceae; genus Clostridium; species Clostridium sp. Marseille-P7770. The sequence continues at coordinate 526,159 of NZ_CABFVC010000004.1, read as the reverse complement.
TCATTCTAAGCTACTATGTAGCCGGATGCATCATGAATCCGAATAAAAAAAACGGTCGCAGCGATTGTCTTCGATACAATACAATGATCCGAACTCTGAATCCGGAAATCTGGAACCGCGTCAGCAGGAAGTACCGGATCTATCTCTGGATGAACCGATTTGGAATTTCATATCCGATGTATGAGAAGATGCTGCATTCCGGAGTTTATAATAAATTGCGGCATAATCATAAACTCGAAAAAGAAAATGAAGCAAAAACGGAGGAGAATCTGAAATAACGATGAGTAAATTCATAAAAAGGCTGGCAACCTTTCAGCACTATAAGCCACTGTTATCGCAGCTGGTCACGAAAGATATTAAACTAAAGTACCGGAGAAGCTTCCTCGGATATGTGTGGAGTATCTTAAACCCGTTAATGATCATGGGGATCATGGTACTCGTATTTTCCAATATGTTCCGGTTCGACATCCAGAGCTATCCGGTATATCTGATCGTTGGACAGACAATCTTTAACTTTGTCTCGGAATCAACAAACCAGGCGATGTGGTCGATCACCGGCAATGCGGCACTTCTGAAAAAAACATATGTCCCAAAGTACATTTTTACGTTATCGAAAGTAACCAGTTCGTTCGTAAACACGCTCTTTGCTTTGGGAGCTATGCTTCTTGTATTCATTATCTGCAGAGTTACCTTTAGCTTAAATATGCTCTTTATTCCGGTAATCCTGATCCAGGTATATATTTTCGCACTGGGATTAGGAATGCTCCTTGCAGCAGGGAACGTATTTTTCAGAGATATCCAGTATATTTACAGTGCGTTTTTAACTGCATGGATGTACGTTACTCCGATCTTTTATCCGCTCAGTCAGCTTCCTGAAAATTTACAGACAGCGATCAAAACTTTTAATCCGTTATACACCTATATCACCCAGTTCCGGACGATCGTTCTCGATGTAGCCTGCCCGGATATGGGAATGGTTTTATATGGCTTTGTAGTTGCTTTTGTTACGCTGGGAGTTGGTACACTGGCCTTTTTAAAGAGCCAGGATCGCTTTATCCTGTATATCTAATTGAATGAGGACAAAATTATGAATAACGAATATGCAGTGCGCGTTGAACATGCTGTCGTGCGCTTTAATATGGCCTCCGAGCGGATCGACAATCTTAAGGAATACTTTGTAAAACTGGTCCGCAGAGAGCTGATGTTCAAAGAATTTTTCGCATTGAAAGATGTAAGCTTTGAGGTAAAAAAAGGAGAGGCCTGGGGAATCATCGGTACAAACGGATCCGGAAAATCAACGTTACTGAAGCTGATTTGCGGGATCTTAAAACCGTATAAGGGAGAAGTCCTGATCAACGGTTCGATCGCCCCGTTGATCGAGCTTGGGGCTGGATTTGACGGTGACCTCACCGCAAGGGAGAATATCTTCTTAAACGGAGCTGTTCTTGGATACGATAAGCAGTTTATGGAACAGCATTTTGATGAGATCGTTGATTTCGCAGAGCTGTGGGATTTCCTTGATATGCCGATCAAGAACTATTCCTCTGGTATGGCGGCCCGTCTTGGCTTTGCGATCGCAACGGTCGTAAGACCGGATATCCTGATCTGTGACGAAGTCCTTTCTGTCGGAGACTATGCATTCCAGCAGAAGTGTGAGCAGAGAATGAGCGATATGCGGAAAAACGGGACCACACTTTTGTATGTGTCACATTCCATCGAATCCGTAAAGAGTGTATGTGATCATGCACTGTGGCTCGATAAGGGGAATGTTAAAATGATCGGTGATGTGGAAGCTGTTGGGGATGCTTATATGGAGGCATTGAGCTAAACGAAAGGGTTACTTTTTATCTTAAAAGTATCATGGAACAGTCGTGGGAAACATAAAGATTTTAATTTCTTGTCATAAACAGAGCATAGTACCAGACAGTGAGATCATGCTTCCAATTGAGGTCGGGGCGGATCTGCGTAGTAGGCATATTGAAGGTTATATCCAGGACAATACCGGCGATAATATTTCCGCTAAAAATAAAATGTACTGCGAATTAACAGCACAGTATTGGGCATGGAAGAATCTGGATGCAGATTATTATGGCTTTTTTCATTACAGAAGATATTTGAACTTTTCAGAGAACAAATATTCGTTAGATTCATGGCAGAATATCACGGAGGAACGTTTAAACGATACTTGCCTGAAAAAATATAATCTGAACGATGACTGTATCCGAAACCTGGTTGAAACATACGACCTGGTTTTATCGGAAGAAAAAAATGTTGCAAAAATGCCGGACAGAAATGCGTCTGTGTATGAGCAATATAAAAATGGAAGATCCTTAAATATCCGGGATTTGGATCTGGTGCGTGATATCATCGCCGCTAAATATCCGGATTATCTGGATACCTTTGAAGATGTCATGAAAGGCAGAAAGACCTGCCTTTGCAATATGTATATCATGAAAAAAGAGCTTTTTCATGAATACATGAGCTGGCTGTTTAATATCCTCTTTGAATTCGAGAAACAAACAGACATGAGCAAATATACGGTTGAAGGTTACCGTACGCCCGGACATCTCGCGGAACGTTTGCTGACGGTGTTCTGTTGGTATATGGAGAAGAAAAAGAGTCTCAGGGTAAAAAGACTCCAGACGGTTCTCTTTTTGAAAACAGATCAGAAGATGACGTTAGCTCAGGCGAAGCGGACTGCCCCTGCCTTTTCAGAAAACAATGTAGCGATCGCAGTTGCGGCGAACGATTACTTTATTCCGTATTGCGCTACATTTTTGAAATCGGTTGCAGAGCATAGCGATAGTAAAAAGAACTACGATATTCTTTTACTGTCTCAGGATGTTTCGGATATCAATGTAAAACACGTAGAAAAATTGCTTTCTGCATGGAGCAATATTTCTCTACGGGTGATTGATCCGAGTGTATTAATTGATCAATACATATTCTATATTTGTGGACATTTTAGTAAAGAAACTTATTATCGTCTTGTATTACCGGAGTTGTTACCAAACTACGATAAAGTCCTTTATCTTGATTCTGATATGATCGCGATGGATGACGTTGCAAAGATTTATGATGAAAATATTGACGGTTATCTCCTGGCAGCGTGCCATGATGCAGATACTGCTGGATTATATAACGGATATGAAAAGGATAAAAAAGAATATACCGATAAGGTCCTGAAATTAAAAGAACCCTACCAGTATTTTCAAGCAGGTGTCTTGCTTTTAAACCTTGAGGAATTCCGCAAACGATATACAACGAAACAGATTCTGGACTTTGCAGTTTCGGAAAAGTGGCAGCTGCTTGATCAGGATATTTTAAATAAACTGTGTGAAGGCGCAGTCAAATATATCGATATGAGCTGGAACGTCATGGTCGATTTTGCCGGTGTAAGAATCAATCAGATCATCGCATTGGCACCGAGATGGCTGAATGAGATGTATCAGGAAGCCAGAAAAAATCCGAAAATCATCCACTACGCAGGCCCACAAAAGCCATGGGTTGAACCGGAAATGGATTTTGGAATGCAGTTCTGGGAGTGTGCGAGAGGGACAGCGTATTATGAAATTATGCTGGGGCGGATGAACAGAGCAACCGGTAAGACCGGAAATAATAATCATAAAAATATATTCCGCGGTGCAGTACAGTGTGTCCTGGATCACGGAATCGTGTATACGATCGGCTATATTCCAAAGAGAATATTTAGAAAAAAAGATAATGCAGCATTTTAGATGTGATATACATCCGTGAGAGGAATTATTACGATGAATAAAGATCCTAATATTAAAATTTATGTGGTATGCCATAAACCGTCATATGTTCCGGATAATCCATACCTTTGTCCGATTCAGGTCGGAACAGCTCTTTCCGGAAACAAACTGGAAGGGATGCTTTATGATAATGAAGGTGACAATATTTCTGATCGGAATAAAACATACTGCGAATTGACAGCTCAATATTGGGCATGGAGAAATGATGATGCGGATTATTATGGATTCTTCCATTATCGCAGATATTTTGCATTTGATCCGTCCATCACACGTGAAGATGGATGGGGAAATATTGTATATGACCGAATCGACGATGAAGCAATTAAAGAGCTCAAGCTTGATCCGGTTACTATGAAAAAAATAATTACCCAGTATGATGTGATCTCTGTAAAAGGCAGAAAATATCCTCAGGAGGCGGAAGAAGACTGTCCGATGGATGTTTACCATGAGTATGGAGTTGCTCCATTCCAGCATCGAAAAGATCTGGATCTTACATTAAAAATTTTAAAACAGAAGTATCCAGAATTTTCAGAGATTGCGGATGAATATATGAAATCCAATGTTGCACATGAATGCAATATGTTTATCATGGAAAAGAACGTTTACCGGAAGTACTGTGAATGGCTTTTTGATATTTTATTTGAGGCAGAAAAGCAGATCGATACAACATGGTATAGCGTAGAAGAATACCGGGTCATGGGATATCTTGCAGAGCGTCTTTGTGGCATTTACTATTCATACCTGAAAAAACAGGAAGGGATCAAGACATTTGAACTCCCGAAGACTTTATTCCAGGATACAGCACCACATGCTGTTTTAGAGCCTGTTTATCAAGATGCAGTCCCGATTGTCCTATCTGCAAATAATCGATTTTCTCCGTATCTGGATATCATGATCCGTTCTATGATCGCGAATGCATCGGAGAAGAGGAACTATGATATTATCATTTTATATAATGATATTTCTGAGCGGAATCAGCGTTTGATCAAGTCTGCTGCAAAAGGCAAAGAAAATATTTCAATCCGCTTTGCACGTGTATGTGAATACTTTGATGCCGGAAAATTATTTGTAGATCAGCATTTATCGGTAGAAACATACTACCGTCTTATCATTCCGGAAATCATGCCAAGCTACCATAAGATTCTGTATCTGGATTGTGATATGGTTGCTGATCATGATGTTGCGGAACTTTACGATCTGGATTTAAAGGGCGCGATTATCGGTGCGGCAAAGGATATTGACGTTGCCGGGCAGTTAAACTTAAATCAGAATAACTGGCAGACTTACGCAACTGAAACATTGGGACTGGATAGTCCATACGACTATTTCCAGGCGGGAGTTCTGATTCTGGATCTTGACGGCCTTCGAAAGACGGCATCATCCCAGAAGATGATCAAGTTGGCACTCTCCCAGTCATTCCGGTGTCACGATCAGGATGTTTTAAACATTATCTGTAAAAACAAGGTTACATATCTCCCACAGCAGTGGAATACATTAATGGACTGGCAGGAACCGGGACGCAGCCGTATGCAGATTCTTAAGATGGCGCCAAGAAAACTCTTTGAGGAATATTCCGCAGCCCGTAAACAGCCGTATCTGATCCATTACGCAGGATATCAGAAACCATGGGATGTTGTAGACTGCGATTTTGCAGAGTATTTCTGGGAGTATGCAAAATTGTCACCGTATTATCCGATGCTCTTACGGAGAATTCGTAGATGTTTTGATGATGAAGCAAATGCGCCGGTTGTTTCCTGTGAGCCAGAGGTTCGTTACATTCCTAAGAAATCCAGAATGTGGGGAATCGTAGATGTTATATTGCCTTACCATAGTGGACGGAGAGAATGGATTAAGAAGGTTTATTGGAGCTTGAAAAAATAAAGAAGATAAAGTTATCCTATAGATGAATCTTTTATTTTCTGTAATTAAAATTAGCATACTAAATGTCTAGTATGTATTCTGTGGAGATTAAAATGGAAAACATTCCCAAGATATCAATTATTGTTCCTGTATTTAATGTCGAACAATACCTTTCTAAATGTCTTGATAGTTTAATTAATCAAACATTATATGAAATTGAGATTATTTGTGTTGATGATTGTTCAACTGATGGAAGTTTAAAAATACTTCAAAATTATGCAAAAAGAGATTCACGTGTATGTGTTTTTCACTTGAAACAAAATTTTGGCACGAGTTATGCACGTAAAGTAGGTGTATCTTCTGCTAGAGGATCTTACATTATGTTTTGCGATGCAGATGATGCTTTTGTATCTGAGGCATGTGAACATGTATGTAAAGAGATGGAGAGGGATCCAGTTGACATTTTGCAATTTGAGACGGATATTATCTTTTGGGGTACGCATTCTTTACAAGAGAAAAAAGGACTTTTAGATGTTTTAAAGCCGTATTATAAACACTATTCGGGAGATTTATGTGCCGCATGCTTTAAGGAACAAAAATGGAAATTTACATTATGGAATAAAGCGTATAATGCAGACATATGCAAAAAAGCTTATGCAGAGATTGAAGATACATATATTATTGTTTCAGAAGATTTATATGCCTTTTTTTTCATAAGCTTTTATTCGACAACATATCGTGGCATTCATGACAAGTTATACATTTATAATTTTGGAATTGGAATCACAAATTCTTCTAGACTTGACTTTACTCAGTTTGAAAAACATGTAACAAAATTAAAGGTTTCAGAAGCATTAACTGAGTTTTCATGTAAAAAAGGACTTGATAAAAAACATATAGAACTGATTAGGACGATAAAAAATAATATTATTACTGACTTACTTTACCAATGGTACAATTACTTATCGTTATCGGATTCAAAGCGTGGCTATGATCTACTTCTGAAAAAACTTGGAGCAAGTACGGTAGTTTCAGAACTGGCAAAAGTACATTGGAATGACAGTCCTCAATTATTAGATAGACTAGTTACAAGAGAACGTAATATTTTACCAGGGAAAAGGGTAAAGTGCATAGGGATATATTATCATAGAATGCGCAATGGTGGAGTTGAAAAAGTTCTTTCAAAATTATTATTCGTATGGAAGAACATGGGATATGATCTCATACTTTTCACCGATGAAAAAGCGACGGATGACGATTATCCAATACCCACCGATATCACTAGGATTGTATTGCCTAAATTTTCTGAATATCAAGCAGCTAAGTATAAAAAAAGAGCGCGTTATTGGGAGGCAATGATAAAGAAATATGATATTGATACAATCTTGTATCATTCATGCACTTCTATTACTTTATTATGGGATACTTGCCTGATAAAAGGACTTGGGTGTAATCTAGTAGTTGAGACGCATTCTATGTTTTGCGGTTCTATGTGGTATGATGCTAGATTTTCAAGCTATCTTCCACGTATATATAGAATGGTTGACCGAGTGGTAGCATTATCTGAAATTGATGTATCATTTTGGAACAATTACGCACCAACATATTATATTCCTAATCCATTAGATGCTATTTCAGAAACAGAAATATCTGATTGTACTTCAAAAAACATTGTTTGGGTAGGACGATTAGCTGAAGAAAAAAGACCATATGATATATTAGAAGCGTTTTCTATTGTGATTAAATCTGTTCCAAATGCTACGTTGACTATGATTGGAGATGGTGACACTCCAGAATGGATGGAAGGATTGCAGAATTATGCAGTTCAACATCGAATAGATCAAGCTGTGCGTTTTTGTGGATATGAATTGGAGCCAGGAGTATATTATAAAAATGCATCAATACTTGCTATGACCTCTCTTTGTGAAAGCTTTTCAATGGTACTGGCAGAAGGAAAAGGGCATGGACTACCAACCATTATGTATGAGCTCCCTAATCTTGAATTGACGCGAGACAAAAAAGGTATAATATCAGTTCCTCAAGGAGATGTTTTGGCGCTTGCAAATGGAATGATTTTACTGTTAAAAGATGAAAATTTAAGGAAGAGTATGGGAAGAGAAGCTTGTAATAGTTTAAAAGAATTCCTTACATTTGATATTAAATCTGCATGGAAAAATTTATTTGATAGTTTTATTATTCCACCTAAATATCAGCCAGATCCGAGATCAATTTTAATGCTTGATATGCTATTTGAAAATGTAATTCGGGGAATAAATAAAATACAGTCTCATTCGAATGATTATAATTGTACTACTATCAATCCTCAATATGAAGAAGTATTAAATCGTCATGAAGAAGTAATAAATCGTCATGAAGAAGTAGTAAATCGCCATGAAGAAGTAGTGAACCGTCATGAAGAAGTAATAAATCGTCATGAAAAGTCCATTAATCATCAGTGGGAAGTACAAAAATGGCATGAAGAGCGTATACAAAAACTTGAAAATAATATGCCTTTAATAAAAAAAATCATTAAAAAAGTATTCAATTAATTTCATGATTCCCAGTAGTATTCATTGCTGGGAATTATGAATAATTAGAGCGATAATAATGAGAATACTGCTTTTTAATTAGACGATACTTTACTAAAAGGAAAATGAAAAATGAAGAGCAAACGATTATTACAAAATCTTGTAATACACGTATATCCATGTACTATATTTTTGATAATGTTAATATGTATTTTTTTCAATAAAATAAAATATGCAACGAAAGGTGTGATTTTTTTTCCACCTTTACTTTTGATACTTCTTGGAAGTATTTTTTTCTTTGGAATTTATAGTATGACTAATTATTTCAATCTAAAACAACGAAAGAAATATATATTAATATTTTCGATTATTTTATTTATAATGCAACTCCTTTTTGTATATAATTATTATTTTTATACAGACTGGGACGTTGAAATATTAATGAGATTTTCTGATCTATATGCACATAATCAAAACATAAGTGATTATAGATGGTATTTTTCTATATATCCCAATAACCTGTTCTTAGCATGGATTTTTTCAGCGATTAGATTTTTGGCACATAAAATGGGATTGCACGCACATGAATATTTTGTAATTTTGTCATTTCAATGTTTTTTAAATGCCGCAACAGGGTATTTGTTATTTTGCATAATTGAGAAATTATTTGGAGATACACTATTTTCTGGTTTTGGATACACTATTTATGTACTTTTGGTAGGCATTTCTCCGTGGGTTTCAATACCATATTCGGATTCTATGGCTTTGATTTTTCCTTGTATATATATACTTGTATATATATACAAAGCGAATTCTTTTATTATGTGGTTTTTTATAGGTATATGTTCTGCGATAGGATATAAAATAAAGCCACAAACATTTATAATGCTGATTGCTATTGTTTTAGTTGAAACATTTGATGATATAAAAAGAACTGAATTGAAAAAGAAATTGTTAAATGATTTGATTATCATTTCTGGAATTGTAATCGGATTATATATTATTAAAAGTATAGTATCTACAATTCCTCTTGCTATTGATAAAAATATGTCTTTTGGAATGGCACATTTTTTTATGATGGGTATGAATCCAGTTGATATGGGAGTTTGGTCTGAAAATGATGTAATATTTTCTGGTACGTTTGCCACCTGTGCAGAAAGAAATGTTGCAAATTTGCATGAAGCGTGGAATCGTATAAAAGATATGCAAATGATAGGAGTATTCAAACAGCTTGTGCGAAAAACGTTGACAAATTATTATAACGGCACGTTTAGTTGGGGGGCTGAAGGTGTTTTCTTTTTTGAAATATTTGATCCTAAGAATACTCCAATATGTGATTTTTTGCGCAGTTTGTATTATACAGGGAAATATGCCGATATCGGAAAATATTATGTTTTGTGGTCTAATTATGAGCAAATGATATGGATGACAATTTTATTTTTAAATATATTCACATGGCATGTACCTAAAAATAAATATTTTTGCACTATTATGTTGAGCATTTTAGGGTTGACAATTTTTGAATTACTATTTGAGGCGCGAGCACGATATTTATATATATATGCTCCATTATATATTATTTTGGCAGTGTATGGATTTCGCCAATGCATAATACTACGAGGTAATCACTTAGAAAAGTATAGTGATATGATTGAAAATAATCAAGAAAAAAGTTAAGAGGAACAAAAATGAAGTCAAAGAAACACTTATATATAACTGCATTTGGAGGCGGATTTATAGGGTGCATATTGTTCATTTCTATTTATGGTTTTGCTGTATTAAATGTAACCAATGTAGACTGGATTTTAAATGCAGGGGGAGATTTGACACAATCCTACTATGGATGGCGTTTCTTCAGAGGATCTGAGTGGCATTGGCCAATTGGATTGATGGATAATATTGCATATCCCGAATTAACATCTATTATTTATGTTGATTCAGTGCCACTATTTAATGTAATATTTAAAGCATTAAGTGGAATTCTCCCGGAAACGTTTCAATTTTTTGGATTATGGGGGTTACTTTCTTTTGCTTTATCAGGAACATTAGGAGGCATTTTAATTTATCAGTTAACAAATGCTATGACATTTTCAATTGTAGGCTCTATATTATTTTCCTTCAATAATATCGTGCTTCAGCGATTATATACGCATACAGCATTAGCTGCGAATTGGTTAATTATATTATGCTTAGTTGGAATACTGTCATGTGTAAATGACTGCTCAGTGAGAAAGCATGCCTGCTGGTGGGGCGGAATGTTCTTTTTATGTGTGTCAATTAATATGTATTATATTCCAATCATAGGAATTTTATTTTTGATATACATAGCGTATTATGCAGTTAAGTATAAAAATTATAAGATTTGTTTAGAAGATTTAATGGTTTCAATTTTTTCTGTTATAATGAGCTTCTATTTATATGGTGGATTTTATCATCTAACTTCAAATGATGCGGCACCAAGTGGACTTGGATATTATTCAGCAAATTTAAACTCATTATTTAATCCAATGGAGACGGAAAAGTATTTATCTGGATATTCTACTTTATTGAAAAGCTGGCCAATAGCAACAGAGGGACAATATGAGGGATATGCATATCTTGGTGCTGGCATTTTACTATTGTTAATATCGGGTTTGTTTATATTTTTAAATAGAAACTCATTAGCAACAATAAAAAAAATAATCAAATATTATAAAAATGAAATATTAGGAATTTTCAGTGCAGTTATTTTACTATATATAGCAGCGTTAGGTACAGCAATTACGTTTTGTGGTTGGAAACTTATTGAAATTCCGTATCCATCGTTTGTAATAAAAATATATAGCATTTTTCGTTCTACGGGTAGGTTTTTATGGGGAATATGGGACATTATGGCAATACTTGCAACATATATAACATGGAAAATATATAAAAAATATTCTAGAGGCATAGTATTGTGCATTTGTGTTGCAGTTCAGATGGTGGATTTTACAAAAATGGCTGTAATAAAACATAATCAATTTGATATTAACCAATTCCCATATGTGTCTTCATTATCGAGTGATGAATGGAACGTTTTGTTAAAAAATAAAAATGAAATTGTATTACTTAACAAAAATCCACTAAGATTATACACATTTTACGATTTGGCAGATAAGGCGTTGAAATATAATTTGGGGATTAATGATTTTTATTATTCTAGGCGTAACTCAAAGGAGATTGAGGGGTATAAAAATAAAAAATATAATGATATAGTGTCTGGAAAGAAAGATAAAGGAGATTTGTATATTGTTGATACATTCGATGATATGTTAGAACTTTTACCATACTTGAATTTCTACTATATTGATGGCCTTTTAGTAGGAAATACTGAGATTATTAGTAATAAAAAAAGAATTTCAACAATCATACCTTGGGAAGAGAAAACAGAGAATGATCAACAACAGATAATTCTTGAAAACTTAGAACCTGGAACATATGGATTTGAAATTACGGGGGATCGAGCGGCTAATTCGTGCATTGATGTTAATCAAGAAGCTATATCTGTATATGATAAATATGATGGAGGCGGATTAGCGATGGGAACTTTTACAGTATCCGATTTATCCCAATTAAATATTCAATTTCCGGGAGAAAATATGAAATTAAATTTATACAAATTAGAGATGAGCAACTAATCTATGTACTGTAAATGAACGGCATTTATAATCAGCGGGCATTTTAATATGGGCATGAGAACATTTTTTAAAAGATAATACGAAGGCTTTATATAAAATCGAATTGGATGGCGAGCAAAGACATATGAGATATGATTTTTTATTTGATAATTATAGAAATACCTTGGGACGATATTAAATAATAACATAAAAGATCTAGAAGGTGAGACTTGAAATGAGCAGCATGATATAACGAAGAAAGAATGCTTCCCATCCTGTTTAAAATGTTTTTAGACAAGCTAACATCATTGATTCATTAAAATAAGATTCACGGCAGTAGTCGAATTTTAGCAAGCCGTTAAACATGAGTATCACTCAGTACAAATCCTGCTGGAATGCGGAAATTAAGCTATTTGCAGATGGATCTGTTCCCAAAGGAGAAACGGGATCTGAGAATGCAAAAAGCGTAACAAGAACAATGATTTTGTTCACACCATTGTTTGGAGGTAAGCCCGCTGGCCTTCTGCGTAGCAAGGCGGATCGTCTATTTCTGAAAATGGATCGGGTAAACTTTTGTCTAGCATTCATGAGATAATCATCCTGAATAAAGTGAACACGAATTGCGTGACTCGAGCGAATGGAACGGAAACATGTTTAGAAATATTTTTAAAATGATTATCTCGGAAATGTGGTAAAATGAAAAGGTACTAGTGGTTGAAAATTCACACTTTCCAGATACTATAGAGGAATTTGTCTTTCGATATCATTACATAGGCGGAGAGAGGAAATTAAGATTTGGAAATTAATGTTAGCCGCAATCTAGACAGCTTTTTATCCAGAGATGATACCAAAGCTATAAAAGGCATTGCAATAATATTGATGCTGTCACATCATTTATGGGGATTCCCGGATAAAATTATGGGTGGAGTACTCTGGTATGGTATAATGATATTTGGCGAACCAATGCCCCAATACTTTGGAGTATTTGCTAAAATTTGTGTTTCCTTCTTCTTTTTTGTAGGTGGCTATGGAATGTACATCAGCAACAGAAACAAGGAATTTGATCCTATAAAAAAGCTGAAAAGTCTATATGTTCCCTATTGGAAAGTGTTTGTCGTTTTTATTCCGATTGCGTTTCTGTTCTTTTCTTCACAGCCTCCATACTGTGATAATGAGCTGATTTATAGCAGATACAGTCATTTTTCAATCCAGGAGTGTATCGCCAATTTTTTAGGCATCAGTTGTAGCTACAATGGGGAATGGTGGTTCCTTTACAGCTACGCAGTGGCAATCATTTTATTTCCATTGTTGAGATGGATCATCGACAGGCATTCAGCGATCATTAATATTTTTCTTGTTATTGTAGGAAATATTATTATTACAAATTTTTTACCGGCGATAGGAAATATAGAGATAATCGGTCAGTTGAATAACAATTATTTGTATTCTCATTTTTTATGCTTGAGTGCTCCATTTACTGCGTGCTTTTGGATGGGAGCGGTAGTAGCTAAGGATGGATTGCTAGATAGATTAGACAGAGCAATGAAAACAGAAAAATTATTAAATCCTGTCATGGATTTGATCATCTGGTGCGCTATCGTGTATCTTAGACGTTCGGTTGCAGGAGCTGAGACTGATATTTTTTATGTGCCGATACTGATTGTTGTGAGTATGGATATGATGAAACGGGTAAATATTTTAAGTCGGTTTTTTATTGCAATCGGAAAACAGAGCACGAATATGTGGCTGATCCATTCCTTTTGCTGTTATTATTTCTATGCAATCGTTAGGATTGTTGTATTTCCAAAATGGGCGGTTCCGTCCTTGATGATGCTGGTTGCTGTCTCTTATGCTCTTTCTGTATTATTGACATTTTTTTGGAAGGTAATGGAAACACTTAGCATGAAATTAAAATTGAAGGGTGAGCAGATACATATGTGATAAGATTTGTATTTGATGTTTGTAGAAATGCTATTAAATAACAACACAAAAGATCAGGAAGGTGAGACTTGAAATGAGTAGCATATTATATATTGTTATTCCATGTTATAACGAAGAAACCGTTCTTCCAATCACATCAAAAATGTTTTTGGACAAGCTAACATCACTAATTCGGTCAAATAAGATTTCTGATAGCAGCCGGATCTTATTTGTCAATGACGGGAGCAAAGACAAAACATGGGAAATCATTTGCAATCTGGCGAAGCAGGATGAACATTTTATCGGTATTTCCCAGAGCCGTAACCGTGGACATCAAAATGCGGTTCTTGCGGGACTGATGGAAGCAAAAGATAAATGTGATATTACGATTTCTATCGACTGTGATGGTCAGGACGATATTAATGCCATGGATGAAATGGTCGAGCAGTACCATCAGGGATGCGAAATCGTATACGGTGTCAGAAGCAGACGTGATACAGATACATTTTTTAAGCGCTTTACAGCGGAGGGCTTCTATAAGCTTTTAAACTGGATGGGAGCAGAGGTTGTCTATAATCATGCAGACTATCGACTGGTTTCAAGCCGCGTGCTGAAAGAATTTGCAAATTTCAAGGAAGTCAATCTGTTCCTGCGCGGAATGTTCCCGCTGGTCGGCTTTAAGAGCACCAGCGTGTATTATGAGAGACATGAACGAATCGCAGGGGAAAGCCATTATCCGCTTTCTAAAATGCTGGCACTTGCTTTTGATGGAATTACCAGTCTCAGCGTAAAACCGATTCGGATCATTACGGCTCTTGGAACCGTGATCGCTGGACTGAGCTTTCTCGGGGTGATCTGGTCGATCGTCATGCGGCTCATGGGCAATGCAGTTGCCGGATGGTCCAGCATGATCTGTATTATCTGCCTTCTCGGAGGTGTCCAGCTGGTCTGCCTTGGTGTTCTTGGAGAGTATATCGGAAAAATCTATATGGAAGTAAAGCATCGTCCGCGTTATATTATCAGTGAGCGGACTGAGGAGAAGAAAGACGCAGACGGAGATACAGAGAAATGATAATGCAGTTATTCAAAAAATATCAGCAGCCAATTTTATATCTATTTTTTGGAGTTTGTACAACTGCTGTCAATATTATTACATACTATCTGTGTGCGCATCCACTGCGTTTCTCTGTTGTAGCAAGTACCTGTATCGCATGGGTCATATCGGTACTGTTTGCGTATATTACGAATAAGTGGTGGGTGTTTGAGAGCAAAAATCTTCAGCTGCGTGCCATGATGCAGGAATTTGTGTCATTCGTATCATGCAGATTATTTACCGGGGCATGCGATCTGCTGATCATGTATGTATTTGTGGATTGCATGGGGATGAATGATCTTCTGATTAAGATCGCTTCAAATGTGCTTGTTGTAATTTTAAATTATGTGGCGAGTAAATTGATTATTTTCAGGAAAAAAGGATAAGGCAGGAAATACAAAAGATCGGAAACGATAATTGGGACACTTTATATGTAAGCGTTTAATTTCTGGGTGACTTTTCACTGGTTATTTTGTAGTCCATAATGATGATAGGAAATAGATTTTTACTCCATTCCGTCGATAGAAGATAGAAATTCACTACACATGGAGGTTTCATTATAGTATATAGATATAATTTGATTGAAAACACGGTGAAAATACGGGAGCATACAAATGAAAAAAGAAGAACTGGAAAAAGAAAAATCTGATATTCATTCAGCAAAAACAGTATGTGACCAGGTGGCACAAAAGATGGCAAAACAAGATGCTCTGTTCAATCAGATGATAAATTCGTCGGCAATTCGGGCAGCGACAGCTGCATCATCGACATTTGATCAGAGTTGCGGAGCAATTGCAAAGGCGATAGAACCGCTTAGATCGACGATAAAACCTTTCCATAATATTTTCCATGCGGATCAAGCACTGACTGCGGCAGCAACATCAATTGCCAGCGTGGTTCGTCCGCTGGGGACAGAGAGTTATATGAATGTTATGGGTGGGGCATTAGAAAATGTGGCAGCTGCGATGCAGCCATATCATGATATGCAGCTTTTCAACTCCGGCATTCTTTCTGTAATTGAATCTGCAACGAAAACTCCGGAACTATTAAGATTTCAATCACAGCTCGAAAGAAATCTTTCGGCGCTTAGTGGTAAAACGTCTGTAGTTTCAGATTATGTAGGAAGTTTGACATCACAATGGGATCAGGCACTTGCGATGACGAATATTGCAGAGCGTAGTATTGCGGCACAGAATTTCGCCATTGTCAGAGTGATTCCTGAGTATGAAAAACTGAAATTGCCCTGGGGCAGCAAACGTGTACTAAAGTCTTTGACAAAGACGACCGCCGCGAAGCTGACGCAGACAGAAAAAATCATGTTTGATCCGAAAAAGAAGGAATTCTATCATAAAGATTTTCCGGAATATGCACTGACTGCGGATCAAGTTACAATTGCTGAAAGTTCTCAGACTCTTTTTGCGAATATTTCTCTTGACGAGCTGCTTTCTTTTGAAAGTCAGTTATATGAAGATGTGACATTTGCAATGGAGCATCCGACAGGAAAAAAGATATTTGGGATTATTCAGGGGTGGAAAAGTTTTATTGATTTTGATCATGATACATATTTTCACGCCAGACCGATTGAAGAGGGAAAACCACCGTTCCTGGATCAGGAAATGCTGAAAGCACCAACAAATGTCTCTTCTCACGGACGATATAATGCGATTGGGAAGAGCTGTTATTATGTTGCGGAGACAAAAGAAGGAGCTCTGACGGAAATAAGAAAACATAGCGGCGGAAAGAAATTGGATATTCAGGTAGTTGGATTGAGACCGGTAAAGCATGCAAAGATGATAGATTTATCTGGAGAAATCAAGGGCACAAACCGCTTTATGGAGCATATGCGTTTTACAGTAGAAAATGAGATCGGAAAAATTGTGAAAAATTATCTGCTCCCGAATTTTGTGGCTTCATGCTGTAAGAGAATTGGAATTGACGGGATCAAGTACAGAAGTACGGGTTATAATTGCTGCGTCTTGTGGAAAGATGACTACTTTGAATTTGTGGATGGGAGCAGAGAGATTATTTGCGGCAAAACTTGAAAAAATCAGGTGTAAAAATGTGGCAAATATAGAATCATGGAGCTGATTCAAGTATAATTACATTGCGTTTGATTACCTACATAAAATAAATGGTAAGCTATTTATGGTCTGTGTGAGAAAATGCAGGAAAAGATGCGTTAGAATTAAGAATAGGATGGAAATACAAAGGAGTGGAAGCAATAATCTGGATCGCAGCGGCGATCATTGTATATTTTATAGGAACCGGAAAGAAACAGGAGCAGGAAAAGAATCGGAAAGAGAAACCATACCTCGGCTGTTCCCTATTCGCAGCGATATGCTGTGAATTTGCGATCAAGGTGGTGTTCCATATCCACTACCTGTCGATATGGCTGATCCTGACGTATGCGCTGATCGCGGCGCAGTGCAGCCGGATGTTGTGGATCTTCATTTGCATACCGGAGAAACGGAACCAGGTTTATTCCATGTCGATCAAGATGGCGATCGGTATGGGGATCCTGGCGTTTTATTATGTGAATCTTTCGCATGATGTGATCGGCGTCACGAAGATCGCAAACCAGTTCCCACCGGTGAGTACGGGGATGGCGGATCTCATGATCCTTGCGGCGACTGCGATCTGGATTTATGGAACGGACGTGCTCCGGTGGTTTCCGGAGTGTGCGAGAGCGCTTTACTGGATCTTCCTGGCGATCACTCCGTTTCTTGCGTTTTTCCTCGAGGAGCTCTGTTGGAACCCGTCGGTGACGGGGATCAGCCTTTTAAACGGGGAGCTGAATGTTCTGATCTATCTGATTCTGGAAGTATTGTTTGTGTGCCTGATGCAGAAAGGGATGCTTGGGCTTCAGGCGTTGTATATCTTTGTGTGGCTTGTTGGTGCGCTCAATTATTATCTCCTGAAGTTCCGCGGGCAGCCGTTCCTTGCAACGGATATTTTTGCACTGCGGACGGCCATGTCGGTCGCAGGACAGTATACGTTTGAGGTTGCGGAGGAGCTGGCGTTTACGTTTCTGATCCTGTATTTTCTGTTTACCTGTATGTGGGCGCTTGGAAAGATGGAAATTTTTCAGAAGAGAACGGGAAAGAAGCGGATCCTGATAAAGGGCTGCGGAGCAATCGGGGCAGCTGCGGCGTTGTTTTTCTGGATTGGCAGCTATGATTTCCCGGATACTTACAATATTTGGATTGATTTCTGGGCGCAGGTAAATACATATCAGACAACCGGTTTTGCACCGGCGTTTATTTCGTTCTGGCAGAGAATGAAGATCAGTAAGCCGGATGGATATACGGAGCAGAGTGCGGAAGAAATTTTGGATGAGTACGGGGTGGCGGAAGCTCCTGCGGAAACGGAGAAGAAAGATACCGGCGAGCAGCCGATGATCATTACGATCATGAACGAGTCGTTCAGTGATCTGAGCGTCCTGGGACCGCTTGCGTGTACGGAGGATGATCTTGCGTTTTTCCATTCGCTGAAGGATGATCCGCATACGATCGAGTATGGATGGGATTATGTTTCGACCCGCGGCGGTGGAACGTCCACGACGGAGTTCGAATATCTGACGGGGGATTCGATGACCTACACAAACGGGATCAATCCGTATTCCAGCTTTGATTTCACGAATGTGCCGTCCATGGTCTCGATCTTAAAGGAACAGGGCTACCACACGATCGCGATGCATCCGGAAAATCCGGAGAACTGGCGAAGAAGTGTTGTGTATCCGAAGCTCGGATTTGATGAATTTTTATCAATCAGCTCGTTTGAGGACAGTGAGCGGACGGTCTGGAACCGGGTGTCTGATCTTGGGGATTATCAGAAGCTGATCGAGGTCTATGAGGCGCAGACGGAGCCGACCTTTATTTTTAATGTCACGATGCAGAATCATGGCGGATATGACGGGATCGGGGAGCTGAAACCGGAGGAGATCGTCGATGTCGATGAGGAATACAGCGGGTATTCGGATCTTCAGATGTATGAATCGCTGATCGCGAAGTCGGATCAGGCACTTTCGTATCTGATCTCCTATTTTGAGCAGGTGGACCAGCCGGTACTTATCTGCTTCTTCGGGGATCATCAGCCGGCGCTGAATGGGGACTTCGAGAATACGCTCAGGGAAGCCGGGAGAGGGGACACGGATACGGATCTTACGATGACGGAGAAGATCTATACGGTGCCGTATTTTATCTGGAGCAATTATGAGATCCCGGAGGATTATTCGATGAAGAATTCCCGGGGAGAAGATGTGGTCAGCACGAATTATCTCGGGACGCTGGTCCGGAAGTATGCGGGGCTGGAACTGTCCGCATATGACCGTTACCGGATGAACCAGAGAGAGCAGATCCCGGTGTTTAATTTCGCGGGATATATGACCGCGGATGGGGACTGGTATGATCTCTGGGCGGAGAATGATTACAGGGAATGGATTGAAAGGTACCGGACGGTGCAGTATTATGCGTTGTTTGATCGGAAGAGGAATGGGAGGTATTTTGTGGGGGAGTGAGGAATTCCTATTCTTGCAATCAACATTCCCCTATGATAAAATATAGTACAGTATATTCGTAGGAAGAGGTAGATGAGATCCTATAATCCGAAGATTGTTATACAGGCTGAAGAATGATGATGAATTAGGATAAAAATATTAAATCACAAAGCAGACCATACGAAAGCTTATACGGTCTGCTTTTGTCTCATAATGGATCAAAAAGATGTGATGCTGCTGTAGGAGGTGACGGGCGCATATGAAAATAAAAAAGCTGACTTTGAGTAATTTCATGGCTTTTGAAAACTTACAATTGGATTGGTCGGATAATATCAATGTTATCTGCGGAGAGAACAGTACCGGAAAGACAACATTACTGAAGGCGATGTATTCTCTTATTAAGCCTTTAAATGAAGTAAATCGTGAAAATTTGACAAAAGAGATGGAAGAGCAGTATTTTGTGAAAAAACTGCAGGGAGTTTTTCGACCGGATGAAATGAAACTGGGGCGTTTGGTGAGTCGAAAAAGAGGAAACAAGAGAACAGATTTTTCGGTGGATCTTGATAAAAAACAGAAAGTCTCGGCTGGATTTAGCCGTGGACAGGCGAATCATGCAGATATCAATATTATAAAAAGCAAATTTGCGGAGAAATATGAAGCGATTTACATTCCGACAAAAGAAATGATCTCTACGGTGGAACATTTCGTGACACTATATGAGGAGTATCATATTGACTTTGAGGAAATGTATTACGATCTTGCAAAACTTTTGGACCGTCCTCTTTCCAAGGGACCAAATACAAATGAGCAGAATCAGATTTTAAGCAGTCTGGAAGATATTATGAAAGGTAATATCGTGCAGAGAGATAAAAAGTTTTATTTTAAAATAAAAGGTGAAGGCGAATTTGAGATGGGATTGCTTTCTGATGGGTACAGAAAATTATCGATGATCATCTATATGATTCTGTCGGGGAGTCTGAACAGGAATACGATCTTATTCTGGGACGAGCCGGAGACGAATATGAATCCGAAAATGATTCGCCCGATCGTGCAGGCACTGGTTGCCCTGGCGCAGATGGGGGTACAGGTTTTTGTATCAACGCACGATTATTTTATTCAGCAGGAATTTAATATGGTTGCATCTTATCCGGAACTGAATCCATCGAAGCTGGATGTGCGCTTTTTATCTTTATACAGGGATGAAAAGACACATGATGTCCACTATGAGATGACTCATTCGGCTTCAGATCTTGCGCATAATGCGATCATGCAGGAGTTTGATGCGATGTACGACAGAGAACAGAGGATTATTTATGGTAATTAAAGAAGAAAGCGGATTGAAATTTGGCTTTCCTGAAAAAAGCATGGTGATCAAGTTTGATGATACGTTATTTTATCGAAATTACTTCAATAAATTTCCTGGATCAAAAGGCGTCGATTTTGTTTCTGTGAGTTCGAATATGATTGCATTTATTGAAGTGAAAAACTGCAGTGGAGATGAAGGCAATTGCAGATGGAGAATTGCACCGGATAACAAGAAAAAGGAAACAGCCAGTATAACTCTTGATCTTACAGGAAGAGATAGCCTGGATATTGAAGTAACACAGAAAGTAGCTATGACAATAGCTTCCATAATCGGAGCAAAGTCATTCGGGGATAAAAAAGATTGTCTGAGTGAATTTGACAAGTTTATCCAGTTTTTGTCATCTGAATCGTTTTCGGATGACTCAAAAAAGAAATATGTAATCTTGTTTCTGGAAGGAGATTTTGGAAGCAAAACGCGCAGCAAAAAGATGATCATGCAGTCATTACAGGACAGTATGAACCGGAAGCTGAGATGGTTCAATTGCAGAGTATCTGTTGTCGATTCTGATTCCTATGATCCTAGGGTGTTTCATATTACGAGTTGAGACGATAAGGCTTAGGTTATGAAGTATGTATACACGAATCAAATATTTTGGAAGGAGAAAAATACAATGTACGATTATTTAGTAGTAGGAGCAGGACTTTACGGCGCAGTATTTGCGCATGAGGCGAAGAAACATGGAAAATCTGTTTTAGTGATCGATAAGCGGCCGAATATTGCGGGAAATGTTTATACGGAGGATATCGAGAAGATCCATGTACATAAATATGGTGCGCATATTTTCCATACAAACAACCGGAAGGTATGGGAGTATGTGAACCAGTTTGCGGAGTTTAATCGTTTTACGAATTCCCCGGTGGCAAATTATCACGGGGAGCTGTATTCGCTGCCATTTAACATGTACACGTTCAACAAGATGTGGGGCGTTGTAACGCCGGAGGAAGCGGCTGCAAAGATTGAGGAGCAGAAGAAAGCGGCCGGGATCACGGAGCCGAAGAATCTCGAGGAGCAGGCGATCAGCCTTGTTGGAACTGATATTTATGAAAAGCTTGTAAAGGGCTATACCGAGAAGCAGTGGGGAAGACCGTGTTCGGAGCTTCCGTCGTTTATCATTAAGCGCCTTCCGGTGCGTCTGACGTTTGATAATAACTATTTTAATGCGTTATATCAGGGAATCCCGATGGGCGGATATACGAAGATGGTCGCGAACATGCTGGATGGTATTGAGGTGAAGCTTGGTGTGGATTATCTGGCGGAGAAGGAAGCGTATGATGCAATGGCGGAGAAGGTGATCTACACGGGCGCGATCGATGCGTATTTTGACTTTAAGCTTGGCGCATTGGAATACCGTTCCGTCCGCTTTGAGACTGAGCTTCTTGATAAACCGAATTTCCAGGGCAATGCGGCTGTGAACTATACGGATGCGGAGACTCCGTGGACGCGTATCATTGAGCACAAGTGGTTTGAGTTTGGAAAAGATGATGAAGGAAACGAGATCCCGAAGACGGTGATCAGCCGTGAGTACAGCTCCGAATGGAAGCCCGGAGATGAGCCGTATTACCCGGTCAATGATGAGAAGAATGGAAATCTCTATGCGGAGTACAAAAAGCTCGCAGAGGGCGAGCAGAAGGTCGTATTCGGTGGCCGTTTAGGTGAGTATAAGTATTATGATATGGATGCGGTGATCGCATCGGCGTTGGAGATGTGTGAGAAGATGCTGTAAATGGAAGGGGAATCTCCTGCCAGAGCATGTAGAAAAGTTCGCAATACAGAGCCGGTTCCGGTTGATGGACCGGCTCTGTTGTTTAGGAGCTTCCTTTTCTTCCTTTTCTTCATTGCGGGCTTTTGCATCGAAGATGCTATTGTATGGACCGCCGGAAAATGATATAATCGGGATAACTGTCGTCGGACAGGGAATAAAAATTTGAAAGACAGGAAGATTTATATATGTGTGGAATTGTTGGATTTACAGGACATAGACAGGCGGCCCCGATTTTGCTTGAGGGACTTGCAAAGTTAGAGTATCGCGGATATGACTCGGCGGGAATTGCGGTCCGCGACGGGGAGAAGGATGTGGAGATCGTCAAGGCGAAGGGACGTCTCCGTGTCCTCGCGGAGAAGACGAATGATGGAATGGCGATGCATGGAACTTGCGGGATCGGTCATACGCGCTGGGCGACGCACGGGGAGCCGAGTGAGCTGAATGCGCACCCGCATTGCAGTGATGACCGGAACGTTGTCGGCGTTCATAATGGAATTATCGAGAATTACCAGGAACTCCGGGAAAAGCTTCAGAATAAGGGATATACGTTTTATTCCGATACGGATACAGAGGTTGCGATCAAGCTGATCGACTACTATTATAAGAAATATGAGCATACTCCGGTGGATGCGATCAACCACGCGATGGTGCGGATCCGCGGTTCCTACGCGCTTGCAGTCATGTTCAAGGATTATCCGGAGGAGATCTACGCGGCGAGAAAGGACAGCCCGATGATCATCGGTGTGGCGGATGGCGAGTCGTTTGTCGCTTCGGATGTTCCGGCGATCTTAAAGTATACGAGAAGTGTTTATTATATCGGAAATATGGAGATGTGCCGTCTTCAGAAGGGGAAAGTGACCTTCTATAACCTTGACGGGGACGAGATCGAAAAAGATCTGGTAGAGATCCAGTGGGATGCCGAAGCGGCGGAGAAAGCTGGATATGAGCACTTTATGATCAAGGAGATCCATGAGCAGCCGAAGGCGATCCGTGATACGATCAATTCTGTTGTGAAGGACGGAAAGATCGACTTGAGCGGAGTCGGGCTTTCAGAGGAGGAGATCGCAAAGCTTGGACAGATCTATATCGTGGCGTGCGGATCGGCTTACCATGTCGGCGTTGCGGCGCAGTATGTGATCGAGGAGCTGGCGCAGATCCCGGTCCGTGTGGAACTCGCTTCGGAATTCCGGTATCGGAGACTGCTCTTCGCACCGAATTCCCTGGTGATCATCGTGAGCCAGTCCGGGGAGACGGCGGACAGTCTTGCGGCGCTGCGTGAGGCGAAGGCGCATGGTGTGAAGACGTTGGCGATCGTCAACGTGGTCGGTTCCACGATCGCGCGTGAGGCGGATCATGTCTTCTATACGCTTGCAGGTCCGGAGATCGCGGTTGCGACGACGAAGGCGTACAGCACACAGCTGATCGCGTCGTATCTTCTTGCAACAGAGTTTGCACGTGTCCGCGGTGTGATCGATGAGGACCGGACGGCGGAGCTTCTTGCGGAGCTGCAGACAATCCCGGAGAAGATCGAAAAGCTTCTCGAGGACAAGGAGCGGATCCAGTGGTTTGCCGCAAAGCAGATGAATGCGCAGAATATGTTCTTTATCGGGCGCGGGCTTGACTATGCGGTCAGCATGGAAGGCAGCTTAAAGATGAAGGAGATCAGTTACATCCACTCTGAGGCGTATGCGGCCGGGGAGCTGAAACACGGGACGATCAGCCTGATCGAGCCGGGAACGCTTGTGATCGGCGTTCTGACGCAGCAGAATCTCTATGAGAAAACGGTCAGCAACATGGTCGAGTGCAAGAGCCGCGGGGCGTACCTGATGGCACTCACAACGTATGGAAATTACAGCATCGAGGACAGCGCTGATTTCGTGATCTACATTCCGAAGACAGAGCCGTTATTCGCGGCGAGTCTGGCGGTGATCCCGCTGCAGCTGCTGGGATATTATGTATCTGTCGCAAAGGGTCTGGATGTGGATAAGCCTAGGAATCTGGCGAAGAGTGTGACGGTGGAGTAAAGAAAATAAAAAGTGTCGAGTCGTAAGGGATAACTTTTGACTTGGCACTTTTTTTAGTTTATCTGTTCAGCTTCTCAACAATTACATTACACCGTTTCTTGCAAAATGCAACCCCGTAAGCAAGAATCTCTTCCTGGTCAAAAAATTCAACTTTTTTCATTTTTCCTGTCACATTTTTGATTTTCTTACGTTTATATTAGTAGAACATGTTAAGGGAAAACGGATCCTGTCGGGAAGGGCGGGAGCCGGCGTCGGATATATGCGGAAAACGGCGTCGGGCGGCGGCTTTTCGTGAGGCGGGATAACGGGATCATATGACATGATCAATAAGTTTGCGGGCGCTGTTCCGGGCTCAACACCCATGAGACCGGGATACGGGTTTTTGATCAAACCGAAAGGCGATGGGGTCCTGACAGATAACGAATGGAGGAGGAATACATATGATCGTATCAAACAAGTACACGAAAATTGAGCGTAATGGAATGTATTATATTATTCCATCGAGCGCTCCGGAATGCCCGCATTGTGGTGGAGCTATGACGGTCCGGGACAGTAAAAGAAGAAAGCTGATCCTGTCCGACGGGACGGTACAGATGTTTGTTCTGCGCCGGTACAAATGCAAGATATGCGGACGCATCCACCTGAATCTTCCTGATATTATGCTCCCGCATAAGCACTATGCGCGGGAGGCGATCATCGAGACGGTGAGAGGAGAGCGGAACTGTTCGGCGGAGCAGTCGACGATCTACCGCTGGAACCGGGAGAAACTGCAGCTGGAATGTCAGGTGCTCCAGATGGAGGAGGAAGCCGAAAAGGAGAGCCGGACGGAAGGTGAGCCTGGCTGCCGGTGCGCGGGCAATTAAAATAACAGGGAAAATGAAAAAGCGGCAGGTGCGGTGCCTGCAATTGTGTGATCAGTGAGTATGGTTGCCGGCCAGTCAGGAATGGCTGGCCGGCCGTTTTGATAATGCCGCCTTGTCCAATTGTGGTAAATATATAGTCCAATTATGGACAATATACAAATAGTGTCAATGTATGGTATATAGATGATATCAGGAAAAGTGTTTGTTCGGCCTGTATCTGTTCGGCTGAAACGTGTGCCGGATTGCCGTGTGCGGAGGAGAAAATGGTAAGTTACAATCGCCTGTGGGAGACCATGGAAAAGAGAAAGATCAGTCAGTACCGGCTGATCAAGGAGTTTGGCTTAAGCTCCGGTCAGATGAGCCGTCTGAAAAAGAATACATATGTCTCTACACATACGCTGGAGACGCTCTGCAGGATCTTAGACTGCAGGATCGAGGATGTAATGGAAGTTTCCTTCGAGGACGAAAAGAGCGAAAAACAGGTTCACGGACGCTGATCTTTACCGGAAAATGATTCCGATAAAGACCAGCCGTTTTTAAACCTCTTTTTCGCCGGGCTCAAAATGAGATGCGTACGATGTCTGCGACACTGCAGTTTAAGATCCTGCACAGAGTTTCCAGAGTATGAGTGGAGATATGCTCATTCTTCCGGATCCGCTGAAGCTGGCCGGAGCTGAAATGATAGCTGCGGACCAGGCGATACTGGCTGATGTGCTTTGATCTTAAGGTGTTCCAGAGTGGACTGTAATCGATCATGAGGAATGCCTCCTTTCCTTATATAATGCGGCGAAAGAGCCGCCATAGTAGAGAATAGAAGATATTGTCGGAAATTTGTGAAAATATAAGGAAAAAAGCCGGATTCTTTCGGATGTTGACAGGAATTGCAGACAACGACGGTGCTCAATGATACAAAGGAGGAAACAGTATGGTTAAATATACGAGATTATGGGAGACAATGCAGAGAAAAGGGATCAGCCAGTACCGCCTGATCAAGACATACGGGATCAGCAACGGTCAGTTGAACAGACTGCGGAAAAATTTATATATTTCAACTCATACCGTAGAAACTTTGTGCAGGATCCTGGACTGCCGCGTTGAGGATGTGATGGAGATCGTGTTCGATGAGAATGAGGAGCCGCTGTGGTCTCCGGGACTGGAAGAGGAGCGGCAGAAGGAGAAAGAACTGGAAAAGAAAAAGAACAGACAGGGCTGAACGGATCTTGATGGGCGGTAATCTGCGGCTGGAAGATCCGACAGCCTGGATCAAAGCCATGGATTTTGTGAGAACGGAATTTTCAGGATGTGAGAAGACGCGGAAAACCGGTTGCTAATATTCTCTTTACCGGGTATACTGAATGAGATTAAAGATCATGGAGATAATGATTCAGCAGACCTATGCAGCGAATCCGGAAGATAGTTTTGCCGGGAAATCGTGAAGGCGCTGGAAAGTTACTCACAGAGAATATTGGAGGAACTTAAAATGGATACGATGACAGGACGCAATGTCGGAAAGACATGCCGGACCCATTACAGAGGAACTTTTAACGACGGTACACAGTTTGACTCTTCCTACGATCGTGGAGAGCCGCTGGAGTTCGTATGCGGTGCAGGCCAGATGATCAAAGGATTTGATGCGGCTGTCGCAGATATGGAAGTCGGCGAGATCAAAGAGATCCATCTGATGCCGGAGGAAGCTTACGGAATGCCGAATCCGAACGCGATCCTCACACTTGAGATCGCAAATCTCCCGGGTTCTGAGGACCTGGAAGTCGGCCAGAAGGTATACCTTACAAACCAGAGCGGCCAGCCGTTCCCGGTAACGGTTACCGCAAAAGATGAGAAGATGATCACTCTCGACGCGAACCATGAGATGGCAGGAAAAGAGCTGAACTTTAAGATCGAGCTGGTGGAAGTAAAATAAAAAAGTAAGATCGTGTGAAAGGGCTGTCGCATTAACGTGCGGCAGCTCATTTTGTATCCCCATTCC
Organism: Clostridium sp. Marseille-P7770; assembly: GCF_902143525.1. NCBI lineage: Bacteria > Bacillati > Bacillota > Clostridia > Eubacteriales > Clostridiaceae > Clostridium > Clostridium sp. Marseille-P7770. Next base: position 498,850 of record NZ_CABFVC010000004.1, on the reverse strand, counting down.
AGATCAGAAGGGAATTCCGATGAAACCGGCAGCCGAAAGCAGATTCCCAAGAAGCGTAAACCGGCTGCAGGTGGCCACGAGGGGACAGGAATTGACGAAAGACACAGACAGGTGTATACTTGCATATGCTGCACAACTTGACATGTCAACATGATAATTAAGAAAAATTTTCATGTGTCAGGGAACGAATTTCTTTATTAAATTTTCAGGAGGACATCATGAATATCACACAAAAACAAAAGGGCATCCTCTTTATGATCCTGTCCGCACTTTCCTTTGCGTCCATGCAGGTGGTTGTCCGCATGAGCCGGGAAATTCCGACGATGGAGCAGATCTGCGTCCGCAATCTCTTCATCCTGATCGTTTCTTTCTTCATTATCCGGAAGAAACACGGTTCTTATTATGGTCCGAAAAAGTATCAGCCGTATCTCTTTGGCCGTTCGTTCTTCGGATTCCTTGGGCTGATCACCCTGTTCTACGCATCCAGCCATGCGGCGCAGGGCGATGTCACAGTGTTAAATAAGCTCTCTCCGATCTTCGTGACTCTGCTTGCAGCTGTGTTCATGAAGGAGAAGCTTTCCCCGATCCAGATCCCGGCGCTGGTCCTGTCCGTGCTCGGCGCATTCATCGTATTCCGTCCGAGCTTCCAGTCTGATCCGTTTCCGCTGATCGTTGCGCTCCTTTCCGCGATCACATCAGGAATTGCGTACACGTTTTTAGGGTATTTTAAAGGAAAAGTCGATGGAATTACCGTCATCATGCACTTTTCTACATTCAGCGTGTTTGGCTCCCTGCCGTTCGTGATCGGAAACTTTGTCATGCCGGATCTGCGCCAGTTCATGCTCCTGATGCTGATTAGTCTCTTCGGTTCTCTCGGACAGGTATTTATCACATACGCATACCGTTTTGCCCCGGCATCCGAGATCAGTATCTACAATTATTCCGGAATCCTGTTCAGCATTCTTCTCGGAGCAGTGGTTCTCGGAGAGCCTGTAAAACATACCTCGATCCTTGGCGGCGCCCTGGTTGCGATCGCTTCCATTATGGTGTATATTTATGGAAACTCGAAAAAGAAAGAGGCGAAGTAAGTGGAGTCGGATGACAAGAAACTCTACACCCCGAAATATGTACAGATCGAAGATCATATTATAAGCGAGATCCGGAACGGCCGTCTGAAGACAGGTGACCGGATCCCATCGGAAGCGGAGCTTGTCCGGATGTTCGGGGTGAGCCGGATCACGGTCACGACCGCGATCAAAGAGCTTACCGCCCGCGGGATCCTCGTCCGCAGACAGGGAAAGGGGACCTTTGTAAGGAGGGACGACCCGGAAATTTCGGAAGAGACGGATGGTTTTTCGGCCGCGCAGGCTGGATCCGCCGCTTCCGCATCGAGAACGATTGCTTTCGGCGGCGGGATACGGCTTGCTTCACCGGAAAAAGCGGAACAGAAACCGCACACGCTCCTGGAGAACAGGATCATCTCTGCGGATCCCGTTCTCTGCCGAAAGCTCGGTCTTGACGCGGGAAGCTATGTCTACCAGATCGTCCGCTGTATCAGGGATGGCGGGAAGACTTCGGAGATGGATTTTACTTATATCCCGCTGTCTGTATGCGGCGGACACACCTTCGACTGTGCGGAATTATCGACCAGCCTGATCCATGACTATATCAGCCGGAATTTCCCGGAGAAGCCGACGGGCGTGGACATCTATCTTCAGCCGGAGCTCACGGGAGATATTGATGTCTCCATGATGACCGGAGAAGGGGATGGTCCTGCCGGAATGCCACTTTTTTTCTGGGATACGGTCGTCCGCAGCGGGAAAAAGGTTCTCGCAGTCACGACAACCGCTTCAAAGCTTTATCAGGGGATGAAATTCCTGACGTTTGAGATCCCGGCGATTCCTTAGCTTTCCATCTGCCGCCCGAGGAAACCGGCAGCTGTTGCCGCCAGGCGCAGTTCCGGATCTGAAAATTTTGCGCGCGGCTCCCGGCTCATGATAACGACGGCTCCGATGGCGTCGCCTTCGCAGATGATCGGTGTGATCACCTGGGCTGTGATGCTGTCCCCGTCATCGTCGGTTACAGGCGTGAAATTTCGGTCCTCTTTTCCTGCCTGGATGACGGTGCGTTCCTGGATCACATGCTCCAGCGCCCGGCTGATCGGTTTTTGGAAAAAGTCCTTTTTCGCTCCGCCCGCCGCCGCGACTACCTGGTCCCGGTCCGTGATGCATACGAGAAGCCCGGTCGACTGGGCCATCGCGTCCGCGTACTGACCTGCGAACGCGTTCAGTTCCATCATCGGTGAGTATTTTTTCAGAATGATCTCTCCCTCACGGTCGGTAAAGATCTCAAGCGGAGTTCCCTCCCGGAGACGCAGAGTCCGCCGGATTTCCTTTGGAACGACTACACGGCCGAGATCATCGATTCTTCTTACAATTCCAGTAGCTTTCATAACGTTTATTCCTCCTGCATATCACATACCATGTTTCCCATATTGTGTGCCTTATGGGTAGTATGTGGAAACAGGGTGAATTTATACATCGCAAAAATGAAAAAGAAATGAGGAAATCATCATGTATACGTTTGAAGATTTAAAGCAGATCATGAAGACGCTGCGTGCAGAGGACGGCTGTCCCTGGGACCGGGCGCAGGATCATGAGACGCTAAAAAAGCATCTCGTGGAGGAATGTGCGGAGGTGCTGGAGGCGATCGATAGCGGGGATACGGAAAATCTCTGTGAGGAGCTCGGGGATGTCCTGTTCCAGGTCATGTTCCACAGTGAGATCGAGGCGGAGCGCGGAAATTTCACCGTGGATGACGTGGTAAATGGGATCTGCGAGAAGATGATCCGCCGTCATCCGAGGATCTTCGGAGGTGAGATCCCGGAGGTCGAGGACGAGAAAGATCTCTGGGAAGCGATCAAAAAACAGGAACGGGAAATGAAGAAAAAAGCCGGAAAGCATTGACAAAATGCGGTTCCTGTGCATGTCCGGGAAGACGTGTGTACGGGAAGGGAAAAACGCTGAAAAACACGGTAAAATCGGGCAAAACTCCTTGACAAAGAATGCAGAAACATATATAAATGTAAGAGTGCAATGCAAAGGTCCTTCGGGCAGGCTTTGTCCGCAGGTTTTGAAATGAATTTTAGGAGGAAATAAAACAAATGAACAAGACAGAATTAATCGCAGCAGTTGCTGAGCAGGCAGAACTTTCCAAGAAAGATGCTGAGAAGGCACTGAAGGCTTTCACAGATGTTATTGCAGCAGAGTTAGTTAAAGGTGAGAAAGTACAGTTAGTTGGTTTCGGTACATTCGAAGTATCCGAGAGAGAAGCAAGAGAGGGAAGAAACCCGCTTACAGGTGAGAAGATCACAATCGCAGCTTCCAAGAACCCGAAATTCAAAGCTGGTAAGGCTTTAAAGGATATGGTAAACGCTTAATTCTGTTTTCGGAATGAACTGACTTATAAATTTGACCTGATCGCGACGGGTCATGTGAATCCCCTCTGTGATGCGAACGTGCGTTGCGGAGGGGTTATTGTTTCCGGGAAAACGTGTCCGCCCGGGGCGGGCAGCAGGAATTCTGGCGGCGGTATCGCCGCGAAAAGGAGCAGTTATGCGGTTAGACAAATATCTGAAAGTATCCCGTATCATCAAGCGGAGAACCGTGGCAAACGAGGCGTGCGACAGCGGTCGTGTCATGTTAAATGACAAGGTCGCGAGAGCCAGCGCGGAAGTGAAGGTCGGGGATATGATCGAGGTCGCATTCGGAACAAAGGCCGTGAAGGTGCGTGTGACGAGTGTGCAGGAGACGATCCGCAAGGAAGATACGAAGGAAATGTTCGAATATATTTAATAAGGAACCTCACGGCGATAAGTCTGTGAGGTTTTCTTTATGCCCCGGGAAAAAGGCGTCCCGGAGATCGCTGCCTGTGGGCATAAATTTTTATTCCCATCATATATATAAAAGAGAATGTACGCCGGCGCATTTTTGCGTCGGGCGCGGTCGCTTGCGGCAGATTTACATGCGGGAGGTGCTTTATGGAAGAGAATCCGGGAATGGCGCATAAGATCGTTTTGAATAACCGAGATCAGGGAAATCTCACGGGGATCCTGGATGTGATCTCGTTCGATGAAAATACCATCGTGCTGGACACAGACATGGGACTTCTGACCATCAAGGGGAAAGACCTCCATGTGAACAGGCTGAGCCTGGAAAAGGGCGAGATCGACATTGAGGGCAGGACAGACAGCCTTGTGTACTCGGCGGGCGGCGGCACGAAGAGCGGGGGAAGCTTTTGGGCGAAACTGTTTAAATAATAGTAACGATTCAGCAGGTCTGCAGACTTGCTGCGCTGACCGTAATAAAACATGGGGTGGAAGGCAAAAATCCCATCGGCGAAGCCGATTCGGAATGGATTTTTAATTGTGGAGGAATCGCAGAGTGAGCACATATCTTGCCGTGGAAGTGAGACTTGTCTGGATGAGTTTCGTGCTGGGATGCATTCTGATGGCAAGCTATGATCTGTTAAGATGGTTCCGCTTTTTTGTTCCGCACGGGCTGGTCTGGACGGGGATCGAGGACTTTTTTTACTGGATCTGCGCGGCTGTCATGACCTTTCTTCTGTTGTTTTATGAGAACAGCGGGATCGTCCGTGCCTATGTGATCGCCTGCGTGTTTTTCGGCATGATCTTTTACGATAAAATCATCAGCAGGAATGTGTTCCACCTATTGAAAAAGCTGAAAAAATGGTATAAAATTAAAAGAAAGACTGCCTCAGAAAAGAGAAGAAACAGGCCGTCTGAAATGTAGAAATAAAAGGTCATTCCCGGAAACACGTGGGAGTGTGGAAAATCCACAGGAAAATGGATTGCCTGTCATGAATGGGCATGTTCATGCACGGGAAACGGAATGGACCGGTTGATCAGGATAGAAGGCAAGATCAAGAAGGAAGCGAGGAGTCATGGGAGAAAACCGGAACAGACGGAACAAAAGAAGATCGAGAAACAGTCTGGGTAACCGGATGGCGCTGATCGGGATCACGGTGGTCGTAGGAAGCCTTGCTGTGGTTGTCCATATCGGCGGAACTTCCCTGAGAGAACGTGATCTGGAATACCAGGCACGGGAACAGGCACTCGAGAAGACGTTGGCGAAGGAGGAGGCGCGAGCCGCCGAACTCGAAGAGTACCGTGTGTATGTCCAGACGAAACAGTATATCGAGAAAGTCGCAAAAGAAAAACTGGGACTTGTAAATAAGGATGAGATCCTTTTTAAGGCGGATGAATCCAACTGATGTTTATCGGCGGATCATCTGAAAAACTTGTGAGCCGCATCATCTGTAAAATGACAGTGGATGAATGTCTGGCTCAAATCAGCGCAGATGATGTCGTAAATTTTTAAAAACTGAATACGGGAATCCGACAAATATTTCCCGCCTGCCTGCATATAATAAAATGGCGTATTCCGCGTCGTTTGGCTGGTCATGGAGACCTGGATGGTCTTTTGTGACAGGGTACGCAGGTTAGGAGGGAATTTTTGTGTTTGGAGATCGGGAGATACATAGAAAGCTGTCCGGAGCCGGGGGATATGCGGCGGGAAGACTCGCGGAGATCTCGGATTCACTGGGGCAGCTCGCAAAGATCATGAAAAATTCCGGTGAAGATCCGGGACTTTCCAGAGAGGACGGGATCACGGCGCTGGAATCGGCGGCATCCGTGGTCTGCGGGAGCTGCGACAGGTGCGGCATGAAGCAGGAGTGCCTGGATGAACAGGACGGGGAACATTATTTCCTATATTACCTGCTCCGCGCATTCGAGAAAAAAGGTGCGCTGGAGTACCCGGACATGCCCAGGGAGTTTCTGGACCGGTGCCGGAAAAAGACGGATTATCTCAGAGAATTGAACCGGAGTCTCGGACGCTCCACGATGAATCTCGCCTGGAAGAACCGGTTCCTCGAGAGCCGGGACGCAGTCATGCTGCAGTTTGAGGAGATGGCGGGGATCCTCGGGGAGTTTTCCGGACAGATGGAGCAGGCGGCGGACGTGACGGAGACGCTGATCCCGGCGGTCCGGTCTGCATTCCGGAAACGCAGGATTGCATTGGAGGACATGCTGGTCCTGAAGTATGGGGACGGAAGACGGGAAGCATTCCTTACGGTGCGGACAGCAAACGGGCGCTGTGTAACTGTGAAGGACATGGCGGCGCTGTTCGGACAGGCTGCCGGAGCGGAGTTTGTCCCATCGCGGAACGGAAAGACGCTGGTCACAAGAAAAACTTCCACGGTGCGCCTGATCGAGAAAGGAAATTACCGGCTGTTGTTTGGAGCTGCGAGGACCCCGAAAGAGGGAGAAGAGGTCTCCGGCGACAACTATATGTTCCGGAACACACTCCCAGGGCAGGTTGCTTTGAGTCTCTCAGACGGAATGGGGAGCGGACCGGCGGCGGGAGCGGACAGCGGGCGGGTCATGGAGCTCGCGGAACAGCTTCTCGACACGGGATTCTCCGCGAGATCGACGCTGAAGCTGATCAATACGGTGCTTTTGCTGAGCGGGATGGGCGACCGGCCGGCGACGCTGGATCTGGGACTTGTAAATCTTTACACGGGCGTTCTGGAAATGATGAAACTCGGGGCGGCGGCGTCCTTTCTCCTGCCGGACCGGAGATCCGGCGGGGAGGCGGAGATCCTGGAGTCGGAGACGGTTCCAGCAGGAGTATTGAATCCCGTGGAGCCGGTGATGATATCGCGGAAACTATGGGACGGGGACAAGATCATCCTAGTGAGCGACGGCGTTCTCGATGCGATGCCGGGGGCAGAAAAGGAGCAGACTTTCCGGGATTTCCTCGACGGACTGCCCGACGCCGGCGTGCAGGAGACGGCGGAGATGATCCTGACGTTTGCGCTGTCGTTTGAGGGAGAGCCGCGTGATGACATGACGGTGCTGGTCGGCGGGATCTACGGGTGATACGCGGCGGGAAGAATTTGGAAATGGAAGCTGCCCTCAGAAGGCGGGTTTACTGATCTGAGCGTAAAAGCGCAGGTGAAAAACTTCATAGACCAGGTTGGAACAGGATGGATCCGTCGTATGATGAATGGTGAAAATCCGGGAAAGCTGAGGATGAAGAGATAGGATCAATGCGATAAAAGAAAAACGGAGAAAAAAATGAACGAAAAAATGAATGCAGGAATCGGTCGGTTCCGGCAGAAGGTTCTTGCCTTTATGCGAAAAAATCATATGACAGACCGGGGAGACGGGGTCCTGGCGGCGGTATCGGGCGGCGCGGATTCCGTCTGCCTGTTACTGCTTTTGTGTGAACTGGCAGCAGAACTCGGGATCCATGTCTCTGCATTCCATATGAACCACGGGATCCGCGGCGCGGAGGCGGACCGGGATGAGCGGTTCGTGAAGGAACTCTGCGGGCGGATGGGGGTTCCGCTTACCGTGGTGCATGAGAAAGTAGGATCATATGCCGCGGATCACGGGTTGTCGACGGAGGAAGCCGGGCGGATCCTGCGCTACCGCCATCTGAAGGAGACGGCGGAAAAATACGGCTGTGCGAAGATCGCCGTCGCCCATCATGAGGACGATGATGCGGAGACGGTGCTCTTAAATCTCTTCCGCGGGAGCGGACTTCCCGGGCTCTCGGGAATCCGGCCGGTGAGAGCGGAGATCATCCGCCCATTATTATGCGTCTCCCGGAAAGAGATCGAGGAATACCTGACATCACGGGAACATTCCTGGTGTGAAGATTCCACAAACAAGGAGAATGATTACACGAGAAATAAGATCCGCAACGAGCTCCTGCCCTGGGTGACGGAGAACATCAACAGCCGGGCGGCGGAACATATCCTGGCGGTGTCGGAGTTTGCTGCCAAAGCGGATGCGTATTTCGAGGCGGAAGCGGAGCGGGTCTTAAGGGAAAGTGAGCGGAAGGAAAAGAGCCGAACCGGAAATTCTGTAAAGATCCGCACCGAAATCCTTGATCCCCAGCCCGAAATCTTAAAAACCTACATCATCCGCCGAATGATCTTAAATGCCGCCGGGAAGGCGAAAGACATCACGGAGCGTCACATTCGGCTGGTCATGGATCTTTCCGGTCCGGGCGGCGGCTGTATTGCGGACCTTCCGTATGATCTGCAGGCGGTCCGCGGGTATGAGACATTGGAGATCCGGAAAGTGTGCCAGGTGGGAGAAAAAGAAAGAAGAGAGAAGACTGGGGACATTTCGGCCTATAAATTCAGGAAAAATGCAGAGGACCTGGAATGCACAGAGGTGAAAATGGCAGGTCTGAAAACTTTATCCTGCGAAGCGCTTTTGGATACAGAAAAAAAGAAGATCGATCCGGAAGCGGGAGAGAGAAAGATCCTGCAGCTCGGTCCGACCATGATCCGCCTTCATGTCACCCAACGGAAAAAAGAACTGGAAATTCCGAAAAACCAGTATACGAAATGGTTTGACTATGATAAAATAAAAGATGGATTATCCATACGATACAGGAAAAACGGGGATTATTTCACACTTTCCGGCGGAGGGAAAAAGAAGCTCGGAAGGTTTATGATCGATGAAAAGATCCCGGAAAAAGAGCGGGACCGAATTCCGGTCCTGGCGGACGGAGACCATATATTATGGGTGATCGGATACCGGATCAGTGATTATTATAAAATAACAGATGAGACTGAACGTGTCCTGGAGGCGGAGATGATCCTGCCTGACGGGGGAGACCGGTCGGAAGACGGCGGTGGGAGAGCAGGCATCTGGAATTGCAAAGGAGAAGACCATGGCTGATAAAATTCGTGTATTATTAAGTGAAGAAGAAGTAGACAAGCGGATCAAAGAGATCGCGGACCAGATCAATAAGGATTATGAAGGAAAAGAAGTTCACCTGATCTGCATCTTAAAGGGCGGCGTATTCTTTACCTGCGAGCTCGCAAAACGCCTGACCGTTCCGGTAACGCTTGACTTTATGTCCGTATCCAGCTACGGAAGCGGAACCCAGTCTTCCGGCGTTGTAAAGATTGTAAAAGACCTGGATCAGCCGTTAGAGGGAAAGAATGTCCTGATCGTTGAAGATATTATAGATTCCGGACGGACTCTCGCATACCTGATCGATATCTTACACAAGAGAAATCCGAATTCCATCCACTTATGCACACTGCTCGACAAACCGGAGCGCCGTGTCAAGAAACAGGTGAAGGTTGATTACACCTGCTTTACGATCCCGGATGAGTTCGTTGTAGGCTATGGCCTCGATTATGACCAGAAATACCGCAACCTTCCGTTCATCGGCGTTGTGGAGCAGCAGTAAGGAGGCACCCCAAGTTGAAACAGAACCAGCAGTTCCGCGGACTTGGCCTTGTCCTGCTTGTGATCGCGCTCATCATGTTCGCGTCCAGCCTGACGAGCCAGGGGAGCTTATTCAGCCAGGAGATGACCCACCAGGAATTTATGGTGGCCGTCGAGAATAAGACGATCGAATCCGTGGAGATCAATCAGAACCAGCAGCCGCCGACAGGTACCCTGGATATCCTCTTAAAAAGCGGGGACCGGGCAACGGTTGCAGTATCCGATGTCAAGGACGCGGAAAAACTTCTCCAGGACAATTCCATCGACTACGTCGTTGAGAATGTCCCGCAGGAGAACTACCTGATGTCTGTCATTATCCCGGTCGCTTTGAGCGCCGTTGTGATCATGTTCATGTTTATGTTCATGAACGCGAGAGTCGGCGGGGGCGGCGGCGGAAACTCCAAGATGATGAATTTTGGAAAGAGCCGTGCGAAGATGAGCCGGACGAATTCCGTGAACTTCTCCAAGGTCGCAGGACTCGAGGAGGAGAAGGAAGAACTGGAAGAGATCGTTGATTTCCTGAAAAATCCGAAGAAATATACGGATGTCGGTGCCAGGATCCCGAAGGGCGTGATCTTGGTAGGACCTCCGGGAACCGGTAAGACACTTCTCGCGAAGGCGGTTGCCGGTGAGGCGGGAGTTCCGTTCTTTTCGATCTCCGGATCTGATTTCGTCGAGATGTTCGTCGGTGTCGGCGCTTCCCGTGTCCGCGATCTTTTTGAGGATGCGAAGAAAAACGCTCCGTGTATCGTCTTTATCGATGAGATCGATGCCGTTGCGAGACGCCGCGGTACCGGTATGGGCGGCGGACATGACGAGCGTGAGCAGACGTTAAACCAGCTCCTCGTTGAGATGGACGGTTTCGGAGTCAATGAAGGAATTATCGTGATGGCGGCGACAAACCGCGTGGACATCCTGGATCCGGCGATCCTGCGTCCGGGCCGTTTCGACCGGAAAGTCGGAGTCGGAAAACCGGATATCCGCGGACGCGAGGAGATCTTAAAGGTCCACTCGAAGGAAAAACCGCTGGGCGACGATGTGAACTTAGAGAAAGTAGCACAGACGACGGCCGGATTTACCGGAGCAGATCTGGAAAACCTCTTAAACGAGGCTGCGATCCTTGCGGCAAAGCAGGCGCGCCGCTATATTCTCCAGGCTGATATCGAGCAGGCGTTCGTCAAAGTCGGGATCGGCGCGGAGAAGAAGAGCAAGGTGATCTCCGAGAAAGAAAAGAAGATCACAGCTTACCATGAGACAGGTCATGCAATCCTGTTCCATGAACTCCCGGATGTCGGACCGGTCCACACGATCTCCATCATCCCGACCGGAATGGGCGCGGCAGGATATACGATGCCGCTTCCTGAGAAGGACGAGATGTTCAACACAAAGAATAAGATGCTGGAGACCATTATGGTTTCTCTCGGCGGCCGGATCGCGGAGGAGATCATCTTCGGAGACGTGACGACGGGGGCATCCCAGGATATCAAGCAGGCATCTGCGATCGCCCGCGCGATGGTAACCCAGTACGGAATGTCTGAGAAGCTCGGAATGATCAACTACGGCAGCGACGATGACGAAGTCTTCATCGGAAGAGATCTGGCGCATACGAGATCTTACGGTGAGCGTGTTGCTTCCGATATCGACAGCGAGGTCAAGAGGATCATCGATGAGTGCTACGCGAAGGCGAAGGAGATCATCCTGGCACACGAGGACATCCTTCATAAGTGTGCCGCTCTTCTGATCGAGAAGGAGAAGATCGGACAGGAAGAGTTTGACAGCCTGTTCGTTGAGGGAACGGAGAAGCCGGAGTTAGAGTAAGGTTTCGGATTTGCACCCCGGCAGAAGATCTCACAACAGAAAACTTTAGAAGCTTAAGTAAATCGACGTTTGTGCAAAAGAAATGCAGACAAACGTCGATTTTTTACTTACAATGACAAAAATGCACAAAGAAAACCGGGGCGGTGGCAATATGAACAAAAAAATTTTTCATGTTTTTAAATGTTTGTGCACACTTATCCGGACTCCTATGCTATATTACTACTCGTAACCCCCCAATACATTATATAGTTTTTGCTATACCCCATAAGAGACATAATACCTTTTCCGGAAGAAAGCCAGTGGTTCCCCCCGCTGGCTTTCTTTCTGCCCATTTTAAAGAAAAAATCTGAGGCTCCTGCTGTGCCGTGCGGGAGCTTCAGATTTTTAGGTTAACCGGAAATTCCGATGGAACTTCCGGTTAACCCAAAAGGCACTGCGTGCCTAAGATGCGCACTCGCGCGAAGATGAAGGTTGTCGCAAGCGACCGCGCGAGGCGCCCGAATGTGCCGAGGCACATTCTTTTTAATCTGCAAAAACAGTTTTTGAGGATCGCCGGAGTGAACTTTCAGAAAAAACGTGCAAATGGGGATATAATCCTGTATAATAACATTTGTGAGAAATGAGTGAGAACAGATACAGAAAATGCAGCCCGGATATCGCAAGAGAGGCTGCATCAGACCAACAAGGAGGCCATTCAAAATGTTGAAGGCGGCACTTTTCAGCGGTGGAACGAGAGAGTACCGCATCCCGGAAGAGCCGGAGTGCGGGGAGAATGTTAAGATAAGATTCCGGACCGGGGCCGGGGACGTGGACCATGTATACGCGGTGATCCGTGATGGCGGAAACCGGAATGAGTGCAGGCGGCTGGAGCTTGAGAAGGCGGAGACGGCCGGAAGATTTGATTTTTATGAGAGAACGATCCAACTGGGGGAGACCCCGTTGATATATGATTTTGAGGTTGTAAAAGGAGACGAAGTCTGTCACTATAACTGCCTCGGTGTGTCGGAGCCGGGAGGGATGGACGCTCCGTTTGTGATCACACCTGGATTCCATGTACCGGAGTGGGCGAAAGGCGCCCTGATGTACCAGATCTTCGTGGACCGGTTTAATAACGGGGATCCGACGAACGATGTCCTGGGAGACGAATATGTCTACATCGGATTTCCGGTGGCGAAGGTGGAAAAATGGAATGAGCGGCTTTCCGTCCTTGATGTGGACCGGTTTTACGGCGGCGACATCCAGGGAATCTGGGACAAACTCGACTATTTGCAGAGCCTGAAGGTGGAAGTGCTCTACCTGAGCCCGGTGTTTGTGTCCCCGTCGAATCACAAGTATGACTGCCAGGATTATGAACATATCGATCCTCATTACGGGGTGATCGTGAAGGATGAAGGGGAACTTGTGGCGGCGGATGCGTCGGATAACCGCAATGCGAAGCGGTATTCCGTGCGGACCTCCGACCGGGAGAACCTGGCGGCGAGTGATGCGTTTTTTGCCCGTTTTGTGCAGGAAGTCCACAAGCGGGGCATGCGGATCATCCTGGACGGAGTTTTTAATCACTGCGGGTCTTTCAACAAGTGGATGGACCGGGAGAAGATCTATGAGAAGGACGGCGGGTATGAGCCGGGTGCATACCTCTCAGCGGACAGTCCGTACCGGGATTTCTTTCTGTTTAAGGATGTGAACGGCTGGCCGGACAATGACTCCTACGAAGGCTGGTGGGGACATAACACGCTGCCGAAATTAAATTATGAGGGATCGGAAAAGCTGTATCAGTATGTGCTCGATATCGCGAAACGGTGGCTTTCCCCGCCGTACTCGATCGATGGCTGGCGTCTCGATGTGGCGGCGGATCTCGGTCATTCGCCGGAGATGAACCACCGGTTCTGGAGAGATTTCCGGAAGGTCGTAAAGGAGGCGAATCCGGACGCGCTGATCCTGGCGGAACATTACGGGGATGCCACGTCATGGCTTTCCGGGGACCAGTGGGATACGGTGATGAATTATGACGCGTTCATGGAACCGGTATCCTGGTTCCTGACCGGTCTGGAAAAGCACAGCGAGCGGAAGGATGACCACCTTCTGCACAACAGTCAGGCGTTCATGTGCTCCATGCTCTCCAACATGAGCCGGATGCAGACGGGATCTCTCTATGCGGCGATGAATGAACTTTCAAACCATGACCATTCGCGATTCCTCACGAGGACGAACCGCGTCGTGGGACGGCTTTATAAGCCGGAGGACGCGGAGAAAGCGGAGATCGGCGTGAATTACGGAACCTTCCGCTCCGGCGCGGTGATCCAGATGACATGGCCGGGGGCACCGACGATCTATTACGGTGATGAGGCTGGCGTCTTTGGCTGGACGGACCCGGATAACCGGAGAACATTCCCCTGGGGAAAGGAAGACCTGGAACTCACGGAATTTCACCGGTATCTCACGGGGATCCGGAACAGGACTCCGGCGTTCCGACACGGGGCGTTAAAGCCGCTGCTGGCGGAGAATGGTGTGATCGCGTATGGACGTTTTGATGCGGACGACCAGGGAGTTGTCGTTGTGAACAGTGAGGATTATTCCCAGAGAATCCGGATTCCGGTGTGGGAAGCGGAAGTGAACGGCGATTTTATGGACCGCGTGATGGCGACGGATGCGGAGCGGTACAACGCGGGCACTGTGCGGTATCCGGTGACGGACGGTGTGATGGAAGTGGAGATCGCGGCGAATGGGGCGATGATCTTTATTGGGAGTAAAGGCGAGTAGATGGCGATCATGGTGCGTGTGCCGGGACTGTAATACGCAGTGTTTTCAAGGGCATTTGGTCATAAAAAATGCTTGATTTTTGAATCGATGTATGGTATCATTTTGACTTGTCAGAATGATATGGGCGGATTCCCGAGTGGCCAAAGGGGACAGACTGTAAATCTGCTGCAACTTGCTTCGGTGGTTCGAATCCACCTCCGCCCATTTTTGATGATATAAGGCTTGATGAGATGGAAAGATTAAGGGAATGGCTGTGGTGGCTCCGAGGTATTATGGGGCTGCGCTCCATAATCGCCGTTTGCAACGGCGATAGCTGCTGATATGAGAAAAATTTCTTATGTGAGCAAGCTCCCAACGAAATTTTCCTCATATCAGCAGCTGCCTCTCATTGTTTATACGCGGGTGTAGTTCAATGGTAGAACACCAGCCTTCCAAGCTGGATACGTGGGTTCGATTCCCATCACCCGCTTTTTGAAGCGTCGGACCTCTGGATTTAGAGGTCCGATTTTTTGTTTAACAGGAAATTCCGTCGGAATTTCCTGTTAAACAAAAAGGCACTGCGTGCCTAAGATGCGCACTCGCGCGAAGATGAAGATCGTCGTAAGCGACCGCGCTCGGCGCGGGAATGTGCCAAGGCCCATTCTTTTTTACCCCCCAGGAGGACGAGCATGAATTTACGTGAATATCTGAAAGAAACCAACCTCATCACCGACGGCGCGTTCGGAACTTACTTTGCAGCAAAATACCAGACGCAGGAGATCCCGGAGCTTGCGAATCTCTCGGACCCGGAGAAAGTAAAGAAGATCCATGAGGAATATCTGAATGCCGGAGCAAATTTTATCCGGACGAATACTTTTGCGGCGAACACAGAGACGCTGCAGGAGAGCTTTCCGGAAGTTGAGAAGAACATCCGCGCGGCGGTGGAGATCGCAAGGAGCGCGGCGGAGGGGAAGAACGTCTGGATCGCAGGCGATATCGGTCCGATCCCGGTGAATGGGACGGAGGACGCGGCGGCAGCGGCGGACGAGTATTATCAGATCGCAAAGACGTTTGCGGAGGCAGGAGTCAAAGTCCTGGACTTTGAGACGTTTGCAGACCTCGACGGGATCCTTCCGGCGATCAAAAAGATCCGCGCCGAGTATGACATGTTCATCGCAGTCTCTTTTTCCGTGAACCAGTTCGGCTACAGCGCGGCAGGACTCAGCGCGAAGCGCCTTTTGGCGGACGCGGCGGCTGTTTCGGAGATCGATGCGGTGGGCTTAAACTGCGGTGTGGGACCGGCTCATATGCGCCAGATCCTGGAAAAAGCGGGACGTCCTGGGGATAAATTCCTGCTGGCGATCCCGAACGCGGGATATCCGACTTTGACGAGAAATAAACTTCAGTTTGGCAACACTCCGGTATATTTTGCGGAGAAGATGAAGGAGCTTCAGGAGCTCGGTGCTGACATTCTCGGCGGCTGCTGTGGAACGGATCCGGAATTTATCCGTGAAATGTCCGCCCGGGACGGAATCCTGAAGAAAAGTGCTCCGGAAAAAGAGGCGGAGAGCAGCGGACAGAGTGAACATGTGGTAAGACATGGATTCCTCTATGATGAGAACGGAAACAGAAAAGAGAAGAAGCTTATCGCGGTCGAGCTGGCGCCGCCGTTTGACGCGGATGATGAGAAACTCCTGGAATCCGCCCATCTTTTAAAGAATGCAGGCGTGGATGTCCTCACATTCCCGGATTCCCCGTCCGGAAGAACGAGAGTCGATTCTGTCCTCATGGCGAACAAGGTGCGCCAGGCGACGGGATTAAACGTGATGCCGCATATCTGCTGTCGTGACAGGAATGCGATCGCGATGCGGTCCCTGTTTCTGGGAGCTGCCATCAATGATATTTACAACTTCCTGATCATCACGGGAGATCCGATCCCGTCGACGGCGAGACAGACGGTCAAAGCGGTGTTCAACTCGGATTCCACGGGGCTTATGAAGATCGCGAAGGAGATGAACGAGGATGTCTTCGCGAAGAATCCGCTCTGCTACGGTGGTGCGATCAACCAGGGAAGAAAGAACCTGGACGTGGAGATCGGACGTGTAAAGAAGAAGATGGAAGAGGGAGCGGAGTTTTTCCTGACCCAGCCGGTATTCACGGAGGAGGACGCGGCGAGACTGCGCCGGATCAAGGATGAGACCGGGGCGCGGATCCTCTGCGGGATCATGCCGCTCATCAGCAGAAAGAACGCGATGTTCATGAAAAATGAGATCGCGGGCGTCAATGTGACGGATGAGATCGTCGCGAGATACCCTGAAAAATCCAGCCGGAAGGAAGGCGAGGCCGTAGGCATCCAGCTTGCGAAGGAAGTCATGAAGCTGGTGGAGGACTTCGCGGACGGATATTACTTCTCATTCCCGTTCAACAGGGTTTATATGTTGAAGGATATTTTGGAAAAATAGAAATAACAGGAGACGGCGCCCAGATCAGGGAAATGGCCGTAAATGGAGAATAGAAAAAGAATGATTAAAACGATCACAGCCGCAGAGCTGATCAATGGAAGAACCTTCGACCGGACGATCATTGATATCCGCCCGGCGGAGGAATATAAAAAAGGGTCCATGGACGCCGCATTAAATATCCCGGAGGACAAGCTGGTGGAATACTTGGAGAATCCGGAGGAGGCGGACATGGAGTCCGGAACGATCGGAGAGGGAAAGGCCTGGGAAGAGGGCGTAAATGTTGGAAAACTTCTCGCGGCGATCCCGAAGGACAAGCCGGTCTGGGTTCTCTGCCATACGGGAAACAAGAGCCTGTATGTGGCGGAACTTCTGAGCGATGCCGGATTTGATGCCGGAAGCGTGGAAGGCGGATACCGCTCCTTCCTGCGCCTGTCCCTGTCCATGATGGTCATGAACGAGGAGGAGGTCGCGGAGCGCACGAAGGCGATCGAGCGCAGCATCATCACAAAATACCGCAAATCGATTTGGAGACGGTTTACAAAGGGAGTTCATGACTACGAGCTGATCAAGGAAGGCGATAAGATCGCGGTCTGCATCTCCGGCGGAAAAGACTCGATGCTCATGGCAAAGCTCTTACAGGAGCTGAAACTTCATGGAAAAGTGAAGTTTGACCTTGTATTTCTCGTGATGAATCCGGGATATAATGAGGACAACTGGAATATCATCTTAAATAACGCGAAGCTTCTGGGAATCCCGATCCAGGTGTTTGACAGCGATATCTTCAATATCGTTGCCGACGTGGATAAGAGCCCGTGTTATCTCTGCGCGAGAATGCGCCGCGGGTACCTTTATTCCCACGCGAAGGAGCTCGGCTGCAACAAGATCGCGCTCGGACATCATTTTGACGATGTGATCGAGACAACGCTGATGGGAATGCTGTACAGCGGAAAGGTCGAGACCATGATGCCGAAGCTCCACAGCAAGAACTTTGAGGGTATGGAGCTGATCCGCCCGATGTACATGGTCCGCGAGGCGGATATCAAGGCGTGGAGAGATTACAACCACCTCCACTTTATCCAGTGCGCGTGCCGTTTCACGGAGCGCTGTGCGACATGCGGCGGCGAAAAGGGATCGAAGCGCGACGAGATGAAGGAGCTGATCGCGGAGCTCAGAAAGCGCTGTGACACGATCGACATGAACATCTTCAACAGTGTTCACAACATCAATCTGAAGACGGTCATCGGATATCACAAGGGAGACTGGAGTTACAATTTCCTGGATGACTACGATGAGGAGACGAAGAAAATCCATAATTGACAATTCTTTTCAAACACGCTATAATGAGAGTCTATCGGAGAATGCGCGGATGTGGCGGAACTGGCAGACGCACCAGCCTTAGGAGCTGGCGGGCAACCGTGGGGGTTCAAATCCCTTCATCCGCACTCTTCTGTAGAACAAAAAGATACTCATGTAACTGTGACGATACAATACAGTTACGGACTTACCAGAATAAGGGAGTAGTCGGCGCCGGAAAGCGCAGTAAGGTCAACATACTGGAAATGTTCCTGGCTTTACTTGAAATGATGAGACTTATCTGTCGGAAGATGACAGAGAAGGTCTCTTTTTTTGTATGATCGGAAGTCTCAATGGAATTTCCTGCTGAACAGAGAAACGCCGTGTATCTAAGATGTGCACTCGTGTGAAATGGAAGAACATCTCAAGTGACTGCGCCTGGTGTGAGAATGTACCATAAGAGATTTGTTTTATGTAATGGAAAATTCATGGCAGCATAAAAAACATTGTATGTAAAGATGAAAGCCGCTCCGGACTATTATGCGAAAAGCTCGGACCCGGGAAGCAGGATACATTCAAAGAAGAAATTATGATGGGTTAAATTTAGGAGGAATAGGAATCATGGGACTGTTGGAACTTTTTATTCTTGCGGTAGGACTGTCGATGGACGCTTTCGCGGTGTCTGTCTGTAAGGGGCTGTCGGTAAAAAAGATGGAACCGAAGCACGCACTGATCTGCGGTGCATATTTTGGCGGATTCCAGGCTCTGATGCCGACGATCGGCTACCTTCTCGGAAGCCAGTTTGAGTCCATGATCACACAGATCGATCACTGGATCGCATTTGTTCTTCTCGGGATCATCGGAATCAATATGATCAAGGAATCCAGAGAGGATGAGGACGAAGAACTGAACGCCAGCTTTGACGTGAAGACGATGTTAGCCCTGGCGGTGGCGACCAGTATCGATGCACTTGCGGTCGGCGTGACATTTGCGTTTTTACATGTAAACATCGTCTGGGCAGTGACCTTCATCGGATGTACGACATTTATCCTGTCGGCGATCGGCGTGAAGGTCGGTAATGTATTCGGAATGAAGTACAAGTCGAAGGCAGAGTTTGTCGGCGGACTGATCCTGGTCCTCATGGGGATCAAGATTTTGCTGGAGCATCTTGGATTCCTTGGCTGAGCCTGAAAAGCGCGGCCGGATCACGAAAAAACGGCAGCAGGAGAGGACCGGAACAGATAAAGAAGTTGAAAAAATAGATCTTTGGGAGAGAAAACTTCCGGGGGTCCATTTTTGGACTAAGAGGTTACTTTTCACGGGTAGGAATTTTCTGAACTGAAAATTCCGTATGATACCGTTGGAGTGCGGATTTTGCCGATTCGGAATGCGGAGCATCGGCATAACTTTTGTTGTCCGGCGTTCTTGACAAGGCATTCCGGTACCGATATAATGAATAATTGTCTGATACAGACAGATGAGATTTTGTAAAAATACCGTAATTGGAACGATATTACATAATCATAACCGATACATATCAGGGTTCGGCACCATTTCGGTGCGGACCCTGTCATTGCATCCTGATAAATTCTGATAAAGTAAAATAAGGAAAATACAGACATGAACAGAGAGAGAGACCAGAGGGGATCAAGGGGACCGAGAGACCAGAGAGATCCCAGAACCCAGAGAGACCAGAGAGACGAGTACAGGCAGCATTCCCCGGCCTGGATCCGGGCGCAGAGGCGGAAGAGAAAACAGATCTTAAGACGACGGATCATGATCGGCGGAGCGATCATCTGCCTGATCCTGATCATCGGAGCGATCCGGCTTATTTCCGGTCTGTTCGGGCATGGAAAAGAGAAGACAACGGATACTTCCGCGGAGGAATCCACATTCCAGGCATCCGATATCAGCGTCAACGGGATTTCTTTAAAGGGAATGACAAAGAGTGAGGCGAAAGCTGCCATCGAGGCGAAGTTTCCGTGGAATGTGAAGATCTCTTACAACGGGGAGAGCGTGGACGCGGACAATATGATCGACACCGAGCTGGATGCCTTTTTGGACGGGATTTCTGCTGACAAGAATGGCGGAGAATATACATTCTCGGTGGAAGATTCTGAAGATCTGCAGTCCGCAGCGGCAAAGGCAGCGGCAGACGCAGCGGCAAAATGGGATGTGAAGGCGAAGAACAGCTCGATCTCCGAGTATGACGCAGCGAGTGATAAGTTCCTGTTCACAGACGGAACGCCGGGTAAGGCCGTGGATCAGGAAAAACTTGCGTCGGATCTTGTTGCGGCTGTGACGAGTGGAAATTATGATGCGGTGATCCAGGCGGAGGTCAATGAGACGGCACCGGAGCTTTCCGAGGCCGATGCGAGAGAGCAGTATCAGAGACTTTCAACGTTTACGACGGAGACGACCGCGAACGAGAAGCGAAATACGAATGTCAAGCTGGCGGCGCAGGCGATCAACGGAACGATCGTACAGCCGGGAGAGGAATTCTCCTTTAACAAGGTTGTTGGTCCTCGTACAGCGGAAAAAGGCTACCAGGAAGCTGCCGCGTACAGCGGTGGCGAGGTCGTACAGGAACCGGGCGGTGGTGTCTGCCAGGTATCTTCCACGATGTACCGTGTGGCATTTCAGTCCGGTATGCAGATCACGTTCCGAAGATCTCATACCTTTGAGCCGAACTACGTAACTCCGGGACAGGATGCGGCGATCAGCTGGGATATCCCGGATTTCCGTTTTATCAATACCTCAAAGGCGGCGATCGGGATCCGTGCGAATTACAGCAACCGGAAGATGACGGTTTCCTTCTACGGAGTTCCGGTCCTCGAAGAGGGAATTACATGGAGTCTGGAGTCTGAGAAGACGGATGAACTTCCGCCGCCGGAGCCGACGTATGTGGAAGATCCGACTCTGGATCCTGGAACGGAAGTGACCCAGAAGGCGGGAACAAACGGAAGTCGCTGGATTACTTACAAGATCGTATCGAAGAATGGCACAGTCGTGGAAAAGACGGAAGACCATGCGAAGACATATAAGGGACATGCGGCGGTGATCCGCAGAAATACCGGATCTGTGAAGGTTGCTGCGAGTGAGACGACGGTTGCGGAGTCCACATCGGCAGCGATCGACGGAATGCCGGACGGATATGTTCCGGGCGAGAGTGTTGCGCCGGAGAGCTCTGCAGCGGCAACAACTGCGGCGCCTACAAGTGGCTCTGAGACAAAGAGCACGCACAGCGAGACGAAGAGCAGTCAGAGTGAGACGACAGCGGCATCCACAACCGCAGCAGCAACAACTGCAGCGACTGAGGCGGCGACAACCGCAGCTCCGACGACGGCCGCGTCTACAACTGCGGCAGCTCCGAATGGACCTGGTGAGGAGACGACGGCGACTCCGTCGACGGAAGCGATCGGAAATATCGCGGGATTTCCGGGGGACGGGAACTAAAATAGCCGGATAACAAAATAATTAAAATACGTAAATATAGAAAGAGATGCTGGTGGCTCATATTGATCCGTCGGCATCTCTTTTTGCTGATTTTTTACACAAGAAAAGATCGGAAAGGACAACAGACAGTGGAGCAGACAGGAAAAAAGTCAAAAGAAATGGATATGTTAAACGGCGGACTCGCGGTAGGACCGAACGCGGCGCTTGCGAACCTGATCGGACAGAAAAACCGCGGAAAGATCAACAGCATGGTCCACACGATCCTGACATTCGGGGCAGTTCTCGGAATTTCGCTCATGACGATCTTCCGGATGTTTACGAGCTATGAGATGCTGATGAATGTGTATGTGGCGTCCTGGCTGTTTACAGGTGGATCGATGTTTGTGATCTACTTCCGGCATATGAAAGGGCTGGAACGGCAGTTTATGGGGAATCAGGGATAAAAAATCAATGCCCACCAGCGCATGATGCGGAATTCTGCATCGCGTGTTGGTGGGCATTTTACTATAAGAGGATGATTTTGGCATTAAGAAGCACGGCATCTTCCTTCGCGTGCGTGGAAGCAATCAGAAGTTTTCCGCTGCAGAGTTCGTTGATCAGATCGATGACGGTCTGCTTTGTCGCGGGATCCAGTCCGGTGAACGGCTCGTCCATGAGGATAATTTCGGCCGGAGAGAGGAGTGCGCGGAGGACGGAAAGACGCCGCTTCATTCCGCCGGAGAATTCGCAGACCGGTTTTTCGAGCGCATCTGCGGGGAGAAGGCGGAGAAGTGAAGTGGTGAGTGTTTCTTTTGAATACCGGTTCCCGAGCGCAAAAAACAGGTTTTCAACAGCGGAAAATCCCTCTAAGAGGCGGTCTTCCTGGAAGACTGCAGAAATCTGCGGGCGGCGAAGTGAGCCCTTAAATAGAATTTCGCCCCGGTCCGGCGATTCCAGCCCGAGGATCAGGCGGAAGAGTGTTGTCTTTCCGCTTCCGGACGGCGCCATCAGGCAGTAGGCGGTTCCTGAGAAGAAATCCATCGAAAGACCGGTGAGGACCGGATGTCCATCGTAGGATTTCGAGATGGAGCGGAGAGACAGAGCCGGGATGTCAGCTGTGTTTTTACTCATCGATAAGAGCCCCCTTTCCTGCAAATTTCTTTAAGATCCACAAAAATAATTTTTCAAACAGTGTGCTGACCACAATGATCATGAAGGTCCATGCGAAGAGCTCTGCAGTGCTCAGATAGATCTTTGCGAGATACAGACCTTCCCCGATCGATCCGTCCGGAACTCCGATGACTTCGGCGGCAATCCCGGACTTGAAGCCCATGCCGAGCGCGGTCCGGCAGGCGCTTTTTAAGTATGGATAGAGCGCGCCGCGGTAGAGATACCAGACTCTTCGAATAAGCGGGATATGGAAAACAGATGCCATCTCTAAAAGCTCCGGGTTCGTGGATAAGAGACCGGCTTTCGTGTTCACATGGATCATCGGATAGACGACGAGAAAGGAAATGAACACGGAGAGATTCCGGGATCCGGTCCAGATGAGTGCCAGGATCACGAAAGAGGCGATGGGCACTGTTTTCATGAGCTGCACCGGCGGTTCTAAAAATTCGGAAACGATGGGAAAACGGTACGCCAGGGACCCAGTGAAGAGCCCGAGGAAAAAGGCAAGGAAAAATCCGAGACAGATCCGCCCGAAGGAAAACAGGATGGCGGACCAGAAAGCCGGAAGTAGGGCCTGTTCACAGAGCGCGCGCAGTGTGTCGACGGGACCGACAAGGAAAATATGGTTCCGGATCAGGGAGGCCGCGAACTGCCAGAGGATGATCCAGAAGAGGATGATCAGGATTCTGCGGGCGAAGCCGGGGAGCTGTTTATTCATGGCAGGTGCCTCCTTGAGAAGTAGAAATCAAATGAAAAAGTGTATCGATACAATTATTCAATGTGCAGAATGAATGGATAAGATAATTATAGCAGATATTTTTAGCACTTAATACATTTGAAAAACATGTACTGTGTTTCCATTATTTTAAAGATGAATTAGGTGCATAAATTTTGTGTTATCTCCAGAACGTTGATCGCTTCTGGAACAAACAAAGGAGCTGACACTGACAGACATAAATATGGGGTATGGCTGACTAATCCGCCATACCCCATGCTCATGATCCGGATGTGATTATTTTACATAGTAGAATCCATCATCCGGGAGCTCGCCGCCGACGGATGCCGGGTTCTGGTCATACAGAGCCTGGAGATAACCGGAGAGTGCCTCTTTCATCTCAGTTCCGGAGAGGAAGGTGATGTTGCAGTACGGAAGTGCCTTTCTGGCGATCGGGGCTTTTGCAACGATCTCAGCGTTTGCGATGAGCTCAGCAGCGGTATCCGGGTCCTCGGAGGTGAACTGGATGGACGCCTCATGTTCCTGTAAGAAGGTGTCGACGAGATCTTCATGCTCTTTTAAGAAGTCATTGTTTACGATCGTGACGCCTGTTACAAGGTGGCTTCCGGAAGCTTCGCCCTGGACATTGTCCCACTCTTTTGTGAGGTCCATGATGATGGAGAGTTTTTCGTTCTGGGCGAGAGCTGCTGTAACGAACGGCTGCGGGAGAAGACCGATGGCGTTCGGGTCTTCCGCGAGTACGGAAGCAACCTCGGATGCTTCCGATTTGAACTCGAGAGTCACGTCGTTTTCGCCGAGCCCTGCAGCGGAGAGCACATAGCGGAGTGCGTATTCCGGTGTGGTTCCTTTGCCCGGGAGATATACAGTTTTTCCTTTTAACTGATCGATCGTTGTCACGGAATTGTCGGCGGAAACGAAGTAGAGAACGCCGAGTGTGTTGATGTCGATCACGGAAATGTTTTTGTTTGTTTTATTGTAGAGAACGCTTGCAACGTTTGCCGGGAGCAGGGCGATATCGACTTTTCCGCCTGCGACCATTGCGGTCATCTCGTCAGCAGCGGTTACCATTGTAAATTCGTAGTTGTTTTCTGCTTCACCGTTTGCGGACTCATCCATGAGTTTTACGAGTCCCATGGTTGTCGGTCCTTTTAAGCCGCCGACGCGGACAACGGTTTCATCACCGGAGGTCTCAGCGGAAGCTGCTTCTGTGGAAGCTTCAGCGGCGGTTTCAGCGGCTGCTGTTGTCTCTTCTGCGGAAGAAGCGGCAGCAGTTGTTTCGGTTGTGGATGATGAGCAGCCTGCGAGGAGAGAGCCTGCGATCGCAGCGGCCATCATGACGGATAACATTTTTCTCATAATTGGTTCCTCCATGAAAGTTGAATAATAAAAGCCCGGTATGCACACGAAAAGAGCATACCGGGCGGGGTGAATTCATGGGGATGACCTTAAAGGCGATAAGATAGCCTGGGGAGGTCATATATAGATTCAATTTGCGCCGGATCCTTTTCGTCTTTGCCTTCAGGACATGTTTTCTATGACCTTTGGGGTTAGCACGACCAAGTTAAGTAGAATATAGCATGGGGAGTGAGGAATGTCAATCGTGGCGGAAGCTCATCGCTTGGCAGGCGCAGAGATGGCGGTTTTGGTTGGCTGGTAGAAATAGTTTATAAAGAAGTACCATAGGGCGGTGGGGTAGGCAGTGGAATTGTTCTGAATGTTAAATAATTATCAAAATATCTGAGTGATATCATCGCCGCACACGAACAAAAATCCTTCATGGAAAGACATGGAAATACGGGGAAAAGGGGAAATTTGCGGGGGCTGTACTTTCTGGAATACAATTTAAGAAAATAAGGTTTTTCCTTATATTGCGTTAAAAAATATACAATTTGCTTCTTGCTTTGAAAAGGGCGATATGCGATAATATGACTCGGATAAATATGGCAATTGAAATATGGAAAGATTTCATGGAGCAACGGTAAAGATTCTTTTGTCTCAGGGGAGTAGAAGACAGAAGAGATCGATGAAAAATGATCGGATCTTATGAAATCACCGGCTGTGAAAAAACAGGAGGAAAGTGTATGAAAACCAACGATGAGGCACTGCTTAAGATCAAGTATGACGTGCTGCGCACAGTTTCCAAGCTGGCTTTTGAGGGAAAGCTGGAGGAAGAGAGAGACAATATCCCGTTCAAACTGATCCCGGGCCCGAAGGCACAGTTCCGCTGCTGTGTATACAAGGAGAGAGAGATCATCCGTCAGAGAATCCGTCTCGCGGAGGGAAAATGTCCGAGTGACAAACAGAGCGACAATATCATTCAGGTCATCTCTTCTGCATGTGAGGAGTGTCCGATCACAAGATTCGTTGTAACCGATAACTGTCAGAAATGTATGGGTAAAGCCTGCCAGAACGCATGTAACTTTGGTGCGATCTCGATCGGCCGTGACCGTGCCCATATTGATCCGGGTATCTGTAAAGAGTGCGGACGCTGTGCTCAGGCATGTCCGTACAATGCGATCGCCGAGCTGATCCGTCCGTGCCGCCGCGCATGTCCGGTAGATGCGATCACAATGGATCCGGAGACAGGAATCTGCCAGATCGATGAAAAGAAATGTATCCAGTGCGGTGCCTGCGTAAGAAGCTGCCCGTTCGGTGCAATTTCCTCCAAGGTATATGTTGTACAGGTGATCGAGGCGATCAAGGCCGGCAAGAAGGTCGTTGCTATGGTTGCTCCGGCGGCTGAAGGTGAGTTCGGCCAGGATATCACAATGGAGAGCTGGCGTACTGCATTAAAGAAGGTTGGCTTTGCCGATATGGTAGAGGTTGCCGCCGGTGCTGATATGACAGCAGCTTACGAGGCAATGGAATGGGCAGAGGCATTTAAGGAAGGCAAGAAGATGACAACCTCCTGCTGTCCGGCATTTGTAAATATGATCAAGAAACACTATCCGACTCTGATCGATAATATGTCCACAACGGTATCCCCGATGTGTGCGGTATCCAGAATGTTAAAAGCGATCGATCCGGAGACGATCACAGTATTTATCGGACCGTGTATGGCGAAGAAGTCCGAGGCTGCGGACAAGTCCATCGAGAACAATGCAGATTATGTTCTGACTTTCGGTGAGGCGATCGAAATGCTGCGCGGAAAAGAAGTTGAGCTTGAGCCGGCCGAGGAGACGAAGCAGGAAGGCAGTGTCTTCGGAAAACGCTTCGGCAATGGCGGCGGCGTGACAAACGCGGTGATCGAGTGCTTAAAGGAAAAGGGAGAGAGCACAGACGTGAAGGTTGCACGCTGCAGCGGTGCGGCTGAGGTCAAGAAAGCCCTTCTTCTTCTCAAAGTAGGCAGACTTCCGGAAGACTTCATTGAGGGTATGATGTGCCAGGGCGGCTGCGTAGGCGGACCGAGCAACATGAAACAGGAGATGGCATTCAAGAAAGACCGTGACGCCGTGATCGCGAAGGCAGACGGCCGCGGAGTATGGGAGAACTTAAAGAATTACGATATGGATTCCTTCTCCATGCATCGCAGCTACGAGAAGCCGGAGGCTTAATGTAGATTTACATAACATATGAATATGGCAGGGTGTCCGGCTGAGGTTGGCGGACATCTGTGAACAAAAGAACAGCATGTATTTTTCGGGTCGGTTTCCGTGAAATACATGCTGTTTTTTATATAACAGGAAATTCCGCAGAATTCCCTGTTACACAAAAGACCCTAACGGTGTGCCAATGATGCGCACTCGCGTGAAACTGTAGATTGTCGCAGGCGACCGCGCGAGGCGCGAGAATGTGCCCAAGCACGATCTTTTATGTTCACAAAACGCTGCCGGATATGATAAAATGGAACCAGATCATTTCGGTATTACAGGGAGTATGGACATGGGGAAACTGAACGATATTTACATACAGGAAAGCCTGAAGGTGATCCTGGAAAGTATTCCGGAATATACGGTGACGACGGTGGTTGCCCCGATGGGATACGGAAAAACCACGGCGGTCACCAGCTTTTTAAAGGGGCTTGGGAGTTCTGCGCTTATATTCCGCCTGAACATGCTGGCGGATGAGGGCAGTATCTTCTGGAGCAGCTTCTGCCGGAGCTTTCGGAATTTTCCAAAGCTGAGACAGGAATTCGTCGAGATGGGAATGCCGAAGAACGATGCGGCGAGAGCTCTGTTTCTCGAGATCCTGCTTGACGGTCTTGAGAGTGAGACGCGGGATATTTATCTGGTTTTGGACGATTTCCATCTTGTAAAAGAAGAACCGATCCGGAAATTTCTCCTGTTTCTGATCAAACAGCTGCCGGAACAGTTCCGCCTTATCATCATGAGCCGGAGTGAGGTCTTTGAGGGACAGGAAAAGCAGGAGCTCGGACGCCGGCTTTTAGAGATCCGGAAAGAGGATCTGTGTCTGAAAAAACAGCAGATCTTCCAGTACGCGAAGCACTGTTCCGTCACTTTAAGTGAAGCTCAGGGAGAGAGCTTAAGTAAAATGACAGAGGGCTGGATCTCCATGATCTATCTGAATTTTAAGGAGCTTTCTTCGAGCGGACGTCTGCTTTCGGATGGCGAGTCCATCTATGATGGAATGAGAAAGCTGTTTTTTGACACGGTAGATGAGCTTCATAAAAAATTTCTCCGGGTCATGTCTGTGTCAGACGGATTTACCGCGGAGCAGGCGGAGTTTTTATGGGGAGGCTCCTGTGAAAAGCTTCTGGAGGACCTGACTGCGGGAAACGCGTTTATCAGCTGTGACAGGACGACGGGAATCTATCGCTATCATCATATGCTGCTTGCATGTGCAAGGGAGGCGTTTTGTGAACTTCCCAAAACGGAACAGGATCAGTATTTACGGGATCTTGGCCGTTGGTATATGAAAAACAGAGAGATCCCGGAGGCGATCGAGACATTTTACCGTGCCGGAGACTATGATTCCATGCTTGGGGCGCTGGAGACGACCCAGTCCTCCTGGCAGAGCAATGAGTACCGGAACCGGTTAAAGGTCTGGCTGGAACATTGTCCGCCGGAGATCTTAAAGAAGCATTATCTGGCTCAGATCATCTGCATGCGGCGGTTCTTTTTCTTTGGGATGATGCCGGAGATGATGAAGATGAAGGAATTTTTCCTTTCCTGCATGGAAGATCCGGAAGATATCGACGAAAAACAGAGAAACCAGTATTTCGGTGAATTTTATATGAATATGAGCTTCCTGGAATACAATAAGATCTCCGCCATGAGTGTCCTTCACCGGAAAGCGGGAAGCCTGATGAGGGAGAAGGCGGTGACGCTTGATACCACCAACAGCTGGACGTTTGGTTCGCCGTCGGTATTATGGCTGTATCACAGCGGCAGCGGGTCCCTTGACCGGGAAATGGACGAGATGCATGAGTGCATGCCGTATTATTACCGCCTGACAGAGGGACATGGACAGGGGGCAGAGCACATGATGGCGGCGGAGGCCGCTTTTGACCGGGGGATGGATGCAGATGCGCGGATCGCCATGGAAAAGGCAGTGGATGCGGCAAAGCGCTACGGCCAGTGGGGGATCCGGACCTGCTGTCTCTTTTTAAAGATGCGGATGGCAAAAAAGAATGGCGGGGTTGAAACGCTCGGGGAGGAGAGGAAAAGCTTCCGCCGGGGGCTGATGGAAAACCGCCAGTATATCATGATCCACAGTCTGGATCTCTGCGACAGCTTTATTGCGGCTCTGCGCGGGGAGACGGAGAAGATCGTGCCGTGGGTCGCGGACGGTCTTTTGGAAAGCTCCTCCGTGTTAGGGGCAGCGATGGCATCGGCGCTTACGATCTACCATCAGGTTTTGCTGGCGCGGGGAGAATACTCAAAGCTTGCGGCGAGAAAAGAAAGCATGGAAAAGCAGTTTCTCGGAAGCCGGGTGGTCTATGTCATGCCTGCGATCTATCTGGAGATCCAGCTAGCAGCGGCATTTTCACACCTTGGAAAGGAACAGGAGGCGGAAGCAGCGTTAAAGAAAGCTGCGGAGCTTGCCTTTGTTGACAGGATCTACATGCCGTTTGTGGAAAACATGGATCAGATTCCGGCAAAGCTGTGGAAAACCCTTTCGGATGTGCCGGCTTATCAGGATGATCTTCGGCAGATCGCCGGAATCTGCGGGCATTATAGGGGAATGACGTTCCCGGGAACTTCCGGAGATGGTCTCGCAGTGCTTTCAGAGCGGGAGCTTGAGATCGCCAGACTGGCATCGGAATACATCAGCAACCAGGAGATCGCCAGACGCCTGTTCCTGACCGAAAACACAGTGAAGACCCACATGAAAAACATCTATGCAAAGCTGGAGATCGGCGGCAGCAGCCGTGATAAAAGGCGGCAGCTGGAAAAGCTTTTCCGGTAAAAAAATAGAATAGAAACATGGAAAAATCCCTCAAAGGTTACTACTTAGGGGTGAGGACATGAAAAGAAAGCTTCTGTACAATATAGGTATAGAGGCTTTTTTTGTGCAACAGATTCTGAAGAATTCCAAAACACACAAAAAGATAGATTCTTTTTTATGCAGCAGGAGATCAGATTTTTGGGAGGGATCATATGAGAAAGAAATGGAAATCGCGGCTGAGGCAGGGGACGGCAGTCCTTCTTGCGGCTGCTATGGCGGCCGAGGGCGGTATGCCGGCATACGGTTATATCAAACCGAAAAGCGGCAGGCAGACCGTAGCCGGAAATGACGGAACAGGGATCAGTGAGACGGAAGACTGGATCGAAACATTTCCGAACGGTGTCTTTGCGTTTAAAGACAATGCAGTTTACTTAAAAGAGGGAGATAAAAAGGAAAAGAAGCTCACGGTGTACCGTCTCGGTGGCCGGGCTGGGGAGGCAACTGCCCATATCGCACTGACACCTGCCGCGGCAGAGATGGAGGAAGAGGGAGAAGAATTAAACACCGCGAACGCAGTGAGCTGGAACGATGTGAAGCTTAGGGTGGAGGATCCGGTCGGTACCGAATGGATCGCGACTTCGAGCTCTGCGGAGGCGGCAAGAGTGACCTACACGGAGCTTGACACAGAAGCGGAGGACCCGTTTGGCACCTTATTCGTTGACCTTACCTTTGCGGATGGTGAGTGGGTAAAGGATATCCTGATCTTTGCAGTGGACGATGATGAGCATGAGGCAGAGGAATTCCTTCTGGCTATGATCTATGACGCCTCCGGGGCGGAATTTAACGACTCCGCAAACCGTCTGACGGTATGCGTTACCGATAATGAAGAAGCGATCGACAGTGAGATCGGCTTTGAAGTGTCGGACCTCCGTGTGGACCGGTCAGAGGGACAGGCACAGCTTGTCTTAAAACGCACCGGCGGTATCCAGTATGTGAGCCAGGTGGATTATTACACAGAGGATGGAACTGCGGAAGCCGGAAAAGACTATGTGAAGGCAGAAGGCAGCACCGGATTCGCAGGCGGGATCGATACGACGACGATCACCGTGGAGCTGATCAATGACGGGGAAGCTTCTCTTGATGAGGCGGACGACGTGACATTTACGGTCCATCTGAAGAATCCGAAGGCGGCGACACTGGCGGACGGTGGGGATACCATCGAAGTTTCCCTTTATAATACGAACAGTGCCGACAGGAAAAATCTTGCGACGCTGACCTACCTTCCGGATGCGGAGGACGCGTCAGACCGTCTTGTGATGAGTGATGAGGCACTTGCTCCGGCAGAGGGAGATACCGTTCTGGCAGAGGTTGTTGAGAACGACGGGGAAACGGTGGAAGCACTCGATATTACGCCGGTTCTCGGTGACGCAGAGAGCCAGCCGATGACACGGACATTCCTCTACGGGGACGCGCTCCAGTTTGGAAGCAATCAAGGAGCCTGGAAGCAGTATGCCCGGATCGCCGGTTCGGCTCCTGGGGCATCTGACGATGTAAATGGATACGCAAACGCGGACTCCAGACGGAAGGAGGGAGCAGGAGGCTCCAACTGGTACTGGAAGTACGGAAGGTATGTGGATTCCGGTACAGATAGGGATAGAACAAATTTCACATTTTCCGACAACGGATGGAAGATCGCAACAAACAATACGATCTACGCGAGACTCTATATCGATCATCTGTACGATAAATATGAGTCGCTCTATGTGGACAGTGACTATACATCCCACAAAAAAGCGGGAAAATACAATGCGACCTTTGCTTATGTCGGAAACCTGAATGATGAGTATCCGAAGGATATGGCCTATGGTGACGGACAGGACAATGCAAAAAGGTTTCTCAGAAATGAAGCCGCGGACAGCAATGTCATGTTCCGGAATGATGGTACCTTTATCTCGGAAAATTCCGGAAATTATAAGAGAAAAGCATTCTATCTCGGCGGACAGGCCGGATGCGGAAGTGATGCGAGGACATCAAACACGAAAACAACCGTAAACCTGTGGCAGGCAGTGACAAGCGGAAGTGTGTCATATGATACACTGAAAAACTACAATTATCTGTACATGCGTGTTGAGTCCCAGGCAAACAAGAACATTACCGGAAGACAGCAGATCAGGAATGCGTATTTAAAACGAAATGCGTTTACGGACAACCCGATCCTCCGGATCCATACGGCGGATGACCAGATGCTGGACGATCTTCGCAATTTTGGTTCCGATGCAAAGAGCGAAGCAGCGGATCAGTTTATCCGGAAGAAGCTTGCCCCGTCCGTCAGGATCGAGGACGGCGGTACGGATGAATGGGGAAATCTGTACGTAGGCAGCCGGCTGAAGTTGATGGAAAACAGCCAGAGCGGCATCTATAAGTTCCATGACACGGTACGCCTGATCGACTGCCGGAGCCAGAAGATCGTGAATACGGCAATGCCGGATGGAAAGTCAGCGTCGATCACTTTACTGCGGAACGACAATAAGCTGACAAACAGAAATGATAATTACTATGTGGACGTTCCGTTAGACAGAACGCAGAATTTCGTCTTAAACTTTTCCGCCTCCATCGATAAGGACAATGACGGAAATAAGACGGCTGAGGAATATGAGTCCACAAAGTCCGGTCTGGAGAGCATGCTGAAAAATGCAACGATCACCCAGGGCGTGTACGATAAGAATCTCACAGAAGGGACCCATAAATATTATAAGGACCGGACGGTTGCCTTGGAAGGTCTTACAGTAAAGGATAATACCTTCTTTCTGGCCGGTGTGAAGAACTTAAAGTCCGTCAATTTCCATCTGAAGCATGACGATGTGATCCTGTTCAATGGTGAACTGTATCAGGGCGACGAGGAGATCCCGGTAAGTCTTGCGGAGCTTTCCATGCAAACTCTGGAATTCCAGTTTTACGATTACACCGTTCTTGGACATGTACGCACGATGGAGATCGGCAGCATCGCGGAGGCGGCTCTTTATGTAGACTATAATGAGAACGGAAAGGTCGATGTTAAGCTGAATCCGGAGACAGGTCTCTATGAACTGGAGGAGGTTGACGGAAAGACAGATCTCTTAGTTCAGGCACTTGTGGACGACAGCTATGATATCGGAACCCTTGAACCGGTGGTCATCAAAGGAGAGACGTATAACCAGCTGGTATTTGTCCGCTACAATATGATCCCGCGCTGTTTGAGAGTTCCGCCGGGAGCTTCTGCGGATGAGACCTGCAAGATCGTTCCGAACTTTACGACGATCGTGACGAACGAGGAGCAGAAGTCACGTCTCACAAAGGAAATGCAGTCTTATCGCCAGATCAACGGCGGCGATACGATGACACAGAAGGTCTATACGGAGAAAGCTTCGGTAGGCTATGTTTCCTTCCCACTTGGCGGTGATTATAATCCGGCAGAGTATACCGGAAACACGGCAGACAGTAAAAATGCATATGCCTGGAATCCGGAGTGGCACGGAGCACTCTTAAAGGCTTTTGAGAACCCGGGCGAGATCCGGCTGGATGATACGATGATGACCACGGACCAGTATCCGGCGGCAACGGGGAAAGACCAGATCAATGCGTATCTCGGAAGCTTTCATGGAAATGATACATATGCGCTGACGATCCTCTACCGGGATCAGCTGGAAAATTCCAGACTCGGAAGCTTTTATGCGAGACCGTCCAAGGGATCCTTCTCCTTCAATCAGGATGAGATGCCGGTGGTAGGGGTGGACTCGAATATCACGCAGTCCGGTCAGGGCTCAAATCTCTCAAAGACAGATCCGAAGATCAAGCTTCCGAACCTGAACCTTGGTTTTGGCCCGGCGGAGCTGATTATGGATGGTGATACCGTCGGATTTTCCATCGGTATTCCGCTTTATAGTAAGAAGACGGAAACCGAGTATGTGGAGAAGGGAAACAATCTTCCGAATTCCAAGGAAACGCCGAAGATCGAGAAGATCAGTAAGACAAAGACGGGAAATACCTTTACGGAATCCAGAGACGCATTAAATGACATGAAGAATGCGGTTGGATTTGGAGAAAAGGGAGAAAACGCGATCTCCCAGCTTCGCGACGCGGCAAGCAGGAAATCGAATACCCAGACAACCGGAACATACGGTACGAACTATGTTAAACCACAGGGAAAGACCAGTGAGAAAGGCTTTGATCTTGCCCTCAATATGACCTTCCTGTGGAAATACAGCCAGATCAGCAACAAGTTTGAATTCCAGCAGGCCGCATTCCTTCTGGCGGCGGGCGGTTCTGTGAAGATGACGGTCTATCCGGAGCCTGTCCATATTGTATATGTATTTGTTGTATTTGGCGCAGATCTTGAAGTCCAGACAGGGCTGGAGGTCGAGGAGTATACAAAGGCGGATGGCACAAGGGGAAGTAAGGTGATCTTCTCCGGTGTTGAGATCAGCCCGACAGTCTATATCGAGGCAGGCGGCGGTGTCGGTGTGGAGGTCGCAAATGTAGAGCTTTACCTGAAGTTCTCTGTGGCGATCGCGGCATCCTTTGGAACAAAAGACGCGGCAGCGAGCTTTGATAAATTTGTAACGACCGGTGCAGTCGGTATGAGGATCACACTTCTTTTCTTAAGCTATGAGATGGATCTCATCGGCTATGAGACTGGCTATGATAAGAACCGGTCCGATGACGGAGCGAACACATGGTTCTTCCGCTGGCATGCGCTTGGAGAGAATTTCGGCGGCGGGACAAGAAGTCTCATAAGATCGAGAAAGAGCATCGACGATGCCTACGAGGAACGTGGAATCCATATCCTGTGGCCGGAGGATC
Source organism: Clostridium sp. Marseille-P7770 (assembly GCF_902143525.1). Taxonomy (NCBI): domain Bacteria; kingdom Bacillati; phylum Bacillota; class Clostridia; order Eubacteriales; family Clostridiaceae; genus Clostridium; species Clostridium sp. Marseille-P7770. Next base: position 464,670 of record NZ_CABFVC010000004.1, on the reverse strand, counting down.
GGGAATACGACCAGTGGATCTATGCGCCGGAGGACAATCTTCCTGATCCGTCCTCAAGAGCGATCCAGTTAGATGATATGCCGTTTGAGGTCAGCGGTTTCGGTTCTTCCGCCAGTGCCTATAAGCTGGCAGAAAATCTTGGAAGTGGTACAAGATACCAGCTTCTCACCTGGACGGATGCAGACGGGGAAGATCATAACTACCTGCTCTATGTGATCAGCAAGGATTTGACTGACAGCAATGAGGACCGCGATCACAATATGCAGGACAGCAAGCTTGTCCTTTCAGAGCTTGTATCAAAATCGAAAGCAGGAAATACGGGGCTTGGTCTTGTAAATCCGTTTGAACCGGATGGCAGTGAGCTGTATGTCGTTGTAGACAAAAATCTCAGAACTCCGGATGCAGCGGGGGATCTGGACTTTTACGGTTCTGTTGACAAGGACGGAACGCTCCATGTTTCATGGGTGAGCTATAAGGGAACAGGTCTGCTCCCGAAGGATGCGTCCCCGTCCAATGCAGCTTATCTCATGAGCCGGAATACGGTTGTGAAAACAACGAAGATTCAGCTCGGCGGAACTTTGGAAGATGAGAATGGTCGTGTAACAGAGACCGTACGGGAGTGGAAAGCAAGCGATTCCAACGGCTATTGCTTCCAGCCGGTTTCCGCAGGTGACGATCTTGTGGTATTCTCCGAGGTCCATCCGTACGATGCGAATGCACTTGAAGAGCGGAAAAATGCGTATGACGAGTACTTCAATACCCGGGACGGCGAGACAATCGACAAAGATCACACGGAAGGAAGTGGGGATCCGCACGCGGCGGCAAATGCGGCGGTCAACTACGATATCGACCGTGTATACGGAGATTATTCGTTCTTAAACTTTGCAGTAGCAAGCCCATCCGATGCCTCCAGAGACTGGAAGGTCTATGTGGCAAGCCCGTCCAATGCATGGAAGCAGAATCACACGAGAATCGACAGCATCGTGATGCGGAAGGCAGAAGGCGAAGGTGTTTACTACCTTGCATACAGCACGACAGGCACACAGGTGGATGGAGACAGCGAGAAGAGCAATGTAAAGCAGCTCTTCCTGCAGAAGGTAACGTTTGATCCGGATGGCGGTGTACCGGAAATCGGCACGCCGGTTCTTCTGTACACACTGGTGGATAACGATAAGGATTCAACAAAAGATGGAAGCTACAGCGGCGGAAGCCTTGTGGAATCCTTCGAAAATCCGTATTTTACGAACTTAAACTTCCTTCATGGGGCGCTTCACATGTCCGATGATGGAACGACGCCGGAGGTGGAAGATTTCTTCCTGTTCGGCATGAACGGAAATACGTATGTGATTGATGAGCGTGGTGTGGAGACACTTTTGAATGGCAACGGCACTGTATCTGTGAAGCCATTCTTTACCCCGTCGACCTATCAGGATTCCGACGGAACCGTGCGCCAGGAAGCCGATGTCCGCTCCGATGTGATCATTGGGGCAGACGGAGATGGAAATATTTCAGCAGTTTATACGGATACTGTTCCGGATACGGTCAATAATGCGCTGTATATCAGCCGTTATGACGCAAAGGTCAAAACCTGGGGCGCGCCGGTGATGCTGGCGATGAACCACATGCAGGTCTATGAGGATACTGCAGGAAGCGGACTGGATCATGAGACGATCCGGGACTACTATTTCGATGAAACTCATAAGGGCGGCATGGACCGGTTTATCTTTGCGGCACCATCGATCGCTCTCGGACAGAAAAAGTCCGTGGCAGTGATCACTCCGGATACAGGAGATGATGAAAACGGCGGCATGGCGGGACAGACAGCAGCCGGCAGTGATGACGGCGATGTGGCCGATGTTTTACAGGATGCGAAAGAGGCAACTCTTCTTATCGTGACAAAGGGTACATTGACGGAACTTACTAAGGCGAAACCGTATAAGAACCGTGAAGGTAAAGAGGTAACGGAGATCATCCCGGCGACAAGAAACGGCCGCATGGCATATGATACCGGTTATTACGCGATTTCCTACGGAATCGGAAACCAGAAGATCGGGGAAGCTTCCCTGAAATTTGACTCCTACAATTTCGTGGAGGGCGCATGCCTGACACCACAGATCTCTTTCCGGAACAGCGGAGATACGGCGATCCGTGCGAGCAAGGACAACCCTGCAACCATCAGACTTATGGCAGCGAAGCTTAATGAGGATGGTTCCGTAAACGGAGAGGCGAAGGAGCTCATGAGCTGGACGGTGAAGGAGAATATCCTCGCAGGCGCGAAGGCAGATACCTCGGAGCTTGTGGATACGTCCGGTCTGAAATCCCAGACGAAAGCACTTCCGGCAGGAATCGATGAGATGACCCTGTACTTTACGATCTCGGAGGATCAGAGCTATTTCCATGAAAACGCGTTCTCCTGGAGCTCGGTCGGAACGGCAAATGCAAGCTATTTTGTCGGAAAAAAACCGGAGCTTGGCTTTGGCTATCTGAAGGTCGGAGCGGAAGGTCACACGACGATCACGACAAGAAGCCGGACAAGAGCCGCGGGAGAGCCGACGGTTGAGGTTTATGCGGATATGCAGATCAACAATACCGGTACAGAATCCGCAGATGGTCTGAAGATCAAGGTCGAGTATTCGAAGATCGAGAAGACAGGCGGTGTTGAGGAGACGGTCTGGTATCCGGTCGATACAGAGGGAGAAGCCCTGATCGCCGGACCGGAGTGGAAGCTTGACAAGGCAACCTCTCTCTTCAGCCTCTTTAGAAGGAGTGCCGGCAGCGATGGAATCTTTACTCTGAAGGATAAGGACGGAGATGTGGTCAAGACTCTGAGCGCAAGATCCGCGATCAACGTGACAGGAACCATGAAGCTTCCGGTTTCCTGCTACGATGAGAAGGACCCGACAAAGTCCATGAATCTCAGATTTACGATTCTTGCCGGGAACGAGAAAGAGGGCTATGAGTACACAACCGACAATAACAGCCTTTACAGAAGTCTGGAGCCGGTCAGCCTCTTTGAGGTTCCGGATACCTTAAACCTGATTCTTGGAAATACCGTGGAGATCCCGGTGGGAATCAGCAATACAAGAGTGACGGAGGAACCGTCCGTGACGGTCCGTGAGGTCAGTGGTGCTGACGGAAGTGAGGAGAAGTATCTTGGAAGTCTCTTCTACAATGCGGATACAAAGAAGCTTACCATCACACCGGAGAAGACGGGAACAGGAATCATCCGTATTGCAGATCTGAAAACAGGCTCGTTTACCGATATGGCATTCGCTGTCAACACAGAGGGTGTCAACATCGTGACAACAAACCCTGCACTGACATTCAAGGATGGAACGGAACCGTTCCGGGATGAGACCTCCTACAGCACCTTCACAGATGTATTCCCGTACATGAGAGACACCTGTAAGGGATATCAGAATGGAACATTTACATTCGAAACCTTTGCGGACAACATGGATCTCTACTTTAAAGGAAAGGTAAAGGTTGCGATCCGCGGAAATGATTTCGGCTTTATCGAGACGGAATATGAGAGCGACAGCTTCTTCAATCCGGTTGCGGTGAACTTTGGAAACCATGAACTGAAAAAGTGCAAGGTGGAAGTCACAGTCACCGGTGAGATGACAGAATTCGATAAATATGTGGAATTTTATGGACCGCGGGGACTTGATTCCGATAAGAATCTTCAGGAGGAGATTGAAAAGAATAAGGATACGGCGAAGCCGTTGATCCTGTATGGAAAGAGTATCCCGAAAGCCGGCACGGTAAAGACCGGTGAGACGATCCTGTTCCCGGTATGGTTTGCGGACAATACGGGAATCCAGGCAGCGACGATTGACGGAAAGACAGCCGATCTCGTATCTAATACCGGAAACCGGCTTGCGAAATCTGAGCTTTCGATCAATAAGAACGGAACGTATCAGATCCTTGTCCGCGATGCGGCGGGACTTGAGACGATGGAGACGCTGCAGGTCGACTGGTTTGATGAGAATGGAACACTCACGAATGGTTCCTGGCCGGACGGCACCGTGAAGATCACGGATAAGGACGGAAAGGAACCGGCAGCCGGAGAAAAGCTGGATGAGGGCAATGCGTATCTTGTATACACAAGCTCGAATGCAACCGATGCTGCAGAGGTATCTGAGCTGGAGCTTTCTTCTAAAAAATCGATCACCGAGAAGCAGGTTTTGGCTGAGCAGGAGGACTCATATCAGTTTGCGCTTGCGAAAAATGGTCTGTATATTGTCCGGTCCACAAATGGTGAGGGACTTACGCAGCTGCAGATCATTCCTGTGGCAGACATCGATCTTGAGAAACCGGTTGTAAATGTCATGTGGATCAAGAAAGACGGCGAAGATAAGGTCTACATGGAAGTGGTCGCTCCGGACGCTGAGGAAGAGGAGAAAAAGGTTACCTGGGAACTTGTACAGAGCGACAATTCGGATGGAGGTGCGGATGAGATCCGGTTGCGTCAGAGCAATGCTCCGACGTATTATATCCAAGATTACATCAAGATTCCGGATGAGGTCAAAAATTATTTTATTCTCAGGGCAACGACCGCTGACGGAAAGAAAACGGCACAGAAAGTTTATGATAACCAGGCGAAGCTTCGAAACATCGAATTTTCGTCAACAGGTCTCACCTGGGGAACCGAGTTCACACCAGAGATCACAAGCTATCGCATCAATGTAGGAAAGGATCGGGACGGAAATCCTGTGATCCCACAGATTGAGAATGCGGAAAGCCTGACAGGACGGGGAACCGTTACGATCCGTCAGGCAGAAGCTTCCCAGGATAAGCGGACAGCAGAGATCACGGTGGAAGAAAACGGACAGACCAGAACCTACACGTTCCGCTTTACCGTAGATGGCTGTACCTGTGGATTTGACGGACTTACGATCGCCGGGGAAGAAGAGCAGACGATCGAGACGGATAAAGACACCGTGGAGATCCCGCTGAACCCGAAGGCAAAGCGGAAGACCTGTGATGTTGCCGGACATATGGCAGCGCCGCTGACTTACACGTATGAGATTCTCTCCGGTGCGGATATCGCGTCTGTGGATCAGGATACGGGAATCCTCACGGTGAAGGATCAGGGCAATGTGAGAGTGAAGGTCACAGCGACAGGTGCTTTTGCGGGCAGCATGTCGGAGGAGAAGGAATTTCATGTGACGAAGCTCTGCGAGGCGAAGGTTGTGAACCATCATGGCGGAACTATAACGCAGGAGAGCCAGGTATTGAAGAAAGGGGAGATATTTGAATCAGAGGCATCCGAAGGAAAGGGCTTTGTATTCCTCGGGTGGAGAATTGCCGGAACAGACGGAAATTATCTGAGCACGGATAAGAAGCTCGCAATGACCATGGAACAGTCCACAGAGCTGGAAGCAGTCTTCCGGGATGTGGAAGATCCGACCGGTGCGCTGATACTCGGGGAGAATTCCTGGAAGTCATTCTTAAATAAAGTGAGCTTCGGCCTGCTGTTTAAGGAAAATGTGGAAGTTGAGATTATTGCGGATGACAACGACCATGTGGCATCCATCGAGCACTACGAGTACAAAGTTCCGGGAGCGGACGGAAAAGAAGTGACGGGACTCACGAAGGAAGAGCTGGCGAACGTGGAATGGAAAGACTGGGCATGGGCTGACATTGAAGCGGACAGCAAGTCCATCGTCTATGCGAAGATCACGGATGATGCAGGAAATTATATTATCATCAACAGCCAGGGAATCATCGTGGACAGCACCGGGCCGAAGATTGAGCAGATCTCGGCGAGCCGGTGGACTCTGACCCCGTATGAGATCGGCATCCGTATTTTAGATGATCTGACAGATGTTGCGAAAGTGACATATCAGGAATACGATCAAAAAGAGCAGGATCTGGAGCTTGAGGATGACGGAACTGCTGAAATCACCCTGTATCATGCAGGAAAATACAATGTAGTATTTAGAGCGTGGGATGAGACAGGAAATGAGAGTATGCTTACGATTCCGGTAGAACTTACGCAGGGCAGAAGCGGTGGATCAGCAAAAGAGCGCAATTCTGCGGCAGGGTCTGGAAATGGAACGGTCCGCAGAAAGAGACTCATGAAGATGGACGGCACGCTGGCGCGCAATGAGTGGGTATTTAAGAACGGTCACTGGTATTACGGTGACGCAGACGGATACACCCACATCGGATGGCTGCTCGACGCATCCGGACGCTGGTACTATCTGGACCCGGATGGAAGAATGGCGACAGGCTGGAGATCCGTGAACGGAAAGTGGTATTATCTGGATGCGGACGGAAGAATGGCGACAGGCTGGAGATCTGTGAACGGAAAGTGGTACTATCTGAATGAGAACGGAGATATGGCAGCGGGCTGGATCTTTGTGAACGGACGCTGGTACTATCTGAACGCGGACGGAGATATGGCGATCGGCTGGATCCTTGTGGACGGAGTCTGGTATTACCTGAATCCGACGGCAGGAGTCCTTGATCCGAACGGAAATCTGATACCGGAAGGCGCAATGTATGTAAGTGCAGTGACGCCGGATGGTTACCGCGTCGGAGTATCCGGGGCGCTGATCGGAAGATAACAGACAGCGGCAGGTATCTAAAATGATACCTGCCGCTGTTTTTGCTGTACTTGATCTAAGTTCGATAAGACCCCACTTCTTTCAGGTGGTGAATAACAGCAAATTCGTCTCAGCGGGAACCGGTTTCCGACTGAGACGAATTTGTATTTAGAAGCTTATGGAGTGTGGATTACAACCGGCACTTATTGACACGCTTGGAAGAAAGCTCTTCCACCTTCTTTAACGTCTTCGCCAGATTCGGATCCACATATTCCTCTTTTTCAAGGTTTTTCTGAGCTGTGGAAAGCATCAGCTTGATACGGTTTAACTGGTTTACCTCGCTTGCGCCCGGATCATAGTCGACGGCGATGATGTTGGCCTTGGGGTTCGCGTAGCGAAGCTCCTTGATAACACCTTTTCCGACGATGTGGTTCGGCAGGCAGCCGAAAGGCTGAACGCAGACGATGTTGTTGACACCGCTCTTGATGAGCTCCAACATCTCACCGGTCAGGAACCAGCCCTCACCGGTCTGGTTTCCGAGGGAGACAAAGCCGTTTGCCATCACTGCCAGCTCCTTGATCCTTGAAGGCGGAGTGAAGTGAGTGCTCTTTTCGAGAGCGATCCTTGCGGCCTTTCTCATGTACTCGAGAAGGGAGATCGCCATGTTGCAGAGGTGCGCCGTGGAGCGCTTTGTGCCGAGGTTATCTGCCTTGAAGTTGCTGTTGTAGAAGCAGTAAAGCAGGAAATCCATGAGATCCGGCATGACTGCCTCAGCGCCCTCGGACTCTAAGAGCTCCACAATGTGGTTGTTGGCGGTCGGCGAGAATTTCACGAGGATCTCTCCGACGATGCCGACCTTCGGCTTGTGGACGCTCGTGCGCTCTAAGTTATCGAAGTCGTGGATGATGCCGCGGATATTCTTCACGAAGGTCATCATTCCGGCGCTCTTTGTGGAGAGTGCTTTGACACAGATCTTCTTCCACTTCTCATGGAGAGCATTTGCGGAGCCAGGAACGGCCTCGTAAGGTCTTGTAGCGTAGAGAACACGCATAAATACATCACCGTATACAACAGCCTGAAGAGCCTTCACAAGCATGGACGGCGTGTAGGTGAAGCCTGGGTTCGTCTCCATACCGTTCGCGTTGATGGAGATGACCGGAATCTGCGCCATACCGGCTTTTTCCAAAGCGCGGCGGATAAATCCGATGTAGTTTGATGCACGGCAGCCGCCTCCGGTCTGGCTCATGAGGACGGCCGTGTGGTCGAGATCATACTTTCCGGACAGCAGGGCATCCATGATCTGTCCGATGACGATCAGGGACGGGTAGCAGGCGTCATTGTTTACATATTTTAATCCCGTATCCACGGCTGTCTTGTCATCGTTCTGGAGAACGACGAGGTTGTAGCCGAAGCTGCGGATCGCCGGTTCGATGAGCTCGAAGTGGATCGGGGACATCTGCGGGCAGAGCAGCGTGTAGTTCTTTTTCATCTCCCTCGTGAAGATCACACGGTTGTAGGAGCTGGACACGATATTTCTCGTGTAGCGGCGCTCCTCGCGGACACGCAGGGCAGAGATGAGGGAACGGATACGGATCCTTGCGGCTCCGAGGTTGTTGACCTCATCGATCTTTAAGACCGTATAGATCTTACCGGATCGGGTGAGAATATCACTGACCTGATCGGTGGTCACGGCGTCGAGACCGCAGCCGAAGGAATTTAGCTGGACGAGATCCAGGTTATCCTGTGTCTTTACAAAGGTCGCCGCCGCATAGAGGCGGGAGTGGTACATCCACTGGTCGGTAACGACGAGCGGGCGCTCCACCTTTCCTAAATGGGATACGGAGTCCTCGGTCAGGACTGCAAAGCCGTAGGAGGTGATCATGTCGGCGATGCCGTGGTTGATCTCCGGATCGATGTGGTACGGACGTCCGGCGAGAACGATTCCGTGTTTTCCGGTATCTTTTAAGTACTGTAAGACTTCCTCGCCTTTCTTTTCCACATCGCTTCTTGCCTGGCTCAGTTCATCCCAGGCTTTCTTTGCGGCTTTCTTTGTCTCAGACTCCGGAATGTCAAATTCCTGTTTGAAGACTTCCTGCAGCTTTTTCGAGAGGATCTCCTCACTTGTGAACGCCATGAACGGATTTAAGAACTTCACGTTCTTTTCCTTCAGCTCTTCCATGTTGTTCTTGATGTTCTCCGAGTAGGAGGTTACCATTGGGCAGTTATAGTGGTTTCCGGCACCCGGAACTTCTTTCCGCTCGTACGGGATACACGGATAGAAGATAAACGGAACATCTCGCTTGATCAGCCAGGAAATATGGCCGTGGGCAAGCTTTGCCGGGTAACATTCGGACTCACTCGGGATCGTCTCGATGCCCAGCTCATAGATCTGGTGGCTGGACTGCGGGGACAGCATCACGCGGAAGCCGAGTTCCTTAAAGAAAGTCGCCCAGTACGGGAAGTTCTCGTACATGTTGAGGACACGCGGGATCCCGACAACGCCTCTTGTCGCCTTGTCGGCGGTCAGCGGCTCATAGTCGAAGATCCTGTGGTATTTCCAGGTGAACAGGTTCGGAATATCGCGTTTTGCTTTTTCCACACCGAGTCCGCGCTCACAGCGGTTTCCGGAAACGTACTGGCGGCCGCCCTCAAAGCGGTTGATCGTCAGGACGCAGTGGTTCACGCATCCGCGGCAGCGGCTCATGGTAGTCGTATAGGTTAAATTGATAATGTCATCAAGGGAGAGCATTGTCGTCTGATGAGGGCGGTGCATATAGCGCTCACGGGCGATGAGAGCAGCTCCGAAGGCACCCATGATACCTGCGATATCCGGGCGGACGGCATTGCAGCCGGAGATCCGCTCGAAGCTTCGGAGGACTGCGTCATTGTAGAAGGTTCCTCCCTGCACAACGACGTTCTTTCCGAGGTCGCCGGCGGAAGTGATCTTGATGACCTTAAACAGGGCATTCTTGATAACAGAGTAGGCGAGACCGGCGGAGATATCCGCAACGGAAGCGCCCTCTTTCTGCGCCTGCTTTACGTTGGAGTTCATGAATACGGTACATCTCGTTCCGAGATCCACCGGGTTCTGGGCAAACAGGGCTGCCTTTGCGAAATCCTGAACGCTGTAGTTTAAGGATTTTGCGAAGGTCTCGATGAAGGAACCGCAGCCGGAGGAACATGCCTCGTTGAGCTGGACACTGTCCACGGTGCCGTCCTTGATGCGGATGCATTTCATATCCTGACCACCGATATCGAGGATGCAGTCTACGGACGGATCGAAGAATGCCGCCGCGTAGTAGTGGGAGATCGTCTCGACCTCGCCCTCATCCAGCATGAAGGCCGCCTTTAAGAGGGCCTCGCCGTAGCCGGTGGAGCAGGAGTAGGCGATTTTCGCGCTGTCCGGAAGCAGGGATTTGATCTCTTTTATGGAAGAGATTGCGGTCGCCAACGGGCTTCCGTTGTTGCTGCTGTAAAAGCTGTAGAGCAGGGAACCGTCCTCGCCGACGAGTGCCACCTTCGTTGTGGTGGAACCGGCATCGATTCCCAGGAATACATTTCCCTCATAGGTGGAGAGATCACCGCGGCGGACCTTGTACTGGTCATGGCGGTCGGTGAATTCCTTATAATCCGCCTCATCCTTAAATAAAGGCTGCATTCTCTTTACTTCGAATTTCATCTTGATGCCGCCGGAGAGATCTGCGATCAGCCTGTCAAGAGAGAAGACCTCCGCGTGATCCTTCGCGTTCATGGCAGCGCCGACGGCAGCAAAAAGATGGGAGTGGTCCGGGGCGATGATCGCGTCACCGGTTAAATTTAAGGTGCGGATAAAGGCGTTTCGAAGTTCCGGTAAAAAGTGCAGCGGTCCACCGAGGAACGCTACATTTCCGCGGATCGGTTTTCCGCAGGCAAGACCGCTGATGGTCTGGTTTACAACCGCCTGAAAAATGGAGGCGGCAAGGTCCTCGCGGGTCGCGCCGTCATTGATCAGCGGCTGGATATCGGACTTTGCGAATACGCCGCAGCGGGCAGCGATCGGGTAGATCGCCTTATAATTTTTTGCATATTCATTCAGACCGGAAGCATCCGTCTGTAATAAGGAAGCCATCTGGTCGATAAAGGAACCGGTACCGCCGGCGCAGATTCCGTTCATACGCTGGTCGATTCCGCCTGTAAAGTAGATGATCTTCGCGTCCTCGCCGCCAAGCTCGATGGCGACATCCGTCCGCGGAGCGTAGTCCTGAAGTGCGGTCGCGACCGCTACGACTTCCTGGACAAATGGAATATGTAAGTAACCCGACAGAGTGAGTCCGCCGGAACCTGTAATATTGGGCCGTAAAGAGAGTTCACCGAGTTCTCCCTTACACTTTTTCAGAAGCGAGGCCAGGGTTTCCTGGATATTGGCGTAATGCCGCTCATAATCCGCGAATAAGATTTTGTTGTTGTCGTCGATCACGGCAACCTTTACTGTAGTGGAACCGATATCGATTCCAAGACGATAACATTGATTCATACGAGCGGGGAGTTCTCCCCATACCTCCTTTTCAACAGAAAAAAACGAGCCGTCCGCGAAACGCAGGCAGCCAGTCGGAATGTGGGCATAAACATGCCTTCGACAAAATTCCACGCATAGTATAACACAATAAATAAGGAAATACAATTGACGGAATGGGGATGTGGGGGCCTAAAATAGTTAAATTTCTGTAAAGATTGCGCAAAGATTTAATGTTGGGGCGTTGTTGGCGAGAGGGACGCGGTGTATAAATGATTTGACAAAAGAAACGGTTGGGAATTATAATACGGGGCGTAGGAAAATGGAAGAGCGAACGGGATATTCGCATTTTTCGCAGAAGAAAGGAAATACAGAATGAATCTGATGAACAAATTGGAACGGAAATTCGGACGGTACGCGATCCCGAATCTCATGTATTATATCGTGATCCTGTATGCGGTCGGAGTCCTGGTCCAGATGATGGCACCGGCATTCTACATTCAGTATCTGATGCTGGATGCGAGAGCGATCCTTCATGGACAGATCTGGAGGATCATCACATTTATGATCTGGCCGCCGTCTACGAGCCTTTTTTTCAACCTGATCGCGATCTACCTTTACTACAATCTGGGAATGACTCTGGAGCGGGTTTGGGGAACCTTCCGGTTTAATGTGTACTTTTTTATGGGTGTGATCGGTCATGTCCTTGCGGCACTGCTGATCTACATCATCACAGGGCAGGTCTATATTCTCACCACAGATTATCTGAACTTTTCCCTGTTTTTTGCATTTGCGGCCACATTCCCGGAAATGCAGTTTTACCTGCTTTTTGTACTTCCGATCAAGGCGAAGTATCTGGCACTTTTTGATGGACTCTACTTCGTCTATGGATTCCTTTTCGGCGGCATGTCGCAGAGAATTGCGATCGTTATGTCTTTACTTAATTTTATTGTATACCTCTTCATGTCCAGGGGGAGCCGTCTGAATCCGAAAGAGATCAGAAGAAAGCAGGTTTTTCACTCACAGATGCGCGAGGCGCAGAAGACAGCAGCGAAGATCGGACGCCATCGCTGTGCGGTCTGCGGACGGACGGAGGAGGATGATCCGAATCTGGTATTCCGCTACTGTTCCAAGTGTGAAGGCGACTATGAATATTGTCAGGACCATCTGTATACCCATAAGCATGTGACAAAGGGCGGGATGGATCCAAGACAGGCTAACAGCAATCAGGAGGCATAATAATGAAGAAAACAAAGATTATCTGTACTATGGGACCGAACAGTGATGACAGAGAGGTCATGAAGCAGCTCCTTTTAAACGGAATGGATGTTGCCCGTTTCAACTTCTCCCATGGCACTCATGATGAGCAGAGAGCACGCTACAAACAGCTCCGCGAGGTTGCGGAAGAGGTTGGAAAACCGGTAGCGGCTCTTCTTGATACAAAGGGCCCGGAGATCCGTACCGGCGTATTAAAAGACGGAAAGAAAGTAACCCTGACAGCAGGCGAGGAGATCATCCTTACAACAGAGGAGATCGTTGGAGATGCAAAGAGAGTCCACATCAACTACAGCGGTTTAAATGAGGATGTAAAAGAGGGAAATGTGATCCTGATCGATGACGGTCTGATTGAGCTCCATGTTGAGCGTGTAGAGGGAACCGAGATCTACTGTAAGATCATGAACGGCGGTGAGCTTGGAGAGAGAAAGGGCGTCAACGTCCCGAATGTAAAGATCAAGCTTCCGGCATTAACAGATAAAGATAAGGAAGATATCCGTTTCGGTATCGAGCTTGGGTTCGACTATATCGCGGCTTCTTTTATCCGTTCCGCAGATGCGATCCGTGAGATCCGCCAGATGTTGGATGAGGGCGGTTCCTCAATGGGAATCATCGCGAAGATCGAGAACGCTGAGGGACTTGAGAACCTTGACGAGATCATCGAGGCCAGCGACGGAATCATGGTAGCCCGTGGTGACCTGGGTGTTGAGATCGCACCGGAGAAGCTTCCGCATCTTCAGAAAATGATGATCAAAAAGTGCAGCGCCGCATGTAAGGTCGTTATCACAGCGACCCAGATGCTGGATTCTATGATCCGCAACCCGAGACCGACCCGCGCGGAGGTTTCCGATGTTGCGAACGCTGTATATGACGGAACAGATGTCGTTATGTTATCCGGTGAGACTGCAAACGGTAAGTACCCGGTCGAGGCATTAAAGATGATGGCTCATATCGTTGAGGAGACCGAGTCTCACATGAACGGTGACTTCTATGAGAAGAGAACCGTATCCGACGATAACCGCCACAATATTTCCAATGCAGTGAGCTACGCATCCGTTGCAACTGCACAGTCCCTTGATGCGGCTGTCATCATCGCGCCGAGTATCAGCGGCTACACGGCGAGAATGCTTTCCAAGTGGCATCCGTCAACAAAACTTGTGGGAATGTCCCCGAGTATCTCCGCAGTCCGCAAGATGATGCTCTACTGGGGTGTAACTCCGTTCCAGGCAAAGAGAGCGGAATCCACTGACACTTTAATTGAGAACAGTATTGACATTTTAAAAGAGAATGGTATTGTAAAAGCAGGCGATATCGCGGTCGTGACTGCGGGAGTTGTGGATTATGCGAGAAGACATGAGCCAGCGGCTTCCACCAATATCATGCGTGTAGTAAATATCGACTAAAAGAAAGAGTCCGGCCTGCCGGGCTTTGCACCGGGCGCAGCTGTCTGTAGTGCATTGTATCTTTGTGTGGTGTATACAGCACAGGATCGAGCGCCTCAGGGTGCGGAATATATTGACTGATAAGGAGAGAACGTACATGGAGAAGAAACCGTTTGTAACGAAGGAACAGCTGGAAGAGATCGCAAAGACCTATCCGACTCCTTTCTATCTTTATGATGAAAAGGGAATCCGTGAGAATGCGATGAAATTAAAGGAAGCATTTTCCTGGAATAAAGGCTTCAGAGAGTATTTTGCAGTAAAGGCAACCCCGAACCCGTTCATCTTAAAAACATTGCAGGAGCTTGGATGCGGAACTGACTGTTCCTCAAAGACAGAGCTTCTGATGTCTGATGCATGCGGTTTTTCCGGCCATGACATCATGTTCTCTTCCAACGATACCCCGCCGGAAGAGTTCAAACTGGCTTACGACCTCGGTGCGATCATCAACCTGGATGATTTCACACATATCGAGTGTCTGGAGAAGACGATCGGAACGATCCCGGAGACGATCTGCTGCCGTTTCAATCCGGGCGGATTATTCAAGGTAACAACTGATATCATGGATAACCCGGGTGATGCGAAGTACGGCATGACAGAGGCCCAGATCACAGAGGCTTACAAGATCTTAAAGGCAAAGGGCGCGAAAAACTTCGGTATCCATGCGTTCCTTGCAAGCAACACTGTGACAAATGAGTATTATCCGCTTCTCGCGAAGGTTCTTTTTAAGCTTGCCGTGAAGTTAAAGAAAGAGACCGGCGCTGACATCAAGTTCATCAACCTCTCCGGCGGAATCGGAATCCCGTACAGACCGGACCAGGAGCCGAACGATATCAAGGTTATCGGTGAGGGCGTAAGAAAAGTTTACGAGGAAGTTCTCGTTCCGGCAGGAATGGGCGATGTTGCGCTCTTCACTGAGCTTGGACGTTTCATGCTGGCTCCGTACGGTGCGCTTGTCACAAGAGCGATCCATGAGAAGCACACTTACAAAGAGTATATCGGTGTGGATGCCTGCGCGGTAAACCTGATGCGTCCGGCAATGTACGGCGCTTACCACCACATCACTGTGATGGGCAAGGAGAACGAGCCGTGTGATCACAAGTACGATGTGACAGGCTCCCTCTGCGAGAACAACGATAAATTCGCGATCGACCGCATGCTCCCGAAGATTGATATGGGTGACCTTTTATTCATCCACGATGCGGGTGCACATGGATTCGCGATGGGTTACAACTACAACGGAAAGTTAAAGAGCGCAGAGCTTCTCCTCAAGGAGGACGGCAGCGTTCAGATGATCCGCCGTGCAGAGACTCCGAAGGATTACTTTGCTACATTTGATTTCTGCGATATTCTTAAGAATGTCAGAAACGTGTAAGGGAAAAAAGAAAAGCCTGATCATATGAGATGGTGTGCGGCCGGATCCATGCCGGCGGGCAGGATCTGAAAAATGACAGGCGGTCAGTTAAAAGAAAAAAGAGGCGGTATGGTTCCTGGTGAACGGTACCGTCTCTTGTTGTTTACGCGAAATTGGGACCGGTTTCAGGTGACCGCATGGGCAATAGAGAATCATGCTTTGTCTTGTGGGTGTCAGGTCTGCCAGAACAAAAAGACATGAAAAAACCCTGTACATTTCGTACAGGGATTCATCATTTAGGATTTCAATTTCAAAAAGGTTTAGGATAAAGGATTTAAAATATCTCGTGCATTTCTTATGGTTAAAGTATAGCACACCGGGCCGGAAAATGATTGTATATTCTTTGAATGAATTATTAAGATTTCTTTAAGATTTGACCGTATTTCTGAAGAATGTGGAAAACGAAGAAAAGACAGGGAATGCTGTCAGAAGATATGCACAGGCAGGAAAGTTCCGGTGATGGATTCGGACTGATCGGAAAGCGGCAGGGCGCACAAAACAGGCAGATAGAATATTTTATAAGTAAGAGAGAATGCATGGAGGAATCCTGCATGTGAATCATATCAAAGATCAGATCCATTGTGAGCGTGCATATCGGATGGGACTTTCCGGGAAGGGGATCGGCGTGGCCGTCCTGGATACCGGGATCTTTCTTCACCGGGATTTTGAAAGCCGGGTGACCGGTTTCGCAGATATGGTGAACCGGCGGAATTTTGCGTATGATGACTGCGGGCATGGGACGCATATCTGCGGGATCATCGGCGGCAGTGGGCGAATGTCCGGCGGGCGGTACAGCGGGATCGCACCGGGGTGTAATCTTATCATGGTGAAAGTCCTGGACCGAAAAGGAAATGGCTATTCTTCGGATGTCCTGGCTGGGATCTCCTGGGTCCTGGAGAGAAAGGAACAGCTTGGCATCCGGATCTTAAATATATCGGTGGGCGCCTGCTCGAAACGCGGGATGAGTGAAAATTCTGCCCTCGTGAAAGGCGTGAACCGGGCATGGGATGCCGGGCTTGTGGTCGTTGTGGCGGCCGGAAACAACGGACCGCGGACCATGAGCATCACAACGCCGGGGATCAGCCGGAAGGTGATCACGGTCGGTTGTTCGGACGATGACCGGGAGGTACTGGTCGGCGGAAACCGGATGGTGGATTACTCCGGCCGCGGCCCCACGGCGGCCTGTATCTGCAAACCGGATCTCGTTGCACCGGGCTGCAGCGTTGTGAGCTGTTCCAGCAGAGCCGACAAGTATACGATCAAGAGCGGAACTTCCATGAGCACACCGATCGTCTCTGGAGCCGTCGCTCTTTTACTGGAACGGTTTCCGGACATGTCAAATAAGGATGTGAAACTGAGACTGCGGGAAAGTTCGGTGGATATCGGATTGCCGAGAAACCAGCAGGGATGGGGACTGTTGGATGTGGGGAAAATGATCGGAAAATAGATGTTGAAATGTTTTTATGAGTGTGTTATATTACCTGTAAAGAGGTGTCACCGATAGACGGTTGATCCTGAACTTTATGTTGAAAAAATAACCGTTCGATTTGTCAGGTCGGGGCGGTTATTTTTTTGCATTTACAGTATCTTTTCCAAGCGTATACCCCAGTCCGAAACAAGCAAGACCGAAGCTCACGACCGCAATGAAATCAATAATGCTCATGGCATCCCCTCCTTTCCATAAGATTCCTTTACAGGTTCTATGTAATTCGGGGACCAACCGCCTACCGTTATGGTGACACCATGAGAAAATTCTACCATAATCTACAGATTCTATCAATCGACTCCAGTATAAAAACATCTCATTTTTTAATTATATTGTGTTCCAGTTTAAATACACAATTTTACACAGATTTTACATAACCCCTGTCAAGCATTTTACATTTCCTTGATATTCTGATACATGGTAAGAAAGAAATGTAAAAAGTTAATGAATGATCAAAATTTTGAAGAGGGGAATTTTATGGACTTTTTTGGAGTATTGACGATGCTTGGCGGGCTCGCGCTGTTCCTTTACGGAATGGAGACCATGGGAAATGGTCTCGAAAAGCTTTCCGGCGGCAGACTGGAAAGAATTCTTGAAAAACTGACATCAAATCCGATCAAGGCGGTCCTTTTAGGTGCCGGAGTCACAGCGGTGATCCAGTCATCTTCCGCGACTACCGTCATGGTCGTAGGTTTTGTAAACTCGGGCATCATGAAGCTGACGCAGGCGGTCGGCATCATCATGGGCGCCAACATCGGAACGACTGTTACTTCCTGGCTCCTGAGCCTTACAGGAATTGAGAGCGGAAACTTTTTTGTACGTCTTTTAAAACCGACATCGTTCTCACCGGCCCTTGCACTCATCGGTGTCTGCCTTATCATGTTCTCCAAAAAGGAGAAGAAGAAAGATGCCGGAACGATCATGATCGGCTTCGCGATCCTGATGACCGGAATGGAGACCATGAGCGGTGCTGTAAAACCGCTTGCGAATGTACCGGAATTCACAGGGATCCTGACCATGTTCTCAAATCCGGTCCTTGGAATGATCGCCGGAGCTGTCCTTACCGCGATCATCCAGAGCTCTTCCGCATCGGTCGGAATTCTTCAGGCGTTATGTGCAACGGGAGCAGTCAACTTCGGCACGGCTCTTCCGATCATCATGGGACAGAATATCGGAACATGTGTGACTGCAATGCTTTCCGGTATCGGCGCCTCCAAAAATGCGAGACGTGCAGCGCTTGTTCACCTGTACTTTAATATTATCGGTACCGTGATCTTTATGATCGTCTTTTACACGATCAATGCGGTCGTTCATTTTTCGTTCCTCGATACAGCGGCAAATGCGATGGGGATCGCAGTGATCCACAGCAGCTTCAACATTGCGGCGACAATCCTGCTCCTTCCGTTTGGCAACGGACTTGTAAAACTGGCATGTCTCACGATCCCGGATGAGCAGAAGAAGGAAGTTCCTGTCGCAGAGCAGGAAAAGAGTGCGTTCCGTCTTCTCGACCCGCGTTTCCTCGACACTCCTGGTTTCGCAGTAGAGCAGTGCCGTCAGACAACGATCCAGATGGCAAAGCTGGCGAAGGAATGCTTCTTTACATCAGTAGAACTTTTAAAGGAATTTTCAGAAGAAAAGGCAGAGCGCGTGGAGGCGCTGGAGAACCTTGTAGACCGTTATGAGGATGAACTCGGAACCTATATGGTAAAGCTCGGCGGAAAAAATCTGTCCAGAAACGACAGCCATACGGTATCCCTGCTCCTTCACTGCATCGGTGATTTTGAGCGTATTTCCGATCATGGCATGAATTTAAAGGATTCCGCGAAGGAGATGCAAGAGAAAGAGATGCATTTTTCAAGCAAGGCAGACAAAGAGCTGGAAATCTTTTTAGATGCCGTCAAGGAGATCCTGGACATGTCCATTGATGCGTTCGAGACGAATAATACGGATGAGGCGTCAAAGGTGGAGCCGTTAGAGGAAGTCATCGACGATATCAATACCGTGGTGAAGGCAAATCATATCAAGAGACTCCAGAAGGGAAAATGTACGATCGAGCAGGGCTTTGTCCTCTCCGATATTTCTATGAATCTGGAGCGTGTTTCTGATCACTGTTCCAATATCGCGATCAGCGTGATCGAGATCGAGCGCGATGGTTTTGATGCCCACGGATATCTGGAAAATTTAAAGAGAGACGGAGATCCGCAGTTTGCGGCGATGGTGGAACAGTATCGTGATAAATACGCGCTTCCAGTCTAGGAAAATGTGTAGTAAGATAGTAGGAGAAAAGGGCGGTATGCCGTGGGAACGCATAGCTGCCCGGCACTATGGATCGTGAAATAAAAATCATGATCTGAATCAGGCCGATGACGGAAAATGACAGAAATTAAGACAGGAGGAGAAGAACATGGCTCTGATCTATGCAGTGGAAGATGATAAAAATATCCTGGAAATTGAGATGTTCGCACTGAAAAACAGCGGATATCAGGTAGAGGGCTTTGAGTGCGCTCATGATTTTTATAAAAAGCTGGAAGAGAAGCAGCCGGATCTTGTCCTCCTGGACATCATGCTGCCGGATGAGGACGGACTGGAGATCGTAGCGAAGCTCCGCCGCCGCCCGGAGACGAAGAAACTTCCGGTGATCATGGTGACGGCAAAGAGCACCGAGATCGACAAGGTGAAGGGACTCGATGTCGGCGCGGATGATTATCTGACAAAGCCGTTCGGTGTGATGGAGCTTATCGCGAGAGTGAAGGCGGTGCTCAGAAGAACGATGGAGGAGGACAAGTTCCTGACCCTGGGGGATATCTTCCTGGATGATGAGAAGCACATGGTGTATGTGAAGGATGTCCCATGCAGCCTGACCTTCAAGGAATATGAGCTTTTAAAGCTGCTGCTCCACAATGCCGGGATCGTTGTGACGCGTGAGATTATCCTGGAGCGTGTCTGGGGCATCGATTTTGAAGGAGAGTCGAGAACTCTGGATATGCATATCCGGACGCTCAGACAGAAACTCGGCGAGGCGGGTTCCATGATTCGTACAGTGAGAAATGTGGGGTACATGATCGAATGAAAAGAAAAATCCATATAGAACTTCTTGCCACGGCAGTGTTTTCAATCTTGTTGACACTGCTGTGTGTTTTATTCGTTTTTTACGGGGTCTATCAGAAACAGGTGATCGGGGATCTGAGGGCGGATGCGCTTGTCATGAAAAATATGCATATCTTTGACAGTATCTCGGATCTGCACCCGGATGCCTATGATTTGAATCCCGATACGCTGCGCATCACGGTGATCAACGCCAGCGGAAATGTGATCTTTGACAGCAATGCAGACTTTACCGCGATGGAGAACCATGAGGACCGTCCGGAGATCCATATGGCGCTGGAAAACGGGGAAGGAAGCGATACCCGCCGCTCGACCACACTGGATAAAAACATGTTCTATTACGCGATCCGTTTGGACAATGGCCGGATCCTGCGGATCGCAAGGGAAGGCGACAATATTTTTGCTCTGACCCAGAACATGATGCTGACAGTTGTCGGCGTGTTTGTGCTCCTGTTCTTCTTCTGTATCCTGATGTCCAATTACTTTACGAAGAATCTGGTGGCACCGATCGAGAAGATGGCGGAAAATCTCTCGGAACCCGGGACGCAGGCTGCCTACAAGGAGCTGGTCCCGTTTATGAACAAGATCCGGCAGCAGCATGAGGACATCTTAAAAAGTTCCCAGGTGCGCCAGGAATTCACGGCAAATGTTTCTCACGAGTTAAAGACGCCGCTCACGGCAATCTCCGGATACGCGGAGCTCATCGAACATGGGATGGCCGGGGACAACGCAGAGCGGTTCGCCGCGGAGATCCACAAGAATGCATCGAGACTGCTCTCCCTGATCAACGATATCATCCAGCTTTCCCAGCTCGACGGAGGGAAAAAGGATGTGGAGTATAAAGATCTGGATCTGTTCCCGCTTGCAAAGGAATGCGTGGACATGCTCCAGATGAACGCGAAAAAGCAGAATGTGACGATCAGCGTCCGCGGCGGGGCTGCCCCTGTCTTTGCGGACCGGCAGCTTATGGAGGAGCTGATCTACAACCTGTGCGACAATGCGATCCGTTATAACAAGAAGGACGGATCGGTGACGGTGACGACGGGAACGGAGAACGGACATACCTTCCTCTCCGTGAAGGATACCGGGATCGGGATCTCGCCGGAGCATCAGGAGCGGATTTTTGAGCGTTTCTACCGTGTCGATAAGAGCCGCTCGAAGGCGACCGGCGGTACGGGACTTGGCCTTGCGATCGTCAAACATATCGTGGCACAGCACGGTGCGAAGCTTTCCCTGGAGAGCGAGGCAGGAAAAGGAACGGAGATCCGGGTGGATTTTTCGGAGACTTTGAAGCAGCAGGAGCTTGAGAAAGAAAGGCAGCAGGAAGAACAGAAGGAAAATACGGAAGAGTGAGAACTTGATCAGTTGCCGTGCGCGTGCAGTGAGTGTCCGCGTACGGCAACTTTTTATGATTTACGCGAACAACGAGCCAAAGTCCGCGCTTGCGCGAGAACCTGGCGACTGCCGCGATAACAAGGGGAAACTCGAGAAACGTGTTTTCACTTGTTCCCGGACGATGTCTGTGATCAGTGTGCAGGCCGGGTGAGAGTGATTGGAATCCCGTTCTCAGGCTGAAGGAAACGCAGCTGATCCGGGATCGTGCAGCTGAGAGATGTTGAATCCGGGCTGCACAGGAGATGAGGAGGCGAAGCGAAATCCACATTCGTCAGATTGCAGGAAATCACTTTTGATTTCTGCCATCATTGCATCACTTTTTACAAAAATTACAAAATTCATTAGTTTAGCTTAAAAATACGTTGATGTATAGAAGAAATTGTGATAGGATGTTATGCATAAGTGCAGTCCAGACGGACAAACGTCCGCATGGACACTCTGGAGAGTCTCCGAATGGAGCGCCGAAGGTGTAAGACCGGTTCATGTCCATGGTACCGGTTGATCTCTCAGGCAAAAGGACAGGGCATACAAATAACCACAATGGGGAAAATCCCCGTTGTATGCAAATGTTCTACTCTTTGGAGAGCTGATATCTTATCAGCTCTTATTTTTTGCGCGTGAGCCCGGGGAATTGATTGCAGGGGCCGCGGCTATGATCATGAAAGAGGAGGATAACAAAAATGGACACACTGATGCAGCTTGTAACAAAAGGAAATGATTTTCTGTGGAGCTTTCTCCTGATCATTCTCTTATGCGGAACAGGACTTTACTACACGATCCGCTTAAGATTCATCCAGGTCAGAAAGTTCGGGGAAGGCGTCCGCCAGGTATTCGGACATTTCAGCATGAACGGCGAAAAGCATGAGAAAGGCGAGATGACCCCGTTCCAGTCCATCGCCACGGCGATCGCTGCCCAGGTAGGAACCGGAAACCTCGCAGGAGCGGCGACAGCCCTCATCGGAGGCGGACCTGGTGCGATCTTCTGGATGTGGGTCAGCGCATTCCTCGGAATGGCGACGATCTATGCGGAGGCAGTTCTGGCACAGACATATAAGACAGAGGTAAACGGCGAGGTGACAGGAGGCCCTGTCTACTACATCAAGGCGGCGTTCAAGGGCACATTTGGAAAAGTGTTCTCCACTCTGTTCGCGGTATTTATTATTCTTGCTCTGGGCTTTATGGGAAATATGGTTCAGTCTAATTCCATCGGGGCAGCGTTTGTGGAAGCATTTCAGGTATTCCATGTGGAACTTTCACCGGTGATCGTCGGTGTTATTGTCGCAGTGATCGCAGCGGTGATCTTCCTTGGAGGAACAAAGAGTCTGGCAACGGTAGTTGAGAAGATCGTTCCGATCATGGCCGGTGTTTATATCGTCGGCAGCCTGGTTCTGATCTGCATGAACATCACGGCTCTCCCGGCAGCGTTCCTTTCCATTATTGAGGGTGCGTTTGCACCGGAAGCAGTTCTCGGCGCAGGCGCGGGAATCACAGTGCGCGAGGCGATCCGTTATGGTGTTGCCCGCGGTCTTTTCTCCAACGAGGCCGGTATGGGTTCCACACCGCACGCACATGCGAGAGCAAAAGCGGAATCCCCGCATCATCAGGGACTCTGCGCGATGGTCAGCGTCTTTATCGACACATTTATCGTCCTGAACCTGACTGTATTTTCCGTTCTCACGACAGGCGTTATGAGCAGCGGAAAGGACGGCACAGCGCTCACACAGGCGGCATTCATGAAAGGATTCGGCAGCGCCGGCATCATCTTCGTCGCGGTGTGCCTGTTCTTCTTCGCGTTCTCCACGATCTTAAGCTGGCATTTCTTCGGACTTGTCAACGTGAAGTACCTGTTCGGTGAGAAAGCGTCAAAGCTTTACTCCCTGATCGTTGTTGTCTGCATCGTGATCGGATCCAGCCTGAAACTGGAGCTTGTATGGTCTTTAGCAGACTTCTTCAACGGTCTCATGGTCATCCCGAACGTCCTTGCACTGCTGGCACTCAGCGGACTCGTGGTGAGATCATCGAAGGAGCGGTAGACGCAGAAGTCTTTTAAAATGAAATATTGACAGCCGGAAAGGCTGAGCGTAAGGCGGCAGACTGTGTATTGTGGGCATGGGCTGCCGTCTTTTTGATTTACGCGAACAAAGAGCCAAAGTCCGCGCTTGCGCGAGGCCTTGGAACTGTCGCGATAACAAGTGGTACATGTATAAAAATCCCCCCGGAATTTGTGAAGGATGCCGATTGACAGCCGGATGAAAATCCGATATAGTACCCATATCTGAAATCTTTCCGGAGTTTATCCGGATCACCGATCTGATATAGTGAGCACGAAAAAATATGTGCTGCAGATCGTCACACCGGCGGGTCGCCGAAAGAATCGTGGAAAGCCAAATGAATAAAACGAAAGGAGACGGGAGGGAAGTATACTGCTTCGCAATGCGAAGAAACAACAAGAAATGGTTGACTTTTTACAGGGATTATATTATGATTAACGAGTACAGAACACTTGTTCGCATCTGATGACTGATCGGGCGGCATCTGCGTTGATCCTGCAGATTTTACGGGAGACCGTCTGGATTCTGATCGATTTTGTTATCCGGAAAATAAAAAGTGCAGTTCCGGATTTTGGAGGAAAAATATGAATAAAGATGACAAATTAAAAGCCCTTGATGCGGCTCTCACACAGATCGAAAAAGCTTACGGAAAAGGTTCCGTTATGAAACTCGGAGATTCCGGTGCAAATATGAATATCGAGACGGTTCCGACCGGTTCTCTGAGCCTTGATATCGCTCTCGGCCTCGGCGGAGTCCCGAAGGGACGTGTTGTAGAGATCTACGGGCCGGAGTCCAGTGGTAAGACGACGGTCGCTCTCCATATGGTAGCGGAAGTACAGAAACGCGGCGGTATCGCTGGATTTATCGACGCGGAGCACGCACTTGATCCGGTATACGCGAAAAATATCGGCGTTGATATCGATAACCTCTATATCTCCCAGCCGGATAACGGCGAGCAGGCGCTGGAGATCACGGAAACAATGGTGCGCTCCGGTGCCGTCGATATCGTGATCGTGGACTCCGTAGCGGCGCTTGTTCCGAAAGCGGAGATCGACGGTGATATGGGTGACTCCCACGTCGGCTTACAGGCCCGTTTAATGTCCCAGGCGTTAAGAAAACTGACCGCGATCATCAGCAAGACAAACTGTATCGTGATCTTTATCAACCAGCTCCGTGAGAAGGTTGGCGTCATGTTCGGAAATCCGGAGACAACGACCGGCGGACGTGCGTTAAAGTTCTATTCCTCCGTCCGTCTCGATGTGAGAAGAACCGAGTCCTTAAAGCAGAGCGGAGAGGTGATCGGAAACCATGTCCGTGTAAAGGTCGTAAAGAACAAGATCGCGCCGCCATTTAAAGAAGCCGAGTTTGACATTATGTTCGGAAAAGGAATCTCCCGTGAGGGTGATGTCCTTGATCTCGCTGCCGATGCGAATATCGTTGAGAAGAGCGGTTCCTGGTATGCTTACAAGGGCGCGAAGATCGGTCAGGGACGTGAAAACGCAAAGAATTATCTGCTGCAGAATCCGCTGATCTGTGAGGAGATCGAAAACCAGGTGAGAGAGCTCCACGGACTGGAAGCACAGCACGTTGTCCCGGGTGAGATGGCTGCGGAGGCTGCTCCGGAGGAGACACTGGCTGCGGAGACAGAGGCAGACGAGTAAAAAGCAGGAACAGCGTTACCTTTCACGGAACGTCAGAAACAGCATTCCTGCAGACAGTACAGGGACTTCTCTGAATAACAGGGAGAAGAATAACTGATAACTGTAGATAGAAAGATACAGGAAACACACGGATGAAAGAGTGGATACAGGAAGAACACCGGGAACAGAAAATGTATGCCGGTGCAGATGGGGAGGCGATCCCGGAGGAGTTTCGGGAAGCCCGAAATAAGGGACTCTACTATCTCCAGTTTTCCGGAAAAACAGAAAATGAGATGCGTAAGAAGCTGGCGGAACAGGAGTTTTCGCCAGCCTCTGTTGAAGATGCGATCCTTTTTCTGAAACATTACCGGTATCTGGATGATGAGGATTATGCAAGGCGGTATGTAGAGAAAAACGGACATAAAAAGAGTATCCGCCAGATGAAATTTGATCTCCGCCAGAAAGGTGTCAGCGATGATCTGGTGGAAATGATATTCGAGGATATGGAAGTTGACGAGTCTGCCCAGATCCTCGAACTGCTGAGAAAGAAAAACTACGATCCGGAGGAACCGGACCCGGCAAAGCGTCAGAAGATCTACGCGTTCCTGGCGAGAAAGGGCTTTTCTTATGACGCGATCAACAGTGCGATGAAACAGTGGGAGTGAGAAGCTGTTTTTGATCGGTGAACAGGAACTGCAGTGCTGATTTTCAGAGGCTGAGAGAGTCCGCGGACTGCAGTTCGACAACCTTCGTGGGGATGCACAGAAGTCCCCGGAATGCGGGCATTATACTTGACATAATGCATAAAACAGTTTAGAATTGAAGTGTTGTAATTAGTACAATGAAAACTAAATAAAGGAGGTGCTCCTGTGTCACCAATAATCAGCATGTTGATAGCAGCAATTATTGTGGCTCCTATTACCTGGAAGATAGCTGTGGCTCACCATAAAAAAAGTTACGAGAGTAAGATCGGAAGCGCAGAGGAAAAATCCAGAGAAATAATAGATGAAGCATTGAAGGTCGCCGAGACGAAGAAGAAAGAAGCTCTCCTGGAAGCGAAGGAAGAGAATTTAAAAGCGAAAAACGAGCTTGAAAAGGAAACCAGAGAACGGAGAGCCGAGATCCAGCGTTATGAGCGCCGCGTACTGAGCAAAGAGGAAAACCTTGACAAAAAATCTGAGGCAATGGAGAGAAAAGAATCCAGTCTTGCCGCGAAGGAAGAAACTTTAAGAAAACGTTCTTCCGAGGTCGAGGAATTATTTGTTAAGGAGCAGGAAGAACTGGAGAAGATCTCCGGACTTACCAGCGAACAGGCGAAAGAATATCTTCTGAAATCTGTTGAGGAAGATGTAAAACACGACACTGCAAAGCTTATCAAGGAATTAGAAGCCAAGGCAAAAGAAGAAGCTGACAAGAAAGCAAAGGAATACGTGGTTACAGCGATCCAGAGATGTGCTGCTGACCATGTTGCAGAGACAACAGTTTCTGTTGTACAGCTCCCGAGCGACGAGATGAAAGGCCGCATCATTGGACGAGAGGGACGTAATATCCGTACTCTTGAGACAATGACAGGTGTGGAACTCATCATCGATGATACACCGGAAGCTGTCGTATTATCCGGTTTTGATCCGGTAAGACGTGAAGTCGCAAGAATTGCTCTTGAGAGACTGATCGTGGATGGACGTATCCATCCGGCGAGAATCGAAGAGATGGTGGAGAAAGCGCAGAAGGAAGTTGAAAACATGATGCGCGAGGAAGGTGAAGCTGCGATCCTTGAGGTCGGCATTCACAATATCCATCCGGAGCTCGTCAAGCTCCTCGGCAAGATGAAGTTCAGGACCAGCTATGGTCAGAACGCATTGAAGCATTCCATCGAGGTCGCACAGTTATCCGGTTTACTGGCAGCCGAGATCGGTGTGGACGTCAGAATGGCAAAGCGTGCCGGCTTATTACATGACATTGGAAAATCCGTTGACCATGAGATGGAAGGTTCCCATGTACAGCTCGGATCGGAACTGTGTAAGAAATACAAAGAATCCCCGATCGTTATCAATGCTGTGGAATCTCACCATGGCGATGTTGAGCCGACGAACCTTATTTCCTGCATCGTTCAGGCAGCAGATACGATCTCCGCTGCAAGACCGGGCGCAAGAAGAGAGACGTTGGAGACATACACGAACCGCTTAAAGCAGCTTGAGGATATTACAAACTCCTTCAAGGGAGTTGATAAGTCCTTTGCGATCCAGGCGGGACGCGAAGTGCGCATTATGGTAGTGCCGGAGCAGATCAGCGATGACGATATGGTTCTTCTCGCAAGAGACATATCCAAGAAGATCGAAGAAAGCCTGGAATATCCGGGACAGATCAAAGTCAACGTGATCCGCGAGTCCAGAGTTACCGATTACGCGAAATAAAATTGAAAGCCGTTGCTGTGCAGAGAGGATCTGTATGGCTGCGGCTTTTTTATTTACGCGAACAACGAGCCAAAGTCCGCGCTTGCGCGAGACCTTGGTGACTGTCGCGATAACAAACAGGCACTGCGTGCCTAAGATGCGCACTCGCGCGAAGATGAGGATTGTCGCAAGCGACCGCGCTCGGCGCGAGAATGTGTCGAGATACATTTTTAGGAGGAAATTTCATATGGCAAAAATTGGTTTTATCGGCATGGGAAATATGGGAACCGCGATCATGCGGGGACTTTTAAAGACATATCAGCCGGAGGAGCTGCTTTTTACGAGTGCTCATGAAGCGAAGATGCAGAAGATCACAGAGGAGACGGGCGTTGCCCACGTTTCCACAGCAACCGAGTGCGCAGAGCAGGTAAAATATCTGGTCCTCGCGGTAAAACCTCAGGTTCTTCCGACTGTGTTTAAAGAATTAAACGGAAAGATCCGTAAAAATCAGGTTGTGATCTCCATCGCGGCCGGATATGCGATCGCGGATCTTCAGGCAGGACTCGGAGACGAGGCGAGAATTGTCCGCTCGATGCCGAACACCCCGGCGATGGTCGGCGAGGGAATGTCCGGTGTGAGCTATGATGAGAACCTGTTTACGGACGAGGAAAAACAGGTGATCGACGGTTTCTTCACTTCTTTCGGAAAGATGGAGAAGGTGGACGAGAAGCTGATGGATGTTGTGGGAAGCGCCAGCGGCTGTTCACCGGCATATGTATACATGTTCATCGAGGCGCTGGCTGACGGCTGCGTGAAGAACGGACTTCCTCGCCAGGCCGCCTACAAGATGGTTGCCCAGGCGGTGCTCGGCAGCGCGAAGATGGTCCTTGAGACAGGAAAACATCCGGGCGAATTAAAGGATATGGTATGCTCTCCGGGCGGAACAACGATCGAAGGACTTGCCGCCCTGGAAGAGAATGGATTCCGCGGTGCGATCATCAAGGCCTGCGATGCGAACTTTGAGAAGAATAAGAAATTAAAGGGCTGATTGCTGTAAAAAGAATTCTCCTATTATTCACAGATAATGAGATAAATTGCGAACAAGAAGCAAATCGCAGACAGTTCTATGCAGACATGTCGGATTTTGTGAAATGATTGACTGTGGATCAGAACAAAGCATAAAGTGAGAGGAAATGAAAGAAACATGGAAAAGACAATTCGTTTAAAACGTGAACTTGCCTATACAGGAATGATCTTAAAGATCTACCGGGACACCGTCGTTGCGAACGGGATCGAGGAAGTCTATGACTATATCCATCATGACGGCGCTGCCGCTGTTCTTCCGGTGACAAAGGACGGAAAGATCCTGATGGTGCGCCAGTACCGGAACGCCCTGGACCGCTTTACTCTGGAAATCCCGGCGGGAAAGCTGGATGCGCCGGATGAGCCGAAGATCGAGTGTGCAGCGAGAGAACTTGAGGAGGAGACGGGATTCCGCAGTGAAAATCTGGAATTCCTGATGACGGTCAATACAACGGTGGCATTCTGTGACGAGCGTATCGGCGTCTATATCGCGAAAGATCTGATCCCGTCGAAACAGCATCTCGACGCAGACGAGAGCATCGACGTGGAGGAGTGGGAAGTGAAGGACCTTCTGGATCTGATCTACAGCGGGAAGATGACGGACGCAAAGACGATCGCGGCGATCCTTGCGTATGCCCAGAAGGAAGGAATCCGGTAAGAGCAGGTACTGGAAGACTAAAAAATCAGAAACAATTGTGGATAAAGCATGGGACTGTGCGCATACACTGTGAAAAAGGAACAGGGGCGGCAGCGCTATGACTGGGATCCGCAGACACCGGAGACTATTGGACAGTCAGTTGTTCTGGCTGTCCTTTTTTTTATTTGTTGGGACTGCAGCGGGAACGATTTTTTGCAATCACATGAGCTCAGAGATGAAGAATACGCTGGAACAATGGTTTGCGGGGATCTTTGCACCTGCGGAGCTGTCGTCGGTGGATTATTACAGCCTGTTCGCAGGTGTCCTGAAGAAGCGCTTTGTGTGGATCCTGGTGGGGATCCTGATCTGCCAGACGTCGCTGTCCGGGATCATCTGCTATGCGTCGGCAGTCTGCGTATCGTTTCAGGCGTCAGTGATCGTCTGTGCCCTGACGATGCACAGCGGATTCAGCGGGATCCTGCTCTTTTTTGGGCTGGTCTTTCCACAGGGGATCTTTTATGCGCTGGCGGCGTATCTCTTGTGGATCGTGGTCCGGGAACCGGTGCGGGGGAATGAGCAATCCCGGATCTTGAGTATGATCTTATTGACAGCACTCGGAATCGCAGCAGAGACTTTGATCAATCCGGAAGTTTCAGCAGGAGTTTTTCGGTTCTTTTTGTAGACACAAGTGAGGATGAAGGCACGGAACTGCTGCAAAAAGGTACTGAAAAAGGTTTCCGGGCTGCGTGAGTTCCCTGCAAAGGGATTCAAGTGGGAAAAATCCGTTTGATTTTGCCATAAAATGGGGATATAATGTAGAAAAATATTGGTTTTGCCGGAAAAAATAAGGGAACAGTGGATTACAGTAGCTGCAAATGAACGGGGAAAAGGTATGAGAGAGGAAATTCAGACCTTCATCCATTATATGGAGGAGGAAAAGCGAGCGTCAAAAAATACAACGCTTTCTTATCAGAGGGATCTTCTGAAGATGGCGGATTATCTGGAAGAGAACGGGATCACGGAGTGCGGAAAGGTAACAAAGACCGCGCTGAATTCTTATCTCCTTTTTCAGGGAAAAGAGGGAAAGGCGGCATCGACGGTCTCAAGGTCCCTGGCGTCCGCAAAGTCATTTTTTGGCTGGATGCATAGGAGAGGAATGATCCGGAGGGACCCTGCGGAATCGATCCATGCACCGAAGATCGAAAAGAAGGTGCCAGTGATCCTCACAGTAGATGAGGTGACGAGACTTCTGGACCAGCCGTCCTGTGCGAATCCGAAAGAGATCCGTGATAAGGCGATGCTGGAGCTTTTATATGCGACCGGGATCCGTGTGACGGAGCTTGTAAGCATGAAGCTTTCAGACGTGAATATGGCGGTCGGCTTTATCACCTGCCGGGATGAGCATAAAGAGCGGATGATCCCGTTCGGCCATGCGGCGAAAAATGCGCTGGTGAAGTATCTGGAGGCCTCGCGGGAGACGTTCTTAAAGGGAATGAGTTCGGAACTTCTCTTTACAAACTGCAGCGGAGGAGTCATGAGCCGTCAGGGCTTCTGGAAGCTGATCAAATATTATGGGGAGCGGGCCGGGATCGAGGAGGACATCACACCGCACACCCTGCGCCACTCTTTTGCGGTCCATCTTTTGAGCAACGGCGCTGACATGCGCGCTGTTCAGACCATGATGGGGCATTCCGACCTGGCATCCACGCAGATGTATACGGCATATGCGACGGAAAATACAGTCCGGGAGGCGTACCAGGGGGCACATCCGAGAAAGTGAAAAAACATTTTGCGAATATACACATTCTTCGCAGACAATATACCGATATCGATCGAAACAAACGACAGAGAACGGAGACTTTGAGAAAATTTGTCGGCCTGCGCTGACTGGAACACAGAGGCTGAACTCGAATTGAACTAAGAAAAAGAGCACCTATCGTGTTACTGTACACGGTAGGAATTTTCTGAACTGAAAATTCCGTACAATACAGTTGTGGCAGCAGATTTTGCCGATTCGGAATGCGAAGCATCGGCAAAATCCTGTTACAGTGCGCGGGCATGGAGTGCCCGTGTACTGTAACCCTATCATCACAATGTCAGAAAGAAAAATCCCTGAAACATTGATCTGATCTGCCCCTTGTCAAGTAGACAAGCAAAATATTTAAAATTAATTTCTAAATGTATCTGCCATATCTGATCTGATGTGGCGGATATTTATGTTTATGAAACATTTATTCCATCGTCAATTTTACANAGATTGCAAATGATCTGCCCCTTGTCAAGTAGACAAGCAAAATATTTAAAATTAATTTCTAAATGTATCTGCCATATCTGATCTGATGTGGCGGATATTTATGTTTATGAAACATTTATTCCATCGTCAATTTTACAATGCAACTCTGGGGGTATGTTTAAAGTTACGCACACCATTTGGATTTGTATGCTGCAATCCGTTTGTTTTCAGCAATGGGATATTGCACTGGTTCCTTTGCCGATAATGCATCCCGCCTTACTTCTGACGGAGTTTTACAGTAAAACCGATCCTGAGGTCTTTCCTCGGCGTAAAACTTCATGTATCCGTCAATTGCTGATCGAAGGGACTGCTCATCTGTTATCTGGTACATACAATACATTTCCGATTTTATGATTCCCCACAACCCTTCTGTAGGACCGTTATCTATGCAACGCCCCACTCTGGACATGGATTGTTCCATGCCCTGATTCTGGAGCTTTGCTTGGAAAACCTTGCTGGTGTATTGATATCCTCTGTCACTATGAAAAATCGGTTTTGCATTCGGATTTTCAATAAGTGCCTTGTCATAAGTATCAAATACGAGCTTGTTGTCATTTCTTTTACTTACAACGTATGCAACAGGAAAACGGTCATATAAATCAAAGATGGCGCTAAGATATAGCTTCTTTCCTGTTTCAGGAATCTTGAATTCCGTGACATCAGTAGCCCATTTTTCGTTAGGTTTTGTGGCATTGAAATCCCTTTTCAGCTTATTTTCCGCTGTCGTCTCCGGCTTGAACGGATGGTATTTCTTCTTTTTTCTACGAATAACAGAGTGGATTCCCAGCTTCTTCATGATTCTGTGGACTCTGTTCTTGCTGTAACTGGTGTGATTGAAATGGTTGATCCAGCTTGTCATCCGTCTGTATCCCAGGATATGCCCGAACTGCTCATCATACTCCTTTATCAGTTCTGCCAGTTTTCTATTTTTGGATTCCTGCTCCGTAATCGGTCGGTGCAACCATTTGTAGTAAGCCGCGTGCGATATCCCCAGCTGTTTGCACATCCAGTTGATGCTCCATTGTTTTCCTTCATGAAAATATTTTATTGCCAGATATTTTGATTCAAACCGTAGTTTTCCAAACCTCACATCCCTTCGAATTCTTTCACTTTTTTTAACAGTTCCACTACCATGTCTTTTTCATCAAGCTGGCGTTTTAGTCGCATATTCTCCCGGCGTAACCGTTCT
Organism: Clostridium sp. Marseille-P7770; assembly: GCF_902143525.1. Lineage (NCBI taxonomy): Bacteria > Bacillati > Bacillota > Clostridia > Eubacteriales > Clostridiaceae > Clostridium > Clostridium sp. Marseille-P7770. The sequence continues at coordinate 432,224 of NZ_CABFVC010000004.1, read as the reverse complement.
AGCTCATCGACTTCATCATCCGTTTTGTGACGTCCGCGTTTATCGGACAGACCCTCTTCCCCACTAGCATCATATTTTTTTACCCATGAATACACCTGCCCATAAGAAACATCATACAGAGAAGCTGTTCCTTTATAATCTCGGTTGTGGGTAATACAGTATTCGACGATTTCTTTACGTTCAGCTATCGTTGTCTTTCTTCGTGCTTCTGCCATATAGACCTCCCTCTTGGGATCATAATCCCTAAGTTCTCTATTGGCATTATACAACGAAATCCAGTTTTGCAGTGTAACATGTGCAGGGATGCCATATCTGGCGCATAAATCGGTAACCGAACCTTCCCCGGCAATATATCTTTGAATCATTTCAAGCTTAAATTCCCTGGAATAGGAGTGATTGGCTGTAACAGGGCAAAGAGCTTCCATACCTCCATTCTGATATGCCAATATCCAGTCCCTTATGGTTCGTGTACTTTTTATACATAAATCTGCCATGATTTCAGAGACAGAACGTGTTCCATTCAGGTAATCCTCAACAGCAGCAACTTTTTCTTCAACTGTACACCTGGGCTTCCTACCCATAAAAATACCTCCAAAGTAGATTTTGGTTATTTAACCTGTCTACTTTGGAGGTATCATATCAATCGTAAGGTGCTCTTTTTATCATTTATTTCTGATCCATTCTCGCCAAGATACTTCTCGCAACGGAAAGTCCGTTCGCGGATGCCTGCTGAAGTCCGCGGGTCACGGATGCGCCGTCGCCGATGGCGCGGAGACCGTGGATGTTTGTCTCAAAGTCCTTATCGACAACGACCTTGTTGGAATAGAATTTAACTTCCACGCCGTAAAGCAGTGTCTCGTCACTGGCGATACCCGGAGTTACCTTGTCCAGAGCTTTTAACATCTCCTTGATGTCGACCATGATGCGGTGCGGGAGAACCAAGGACAGATCGCCCGGAACAGCATCCTTTAAGGTCGGGATGATATTGTTTCTGCAGAGGCGCTCCTCTGTGGTGCGGCGGCCTCTCTGGAAGTCTCCGAAGGTCTGGACGAGGATCTTTCCGTCGCAGAGCATGTTGGAGAGCTGGGCGATGTGTTTACCATACTCGATCGGGGTCTTGAACGGTTTTGTGAAGTTCTTGGATACCAGGATCGCGAAGTTGGTGTTGTTTGTCTTGTATTCTTTTGATTTATAAGCATGACCGTTTACGACAGCCAGACCGTTTTCGTAATACTCGGTCGCAACCTCACCGGACGGGTTCGTACAGAAGGTGCGGACTTTATCGTCGAAGGTCGGTGTGTAGTATACGAGTTTTGCCTCGTAGAGGTTCTTGTTGAGGAATTCCATGACCTCGTCGCGGACCTCGACACGGACACCGATATCAACGGTGCCGACCTCGGTATCGATCCCGTGGTCGGCACAGATGTGGGAGAACCAGTCGGAACCTTCGCGGCCGATGGCGGAGACGATCTCGTCTGCGTAGTATGCCTCGTCTTTATCGGTAATGACACCTTTTGCAGCTCCGTCTTCGATGATGATATCTTTTACCATCGTGTTGAATTCCATGTGGATGCCGTTTGCGAGGAGGTGATCCTGCAGGCGGGTATAAATCTTGTAGCCTTCCTCGGTTCCGAGGTGACGGATCGGGCATTCGATCAGTTTTAAGTTTGCATTGATGGCCTTTTTACGGATCTTGCGGATCTCCTGCTGTTTGTCAACACCGTATACGTTCTGATCAGCACCGAACTGCAGGTAGATATCGTCGGACTCCTTGATGAGTTCCGTTGCTTTATCATATCCTAAGATTTCCGGAAGGTTTCCGCCGACATCCGGGGAGAGGGAGAGCTTTCCGTCGGAGAAAGCTCCGGCTCCTGCGAAGCCTGTGGTGATGGAACATGGTTTACAGCCAACGCATACTTTTGTTTTTCTCTTTGGACATACGCGTTTTTCGATCGGTCTTCCTTTTTCGATCATTAAGATGTTTAATTCTGGTTTTTCTTTGATCAGTTCATAGGCGCAGAAGATACCGGACGGGCCGGCGCCGATGATGATCACGTCAAAGTGTTCTCCGGATTTCATAGATTGAGGACTCCTTTCGGGTTAGGGATTACGATCAGTACAGAAAGGAAAGGTTTCTGTACGCATCATTTCTATTTTATCATGGCTGGTTGGGGGACGCAAGGGAGTTTATATATCAGATTGTAATGGATTTGATAGTATGTTGGCAAGGGGAGATGCCGGTGAGCGTCCGGCACTCCAGCCCAGATTGCTCACCGGCTGTGAACAGGGTTCATTGTGGCGTGAAAAGCGGTGTGAACAGCGGTTCCGTGGTGTGTGGACCGGAAAATATGGATTTCAAACCATGGAATTCACAGTTGTGATAAATGCACAAAAATAAATATCATTTTCGTCGGCTTTTCCCAAATTTATAAAAGAAGCTTGACTTTGGGAAAATTTGGAATATAATCAACTTATAGGTTGTCCGACAAGTAAAAATCAAAAGGGGAACAGGCAGCAGGAGAGTATGAGAATCAAAACCGTGAACATTACAGATCAGGTCGTTGAGTACCTGAAGGAAAATATTGAAGCAGGAAAATGGAAGGTCGGCGAGAAGATCCCGTCTGAGAATCAGATGGTCGGGGAGCTTGGAGTCAGCCGGTCCAGTATCCGGTCTGCGCTTCAGTATCTGATCGGGATCGGGGTTCTCAAGAGCTACCAGGGTAAGGGAACTTTTTTGATCAACAGCCAGGTTGAGAACTGGGACGAGGCGGAGTATAAGATCACTTCGGAAGATTGTATGGACATCTATAAAGTCCTGGAGTTCAGGAGAATTCTGGAACCGGGCGCATGTGTACTGGCGATGGAGAACTGTGACGAGAAGACGATCGCGGCTCTGGAGACATATCTGGAGCAGATGAAGGAGTTTAAGGGAGACCGGGCGAAATTCGTTCGGGCGGACCTGAAGTTCCATGAGGTGATCAGCCGGACCTCCGGCAATCCGCTTCTCGAGAAAAGCCTGCACAAGGTTTTCCTGGAATCCAGAAAGAATCATGAGCAGATGAACGAGCTGTTCGGATACGAGACGGGACTTCATTTTCACACAGAGATCCTGGAGGCGTTCCGGGAGCGCGACGCAAAGCGGGCGCATGACATTATGGAACAGCATCTGGGCGGTTCGCTGGAAACGCTGAGAGCGTCCGGGAAGATCGCGGAGAATAAAAACGAGGATCCGGAGGCAGCAGCGGACGGAAATATATAAAGAAAAGCCATGACGGGTACCGGAAGCAGGTCGGACGGTACCCTGAATATAAAGATTAACTTGTATGATGAGTAACAAGTTAAGAAGCGATCAAGACAAGTTAAAAAGGTGCAAAGAATGATAAAGGAGGAACAGAAAATGTCAGTCAGAATCAAGGACATCCGCGTAATCTGTACGGCACCGGAAGGGATCAACCTTGTGGTCGTAAAGATCGAGACAAACCAGCCGGGACTTTACGGACTGGGATGCGCAACCTTTGCTTACCGTCATCTGACCGTAAAGCATCTGATCGAAGAGTATATGAGACCTCTTCTGGTCGGACGTCCGGTTGAAAATATCGAGGAGACCTGGCAGCTGATGCACCAGAACGGCTACTGGAGAAACGGACCGATCGAGAACAATGCGATTTCCGGAATCGACATGGCGCTCTGGGACATCAAAGGAAAGATGGCGGGAATGCCGTTATACCAGCTGTTTGGAGGAAAAGTCCGGGAAGGAATCCCGGTTTACCGCCATGTAGACGGAAAGGACATCAATGAGATCTGTGAGAACATCCAGATGTATCAGGAGATGGGCATCACGCATCTGAGATGCCAGTGCGGCGGATACGGCGGTCTTCCATATGGAGATACGCCATCGACAGCTCCGGAGGGCGCTCATGACGGTCTGTATCTCGACTCAAAAAAGTACATCCGCGATACGATCCATCTGTTCGAGCAGATCCGTTCGAAGATCGGATATGAGATGCAGCTGGTCCATGATGTTCATGAGCGGATCGCTCCGGCGGACGCTGTGGCTCTCGCGAAAGGCCTTGAGCCGTATGACCTGTTCTTCCTGGAAGATCCGGTCCCGTTAGAGCAGCTCTCCTGGCTCAGAAATCTGAGACAGCAGACGAGCATCCCGATCGCGCAGGGCGAATTGTTCAACAACCCGTATGAGTGGAGAACGATCATCGCCGAGCAGCTGATCGATTTCATCCGCGTCCACATCACCCAGGTGGGAGGAATCACACCGGCGAGAAAGCTCCAGATCTTTGCGGAGCAGTTCGGTGTCCGGACCGCATGGCACGGACCGGGCGACATGTCACCGTTAGCACATGCAGCGAACATCCACATCGACCTCGCGGCCCAGAACTTCGGAGTTCAGGAGTGGTCCGGGATCGAACCGCCGAACTTCGTGATCCAGAAATTAAAGGGACCGCACGGCGCTCTGCTCGATGTGTTCCCGGGAATGCCGGAATACCGGAAAGGATATGTATACGCAAACGACAAGCCAGGACTCGGAGTCGATATCGACGAAGCCGAGGCGGCAAAATATCCGTGTGAAAATACCGTGACAACATGGACACAGACGAGAGCACGGGACGGAGCGCTCGTAACTCCGTAAGCATTTGAAAAGGGAAAGGTAACTGTTCAGTAGGTCTGCGCACTTGCTGCGCTGACCGTAATAAAGTATAGGCATGAAGGCAAAAATCCCATCGGCGCAGCCGATCTGGAATGGATTTTTGCTCGTAACTGTGAAGGTACTGAACAGTTACAGGGAAAGGAGAATATGTGGGAATGAGCAGAAAGACATCATCCATCGCAGCAGCGGGGATCATCGCGGCGGCAGTTGTACTCAGCGGTTTCAGCATCTATAAGGACAATCATCAGAAAAACAGTACAGACGGAACGATCACCCTGCGTATGGCACAGACCTCATCACAGACAGGAGCCATCGGACAGTCGATGGATACATTTGCAGACAGGATCTACGATGAGACCGGAGGAAAATATAAGATCGAGACATACCATAACGGACAGCTCGGAGCTGAGATCGATACGATCGAGGGATGTCAGATGGGAACGATCGATATCGCGGTTGTCAACCAATCCACGATCGGAAACTTCATCAACGATTTCCAGGCACTGGATGTTCCGTACCTGATCACATCGACCGAACAGGCCGACGCCGTGTTCCTGGGGGATATCGGAACACGTTTCCTCGATAAGCTTTCCGGCGTCCAGCTCTACGGACTCGGGATCTGGGAATCCGGTTTCCGTAACCTGACAAACAGCAAGCGGGATGTCAATTCGGTGGATGATGTCGCCGGACTGAAGATCCGTACCATGGAGAACCAGGTACATATCGCATTCTGGAAGGCAATGGGAGCAGATGCGACCCCGATGTCCTGGGGCGAAGCTTACACGGCACTCCAGCAGGGCGCACTTGACGGACAGGAGAACCCGGCAACCGTTATCCTGACAAACAACGTCGCTCAGGTCAATAACCACCTTGCAATGACCGAGCATGCGTACTCGACCGTTTTCCTTGTCATGAGTCCTGAGACATGGGCATCCTTTGACGATGAGACAAAAGAAACCTTCAAACGTGTGGTGGCTGAGTGCAGCATCGAGGAGAGAGAGCTCAGCCGCAAGATGGATTCCGAGGCAGTCGCAGAGCTGGAAAAACAGGGAATGACCGTCACATATCCGGATAAACAGCAGTTTATCGACAAGGCGGCAGACCTGTATGCACAGTGGGAAGAACAGTATGGAGACGTGATCTCTGAGATCCGGTCCTTATCATCAGAAAACTAGGAGGTGCGTTATGGAAACATTTGCAGCGGCCTTTAAAAAGGTCCAGAAAATCAACAAAGCGGTCATCGGCGCAGTTCTCTTTCTGATGATCGGAGTCGTATTTTTACAGACATTCTGCAGATTTGTCATCTTTAAGAGCCTGACATGGTCAGAGGAACTTTCCAGATACCTGTTCGTGGCGCTGATCGTTCTCGGGATCAACCTGGCAGCGACGGACCATCTGTTTGTCCGGATCGAGCTGATCGACGGATACCTGAAAGGAAAAGCGCAGTATGTGATGGATCTGATCCGGAAAGCAGTTGCGATCTATGTCAGCCTGATCTTCATGTACAGCGGTTACGGTCTCATTGAGATCGGCGGATACCAGATCAGCCCGGCGATGGGAATCCCGATGAGCATTCTTTACGGGATCATGTTTATCGGCTTCATTTTAAATTGCATCGCCCTGATCGTAGACACCTGGGAAGAATTCGGAAAGAAGAAGGAGGAAGAATCATGCAGATAGCAGCAGTTGCCCTGATCGTTGTCCTGCTCGTGGCTATGGCCTGTGGTCTTGAGATCACATGGGCATTGGGACTTTCCTGTATTGTAGCGGTTCTTTTAGACCCGAAGCTCACATTCGTTGTGATCGCACAGAGAATTTTCGCTAATTCCAACAGCTTTTCCATGCTGGCGATCCCGGCATTCATGCTTGCCGGCGACGTTATGTCAAAAGGCGGCCTTTCCAAACGCCTCGTTGCGTTTGCTGATTCCCTCGTCGGATGGATCTCCGGAGGAATCTCCCTGGTATCGATCGTTGCATGTACCTTCTTTGCTGCGATCTCTGGTTCTTCCGTAGCAACGACAGCTGCGATTGGCGGACTTATGTACCCGGAGATGGTAAAAAGAGGATATCCGGAATCCTACGCGGCAGCCGTTCAGGCGATCGGCGGAACACTTGGAATCGTAATCCCGCCGAGTATCGTACTTGTTATTTACGGAAATATCACAGGAACTGATGTTGGAGCTCTTTTAATGGCAGGAATCCTGCCGGGCGTTGTCTGCAGTATTTTCCTCTGCATCTACGCTTACTACAAAGCAAAAAAATGCGGATTCCCGAAATCCGATAAGTTTTCTTTTAAGAGATTTCTTGTTTCTTTCAAAGATGCTGTATGGGCGCTCGTTATGCCGGTCATCATTCTCGGAGGAATCTATGCCGGAATCTTCACCCCGACAGAATCTGCGGTCGTTGCGGTTGTCTACGGTCTGATCGTGTGTCTTGCTGTGTACCGTGAGATCAGCTTAAAGACGATCTGGGAGATCGTGGAAAATACAGCGGAAGGAACTGCAAACCTGATGATCCTTGTTGTGACAGCACAGATGTTTGGCTGGCTGATCTCCTACTATCAGATCCCGCAGGCTGTCACAAACTTTATGCTCGCATTCGTTTCCAATAAATATATGTTCTGGGCGATCATCATCATCCTTCTGACGATCTGCGGTATGTTCCTCGAGGTAGGAGCGACTAACCTGATCCTCGGACCGATCCTTGCTCCGATCGCAGTTGCATTCGGCATCGACCCGGTACAGTTCGGACTTGTCTTCGTATTCCTCCTCGCAATGGGACAGGCAACACCGCCTTTCGGAACATGTATGTTCGTGGCATGCGGAATCAGCAAACAGTCCGTCGGTCAGGTGTCAAAGCAGCTGGTTCCGTTCGTTGTAGTAGAGATCCTCTGCGGAATCTTATTTGCACTTGTTCCGGGAATTTCACTGCTGCTCCCGTCGATCATTGGATAACATGGAATGAACCGGTTATAAATAAAACAAAGCTTTTCAGAAAAAGGAGAATGAATCATGGCTGAAATGATGAAAGAAGTCGTTGTTGTAGAACCGCATAAATATGAGGTGCGTGAGGTTGAGATTCCGGAACTTGCAAACGAGGATGAAGTCCTTATCCAGATGAAATCCGCAGGTGTATGCGGAAGTGACCATCACATCTGGCATGGCTCCAATCCGTGCTCTACATATCCGAGAATTCCGGGACATGAGAACGCCGGTGTGATCGCAAAGATCGGTAAAAATGTAAAAAATGTGAAAGTGGGTGACCATGTTATCGTGGATCTTCTCTCTTCCTGCGGAACCTGTTACCAGTGTACGCATGGAAGAAAGAACGTGTGCGAGCATGTAAAAGTAAGAGGTTCCGGAGCAGACGGCGGCTGGAGACAGTATTTCACAGCGCCGGCAAAAGAAGTATACAAGATTTCCGATTCTGTCAAGTGGGAAGATGCGGCACTTGTTGAGCCGTTTGCAATCGGTTCCCACTGCACAGGACGTGGTCGTGTGGTCGAAGATGATGTCGTATTTATCCTTGGTACCGGAACAATCGGTTCCATTATCTTACAGACATGTAAGGCGAAGGGGTGCAAAACTGTAATCTGCTGTGATATCAGCGATTCTTCCCTTGAACGCGCGAAAGAATACGGTGCTGACTATGTGATCAATTCCAGGACTCAGGATGTTGTTGCGGAGATCCAGAAAATCACAGACGGACATGGCTGCACCGTAGCGTTTGACTCTGCATGCTTCCCGGGCTCCCTGACGATGTGCCTGCAGCCGGGTATCCTCTGCAACGCGGGCCGCATGGTACCGATGGGATTCTGCACAGAAAAAGAGGGAATCACGCAGGCGATGATCAATCAGAGAGAGCTTGACATCATTGGCTCCAGAATGTCTCAGGATGCGTTCCAGCCGACGATCGCAAGAATGGAAAAGGGTGAGTATATCACTGAAGGCATCGCAACAACATTCATTAAATTCAGCGAGATCGACAAGGTATTCCATCTGATGGATCATCCGGATGAGTCAGCGAAAAAGATGGTAATTCTGTTTGATTAATAATAATAAAAAGGAGAGCATGATCATGGAATTATTTAACATAGCAGGAAAGAAAGCAATCGTAACAGGCGGAACAAGAGGACTTGGCTATGGAATGGCAGAAGGTCTGATGGAAGCAGGATGTGAGGTCGTGATCGTCGGAACTTCCGATAAGGTCTATGATGTGGCAAAAGGATTCTGCGACCGTGGATTCAAGTGCCATGGTGTAAAAGCAGATTTCAGTAAGCGGGAGCAGGTATATCAGGGATTCAACGATTGTGTGGCAGCACTCGGCGGCGATCTTGACATTATCGTAAACGCTCATGGTATCCAGAGACGTCATAGCGCAGAAGTATTCCCGATCGAAGAGTGGGATGAAGTTCTCAACGTAAACTTAAATTCTGTATTCATTCTTTGTCAGGAAGCTGCAAAGATCATGCTGAAGAAGGGATATGGAAAGATCATCAACATCGCATCCATGGTATCCTGGTTTGGCGGACAGACTGTTCCGGCTTACACAGCAGCAAAGGGAGGTGTGACACAGCTCACCAAGGAGCTCAGCAATGACTGGATCGCAAGAGGCGTCAATGTCAATGCGATCGCACCGGGCTATATGGCAACAGAGATGAACTCCGCGCTGCTTGACCCAGAGAATCCAAGATATCAGCAGATCACCGAGCGCATTCCGGCAAATCGCTGGGGTACTGGTGATGACATGAAGGGCGCATGTATCTTCCTCGCATCCCACGCCAGTGATTATCTTGGCGGGGCGATCATTCCGGTTGATGGAGGATATCTTGTAAAATAGTATAAGTACAAATGAAAATGCCGTCTGGAAAACCTCCGGGCGGTATTTTTGTGTAATAGGAAATTTCGAGGAATTCCCTATTACACAAAAGGCACTAACGTGCCAATGATGCGCACTCGCACGAAGCTGTAGATTATCGCAAGCGACCGCGCGAGGCGCGAGAATGTGATAGGGTACATTATATATATACTGATACAAAAAATTCCCTTATTGTCTTTGGAAATGTGGGCAATGTGGTATTTACCACATAATTTTACGGATTGTACATAATATTGTACGCTATACTTTGGCAGTCAGCTATATTCTGGTAACTGTGAGGAACATCTCCGCGAAATTGGATACCATCACCTTTGTTCAGGATGAATTCTTCTCCGTCATTTATAATCTTCACAGAACCTTCTGTAACAGTAAAAAATTCAACAGTTCCCTGTAAATGGGGGTCAGAGTTCCAATGACAGTCTTTGTCCATTTCCAGGTAAAAAACAGAAAAACGGCGGTTTTTATCGTCAGAAAAAACGGAATAGTTCCTTGCAGTACCATCTGCAATAGGAATTGGTTCAATCTCAGAAATCTTAATTACATGGTTCATTGGATCCGGTCGTCTTGTCAATTCATCAAAAGGCACACCCAGTCCATTGGCAATCTTCCAGAGAATCCCTAAAGTAGGATTCCCATCTCCTTTTTCAATCAGTGCCAGCATACTTTTGCTGACTCCGCTGAGTTTTCCAAGTTCTTCTAAGCTTAAACGATTTTTTTTGCGCAATATAGCTATATTATTGGCAACAATTTCGTTGATTTTTTCCAAAACAAAAATCCTCCCATCCATTGACAATATATTGGAAAAAATGTACAATATATTATACATTGAGTTTGCAAACCCAACAACTGTATTATATATCATTCATTAGAAAAAGGAAAGGATGTGCTGTGTCTGAAAGTCTGTCATTTTCCAATCGTCTGTTCTAATATATTGGACATGTTTTACAGAATCAGCACAGATAGGTATGTTGTATGAAATATGATTTTGACAGTTGCATTGATCGTACCAAGGTTATGTCTATTAAATGGTCATCCAAACTTCGTCAGGAAATGTATGGAGAGAGCGATGTGATCCCACTGGGTATTGCAGATATGGATTTTAAGGCAGCACCTGCAGTGGCAAAAGCGATCCAGGACCGTGCGGCTCATGAGAATTACGGATATGGGTATCTTGCAGATGAATTTCTCATGGCCTGCGTTAACTGGCAGAAAAGACGTAATCACTGGGATATTAAAAAAGAATGGATCACATATACACCGGGATTGAATCTTCCCCTTGTATTTGCCATTGAACTGTTCACAGATCCGGGAGATAACGTTATCATCCAATCTCCGGTTTATTATCCTTACTATGATTATGTTAATAAAACAGGCCGTCATATTGTATACAATGCCCTTGTGAATAAAGACGGTTATTATGAGATGAATTTCGAGCAGTTGGAAATGCAGGCAAAAGATCCGAAAACAAAGCTGATCCTGGTATGCAGCCCTCAAAATCCAAGCGGACGCCTTTGGACGAAAGAGGAGCTGACCCGCATGGGAAATATCTGTATTGATAATGGAGTGAAGGTTGTAGTAGATGAGATCCATTCAGATCTTATCCTGACAGACAGAGAGTTTGTATCCTTTGCAACGATCAGTGATAAATTTGCACAGAACAGCATTATCTGCACGTCACCGTCTAAAAGCTTTAATGTAGCCGGACTGCTGGTATCTGATATTATTATTCCAAATGATGAGATGCGTGCAGCATTCCAGGAAAAAATGCAGCCATATTATTTATGGCCGGGTGCATTTGGCGCGGTAGCACAGATCGCAGCTTATAATGAAAGTGAGGAATGGCTGGAAGAATTAAAAGAGTATTTGCGCGGGAATGCACAGTTTATAGCAGATTTTATACAGGAACGGATGCCAAAGGTGAAATATCGTATTCCGGAAGCAACGTATCTTGGCTGGCTGGATTTCAGGGCTTATGGAATGACAGATCAGGAATTATGGGATTTTATGTGCCATAAAGCAAAAGTGGCAACAGATGATGGACCAAAATTTGGGCCTAATGGGGAAGCAGGCGGCTTTCAGCGTATTAATTTTTCATGCCCGAGAGCACAGCTTGAAGAGGCGTTGAACCGGATCGCAGATGCGCTTGATGCTTTATAAAAGCAGGAAGGAGAAGAAAGAATGAATGATCCTGATATCCTTAAGCTGGCAAAAGAACAGGAAGAATACCTGATCAAAATGCGCAGATATTTTCATATGAACCCGGAACTGTCAAATAAGGAATTTGAGACACGCAAGACAATCATCAGTGAACTTGAAAAAATGGGAGTGGAGTACCGTCTGGCTGCCGGAACGGGGCTGGTAGCTATTATAAAAGGGGAAAAGCCTGGAAAACATCATCTGCTCCGCTGCGATATGGACGCTCTTCCAGTGAAGGAGGATACTGATAATCTGATCCAGCCTAAAGCATGTGTTTCCCAGAAACCTGGGGTATGCCATGCTTGCGGTCATGATGCACATATGGCTATGATGCTGACAACGATAAAAGTATTATCCCAGATACGTGAACAATTAAAGGGTACAGTATACTGTTGCTTTGAAGAAGGGGAAGAAGCCCTTGATGGTTATCAGCATGTATTGGAACTGGTGAGTGAGTATCCAATTGATGACTGCTTTGCTCTTCATGTGTATAATGACATGCCGGCAGGAAAGATCAACCTGGTTTCCGGACCGAGAATGGCGGGGGCTGTTTGTTTTGGAGTACATGTGATCGGAAAAAGCGGACATGGTTCCAGACCGGATCTGGCAAAGAATCCTGTGATCCCGGCAAGTCATATTGTTTGTGAATTGGATTCCGCTTTACAGAATCAGATGAATGCAGAGGAAACTCTTACCTTCAGTATCTGCGTACAGAAGGCTGGTGAGATCTGGAATGCAATCCCGGATGAGGCATTTTTCAGTGGAACTTCCCGGTATTTCAGCCGCCCGGCAGGAGAAAAGGTGCTGGCTTTGATCAAGAAGACCTGTACAAACGTGGCAGATGTACATGGATGCCGGGTGGAGTTTGAACCATATACAAAGGTTTTGATGGAGCCGGTCATTAATGATCAGGAAGTTGCAGAAGAAACAGCACAAAAACTGACACAGATGTGTGGTCCCCAGGTGCTGGGAGAACATGGTCTATGGTTTGCTTCTGAAACTTTTTGCAAGTATTTAAACAAATACCCAGGCGCATTGGGATTCTTGGGAATTGCAAATCCAGATCTGGGATCTGGCGCAGCCCATCATAACAGCCGTTTTGATGTGGATGAATCAGCATTACTGTTAGGAGTTTGTGCAGAACTGTCATTTGCATTTCGATGATCATTTTTACAGATACGCGCCTGGAAGCCTTTGCACTTAATTAAGTGAGAAGCTTTTGGGAGTACATACAAGAAAGAAGGGGATTTATGTATAATTTCATGCTGGCATTTTTAATCTGCTGTGTTTCTTATATTATAGGTGAAATGGTTTCTAATTTAACCAAAGCCTGGGTTCCGTCTGTTTTTGTAAGCGCTGTGGTCATGCTTTTGGGATACTGGACGGTATTTCCACACGATCTTGTTACCAATGCAGGACTGATCCCTTTTGGAAGTACCATCTGCTGCTACCTGCAGGTAGCCCATATGGGAACAATCATCAGTATAAAACAGCTGGCTGAACAGTGGAAAGTCATTGTTATCTGTCTATTCGGACTGGTGGGAATGACGGTACTTGCATTGTTCCTTTGCCCGATGCTGATGGATAAGAGCTTTGTTATTGCAGGTCTTCCACCTCTGACCGGTGGTGTAGTGGCAGCAACGATCATGCAGCAGGCAGCAGAGGCAAAGGGGCTAAAGGATGCAGCTGTTTTTGCTATTGCCATGTACTGTATCCAGGGATTTGCAGGTTATCCTCTTACAGCGGTCTGCCTGCAGCTTGGTGGACGCAAGATGTTAAAGGAGTTCAGGGCAAATAAAGGGGCTGCATATCAGAATACAGGTGTACAGCTGGATGAAGTAAATGGTACATTAAAGGCAGCGGCACATAAAAAGCTGCTTCCTCCGCTTCCTGCGAAATATAACAGCAATGTAATGATATTTGCAAAGCTGGCACTTACTGGATGGATCGCTACAATGCTTGCCAAGATACCTGTTCCATTTGTAGGCAGTATCAGTGGACTGGTATGGGTGCTGATTTTATCCGTTATCCTTACTCATATAGGATTTTTAGACGAAGATTCCATGAATAAGTGTAACTCCTATGGTATTGTGATGTTTGCGATCATGATGTTTATTTATGACGGACTGAAAGACTGTACAACGGAAATGTTAGGAAATATCGTAGTACCAATGATACTGCTTATCGTGATCGGTGTTGCAGGAATGGCAGCTCTTGTATTTGTTATTTCAAGGGTTTTACATACAGGATTTGGTTTAAGCTTTGCAACCGCACTTACAGCACTTTATGGATTTCCTATGAACGCGATCATCACAGAGTCAACCTGTAATGCTCTGGCAGAAACAGAAGAAGAAAAGAAGTATCTGATGGGACAAATGTTTGCGCCAATGATCGTAGGTGGGTTCGTTACAGTTACCATAACATCTGTTATGATAGCAGGTGTATTTGCCAATATGCTTTAATAAAAATGAACTGATTTTGATGGGATTGTTTTCCAGGGGATAGTATTTGCTATCCCCTGTTTTTTGTAACGGTCACGATCATATTTATGAATTTGTCTAAAAATTAACGTTAAACAAAAGATTATTAAGCAAAATGCATAAAATACTTGATTTATTTAACGATCACGTGATAGAATCGACAATATGTTAAGAAACAAATTCAATAAGCCATAGAGGGGAAGGCAGACATGCCTGCGTGGGCAGGTGTGACCGATGAAAAAAAAGATTGCAGAGGAGAGGATCATATGAGCAGATTGGAAATCATGTCCCCGACCCGCGCGCGGATCGTGATGGAGGGACTTTATAAAGATCTGGAACGAAGAATCGAGTCGAGCCCGCCGGGGCTCTGTCCTGTTGATATGGCGAGAGCGTTTCTGGAGCTCTGCCACGCGCAGACCTGCGGAAAATGCGTTCCGTGCCGGATCGGTCTCGGACAGTTAAACCAGCTGATCCGGGATGTGTTAAACGGAAAAGCGACAATGGACACACTGGATCTTATGGAGAAGACGGCGCTTTCCATCATGGATTCCGCGGACTGTGCGATCGGCTATGAGGCGGCGAACATGGTCTACAAGGGACTCATCGGTTACCGCGACGACTATGTGGAGCACATTAAGAACGGTCGCTGTACCTGTACCTACAACCAGCCGGTTCCCTGTGTCGCGATCTGTCCGGCCCACGTGGACATTCCAGGCTATGTGGCCCTGGTGGAGGAAGGCAGATACGCCGACGCGATCCGCCTGATCCGGAAGGACAACCCGTTCCCGACCACCTGCGGTTTTATCTGTGAGCATCCGTGTGAGGCGAGATGCCGGAGAAACATGGTCGACGATGCGGTCAATATCCGGGGACTGAAACGGTTCGCGGCAGATTACGCGGGTGTTGTGGATCCGCCGAAATGTGCTCCGTCGACCGGGAAAAAGGTCGCTGTCCTCGGCGGCGGTCCGGGAGGTTTAAGTGCTGCTTACTACTTACAGCTCATGGGACATCAGACGACCGTGTACGAGATGCTGCCGAAGCTCGGCGGTATGCTGCGGTACGGGATCCCGAACTATCGTCTCCCGAAAGCTCGGCTGGATGACGATATCAACGCGATCTTAAAGACCGGCGTGGAAGTAAAATATGGCTTAAAGATCGGTGTGGACATCACGATCCAGGAACTGCGGGAACAGTATGACGCGGTGCTCATCACGATCGGCGCCAGCACGGATAAGAAGCTTGGACTTCCGGGTGAGGACGCGGACGGCGTTCTCTCCGCGGTACAGTTCCTGCGGAGTGTCGGAAAAGACGAGATCATCGACCTGACCGGAAAGGAAGTCGTTGTCATCGGCGGCGGAAACGTGTCCATGGATGCAGTCCGCACGGCAAAACGACTTGGAGCGAAGAAAGTCAGCATTTTATATAGAAGACGGAGAAACGATATGACGGCGCTGCCGGGTGAGATCGAGGGCGCGATCGCGGAGGGGATCGAGATCGTGACTTTAAAGGCCCCGGCCTCTCTGGATGTCGGAGAAGACCATAAGATCCATGGCATCTACGCGACCCCGCAGATGATCAGCGCGATCAAGGATGGACGTGCCAGCGTGAAGCCGACGGGGGAACCGGATGTCTACATTCCATGTGATGTCCTCATAAAGGCCATCGGACAGGATATCGAGTCCGGACATTTCGAGAAAGCCGGAATTCCGGTATCCCGCGGCAAGATCGTAACCTTAAAGAGCGGAGCGTTTGAGAATATGCCAGGTGTCTTCGCGGGCGGCGACTGCTCCAGCGGTCCGGCGTCTGTTATTAAAGCCATCGCAGCGGCGAAGGTCATCGCGGCGAATATCGACGAATATCTCGGCTATCACCATGAGATCACCAGCGGTGTGGAGATTCCGGAGGCAAGCCTGAAGGACAAGACCCCATGCGGACGCGTAAACTTAACGGAACGTGATGCCGGCGAGCGTGTCTGTGATTTCAACGCAGTGGAGAACTGCATGACCGAGAAGGAGGCGAAGCAGGAGGCCGGTCGGTGCCTGCGCTGCGACCATTTCGGATACGGAATCTTTAAAGGAGGCAGGAGTACATTATGGTAAATATTACGATCGACGGAAAACAGATTTCGGCAGAGGAAAATATTACGATCATGGAAGCTGCCGAGAAGAACGGGATCCCGATCCCAAAGCTCTGTTATCTGAAGGGAATCAATGAGATCGCGGCCTGCAGAGTCTGTGTCGTGGAGCTGGAAGGAAAAGAAAAGCTGATCACATCCTGCAACAACGTCGTGAAGGATGGCATGGTGCTCTACACCAACAGCCCGAAGGTCAGAAATCATAGAAGAAATACGGTACAGTTATTATTATCCCAGCATGATAACCGGTGCGTTGTCTGTCCGAGAAACGGAAACTGCCAGTTGCAGCAGGTTGCCTATGACCTGAATATCCTGGACATTCCGTTCAAACAGGAACCGGAATACCAGCCGTGGGATAAGGATTTCCCGCTGATCCGCAATTCTGCGAAGTGCATCAAGTGTATGCGCTGCGTACAGGTCTGCGACAAGATACAGGGGCTTGGCATCTGGGATGTGGAGGGAACCGGATCCAGAACGACCGTGAATGTGGCGGGACATAAGACGATCCGGGAAGCTGACTGTGCTCTCTGCGGCCAGTGTATCACCCACTGTCCGGTGGGTGCGCTCTCTGAGAGAGATGATACGGAGAAGGTCTGGGAAGCGATCGAGAATAAGGATAAGATCGTGGTGGCACAGGTTGCACCGGCGGTGCGCGCGGCCTGGGGCGAGGAACTCGGACTTACGGACGAGGACGCGCCGGTCGGAAAGATCTTCGATGCTTTAAAACGCATGGGCGTGAACTACGTCTTTGATACGGTATTCTCTGCGGATCTCACGATCATGGAGGAGAGCACAGAGTTTATAAAACGGTTTACGAGCGGCGAGCTGAAGGATAGACCGATGTTCACGTCCTGCTGTCCCGGCTGGGTACGCTTCGCGAAGACCCAGTTCCCGTACATGGTGAACTATCTCTCTACCGCGAAATCCCCGCAGCAGATGTTCGGCGCAGTCATGAAGACATATTTCGCGGAAAAGCTTGGTGTTTCTCCGGATCAGATCTTTACGCTGTCCATTATGCCGTGTGTGGCAAAGAAGGGCGAGCGGGAGATGGATCTCTTCTACGGCGAGTATGCCGGACATGATGTGGATGCGGTTCTCACAACAAGAGAACTTGTGAAGATGATCCGCTCCGCCCATATCCGCCCGGATACCTTAGTGGAGATCCCTGGCGACAGCCCGATGCACGCGGGAACCGGCGCGGGCGTGATCTTCGGAGTGACCGGCGGCGTTATGGAGGCGGCTCTCCGCACGGCATACTTTACCTTAAAGGGCGAGAACCCACCTGCAGACGCTTTTAAAGCGGTCCGCAGCGGAGGTTTTCAGGAGAATGCCGGAGTTCAGGAAGCGGAATTTGCCATCGGTGATATCAGGCTCCGCATTGCGGCGGTCAGCGGACTCGGAAACACGAGAAGACTCTTACAGCAGATCGAGCGCGGTGAGATCCACTATGACTTTGTGGAAGTCATGGCCTGCCCGGGCGGCTGTGTCGGCGGAGGCGGACAGCCGATCCATGATGGGGAGGAGCTGGCGTTCATACGCGGAAAGAAACTTTATGCACTGGATGCAAAGGCAGATATCCGCTATTCCCATGAGAACCCGGATATCAAGGAGATCTACAGCGATTTCTTCGGAAAAACGATGTCCCACAAGGCACATATGCTGCTGCATACGGAGCATTGGAAAAATCAGTAAGGGAATTATTTAACTAACAACAGCAAGGATTCCCCCACTTACACGAAGCAAATCACAGTCAGTCTCCGTGAAATTATCGACTGTGGATTGAAACAAGAAATAAAAAGAAAGCCCTCCGGCTTCACCAACGGAATGTAAGGTGAAGGCCGGAGGGCTTTTTTATAGGAAAATCCTTTGGAACTTCTGTTCTATTTTCCCCACTCCTGCAGCGCTTTTGCGACCTTCGCGTATTTCCGGTCCGGGATTGGAAGAACGGTGCCGTCGGTCAGGGTGAGCTCGAAGCGGCGGATGGACTGAACAAACAATGGATTTACAAGGAAGCTTGCATGGATCCGCAGGAAGATGGATCCATATTGTTTCTCCAGTTTTGAAAGAGAATCGACGGAGTCAAAGGTGCTGGTCAGAGTGTGGACCACCGTGTACGGGGAGCGGGTTCCGGTCTCGATATAGAGAATGGAGTTCGCAACGAGAAAGTGGCAGACGTGATTCTGCCCATTGATCGTGATGCGCTGTCCGGTGACCGGACTGACCGTCACGGGAACCTTCATCTCATCGTAGTGGACCGGATAGATCTTATCGCGCTCATCGTAAGGGAACGCGTTGGAGATATGGACCACGGCGATCTTCGGGACCATAACGGATTTTCCGTCGGGTCCGGTCAACTTTTTATCGCGCCAGGTATAGTGAAGTCTCTGGTCATGGACCGTCATCGCTCCGCTCGGATAGTACGTGTATACAAGATACGTCAGGATAATCTCGCAGGCATGCGGGCCGCAGGAAACCGGTGTGGCTGAGATATTGCTCATCGTGAAGGTCAGATGATGTGTTCCGTCTTCCTGTGCGAAAGCGGCGAGGATCGTTGCTTTCCCTTGCATCCACTGGTTTTCGGCAGGACCGATCCAGAGAAGATCGTCGTCTGCGGCATCGAAGAATGGCTGCAGGTGGTTTTCGTAGTATTCGGTGATGATGTGGACGGATTGCCGGATCTGCGCGGAAATATTCATAAATTCCTCCAATAACGAGACTGAGTCCAAAATATGTGCTCAATTTTATCATGTGAAGTTCCAAAAAACAATTGATTTTCATGGAAAAATAAAGAAAAAATGTGAAATATGATGTATTTGATACATGAAAACATGTATTCCACCACATCAAATTGAAGCGTGAAAGTGCGGATGATAAAATTTATCTTATCTACAATTATTTACATCTCGTGCAAAAAAATGACATCTTGTGCAGGACGCATTGACGAAGAATATCGAACATGTAAAAATGAAAAAAACAAGCAGGCAGATTTCCGGGAGAGGAGGTGCGGGAATGAAGACGGCAGAAATTCTGGAAAAAACAAAAACATTTCAGGCGGCAGAAGCGGATATTTTAAACAATATCGGAAAAATTACGCAGGTGGATATGCCGATGGAGTACGGGAGAGTATGCCTGTCGGAACAGGTCAGGAAACATGCGGAGCTTTCTTTTGATCTGAGCCATGAAGTCGATACCGTCGAAGAATTTATCCGCTGGATGGATGAAAGCATCGGAAATGAGAGTTCATCGGTCAATATGAAAGATCTGTATGAGCTCGCATCTGCAGAAACACTTCTTCCGGAAATCAAGCGCTATCTGACGACGGAAATAGCGAACCGCCTCGCAGCCGGAACCGGTAATGGAAAACTGGTGTCGATCTCCGGGATCGCGTATCTGAATTCCCGAGAGGTCATGTTTTTTGCGGGCCGTCTGCTGGAAAAAGTGGCGAAGAGCATGCGGGTGGTTGTCTGGCTGGACTCAAAAGAGCAGGGCAACTTATCTGAGAACCGTTTGAGAGAAATGTTCTGCGGCGAGATCTTCCGGATCCGTCCGGAGAGAATGCTGCTTTCACCGGAGGATATCAGATTTCTGACCGATCATCGGCTTTCGTCCCGTCCGGAAAAGGAAAGAAGACAGATATCGGAGAAATTAAGAAGTTATTTCGGTGGTCTTCCTGCCGGAGTCTGCTATGCACTCGATCTGATGGCGGATGACGAAAAAAAGCTGCCTGTGGAATATCTGTGTACAATGAAAAATCATCCGGTCTATGAACAATATGGGAGAAACTGCCTGACAAAGCGGTTTACGGAAAAAGGGCTGGAGATCCTGAAACGACTGTCTGACAGGAAAGAGATCGTCGGATCTTCTGTCCGGGAAGAGCTGAAGGTCCAGTGGGCAGAGGAATATCTGCAAGTTCTGAAGGAGGAAGGAATTCTTCTCTGTGCCCGGGAAGAAAACCATTACCTGTTTCCGGGAGTGTTCCGGGATTACCTGCGGGATGAAAGAGCAGAAAAAAATATCTGTGAGTGCAGATCGTATGGAGAGGATAAAGCGGAAAGCAGCAGGGGGAAGATCATGATCAGCAGTTTTGGCAGTTTTCATGTTCGGTACCACGGGGAGGAGCCGAAGTGGAGGACAAAAAAGACGAAAGAGCTGTTTGCTTTCCTCTTTAATAAGCAGGGCGTACCGGTGAGCCGGGATATGATCCTCGGAAGCTTATGGCCGGAACTGGAAGAAGATAAGGCCAGAAAACTTTTCTATACGACAATGGCGTATCTGAGAAAAAATCTGAAAGAGGCCGGAATGCCGGAACTTGTTCTCTGCCGGAAAGGAATGTATTTTCTTGATATTTCCAGGACTGAATCCGATTACAGGGCGATCATGGCGATAAAGGAACAGTTGGAGAAAGAAAACTGGCAGGAACTGCGAAAACTTCCGGATATCAGAAGACTGTACGGCGGTGCTTACCTGGAGTTCTGTACGGAGGAATGGACTTACGGGATCCGGGCCTATATGGGACGGATCGTGCAGCAGTGCCTGAGATCTTTGGGTGCTTACAAGATGCGGACAGGTGAGACTGCAGAGGCGGCAGAATATCTGGAATTATTTCGAAATGAAGACCCGTATTCCGAAGATGTTGCGGCGATGCTGATCAATGCGTATGGCAGGCTTGGTGACTACAAAAATGCAAGCCGTGTATACAGGGACTTTGAAGAATTGTTCCGGAAGGAATTCGGAGAAAAACCGGGGGATGAAGTGCAGAAGGCATTTGCCGGATGCAGAAAGGAGCGGCGGTGCGGATAACAGAGCTGGAGAAACGGATCGAGCTTGTGCGGGAACGTTGTTTTCTGACAGAAGCCGGAAGATTATTCCTGGAGCTTCTTCTTCTAGCTGAGTGGGATCCGGATCTGAAAAAATATGAGGGAATCCGTGCAGATGAGCTGTTCCGGATGTGGAAAGAGCGGAAAACGGAGAAAAATGTTCCAAAAGACTGGAAAAGCGCGGAGCGGGAACTGTATCTCGTCGCCGAACCGGCAGGGAGAGATGAGATGGGAAAAGAACTCTGCCGGGTCAGAAAACAGATCCTTGAATTTCTGGAGCAGGAATATGAGACGGATCCTTGCAATGGTTTCCTGGAAATCGTTCCTGATCTGAACGGGGCGAAAGAACCGGATCCGGAGCGGAGTGTATACCGAAAAATGCTCCGGTTCGAAAGAAAAAAGAGAACAAGTGTCAGGGACTGGCTGCTGTTAAATGTGTCAGGAAAAGACGGCAGCGGACGGATGGAAAATGTAAGAGCATTCTGCCGGGAAAAAGAAATGGGACTGATCCTGCTGGATGGCATGGAACTCTGCGAAACGGAACGTGCAAAACGAGGAAGAATATTTCGTGAAGCTGGTCTGAATGCGATTTTAAGAAAACGGGTGATCGCACTGAAATGGTCCGGAAATCCGGAAGAAACAGGGCTGTTCCGGATCATTGGAGACATGGAAAAGGAATGGGAAGCCCTGCCGGTCTTAGCGGTGATCATTACGGAGACACCAATGCGCCCGGTGATCCCGGGAAGCACACAGGTCCCTGCCGTTTTCGAAATCTGTGAGCCGGGTCCTTTTTCCAGAAAAGAAATGGGAATGCGGTATGCAGAAAAATGGAAGATCCCGTTCGAAGGCGGCTTTGGTGAGATGTGGCAGAGATTCCGCTTTACACCGGGACAGTTCCGAAATGTGCTGGAACAGGCAGGAGATATGGCTTTCGCCAGAGGCGGAGAACTCCCCACGAGAGAAGAGCTGCGGGACGCATGCAGAAGGCAGGCGGAGTACCGGTTCCAGGGGAAGGCATCTCTGATCCGGCCGCAGTTTACCTGGGATGATCTTGTACTTTCAGAGACTTCAAAACAGCTTTTACGGGACATCTGCAGTCGGAGCAGGAATCAGGAACAGGTATATGGGACCTGGAAATTTGCAAGCCGGTTTCCATATGGTCTGGGGACTTCGATCCTGTTTACGGGAAGCCCGGGAACAGGAAAGACCATGGCGGCGCAGGTCATGGCGAAAGAGCTGGATCTGGAGCTGTTCCGGGTGAATTTATCCGCAGTTGTCAGCAAATATGTGGGCGAGACAGAAAAAAACCTGAATCTGATCTTTGATGAGGCGTCCAGAAGTCTCTGTATCCTCTTTTTTGATGAGGCGGACGCGCTTTTTGGAAAGCGGACAGAGGTGAAGGATTCACAGGACAAATATCAGAATATGGAAGCTGCATTTCTTCTCCAGAAGATGGAAGAGTACGATGGGATCAGCATTCTGGCGACAAACTACCAGCAGAATATGGATGAGGCATTCAAACGCCGCCTCCAGTATGTGGTGGAGTTTTCAATGCCGGATGCGGAAAAACGCCTCGAGATGTGGAAACGGGCGTTTCCTCCGGAATGTCCGCTGGGAGAAAATGTGGATCTGCAGTTCCTCGCAGAACAATTTGAGCTGACGGGAAGCAATATCAAGAATATCGCTGTGAATTCCGCGTTTTTTGCTGCCGCAGATGGAACAGACGTTGAGATGGGCCATCTTCTGCGTGCGCTGAGAAATGAATTCCAGAAGAGCGGAAAACGCCTGACCGGTGCGGAACTGGGACAGTACGGGATTTTTTGAGCAGAAAAAGCCGGGAGGAAATGCCGTGGAATACGATTATATGGAATATCGGAAGGACTCGCAGGCTGCGCTTCGGGAGAAGAACAGCAGAGGAGAAAAAATGGACGGCTTTCACTCATCGGAAAAGCGCAGGAAAGAAGGAAGAGAGCCGGAAAAGAAGCTTGAGATCGGAAATTCCTACGGAAAGTTCGAACTCGGAGCGACAAAGCAGAGTGTGAAACCGGGGAATGAAAAAAATGTGCCGGAAAAGATAGCGGTTGTGTCCGGGCTCAGAAAGGATCGGAAAAAAGAACTTCGGGATCATGAACAACTTCAGGAAAGCAGAGCCGTTCCGCTTGAACTTCTGCAGAAGAGAGTACTTGTGAACCCGCATAGGAAAGAAAAAAGTGCGGCTGCCCTGCGCCTGGAACAGGAGAAAACGGGAAACCGTCTTGCGGCGGGACTTTCGGAAATGAAAGATCAGGGAAAACTTGAGACGGTAAAGGAGATGCTTCCGTTTCTGGACAGCAGGAGGGAACAGGAAGAAAGAAAACGAATTCTTGAGGAGCAGGAAGTAACCGGAAAACTTTCCACAGAAAAAAATAAATATCTCGACAGCCTGAAAGAAAATGAACTTCATAAGCAGAGAGAAAAACAGAAATTTGTTCAGGCGGCGGACCGGATCTTGAAGAATAAAAGTGAGGAGATCCGGCCGGAAGACCGGGAACATGGGGGAAATCTTGAGGAATATCTGAAAAAACTGTGGAGCAATATTCTGATGAATGAAGAGGAAGAAGATGAGAATATAGATAACAATGACGGAAAGCTCTGATTTGTTTGGAAAATGTTTGGCGGACCCTGTTATGATAAAGAAAAACAAGTCGAATGTTGACCGTTATGTACGAGAAAGGAGAAATGAAGATTATGGCTGAGTACTTATCCTCCGGCGTATATGTTGAGGAGTTTGATTCCGGTTCCAAACCGATGGAAGGCGTTGGAACGAGCACAGCTGGCTTTATTGGATTAGCAGAGAGAGGTCCGATCGAGGGACTTCCGCAGCTTGTCACAAACTTTTCTGATTTTAAGAGAAAATATGGCGGATATTTATCTGAGAATGAGTTCGGAGAGTACCGTTTCCTTGCGTACGCAGTGGAACATTTCTTTATCAATGGCGGTGCAAGATGCTTTATCGCCCGTGTTGCCCCGGAAGATGCGAAATGTGCGGCAGCAGCTGTTCCGACGGAGAAAGATGCTGTTCTGACACTTACTGCAAAGAACCCGGGTATGTGGGGAAACAACATCCGGGCGGTGATCTCTCCGGCCAGCAAGGCAAAGACCCAGGTCCTGGAGATCGTACAGAATGCATCCGGAAAGAAATACGTTGTGAAGAACGGCGGCGGATTTAATCCGGGCGATATTGTAAGATTTTCAGATGGCGAGAACGTTTCCTACAACCGTGTCGTAAAGAATCAGGACAATATCCTTGAGTTTGAAAAAGAATTTGAGGAAGATGTTGTTGATAAAAACATGGTTCCGAAGAAACTGATCAGTACATGTGAATTTACTCTGGAAGTCAGATATGAGGACCAGACGGAAGTTTATGAGAACGTTTCCTTTAATATCGAAGCTCCGAACTACATTGAGAAAAAGACAGCAAAATCCGATCTGATCACTGCGTCATGCGCGGGAACAGGAAAAGAGATCAAAGCTCCGTTCGATGAACTTTCCGCAGAGGGCGATGCGGTCGTAAGCATTTCCTTCGCAGGCGGAAGCAACGGCTCCGTATCTTCGATCTCTGCATCTGATTTTATCGGATATGACAACGGTGCGAGCAGAAGAAGCGGAATCCAGGCATTCCTGGATAATGATGTGGTTTCCATCATGGCGGTTCCGGGTGTTACAGATCCGAACGTGCAGCTCACGTTAGTTGCTCACTGTGAGAACCTCGGAAGCAGATTTGCAGTTCTCGATATGCCGAGAGACGCAAGAAAAGTTGATGATATGATCGCTCACAGAGAGATGTTCGACAGCAGCTATGCCGCTTTATATCATCCGTGGCTTCAGGTATTTGACCCGCTTGACAAAAAGAATTTCGCGATCCCGCCGTCCGGTTCCATCATGGGAATCTATGCGAGAAGCGACAACAGCCGCGGCGTTCACAAAGCTCCGGCAAACGAAGTTGTCCGTGCATGCGTAGGCCTTGACTGCCAGTTTAATAAGGGAGAACAGGATATTCTGAACCCGAAGGGGATCAATCTGATCCGCGCGTTCCCGGGAATGGGAATCCGCGTATGGGGCGCGAGAACCGTCTCCAGCGATCCGTCCTGGAAGTATATCAATGTCCGCCGTCTCTTTATCTTTATTGAAGAGTCTATCAAGGCAAACACAAACTGGGCTGTATTTGAGCCGAATGACGAAGTGCTCTGGGTTCGCGTAAAACGTACCATTGATGTATTCCTGACCGGAATGTGGCGCGGTGGTTCCCTGGCAGGAAGTGTTCCGTCAGAGGCCTTCTTTGTAAACATCGGACGCGACACCATGAGCCAGGACGATATCGACAATGGCCGCCTCGTATGCGTGATCGGTGTTGCACCTGTGAAACCTGCTGAGTTCGTAATCTTCAGGATTTCTCAGAAAACGAGTGATTCCGGCGCTGCTGCCGAGTAATTGAGAGGAGAGATAAGACATGGCAGGATATCCGCATGGGAAATTTAACTATAAAGTAGAGATCGATGGCCTTGAGGCAGGAGGATTTTCAGAGGTTACCGGTTTTGATGCATCCATCGATGTGATCGAGTACCGGGAAGGCGATATGACACAGACTCCGATCAAGATCCCGGGACTGAAAAAATATGGAAATATCACTCTGAAACAGGGGCTGGTAGATTCCATGGTGCTCTATGAGTGGATGACCGCAGGACTTGAAGGGGATGTCGAGAGAAAGACACTTACGATCACACTCCTTGATATTGCGGGAAGCCCGGCTGCGTCCTGGCAGATCATCAATGCATGGCCGGTAAAATATACGGCGCCGGATTTCAATGCGACATCCTCTGAGGTTGCGATCGAGAGCCTTGAGATCGCACATGAAGGAATGACGAGAGTTTCATAAATATATCGCGGGAAATCGTAATGATCCTGATGTACCGGGATATTACGGGAAATAAATATCAGCTGGGCTGGGAAAAGTAAGGATCGATCCGGACATTTTTTCAGCCCGGCTGAACCTGCAGGAAAGGGGAAAGAGCAATATGGCATTTCAGACAGAGTTTACGTTTACGCTTCCCAGGGGCTATATCGATGATACGGGAATGATCCACAGGGAAGGAACCATGCGTCTCGCAAACGCGGCCGATGAGATCCTTCCGTTAAAGGATCCGAGAGTCCAGCAGAATCCGGGATATCTTACGATCATTCTTCTTGCACGCGTGATCACAAAGCTTGGCTCGCTTCCGGCCGTGGACACGAGGACGGTAGAGAAGTTCTTCACGATGGATCTGGCGTATCTTCAGGATCTCTATGAGAGGATCAATACGATGGAAATGCCGACGTATACAGGAATCTGTCCGCACTGTGGGAAGGAGATCAAAATTCCGGTAAATTTTATGGAGGCAGGTCAATAGAGACATACCCGGCAGATAAGATCTATAAAGAAGCAGCATTTCTGGCTTATTACCTTCACTGGTCCCATGACGACATTATGGCGATGAGCCATCTGGACCGGATCCGCTGGTGCAACGAGGTGTCGGGGATCAACAGCAGGCTGAATGATGAGCCGGAAAATGTATTTAAGATCTAGGACCTGCGGTCTTGCGTGCAGGACGCTTATAAAAACTGCCGGAGACAGATCCGGCGGATGACAGGAGGATCAAGATGCTGGGACATGGATTAGGCGGATGGGCGGATCTGTGTAATAATTTTTCCTTCCGCGTCTTTATTGGCAATCAGGAGTTTGGATTTTCCAGGGTGACAAACCTGGAACAGGAGCAGGAGATCGAGGAATTTCAGGTTGGGGGAATGAATTACGCGCCTCATATCGCAGTTTTATCGAATAAAAAAAGCGGAAGACTGATCCTTGAAAAGGGAAAGTGCGTGAAAGGACAGAGTCAGATCGCAAATTGGAGAGCGGGATACAGGATCAACAGCCTGATCGATGTGTATATCTACGACAAGAATGGAAAGAACGCGGGTTCCTACGGGATCAATGGCGGATTGATCGTCAAATGGGAGGTCACAGGGCTGGATGCACTCGGGAGTGAACTGCTGATCCAGAAATTTGAGATTGCCCATGACGGTGTGGAGATGGGATATCCTGCTGTATAAAAAAAGAGTGGTGATCGGATGAGAGACAGGTTATGGAGAATGCGGCGGATGCCGCAGAGATCCCATTATCTTGACTGGTGTGAAAAAATCAAAGAAAAATATTCTTCGAAAGGGGAATATGGTTTTGCCGGAGCAACACTGACATTTCTGCAGGGAGAGAACGAATCAGAGCAGAAAAAGAGCGGTGAAGAGCGCCGGCTGATGTTGTTTTTTCAGAATCTGATCATTTACTGGCAAAATGCCATCGGCATTAAAGTTTCCATCGGCAATACACGGGTGCTGGAACAGAGTATCCGGACGGCGCTGGAGATTGCAATGAAAAGTCTTTCACGGGAGGAAGAAACGAAATTCTTCCGTGAGGTAAAGATCGCGCGCGAGCTTCTGGAAGGAAAAGTAAGACCGGAAGCAGAGATGAGAGAGAGTCAGGTATTCCGTCGCTGGCAGGAAGGTTACACCTGGGAAGAGATCAGTGGGCTCAGAGAGATACGGGAATCCATCGATAATCTGGAAAAACGCAGGGAGATCCGCCGGGAAACTGCCAGGATCAGAACTGCGGGACTGACTGACCGGAGAGTGCAGCAGATACAGGAAAGGACCGATGAACTGCCGGAAAGCCGCACGGTATATCTGGAACGTGAGGAGAGAAAAGAGAGCAGTCCCGAGCTTCAAAAGACCATAGAGAGTATCAAAGAGATCAGCCGGATCCGGGAAGAGATAAAAACCCGGGAAGAAAACCTGACAGGCGCAGAGAAAAAGCTTCAGTCTGAGCGTGCAAAAGAAAATGCGCGGATGCAGGAGAGAGAAAGACAGACCGAGACGGAACTGCGTCTGGAAAGGCAGAAGCAGACCGAGACGGAACTGCGACAGGAAAAAGAGCGACGGATCGAGACAGAAAGGCGCTTAGAAAAGCAGAAAGAAAACCGGAATACGGAAGAAGAACTCCGGCTTGGACAGCAGGATCATCGGGAAGAGCGAATTCCGGAAAAACTCCAGCTTCCGGGAAAACAGGAAGCACAGATCGAGCCGCAGCTTCGGGAGACAGAAAGTTATAGAAAAGAAGACGAATCCGGAAATCAACTCACGAAGAGGGAAGAAATACATGAAATTCAGACTCCGGGCAGGGAAGACGTAATTTCCGGAGAAGAAAGCGTTCCTGACAGGGATCCTGAACATGAAATCCCGGTGAAGCCTGCGGGAAACGAAAAACTGGAACTGCCGGAGAGCCGCATGGTGTATCTGGAAGACGAGGGAAAAAAAGAGAACAGTTCTGAGTTTCAGAAAACGACAGAGAGTATCAGGGAGATCAGTCGGATCCGGGAAGAGATAAAAACCCGGGAAGAAAAACTGACAGACGCAGAAAAAAAGTTTCAGTCTGAGCGTGCAAAAGAGAAGGTGCGGTCGGAAAGTCAGAAACAGACCGAGACGGAACTGCGACAGGAAAAAGAGCGACGGATCGAGGCAGAAAGGCGCTTAGAAAGGCAGAAACAGGTCGAGACGGAACTGCGGCTGGAAAGGCAGAAACAGCTTCAGGCGGAAGAAAAACGGCGCTCGGAGCAACAGCAGAGGGAAGCTATCGAGATTCACTTAGAAAAGCAGAAAGAGACCCGGAATCCGGAAGAAGAACTCCGGCTTGGACATCAGGATCATCGGGAAGAGCGAATTCCGGAAAAACTCCAGCTTCCGGGAAAACAGGAAGCACAGATCGAGCTGCAGCTTCGGGAGACAGAAAGTTATAGAAAAGAAGACGAATCCGGAAATCAACTCACGAAGAGGGAAGAAATACATGAAATTCATACTCCGGGCAGGGAAGATGTAATTTCCGGAGAAGAAAGCGTTCCTGACAGGGAGCCGGAATATGAAATCCCGGTGAAGCCTGCGGGAAACGAAAAACTGGAACTGCCGGAGAGCCGCATGGTGTATCTGGAACATGAGGGAAAAAAAGAGAGCAGTTCTGAGTTTCAGAAAACAACAGAGAATATCAGGGAGATCAGCCGGATCCGGGAAGAGATAAAAACCCGGGAAGAAAATCTGACAGACGCAGAAAAAAAGTTTCAGTCTGAGCGTGCAAAAGAGAAGGTGCGGTCGGAAAGGCAGAAACAGATCGAGATGAAACTGCGGTCGGAAAGGCAGAAACAGACCGAAACGGAACTGCGACAGGAAAAAGAGCGACGGATCGAGGCAGAAAGGCGCTTAGAAAGGCAGAAACAGGTCGAGACGGAGCTGCGGCTGGAAAGGCAGAAACAGCTTCAGGCGGAAGAAAAACGGCGCTCGGAGCAACAGCAGAGAGAAGATATCGAGTTCCGCTTAGAAAAGCAAAAACAGACCCGGACGGCACGGCAGCAGAAAGAAAAATGGAATCAGGGAGAAGAAATCCTGTCGGACCGTCAGGATCGCCGAAAAGTGAGATTACAGGGAGTGCTCCCTCCGCTGAGAGATCATGAAGTCCAGGTAGGATCCGCAGGGAACGAGAAACCAGAACTGCCGGAGAGCCGCTTGGTCTATTTGGAGTCAGAGCCGGCAGCGCTCTCAGCAGGTCCGAAAACACACCGGATCGTCCGTGCAGATCAATTTCTGCCGCTGATAATCGCCGGAAGATCGGCACTGACCGGACAGAAACTTGTGGGCGACCGGACCAATATTATCCTGAAAAGCCTGCTGACAGAAAAAATCTGGAAAAACGCACAGGAAACTGTGAAAGAAAAAAGGTCAGTGACTGAAAAAGAAGCCGTATTCGGACGGAGCGAAGTGCAGTTCCCGAAGAACGTAAAATTGACGGATCGGATTCCGGCAGAGAAAAGCGACAGTGCATCCGGGAAAATGGAACAGAGGACGATACTCAGGCACACGGACAGCATCATAAAACTGCTGAATACGATCGACCACCCGGAGACAAAAACAAAACTTCAGGTTCTCATGGGAAACCATGAAAACACAGCAGCTCCTGTAAATTTCCGAAATCTCATAAAGCGTCAGGGAAGTATAACAGAGCTTCAGAAGATTCTGGGTCGCCCAGAAAATAGAATCAATCTTCAAACCATAAAGTTCCAGACGATCATGAGTCATCCGGAAAACCTCCGTAATCGGACAAGTTATGCGGAAATTGTTCCGCAGATCCGCATCCCGGATCTGGCACAGACAACGAAGATCCAGTACATGGAACCTCATGGAAAAGAAAAACCGGGAAGAAGTGTTACAAATTCTGAATTTTCCGAAATATCTGAGAAACTCATACAAACCCGGGAGGAGACAAGAATCCTTCGGCGGGATTCCGGCTATGCAAGATCAACACTTGCGGAACAGGAAAAGAAGATCAGCGGACTGCGGCAGGAACTTCATGAACAGATGAAACATGTGAATGAAGAAGTGAAACGCCTGACGGATACCCGGCAGCAGGAATCATCGGTCCGGAATATGGCGGACCGGGTCATGAAAGAGCTGCAGAAACAGTTTCGGACGGAAAAGATCCGCCGAGGCTATTAAAACAGGAAAGAAAGGCGGAATATCAGGGAAAGGAGCAGAGCGATGGGATACGAAAGAGCGATATTGGTCCCAGAGGGCGGAAATCAGGAAATCAAAGTCCAATTTAATCCTGCAGAATACAATCTTTCCAGGAGTACGTCCTACGCGGAAAAAAAGATCCTCGGAATGGATGATCCGTTTACCCAGTATATTGCAGGAGAATCAGAAACGCTGAAGATCACACTGATGTTCGACACATACATTCCGCCGGGAGAAAACCAGGCGGAGGAGAGCGGAACGGATGTGAGGATCCAGACGGAAAAGATCGCGCAGCTGATGGCGATAGATCCCAAAAAGCATCGCCCGCCTAAAGTGACCTTCCGATATGGATCACTCATTTTTGCCGGTGTGATTACGGAACTGAACCAGACCTTTACGATGTTCCTTGCAAACGGAATGCCGGTCAGAGCAAAGCTGGAAGTGACATTTCGCTCGCTCGGAAAGGAAAATACCCATGTTCCGTTAGAGTCTCCTGATAGGACAAAATGCCGGACGATCCATGAAGGGCAGAGCCTGTGGGGACTCGCCTATGAGGAGTACGGGGATCCGGAAAAGTGGAAAGAGATCGCAAGAGAAAACCATATCACAGATCCCCTGCGGATAAAGGCGGGACAGGTATTGAAACTTCCGGCATTATAAAGTTGTATGAATGAACTGTGACATTTTTCATGAGTTTTTGCCTGCCGGTGTGAAAGGCGGAACAGTCAGAGAGCAGGAAACAGAAAGAAATACGCAGGAAAGGAGACAGGAGCATGGAGGATCTGATGACGGGAACTTACAATACGGAAGAACTTCGAAGAGATAACGGCGGTTTCATGGTACCGGATTTCTCCATAGAAATCGAAGGAAAGCAGATCCGCCGTTCCTCAAAAAGTGGAACACTTTTTATCGATTCTGTCTGCCTGAAATTATCAGCGGATGCGGCCGGTTCCCTGACATTTGATGTGTTGAATGCGTATGATCAGGAAGCAAGAAAATTTACGGATCAGGTAAAAGAAACTCTTAAGCCCGGCAATGTGGTTACCGCAAAATTTGGATATGCGGGCAATCTGATCAAGCTGTTCTGCGGATATATTCACAGCGTGAATTATGAGTACAATGAGACACCGACGATCGCTGTGACGGCGGTAGATATGGTCCGCCTCATGCAGGATAACGAAGAAGATGGACGAATTTATACCGGAAAGTCCTACACGGAAGTGTTTCAGGCGGTCATGAAACGCTACAGCTCCATATGCCCCTCAAAAGATATAAAAACGGATTCACCGGCGGCAGGAGAACCTCTTCAGATCGCACAGAAAGGCAGCGATTACACGTTTGTGAAAGATACACTGTGCAGGCTGGAATGCAGAGACTTTTTCGTATTGGCCGGGAAAGCATATTTTATCGATGCCGCGAGAAAGAAAAAGTCAGTGGTATCTCTGGAATGGGGACGCGATATCCTCTCGTTTTCCTGTGAGAGAAATTATGTATATGAAAAACTGCGTGTCCAGATGGTAGACGAGAATCGGAAGACAAAATCACTGGAAAAAGAGATAACCTTTGAGGGAAAACATCAGAAGCGGGTGATCCCGTCTCCGGGCATGAAAAATGTGACGATCGATTCGGAGGGCGATGCGGAACGGGCGGCGCTCCAGATGAAAAAAGCGGTCGATGAAGAAAAACAGAAAGAAGTCCGCTGTTCGGGTGTCTGTATCGGAATCCCTCAGATCGTTCCGGGAAGAAACTTGACGGTCCGGAAGCTGGATTCCTGGATTGACGGGACTTATGAGATTTTGTCTGTGGAACACCGGATTGATGAAAATGGATATACCACACAGTTTGAACTTGGAGGCTGACAGGGGAAAGGAGATCATGTATGGATCTGTTTAAAGAAATTCTGGATACAAAAACATCATCTTCATCCCCGAGATTCCGGATGCAGATGGCGGATCTGGCTACTGCAGTGGTGAAAGAAAACTGGGACAAAGAACATCCGGGCTGCGTCAAAGTAGAATATATTCTGGGAACGAACGGTGCGAAGACATCAGACTGGATCCGCGTCCTTCATGGATATGCAGGAAAAGGCTTTGGGTCTTATGCATTGCCGGAGATCGGAAGTGAGGTCCTCGTGGGGTTTATCATGGGTGATATGGAGAACGCGGTAGTTCTTGGCTGCCTGCATAACAGTGAGAGTCCGATTCCGGAAAAGACCGCGAATGAAAAAAATACGGTCAAGGAGATCCGGACGAAAGGCGGCTATGAGCTTGTCATCTCGGAGGAAAAAGGAAAAGAAAAACTTTCGGTGAAGACTCCCGGGGAACAGATGCTGATGATCGACGATGAAAACCAGAAGATCGAGATCCGGGATAAGCAGGGAAAAGAAACGATCGTGATCGACGGGAAAGCCAATATGGTCAGTATCGCGGGAGAAAAGAAGATCGAACTGGCCAGCAAGAGCGCAAAACTTGTTTTAGACGGCAGTTCCAACAAGATCGAACTGAATGCGTCCCAGATCAGCATTAACGGGAAACAGACGGCAGAGGTCCAGGGACAGTCATTAAAAATAGAAGGAACTTCCGTGGAAATAAAGGCGAAGGGAACGATGAAGGCAGAAGCGTCGGGAGTCGCCCAGCTAAAGGGAGCAATGGTGAAGATCAACTAAGACTATGGAGGCAGCAGACATGGAGGAAAGAGAAAAACGGGCATTTTTGGGAACCGGCTTCCATTTTCCACTGGAGATCGATGAGACGACAGGGCGGTTCCGGATGAGCAGTGAAGAGGAAAATATTAAGGAATCGATCAAACTGATCCTGATGACCGGAAAAGGCGAACGGGTGATGCGGCCGGAATTTGGCTGTGGTCTCAAACAGTTTATTTACGAGTCGATGGATTATGGGACAATGGTCCGGATGGAGCAGGAAATCAAATCTGCGCTGGAACGCTGGGAACCGAGGATCGAGGATATAGAAGTGTCAGTAACACCAGGCGAAGAGAAAAATGCGCTGATGATCCGGATCGCATTCCGGGTCAGGGCAACAAACAATCCGTATAACTATGTATTTCCATTCTTTTTACAGGAAGGTTTTGAGTAACAGTTTTGGATAAACGATCAGGGATGAGGAGGACGCCGTATGAAAATACCGGATATCAACGAAAAAAATACCAGGGCATTTTTAGATAAAGTCAGAGAACGCGCGTCTGTCTATACTCCCGAGTGGCGGATGAATCTGGAAGATCCGGACGGAGGAACGGCGCTGGCGCTGCTGTTTTCGGAAATGCATGAAGAGACATTAAAGAAATATGACCAGCTTCCGAAAAAAAGCATGCTGGATTTCTTTAACTGTGTGGGAACATCACTGGCTCCGGCAAAACCCGCAGCGGGATATGCTGTATTTAACCTTGTAAATCAGGAAGCTGACGGAACGGAGATCCGGAAGGGAACAGGGCTTCTTGCAAGACCGGAGGAAGATGATGAGGAGGACATTGTATTTGAAACGAGAAACGATGTGTATGTGACTCCGTCCAGAATCTGTGATATGGTTCAGATCCTTCCGGAAAAAGACGGGATCTACAGAATCCATGCGGAAGAAGATCAGGGAGTTCCCGGAAATTTCCAGTTGTTTGAGGGACAAGGAGAAAACCGTCAGGAACATATGCTCTACATCGCCCACCGGCATGTTTTCTATCTGAAACAATCGGGCTGCATTCATCTGATACTGAAGAGAAGCAGAAACCGGAAACCGGATGCAAAAGTCCTTGAGGCGCTTACCGATCCGGAATGTGCAGTCATTGAGTATTCGGCGGGAGAATTTTTTGAGCCGTTTGCTTCGGTAAAGGCAGATACGGAAAACGGAGAACTAATCCTCTGCAAGGATGAGGATCAGCCGGAAACGGAAATGTGTACAGTGGATGGAACAGAAAATTTCTGGATCCGGATCCGGTGCAGGAAAATCGAAACCTTGTCAGAACTTGAATTTGCGGATATCCGCCTCACATCGGAAGCGCACCGTACAGTTCCCGATGTGACGTTTGCGGGCGGGATCGAACAGCGGGGAGAGTATCTTCCGTTTGGAGAACAGATGGGACTCTATGAGGAGGTTTACTTTTCATCAGAACAGGCGCTGTCGCAGAAAAATGCGCAGATTACCTTGTCGTTCCGGATGAATTTTTTGCGGATCCCTTCCGAAACGTACGGCCAGGACCGGAAGAGAGACTGGAAGCTTATTATGAAACGGGCAGATTTTATCCCGGATCCGGAATATGATATCGGGATCAGTGAAGTGATCTGGGAGTATTACAACGGAAATGATTGGAGAAAACTGCCGGAAAGCGACCGGTACGCAGCTGTATTTCAGGCATCATCCGATCAACTGGAAAAAAAGACAGAGATCACATTCATCTGTCCGGAAGATCTCGCCCCGGTTCTTGTCCAGTCGGTGGAAGGCCGGTATATCCGGGTGAGAATCTTAAAAATGAACAATCTGTACCGCTGGAACGGACAGTATATTACCCCGGTTCTGCGCGATACGGGATTTGAGTACCGATATCATGAACCTCTTCCGATACCGGAAGTCCTGGAAAGAAAGAATAATATGCGCACAGAGCGGATCCGGGCGGAGGATTATTTCCAGGCGGGAAGAGATCTGAAACCGTTTTGTTCGCTGGAAGAACGGAATGATACCGTATATATCGGTTTTGACCAGCCGTTCAGGCAGTGGCCGGTCAGGATCCTCTTTAAACTGGAATCGGGAGTTCAGAGCGGAGCGCTTCTGAAATACGAATATTTTAACGGAAAAACATGGCGGCCATTAAACATGATCGACGGAACGGAAGGACTGAACAGGAACGGGATTATTACGCTGTTGGGAAATTCAGACTTTGCCGCGATGGAACTGTGGGGAAAGGAGCGGTTCTGGATCCGGATCCGGAAGACCGGAGAGGAGCAGGAGGAAGAAAAGCAGCAGCGGACAGTCATCCGGGAAATCTGGATGAATGCTACGGAGATCACAGCGGAAGAGACGATGGAACAGGAAGCTTTTTCCATCGATTCCAACGAGAAAAACGCGACATTCCGGCTGGCATCCGGAAAGATCACAAAGGCAAAGGTCTGGGTCCGTGAGAGACGGCCGGAAGGAGAATGCTGGATCCTATGGGAGGAGAGAGAAAATTTTGCCTCCTCAGGCGCGGACGATCGCCATTATGTGATCGATAAAAATGAGGGGATCTTACAGTTTTCGGATGGGATCTGCGGAAAGATACCGGATGATACCGGTGACGGAGCGATCCGGATCGAATACCGGTGCGGCGGTGGAAAACAGGGAAATGTGCCTGTCGGTGCGGTAAACCGATTCCGGGAAACCACAGGATTTGTAAATCAGGTCAGCAATCCGATCCATACATTTGGCGGAGCAGACATGGAACATGTGGAAGCGGCGATCAGGAGACAGGGTCGGGCATTCCGTCACAGAGGCCGGGCAGTCACGGCGGGAGATTATGAGGCGATCGCCATGGAGAGCAGCGGCAGCATCCTTCAGGCAAAATGTTTTCCGGGGCGTGGCTTTGTGGATCTTGTCCTTCTGCTTCGGGATCACAACAGGGAACGGGAGAATTTTGATCAGGTAAAAAGGGAATGCCTGCGGTATATGAATGACAAGGTACCTGCGGAGCTTTTGGAAAGCGGAAGATTTCGGATCATGGAACCTCAGTTTATCCATCTTGCAGTGAAAGCGGAAATCCGCGTGCGGGATATGAATCAGATTCTGGACACGAGACAGAGGATTCTGAAGGTACTCCATACATTCCTTGATCCGATGGAAGGAAATTTCCAGGGAAATGGATGGGAGATTGGACTGATCCCGAACCAGATCCAGATCCTGAATGAGATCCGCAGGGTCAGAGGAGTGGAGACGGTAACAGCGCTGCGGCTGATCCTTCAGACGGAGCGAAACGGAAAACTTGTGGATCTCGATCCGGAAGAGGCAGAAAAACTTCCCTATGCTGTTGCGGTGGAGGGAGAACATCAGATCGATATCATGACAGGAGGTGTGTCAGATTGATTCCTACGATTCGGCTGGATGAGGAAAGCTTTCAGGAAATTTTTGAAAAAGCAAGAAAACGGATCCCGATTCTGTATCCGGAATGGACGAATTTTAATGAAAATGATTCTGGAATCGCACTCCTGGAATTATTCTCATGGCTGAAGGAAGCTCAGGAATTTCATCTGGATCAGATCGGCCTGGAACATGAAGCTGTATATCTGAAGCTCCTTGGGATTGAAAGAAGAGAAATCTGCCCGGCAAGGACGGTGGTCACCTGCTATCCTGTGAAGAGAGAGATGGAACTTCCGGAAGGTTTCCGGTTTCATGCGGGTGATATCACGTTCTGTTCGGAGGAAGAGGTACACCTTTATGCCGGATCCCTTCGGTGGATCCGTACCGGATGTGTCGGGATAGAAGGTTACGCTTCGGAACGGGAGTGGGATGGATCAGACATTGCCTGGAAGACGGCAATTTTTCCGGAACCGGCGGGATACGGCAGTTTTCTGGAACTGGAGCCGGATAGAGAGATGGAAGGCGGAAAGACGTATGGATTTTTCTTTCGCTTATGGGAAAGCAGGATGATAAAAAGAAATCCTGTCTCTGAGGGATTTGAACCGATCGTGGGAATCCGTGCGGAGTGCAGGGACAGCGGTTCAAAAACCTGGAAGGCATGTGAACTGGTGCGGGATGATACCTGCGCGTTCTTATACAGCGGGATCGTAAAAATACGGATCCCGGAAGAAACCGACAGCTTCGGGGCAGACAGAATCCGGTTTGTATTTTCAGACGGAGAATATGATGTAATGCCGATGCTTTCACAGATTTTCCTGAATCCAGTGGAGCTTTGTCAGAAAGAAGAGGAAAACGGGAGAATCTTAGGTGAGGGAACAGGATTTCCGGATCAGAGATTCTCACTGGAACGGACCGGAGTGATCCCATCTTCAGTGGAACTGGCAGCCGAAGATCCGGAACATCCCGGAAATTTCGAAATCTGGAAGCAGGTTCACGATTTCTCCGGATCGTTGCCGGAAGACAGACATTTTATTGTCGATGGAGAGCACGGAGAGATCTGTTTTGGGGACGGATACCATGGGATGCCGCCGGAAGGGCGGATCCGGCTGATCAGGATAAGCAGAACTGAAGGAAGTGGAGGAAATGTCAAAAAAGGTCAGATCCGTCCAGGCGCATCGGAGAAAGAACCGGTTACTGAATTTGATGCCTGGAATTTTGAGGATGTGACAGGAGGCGCTGACAGGGAGTCTACAAAAAAATGTTTTGAACGATTTGAAACAGAGCTTGCCAAAAAATATTCTGCGGTCACAAAAGCGGATTACGAAGAACTCCTGAAACGCACACCGGGTCTTCTGATCGAACAGACCAGAGTTGTGGAGACAGATTGGGAACATAACCGGATCGTGGCGGCTGTAAAGCCGTGGTCGGAAGAAACATGTCCGGGGCTGAGCTCCGGATACCGGAACAATATCATGAAATATATGGAAAAAAAGAGGATACTCGGAACAGATCTTCAGATTGCAGAACCGGAATATATCAGGATCCGTCTCTATGCGGATATAGAACTCGTCGCCTGGTACCGGGACACGGAACAGATGTTAAAAGAAAAGATCCGGAGATATTTCGAAGAATTCTGTTCAGACTTTGGATGCCCGGTATTATACAGCGGACTATACGGATTTCTGGATGGAATGCAGGGGATCCGCGGAATCCGGTCACTTACGATCGACGCGGCAGGCCGTGGGATCACCCGGAACGTGAGCGGGGATGTTTTTCTTCCTCCCGCAGGACTTGCGGTCCTGGATCAGATCCAGCTCAGCGTATCCTATACGGGTTAAAAGGAAAGATGGGAGTACCAGATGACAGAGGACAGGAAATATTTTATCTTTAATAAACCGATGGATTATCGGAGAGGAACCGGACAGGGACTTGATGCTGCAGGCGGGATCCTGAAGCAGACAGGAGTGGAACCAGGGTGGTTTTTCTCCAGAGTTCTGGACAGCCGGGAAGAGAAAATGATCTGGCATCGACTGAGGACGGTATGCGAGGGAAAAAGCGGTGGATGGGCTATGACAATCTACTGCAGCGACAGCCGCTTTCTCGTCTGGGAAAATGGAAGTGCTCCGGTTGAGGAGGTCCTGAAATCCCGGGAGCTGTCCCTGAAAGAGAAAAAAAACCGAATGAGATCATATCTGGCGAAGGAGATCCGGGGAGATGAGGATGTACTGCTATTCGATGTAAGAGGCAGATATCTCTGGTTTCTTCTTGAGACCGGGGGACCGGCAGGGGATTTTGACGGGATCAGGGAGATCCGGATTGATTTTCCAAAGCAGAGCTGGATCTCCTGGCTTCCGGAAGTTTATCAGGGAACCGGAAAAAACCGGAATTTTCTGGAGCGGTATCTTGGCATCTTTCAGAGTTTCTATGAAGAGATGACGGAGAAGATCGAGAAGACCCCGGAGCTGTTTGATCCCGATTGTGCGCCGGCGGATTTTCTTTCCTGGATGGCAGAATGGCTGTCCATTGAGGATATCCCGGCATGGAATCCGGAACAGTTGAGATATCTTCTGAAAAATGCCCTGCGGCTCTACCGGATCCGGGGGACTGCGGAGTACCTGAAGGAAATGCTGATGCTGTACAGCCACTGTGAAGTATATGTAGTGGAACATCATCAGATGCAGGAGAGTGGAGATCCGGAGAAATCCCGGAGATGGAAGAAACTGTACGGAGACAGCCCCTATATGGTGACGGTCCTGATCCATACAGGACGCAGTGGAGATCAGAAAGAATACCGGACATTTGCCCGGATCGCCAGACATGCGGTCCCGGCCCATATAGAGTGCCGGGTCGTTCTGTTGACCCCATATGTTTTCCTGGATCAGCACACTTATCTTGGTGTCAACAGCCGGCTTGGAGAGTACCGCCCGATGCAGCTGGACGGACTGTCCGCAATGCATTTTTCACGGATTGGACAGTGACAGAAGAAAGGAATACAGCCAATGAAAAACATGAAGTATTTTCCCTTTGAGAGAAATAAATATTTTTACGGCAAGCTTCTGACCGTGGATGATTTTGAAACGGAACAGAGGTATATGAATGATAAAAGGCGCATGCTGAACCGCTTTTTGTATGGAAGCGGAGTGGTGTGCGGACTGAACGTGGTTCCGATCGATGATATGACGATCTCTGTGGAACCTGGGCTGGCACTGGATTTTTCCGGCCGCGAGATCGTTGTTGATACGCCGGTAGTAAAAAAACTGTCCATGATCGATGGCTTTGACTCCTTTAACAGGAGCAGGGATGAGAAAAAGTATCTTTATCTCTGCATGGATTACAAGGAGACGGAACGGGAACCTGTCCACAATGTGACCGGGGAGAGCGGGGTGGAGTACAACCGTTATCAGGAAGGATATGAACTGACAGTTACAGAGCGGGAACCATCCCAGATGGTACTTTCCGATGCGGCTTTTTATGAGAATACATCCATGATCTATATGGGAAAAGGGGTAAAGATCACCCAGACATGTCCGGCGTACGCGGTCTGCGGCAGTACCTTTGAACTCAGGATCACGGTGGAAAATATGGGGCAGGGACAGCCGATCCGTTTTTCCTATGATCTGGGACTTACCTGTCTGGAATCTTCCGGAGCAAAGCGTATGACGGTCATGTTTGATGAGGAAAAACATGAGAAGGAAGACCGGTATGAGATCGTTTACCAGGTAAAAGCTGGATCTGCAAAGAATGCGGAAGGAGTCATGGATATCGTAAAGGGAAGTTTCCGTCTTTCCTTCGGAGGAAGAGAAACGGAGGCTGCGGCAGCCGGAAAACAGACAGTGAAGCTCATAGAAGGGCGGGTGTCTGATGAGGTCAGAAGAAACTATTACCGGAGCGCGATGGAGGATATTCTCAGAAATAATTACCAGCAGAGCATCTATCTGGCAAAGATCTATGTGATCCGTGCGGGAGAGTCCTACCTGATCGATTCGATGGAGCCGATGCCGTTCCAACAGTTCGTATATAACAATGTTCTTGCGGACATCATGGGAAAACTCGTCAGAAATGAAAATGTTCAGGGGACCGGGAAACAGACGGTTTCCGACGAGGTCCATGGAGAAAAGGCGGAGGACAGAAGAAATCAGGGACCGACCATGACGACGGGTCATGTGATCTTCGATCTTGGACTCGGAGGAAATACAGGTCAGAGATTTTTCTCTGAGGATATCTCCCATGAGCTGGGGCTCGGAAATGTGACGATCATTCTCGGAGCGTGTACCGGAGTGCGGGACGAGGACAGCGTGATCTACGGTTCACCGGAGATCTTTCCGGATGAGGTCCCGTTCAGGGCGGAGCTGGCTGCGAAAGCGGACGCAAAGACCGGAACATTCCGGATCGGTCTGCGTTTGGTGGAACCGACCATGAACCGGTATGTCCGGGTAAACTGGACTGCGCTCCGGGATGCGAAAGAGAAGGTCCATGATGTGGAGGAGACGGCTCTCCTGATCCGTCCGGATATCCTTTATCTGAAGACAAGGGAATCCTTTTTCCTTGAACCGGAATTCCGGGGAATCTCGCCGACACCGGTGACATGGAACATCCGGGAAGAGAACGGCGGAACGATCGAGCCGAACGGAAAATATACCGCGCCGAACACACCGGGGATCTTTGAGGTGACGGCGGCAAGCACGACATATGAAAATCTTAGAGCATCCATCTATGTGGTGGTGCGCGACGGAGAATGAGAGAACGATGATACGAAACAGGAGGTGAGGAGAGGCCATGCGGATCCAGACATTAAACAGGGACTATGAAATTCTCCGGATGGCCGAATCCGGAGAACGGATGGATGTCCTGATCGCACGGGATGAAAAGCACCCGGAAGAGGGAAAGTGCATGCTGGTGATCCTGAAGCAGGAGACGGACATCCACAGATTTCTGCCATTCCTCGCGGCACAGCAGGAAAATGATCCATTTGACGATTTTATGGGATATTTTCCGAGAGACGGCAGGCTGTATATCGTATTTCGCTTTTCTGATCTTATGCCGCTCAGAGAGAGGTTGTCTCAGGACACTGGGTTTGAGGAACGGATCATGATCGCGGGAAATATTTTGAAGAGACTCGTATTCCTGCATCTCCCGGCGTATTTTCAGTACGAGGTGCTGGGAGAAGGAAATATCCTGGCGGGAGAGAACGGCGATATCCGGTTTTCATATGTTTTTCATGAGCCGGACCGTTTTGAAAATGTGACAGAGCGGGAGATCACGGAGCGCCTTACCGGAGTTTTAAAGAATATCTTTCGGGAAGAGCTGGAAAAACATTCCTGTCCGCCTCTGGAAACATTTTTTGAAAGACTGGAGAAGGACTCGTTTTCCGGAATGGCAGCTGTCTTAAAGGAATATGAGGCAGCAGCACGGGAAGCGCTCATTTTGCAGGCCGCAGGGGAGATAAGACCAAAGAGCTTCGGTTTCCGCCTGTGGGAGAAGATAAAAAAAGTGATCTCATATCTGAAATATCTGCTCCTGATCCTTGTGATGGGGGCTTTGATCGGATATCTGGTCTATACGATCCGCCATCCGTCCAACAAGGCAGCGGAGGCGATGAATTATAAATCAATCGGCACACTGACGATCGGAGAGACGGAAGGACAAGGTGCCGCAGGACAGACGGGAGAGTAGGACATATGCGTTTTATGAATGATTTTGACTGGAAAAAGACGATGCAGTACGGGTGGCGAAGGATCCTTCGCGCACTGGTGCGTCCGTTTGCCGCGCTGCGTCTGAAATTCCGCAGATTGTCAAATCCGAATACGCTGGTGAATACGGTAGTTACCGATGTGCAGGCTGAGGTAAAAAAGGCAGTCTCGAAAAAACCGGAATCTTTAAAGGAATATGTTCCGGTAGGCAGGTACTACGCGGCGAAAAAACTCCTGTTAGCGATCTTGATCGCAGTGATCCTGCTCCCGATCCTGTACTTTAAGTTCCTGCATCCGGTGATCATCGCGAAGTTCTTATGGAAAACAATCCCGGTGAATACGGCAGCGCAGTACGGCTATACGGGAAAAGTAAAGCTTACGGATCCTGAGACAGGCATCATTCTCTATCGCGGGCCGTTAGCGGACGGGCGGATCACGGGAACAGGCACCCTGTTTGATTATGAAGGAAACATTCTTTACAAAGGTCAGTTCGAAAACGAGATGTATGAGGGAAGAGGCACCCTGTTCTATACAAACGGCAGTGTGGAATATACAGGCGAGTTTTCCCAGAATAAGTATCAGGGAAAAGGTTCTCTCTACTACGAGGACGGGACATTGGAATACGAAGGCAGTTTTGCAGACGGAAAGTACAGCGGAAGCGGCAGCCTTTATGATAAAGACGGTACATTGATCTATGAAGGCAGCTTTGACGGCGGACGATACAGCGGAGCGGGAACTCTTTACGGAGAGAATGGGATGCTCCTCTATGAAGGAAATTTCGAAAAAGGACTGTATGAAGGTCAGGGGACATTATACCGGAATGGAAAAAAGGTCTATGTGGGTGCCTTCTCCGGTGGAATCCCGCAGGGAGAAGGAAAAGAGTACGGGAGTACCGGGCTGACGGACAGCTGGGGAACATATGAGGACGGCGAGTTCGTTGCAGGACAGACGGTCCTTTATGATGAGAACGGAATGATCGAATACCGAGGCGAGGTGGCAGACGGTCAGTATGAAGG
The DNA here is from genome assembly GCF_902143525.1 of Clostridium sp. Marseille-P7770. NCBI lineage: Bacteria > Bacillati > Bacillota > Clostridia > Eubacteriales > Clostridiaceae > Clostridium > Clostridium sp. Marseille-P7770. The sequence goes on along the minus strand of NZ_CABFVC010000004.1, from coordinate 388,673 downwards.
AAAAGGAAGCCTGTACCAGGATGGAGAGCTTCTCTACGATGGAGAATTTCATGAAAGCCAGTATGAAGGAACAGGGACGCTCTATGCAGGAACAGAAATCCTGTATCAGGGAGGTTTCCAGGCAGGAATTTATGAAGGAAAAGGTGAACTGTACCAGGATGGAGAGCTTCTCTATGAAGGTGAATTCCACGAAGGACAATATGAAGGAAAAGGAAGCCTTTATGAGCAGGGAAAAGTGATCTATGAAGGTGAATTCAAGGCCGGTGAGTATGACGGGGAAGGAAAACTCTATCAGGATGAGAAACCTGTCTATGAAGGAAGCTTCGGAAAAGGGCTGAAAGAGGGAGAGGGAATTCTCTATGATCCAGAGACCGGAGCAACGGTGTACGAAGGAGCTTTTGCGAAAGATCAGTATGAAGGATCCGGAACGCTCTATGATCCGGTGACGGGGATGAGCATCTATGAAGAAAATTTTGTAAAAGATCAATATGAGGGATCCGGAATCCTCTATGATTCAAAAAATGGAGAAACTCTCTACGAAGGAACCTTCACAAAGGGACTTTATGAAGGAGAGGGCCGCCTTTATGATCCGGAAACAAAGAATCTGATCTATGATGGGACATTTCTCAAGGGAAAACGCGCGGGAGATGGAAAGGAATACGATCCTGAGACGAAAGCGCTGATCTACGAAGGCAGTTTTCGTGAGGACCTCCATGACGGAGACGGAACAGAGTACGATAAAACCGGTGCGAAGACTTATGAGGGACGGTTCCAGCTGGGAACTTATTCCGGGTCCGGAGTCCTTTATGATCCGGCAACGGGAAAGGTACTGGCAGAAGGTGAGTTCCGGAATGGAGTGCTCTTAACACCGAAGGCAGAACTGGACGCGGCGAAGAATCCGACAGAGGCGGAAACGGAAGCGTCCGGAACAGAAGCCGGGGCTACAGAAAGTGAAAGCTCTTCCGGGGCAGCTGCCGCTTCCGAAAATCCTTCCGGGAAGCAGGAAAGCGCACCGGAAGATACAGAGCAGGTGCCGGGAAGAACGAAAAAGACAGGGATCGGTCCCGGATATGAGGACTGATCGGACAGATCTGCCTGATAGAGAAAGGAGCGGACGCAATGGGAAGATCCACATCGATCGCGGACGTCGGAATGGCGATCGTGAAACTTTTAAGGAGAGAACTTGTTCCGGATACCCTGCAGAATCCGGACGCGATCGGTCTTTGCAGTCCGACCGACCGGGGAGATTATATCGTGGGGATCCACTTATATGACATCCGGGAAAGTGAGGAACTGCGGGTCAACACGATGATCGCGAGAGGAGCGGAAGAGCTTCAGTATCCTCCGAGTTATGTAAACTTATATTATATGATCACAGTGACATCCACCGGTGATATCAAATTCCGGTCGTCCGAGGAACACAAGATCCTCGGAAGGATCATCCAGATCCTGTCGGATTATCCTTGTCTGGACAGAGAGACTTTGGAGCCGACAGCACTGAGAAAGCAGCTGGATGTGGAGATCAGCATGCAGAATCTGACGCTGGAAGATAAAATGCGGATCTACAGTGTGCCGAATGCCGGATACAAGCTGTCATTATTTTACCGGGCGGCACCGGTGGAGATCGAATCCACAAAGAGCCGGAAAGCAGCAAGAGTTATGGACATCGACTTTGGTCTGGAGGAAAAAAGATGAGCGGGGAACATGTAAGGCACAGGGTTTCCCTGGTGTTGGAGCTTTGGGATGATTTTTCGGATCGTCCGCTGTCAGACCCGTCGACCGAGATCATCGCGAATGGGACGATCCGTCCGATTCGGAAAGCAGATGGGTTTTATGTGTTTGTAAACTGTCGGCTGCCGCTTCATGTGGAGATCCGGTCAGAACAATATGAAACCGAAGAATTTGATGCGGGGATACAGGGCGAAGAAGCAGTCATTATGAAAAAAAGACTGCGTCCGGGAAAAAATTACCCGATCCCGGACGGGACAACCTGCATTGAGGGAACTTTGCATCCGGGCATCCGGATCGGAGCCGCAGTAAAAGATACGGCATCTGCACTCCGTCTGTTTGCGGATTATGATCCGGATGCAGACGCAGCACATCTGGAGCTTTTTGATCCGGCCGGGAAAAATCCGGAAGGAAAATATTTTTATATTGAAGATTCGTCCGGAGATCATTCAGAAATCTTCCGCACAGTGGGATATGAAAGAACAGATAAACGGCTGCGGATCGAACCGGAGCTGCAGCATGCTTATAAAAAAGCCGGGACGAAAGTATACGAATACAGGTATACGGAAGTACGCCGGGATGGAACTTTTTTCCTGCCTTTAAAAGTCAGAAGTCAGGGGAAGAAGGTGATCTGTCAGATCCGGACAGCTGAGAAGAACTTCTGCAGGAAGATCGAGCCTGGTATTGTAAACCGGATCGATTTCGATGAAAAATGAGTGGAAAGGGGGAGAAACATGAGTCAGACAGAGGAATGGTACCAGAGCACAGAAGAATATGAAACAGAGCGGATGTTTCTTACCCGGTCACTTCTTTTTCACTATCAGGATGAAAAAATGCTCCGGACAGATAAGCGGAAGATTTTTGAGATCGGGAAGAAAGCGGACCGGTCTGCGGCACATAGAGTGATCATCCCTGAGGCATATCTGCTCCGGACTGCCGGGGCGGGAAGATTCCTGAGCTTCTGTGTGGGACTTGCTATCACGGCGATGACAGATGATGTGACAGCGGAAAGTCTTTCGGAAATTGCAGCGAACCGCGGAATGCGTGTTCCGACATTTGGATTTGCGATGCAGCTGTTTACAGGAGAGGGAGAGACGAGAAGAGATTGTTTTGAAGAATTTTTTCGCGAAAAGGAAAAATTTGAGCTATTTTTTGAACTCGATGAGACAAGAGCGGTAACAGAACAGGGTCTTGTGATCAGGAGCAGGATCCTTCAGTTCCTTTATTCACCGGAAACAGATGCGAAAGAGCTTGCAGGATTCTGCCGGCTGTACCACGGAAGACAGCTTGCGGATAAGCCCTTGTCGGTCGGAAAGAAGATTGAGGAAAAGATCGTCTCTTTCCTGAAGCGCGAAGGTGAAAGCAGGATCCTTTACCTCTATGGTCCGGGCGGATCCGGAAAGAGATTTCTTCTCCGCCACGCATGCCGGGAAAACGGACAGTTCTGTCTGGAGGCAGATGCAGGAGAACTTACCGGGGAGCGGGGAAAAGACTGTCTGTCGGATGTGATTCGGGAAGCTATTTTAAGACGGGCTGTCTTATGCATTCGAAATTTTCAGAACATGTTCAGGGAGGAAGACCTCTCAGACGCGTCGGCAATGCTTCAGAAGATCCTGTGCAGACTTCCGATGGTGGTGGTTCTTTCTGACAGAAAGTGGACAGGGGGGATCGGAAGTTTTCCTGCACCAGCTGTGGAACTTGAGATAAAAGCACCGGAAACGGAGGAGAGAATTGCTCTGTGGCGTGAAGCTTTCAGGCGGTATCCGAAAGCGGAACCGGAGATCTTCCGGGAAAATGAAAGAAAATTATGGGGACTTGCGGGGAAATTCTCGTTTCTCCCTGGACAGATCATGGAAGCGGCAGAGAACTGTTCCGAAGACTCCAATGGAGACAGAGAGGAAGCCCTGTATCAGGCGTGCAGGGAACAGGTGACGCATCGCCTTGGGGAACGGGCTATGAGAATCAAACCGGCATATGGGTGGGATGATCTGATCCTTCCGCCGGACAGGAAAGCGATGCTGAAGGATGCCTGCAACCAGATCGAGTTCAGCCATCAGGTATACGGAAAATGGGGATTTTCCACGAAGATGGCATACGGACGAGGAGTCTCCATGATGTTCTGCGGTCCGCCCGGAACCGGAAAGACCATGGGTGCCCAGGTGATCGCACGGGAGCTCCATCTTGAGCTTTACAAAGCAGATCTGTCCAGTGTCATGTCAAAGTATATCGGGGAGACGGAAAAGAATCTCGGTGCGCTGTTCGATGAAGTGAAAAAAAGTCAGAGCATCCTGTTTTTTGATGAGGCGGATGCGATTTTTGGAAAGCGTTCCGAAGTAAAGGACGCGCAGGATAAATACGCGAATGCGGAAACGGCGTATCTCCTCCAGAAGATGGAGGAATATGATGGCATCGTGATCCTGGCGACAAACTATTTCCAGAATTTTGATGAAGCGTTCAAGCGAAGAATCCGGTTTATCATCGAATTTCCACTGCCTGATGCCGAAAGAAGACTGGAGATATGGCAGCGGGTCTACCCGAAAGAAACACCGGTGAGCAGTGAGGTTGATTTTGAATATCTGGCATCCCAGTTTGAACTTTCCGGCAGCAGTATCAAAAACATTGCGATAGCGGCGGCCTTTAAGGCGGCAGCGGCTGGGACCGAGGTGGAGATGAGCCAGATTCTCGGATGCCTGCGTGAAGAGATGAAAAAATCGGGAAAGAACCTTCAGAGAGATGATTTTGGTCAATATTATGATCTGATCCGGGATTGATGCGCTGAAAGGAGAGATGATTTATGGGCTTGTTTAGTAAAAAAAAGAAGAAAGATCCAGGAAAAGCAAAGAGAGATCCATCGGCAAAAGCAGCTATGGCAGGGAAAAAGCAGGACGCGGCGGAGCCGGAGACAGCAGTGGAGAAACCAGCTCCGGAAAGAGCCGGAAAAACTTCGGAGGACTACAGCAAGGAAATGATCTCCAGAAGTGAGCAGTTCCGGGAATATCAGAACCGCTTTGCCTTTACAAAAGAGACGGTGGAATCTGTAAATTCACTCCAGAAATTAAATGAGATCCGCGATGCGGCGGACCGGAAATTTTTTGAGCTCTCGATGCTTGAAGCCGGAACCGAGGACTGTTATAGCCAGATGGCGTCCGGCGGCAGTGTAAAGGAGGAAGATAAGGAAAATTATGAAATCGCAAGAGCACGCCTCGAAACCTGCAAACGCCTTTACAGTGAACTTTTAGACTCGATCGAAGAGCGTAAAAAGACGATCGCGAACGATCCGAAGCTTGCGAAAAGAAACAGCATTATCGAACGTTTTAAACTTATAGGAAAAAATACTCCGATGATGCAGCTTCTGAGAAAAGTCCGTGTGTTTGAGGACAATCCGGGATACCGGGACAAACCGGGAAAGATCGACAGGCTGAAGGCGAAAGTACTTGGCGGATTCGGAATGACGGAAAAAGATGCCGAGGAATTGCATGATGAGATAAAACCTTATTCAGAAATGAAAGAAGGATATGATGAGGCCAAAGAGAGCATTGGTGATTTTAAGGGTGAACTGAAAAAGTTCAAAGACAAAAAAGCCGGGAAACCAGTGGAGGACGAGAAAGAGGATCCATTTGATGGAATGGTTGATCTGGTCAAGAATACCGTGGTTCTTATCAAAGATACAGTCGAATACGTAAAAAACATTGATAAGATGAACAGCCAGAATGCCATCGATACTGCAGTCAGTATCATAACAAAGGGCTTGTCCACGGCAACAGATTCAGTCGGAAAAGTCGTTTCTCTTCTGACAGAGTTTCCTTTTGTGGGACCGGTCATTGGACTTGTTAAAAATGCAATCAGTTTTTTCAGTGAAGGATATCAGCTGTTTATGAGCAGAAGGAGAATGGCAAAGCTTCGGGAACAGAAAAAGCTTCTGAAAGCCCGAATGCTCAAGCGGAAAAAGAAATATGCATCCGACCCGGAATTAAAAAGTCTTTATGGATTTATAAGCGAGGGAAAGGACGGAGAAGCAAAACTTGACCGCAAGAAGCTCGGCTACAGGGAAGATCGTGGAATGGTGGGATCCGGAAGTGATGCGAGAGAAGCCATGAAGAGCGCTGCAGCCGAAAAACAGGGAAGCAAGCGCCATCTTTACTATAAGGCAAAAGAGGCAGAGAGTATCGAGCAGTATGATGAGATTAAGGAAGCGATCCATAAACACAAGAATATCCGCCGGGAAAAGATCATCGCGATCATTCAGCAGGGAGTTGATGTCGCGGCGAATATTTCCGGATTTTTTACCGGCATCGGCACAGTTGTTTCCAGTGGAATTAAGGCCGGAAACAGTGTGTTCAGCGCCGGAAAAACAGCATTCAGCTGGGCAAGAAATAGGTATAAGAGTATGTCCGGAGACCGTCGCTCCGAGGAAAATAAAGAGGTATTCCGAAATAAATATGCGGAACATATCTACGACAATATGGCAGAAGTTTCCCAGTATCTGGATGGAGAGGGAAAGGTCGATCTCAATAAGGCAGATGCAGGTCAGATAAGGAAGATCGCGGAGAGCTATGATTATGCCGAAAACATGATCCTCGGGACATCGGCCAACATGGTCTCCCTGATCGATGCACCGAGCAAGGAGGACCTTTTAGACGAGATGAGCAAAGCCTTTGGAGCAGGTGAATAAAGGAGGCAGGAGTTCATATGGAACGAAAACGAAAAACAGCAGATCTGAAATTTCTGGCTGAATTTTTGGAGGAGATGGAATGGGAGACGGAAGTGATCGGAGAAGATATGGCAAATCCTGTTCTGGCAGCGGTACTTCCGATGGAGGAAGACTATGAGGCGACAGTTGTATTTACCTATATCGATCTCCCGGAGGAAGATGCAGAGTATACAAAGTATCTTCAGATCTATTTCAGTCTTGAACCGGATATTTCGGAAATTCCGGCGGAGGAGCTTTTAACTTTTGCAAATCAGATGAACCTGCTGACACTGATGGGACACTTCGTTTATGTCCCTGCGGCAGATGGACAGCCGCAGCGGGTGGATTTCAGATATGTGCTTCCGCTGGATGCAGAAAAACTTCCGGATGAAGGGATTGTCGGGGAAACGCTCTTAAATCTGATGAAATATACGCAGACGGCAGAGGCACTTCTGCTCCGGAGGATCGCAGGGGATCCGATGGAAAAAGTTCTTGCGGAGATTCAGGCAGTGCAGGAAGAAAGTGGGAGGTAAGAGATGGGATTTTGCGTATTAGGCGGTGCCATGTGTACCTGCAGTTTTGGGATGGCACCATCCACTCTGATAGTCACTCCTGAAAAAAAGACAGTTTCATCGATGCCGGCAGCGACGATCATGGACAATGTTCCGATGAAAAATATCATGCCGTTTGGAATGTGCCAGTCACTTGCGAATCCGGCAGTGGCATCCGCAACGGCGGCCGCATTCGGTGTTTTAACCCCGATGCCGTGCGTGCCGGTAATTCCTGCCCCGTGGGCCCCGGGCTCGCCCACAGTCCTGATCGGAAACACACCGGCACTTAATCAGAGTTCGAAACTGATGTGTGCTTACGGGGGAGTGATCCAGATCACAAATCCGGGGACGACGAATATACAGATACCTTAGGAAGTGAGCAGATTATGAAAAAAAGGATCTTTGGCCTTCGGGCGAAATTTGCGGTGCTGTTTCTTGCTTTTGCCGCTATCATCATGTTTTCCGTCGGAACAATGACATATCAGGCATACCGGAGTTCCATGATGAAACGGTATGCCAGCGAGGCGGTAACGATCGCGAAGCTTGCCGCGTCCTATCTGGACGGGGATGAAATGGTGCGATACAGCATAACGCGGGAAAAAGATGCGGAATATGAACGGATGGCGGCGATCTTGGACAATATCAAGGAGCAGTCAGGGGTGCTTTATCTCTATGTGGTGAAGCCGGTGTCCGAGGATTCAACGGTCTATCTGTTTGATGCCTCTGCGGTCAACGAGACAAAGTATATTGCAAAGCTGGGTGACAGAGGAGACTGGGATGATAACTTTAAGCTTGCAAAGAAAGCAATGGAAACGGGAGAACCAAGTAATGAACTGGAACCAACGATGACCCAGCTCGGATATCTGGCATCGGCGTATGTTCCGATCAAGGACCATACAGGAACTCCGGTTGCTGTTGTCGGTGTTGACTTTACAATGGACGAGATTCAGACATTTCTGAAATATAACATCAAAAACCTGTTGTTGATCATGGCTGGGCTGATCATGGGATGTTTCCTCGTTCTCCTTCTTCTCGTTAATCACAGCATCATAGCGCCGGTCAGAATCCTGAAAAACAGCGTAGAAAAGATGGCGAATGGAGAACTTGGTGTGCAGGTTCCGATCAAAAGCCGGGACGAGATCGGGGAAATCTCGGCGGTGTTCAACCGGATGTCGTTCAACATCAGTTCCCATATTCAGGAAATCACGGATCTGAATGAAGGATATTACAAATTTGTTCCGTCCACAATCTTCGAAATTTTGGGGAAAAAGAACATCAAAGAGATTAGTCTGGGGGATAACCGAACGGTGCCTTTGGAAGTTCTCCGGATGCAAATCAATAATTTCGAGGAAAAAACGAGGCGGATGGACGCAGAGAAGCTGTTTGGATTCTTAAACAGAGTGTACCAGCTCAGTGTACCGGTCATCATTGGAAACAGCGGAGTGGTGGATTCCTACTTTAACGGCGGACTCAGTGCAATCTATACGAAGGTCGGAAAAAATGCCGTGGACAGCGCCATCAGTATCTGCCAGAAATTAAACGAGGAGAAAAAGGCAGGGCGTATTCCGGAATTTGCGGAAGTAGAGCTTGCCTTCGCAGTTTCGATCGGAAGTCAGATGGTGGGAATTGTTGGACATGACCGGAGACTTTCAGAGGTTACGCTTTCAGAACAGATTTCCATGATCGATTATCTGAGAAAAATTGCCTGGAAATATAAGGCGAGAATCCTTGTAACGGGAACAGCAGTGAGCCGCATTCAGGACTTTGAGGAGCGTTATCATGCGAGGATCCTGGGAATGATCCATGTCAGCGCGACAAATTCCCTCGAAAAGATCTATGACGTTTACGACGGGGATGAGGAATCCCTGAGAGAGATTAAAGAACTTACGAAGCAGAACTTTGAAGCCGGAGTCAGACATTTTATGGCAAAGCGGTTTTACGAGGCGAGAAGATGTTTTGTGGAGGTTTTAAAGGTTTCACAGGGAGATTACGCAGCGCGGGAATATCTGTATCTGTGCAACCAGTATTACATAAAGGAGGATACATCGGAGATCAACGTGTATATCGAGGATTTCTGATGGGTAAGAGATAATGTCAGGGTATTGTGAATTCACGGATTCTGCCAGAAAAGAATATGAAAAGCATGCCGGATGTATGGACGGGATCTTTCCGTCCACGATATCCGTCGAAAGTATCCTGGCATGGCGGGATGTCTGCATGGCAGAGTATCAGATTGAAATGGATTACTTCTGCATCCGGATCTATGACCGGATCCGGAAGATAACTTACCACTACATGCCTCTGGGGACATACCGTGAGGAATCGTTCCAGGCTCTTATCGACAGGCTTTACGAAGAAAACAAGACGGACGTACGGAAACTCATATTCATGGATGTCAGAGAGGAAGAACTGCCCTGGTACCGAAAGCTTTCCGGATATCATGTCCGGATCTCAGCGAATGAAGCTTACAGTGATTACATTTACCGGCGGGAAGAACTGGAACAGGCATTTGAAAGACCGGGGGAACGATACAATAAGCGATATTTTATCAGAAATTATCATCCGGTTATCCGGCAGGCGGAGATTTCGGACGGTTTGATATGCCGGGATATCGTAACCCGTGCCTTTTGCGGCTGGCATTCGTGTTTCACCTGTACGAGCGGATGTTTAAAGGATACGATCTCAAAATTTCTTGAGGCATCGGAACCTGAAACCATGCGGGGGATCATCGTGAACTCGGACGGAACGGATATCGGGTATGCGGCCGGGATTATCCAGGGGGATACCTTTGTGTTCCTCTTTAAGAAAAACTGCCGCGGGTACCGCGGACTTGACGAGTATCTGCAGACAGAATTGCTGAAAGAACTTCCGGAACATGTGCGGATCATCAATTACACCGAGGACATGGGGATTGAAGGACTTAGAAACTACAAGAGAAGGCTGGCACCATATGATCTGAAGCCAAGATACCAGGTGACAGTGGAAAGGATGGGATGAATATGAAAAAAAGATGGAAGGTCGGGATCCTGCTTTTCCTGGTTCTGATGGTTACAGTGTGGTGGAACCGAGATCTGCTGGAGATCAACCCGTTTCAGCCGGTGACGGCAGATACCGTATACCGTGTGATCAATGGTGGGGACGATTCGCTCTTTGTGGCGGACCAATCCGGAAAAAGACTGTACCGGGTCAACAAGGACCGTCAGGTCGAGTTTATTCTGGAAGGAACAAGGAGCCAGAATGGCTTTTTTGACGCGAAACAGATGTATGCGGGGACAGATGGCAGCATCTATCTTCTGGATGTGCGGCGCGCCGGAAGCCGGAAAATGGAGCAGGAGAGAATCCTAAAGTATGACCGGAACGGGAAAATGGTCCAGGTCGTAGCAGATATCCAGTATGATGAGGATGAACGTGTATACAAAAACACGATCAACCGGATCGATGAATTAAACGGGGAAATTGTCTGGTTCCAGTTTATCGGAGACGGATTTTCCATCATGAGTGAAAATGGGGAACTGCGCCATTTTCCGTATGAGGAGGCCGAACAGTATCTTGTGGACTTTGCTGTCAATCCGTCAACCGGGTTCTGTGCGTATCTGACGAAACGTGGAGAGATCTACGAGGAACAGGCGGACGGTTCATTCCGGAAAATGTACGCGGCGGATGTGGACACATTTCAGATCCCATGGTATATCGATTACTCGGCAGATGGAAAATTATATTTCGCGGATATTGGCACAAGAGGGATCTATCTTGCAGAAAACGAGACGACAGCCTCTCTCGTGATGAACATGAACGGAAGTGTGGATCCGGAGGAACTGAGTGAGGAAGAACTGAAAGACAGCCCGATCTACTATAATTTTGATATTGAAGACCGGCTGGCAACCACAGACACTTATGGAGTGATCTCTGTAAAATCGGGGGAAGAGGCAGAATATCTGACAGAATTTTCACTCACAAATTCCTTAATGATGCGGTCTGCCGCTGTATGGGCGGGAGCGATACTCTGTGTTCTTGCAGCGGTGGTCCTTCTGTTCTATGGAATCTGTCAGGTTTTCAGGAGCAAAGACCAGTTCGTACATATTGTTGCGGGAATGCTGGCAGGAACGGCAATCCTCACGGCACTGTTCACGATGATCGTCTTAAAGGACTGGACGACTCGTATGACGGAGGAAATTACCGGAAGAACGACCAGCGTTTCAGGTCTTGCGGCCCAGCTGATCCCGGGAGATAAACTTGAAAACATCCATTCGATCCAGGACTATGAAGGCGAGGATTATCAGGCGATCCGGTCGGTTGCCCGGGCAATCTTTGCCTCGGGTGAAATGCAGATCAATGATCTATACTGTGTGATCTACCGGATCCAGGATGGAATGATCACGTCCACCTATTCGATCGAAGATTATGTCGGAGCCATCTATCCGTATGACTGGTCGTTTGAGGGATCAGATGAGCAGCACATTCTGGAGACCCATGAGCAGATGACATACATGGGACTTTCCAGCAGTGAAGGAAGCTTTATCTTTACAAACTCTCCGATCTTAAACTCTGCCGGTGAGGCAGTGGGGATCATGGAGGTCGGAACAGATCTTTATAATTTCCAGCAGGATAACTGGAGAATGGTCCTGGAAATTATGACGAGTGCCGCGGTATTAGCGATCACGATGATCCTTATTGTATCAGAACTTCTGATCTTTGGACGCGGACAGGAAAAGAGAAGAGCGGCTGTTGCTGCAGGCGGAGATAAAACCTGTATTCCGGTCGCAATGCTGAGGATCCAGGTGTTTCTGATCTTCTTCATCACGAACATTCCGAAGGCGTTCCTTCCGATCTATATCATGAAACAGGCGGAGACGGAGTCAGTGTTCGGATTATCCCCGGCAATGCTTGTTTCCATTGCACTGTCCGCAGAGGTATTATTCGGTGCGCTGACCTCCTTCGGCGGTTCCGCCGTCCTCAGAGGTATCGGAAGAAGAAAGACTGCGATTATCGGAAGTATATTATTTGTTGTGGGACTCTGCATGCGTGCAGTAGTTCCGACAATCACTTCCTTTATCATCGGAAACGGCGTGATGGGAGCCGGATGGGGCTTCCTGCTTCTGATCATCCAGGTCATGATCGCGGAGAAAGATCCACAGGAAAAGAGCGAGGGATTTACCGGGTACACGGCGGCTTCCTTAAGTGGTGTAAACTGTGGCGTTGTATTCGGCGCTTTTCTGATCAACTGGATGACCTACCGGTCGGCATTGATGATCGTCGGAGTTCTGAGTTTTCTCTCACTTTTCTTCAGCGTGTTGTATATTTTTGATGGCTGTGAGAGCGTCGGAAATTCCGAAGTCATGGAAAAAGAGACAGCTTCAGAGAAACAGATCCAGGGCAGCATGTCCACGGTAAAGTTCCTCATGTCGCCGCATGTGCTTCTGTATTTCATCGGTATCGTGATCCCGGTGGTTGCAGGCGGATATTTCCTTTCCTATCTGTATCCGCTTCTCGGAGAGGAACTTGGAATGACAGAGACCAATATCGGATATTCTTACCTGATCAACGGTGTCTGCATTATCTGTCTTGGCGGCTTCCTCACAAAGCAGCTGATCCGAAGAATCGGACAGAAAGGATCCCTGGCACTTGCCGCAGTTCTCTATGCCGGTGCATTCCTGCTCTATGCGGTCTGGCCGGGAATTCCGACCTTGATGGTCCTTCTTGTTCTTCTCGGCGCATCGGACAGTTATGGACTTCCGGCCCAGTCCACATATTATACCGATATGAAAGAAGTACAAAACTACGGATACGACAGGGCGATGGGAGTTTACAGCCTGTTTGAAAACATGTCCCAGGTGTTCGGGTCCTTCATCTTTGGCGTGATCTATGTAAACGGAGTAGCGATGGGGCTTACGATCGCCGGAGGTGTGATCCTGGCAGCAGCGGTGATCTTCCTGCTCTTTGGAGAGAAGGTTGGTTCCGGGGAGGTGTCCGGGTCATGATGAAATTTGAGACACTCACCGGTGAGGCACTGATCCGGCTGAAACCATATTTTTCTCTGCGGCCGACAGGCTGCGCGGAATCGCATCTGGCATATCACCTGCTCTGGCGTCCGTACTATGAAACAAAGTATTTTGCAGATGATAAAGGAATCTTATGGCTGCAGAAGATCGATTATGATGCGCTGGCAACCATGGTCCCGGTCTGCAGAATTGAACATATGCGGGAAAATTTTCTGAGACTGCAGGAGCATTTTACGGAGACAGGTGTCAGGATGCATATGTACCTTGTGGATGAGGAAGCGCTGGCGGCGATCGATCCGGATCCGGCTCAGTATGAGGTTGTGGAGGACAGGGACAGCTTTGATTATATTTATTCCGGGGAGGAGATGCGTCTTCTTCCCGGAAGGAAATATTCAAAAATGAAAAACAGGATCTCCAGATTCCAGAGAGACTATGGAGACCGGGCAGAGTTTGTTCTTCTTGGACCGGAAGATGAACCGGAGATTTTACAGTTTCTGGATCGCTGGTCATCGAAAAAGGAAAGTGATGATGCTCTGAACCGGTTGGACAGTGAGGAGACCGGGATACGGGAAGCAATCCGATTCTGCAGGGAAGCGGAGATCACGATTGCCGGTGTGCGTGTGAACGGGATCCTGGAGGCATTTTCCATGGGAACGGAGTGTAAGGAGACCGATATGACGGTGACACATGTGGAAAAGGCAGATACTGAGCTTCGCGGTCTGTACAATTATCTGGAAAAAGAGTTTTTGCTCCATTCATATCCGGAGACAGGACTGGTGAACCGGGAAGATGATATGGGACTGGAAAATCTGAGACGGACGAAAGAGAGTATGCATCCGGTACGGATGGAGAAGAAATATACGATCCTGGAGCGGGAGAGAAATTAAAGATTGTTAAAAAATATACAGACAAATTCAGAAAAAGCATACATATGACACATAAAGCCCTGTATTTAATGGAATTGATTGCATTATATGAAGGAATATGGTAAGCTATGGAGTATGAAATTCCGTACAACCGAATGGATGCTGGAGATAATGCGAAAGCATGATCCGGGGAAATGTACGGACGGTACTTAGGGGGTACCTGCCGGAGTATGAAAAGGTGAGTATATCACATAAAAACTGCCGTCAGCAGAGACGTTCCGGGAGATCAGAGAGATCTCATCCGGGATCGTGTCTGGTGGCGGCAGTTTTTACTTACCGGCGAGTTCTTGTGAAACTTCCCGGCAAATAAAAGGGGCCGAAATCCTGCTCATGTGTGGCAGCAGGATCTTTTTATAATGTGGCCAAGTTCAGCCTTGCGCAGACAAGGTAAAGCTGATAAAATGGAAAAACCGGGGGACTGAAAAATCCCCCTTAAGTGCGTTGCAGAAAGAAACGAATGAAAGAATGGTAACTGCGAAGATATGGAACAGTTACGAACAGCGATAAAAACTTACTGCCGCGGAGAGCGGAGAAAAAAAGGAGATAAAAATGTTAATAATTGCAGGTCTCGGAAACCCGGGAAAGGAATATGAAAATACAAGACACAATGCAGGTTTTATGGTGATGGATGCTCTGGCGGAGAAGATCGGGGCGGACATCTCTGAGAAGAAGCACAAGGCGCTCTGCGGAAAAGGCGTGATCGGCGGGGAGAAAGTGATCCTCATGAAACCGCAGACGTATATGAACTCCAGTGGGGAGAGTATCCGCGCGGCGGCCGATTATTATAAGGTGGATCCGGAAGATATCCTGATCGTGTACGATGATATCAGTCTGGCTCCGGGTCAGTTAAGGATCCGCGCAAAGGGAAGTGCCGGCGGTCACAACGGAATCAAGAGCATCATCGCACATCTCGGAACCCAGGAATTCCCGCGCGTGAAGGTCGGAGTCGGTGAGAAACCGGCGAGAATGGATCTTGCAGATTATGTGCTCGGACACTTCTCAAAGGAAGAGCAGGCGACGATGGATGACGCCGTGAAGGAAGCGGCCGACGCAGTCTGCGAGATCGTGAATGTCGGGATCGCGCAGGCGATGAATGATCATAACCGGAAGAAAGAAGAAAAATAAAAGAAGCATTGGCAAAATTTTGCCGCAGTGTGCGTGCGGAGAATGCCTATGCACACTAACTGGAATAGAATCAGAAATATGATCGGACAGGAAACGAATAAAAACAGGAGGAACCATGGCTGAAGTTTTTGCAAATCCGCTCGCGGAGCTGGCGGAGTATACCGATATGAAACAGGATATGGATAAAGGAAAAGGTCCGATCCAGGTCAGCGGCGTGACGGATTCCCAGAAAGTTCATGTCATGTATGAACTCTCAAAGGACAATCCGTGGCGGCTCGTTGTGACCTATGACGATACCCGTGCGAAGGAGATCTTCGATGATTTCAGCTATTTTGAGCCGAATACCTGGCTGTACCCGGCGAGAGACCTTCTGTTTTACAGCTCTGATATCCACGGAAATCTCCTGACAAGACAGCGGATGCAGGTGTTTAAACACCTTTTGGAGGATGAAGGCGGCGTTGTCGTGACAACCGTGGACGGTCTGATGGATCACCTTCTTCCGCTCTCCATGATCAGGGAGAGTTGTCTGAACATCATGGCGGGACAGACGCTCGATATCGAGGAGATCAAGACACAGCTCACGAACATGGGCTATGAGCGGATGGGACAGGTCGATGGAATGGGACAGTTTTCTGTCCGCGGCGGAATTCTCGATGTCTTTCCGCTCACGGAGGAGGTCCCGGTCCGGATCGAGCTCTGGGGAGATGAGGTGGATTCCATCCGCTCCTTTGATGCCGAGAGCCAGCGGTCGATCCAGCAGATGGACGAGGTCACGATCTATCCGGCAGCAGAACTGATCCTCACGAAGGAACATATCGAGGACGGGATCCTGCGCCTGGAAGCGGAGGGAAAGAAGCAGGAAAAGACCTTCCGCGACCAGAAAAAGCCGGAGGAGGCGACGCGGATCAGGCGGGCTGTCGGGGAGCTTGTGGAATCCTTAAAAGAGGGCTTTGATGTCCAGACGCTGGATGCGTATATCAGGTATTTCTGTAAAGATACGGTTTCATTTCTTGACTATATGAAAGAAGTCGGCGCTAAGGTCACTTTGATGTCTTCTGCGACAGAAACAGGAAAACAGGCGGAAGTGGGAGTTATTGAAACTGAAGCTGAAGAGGCAGGAAAGAAGACAGTAGAATCAGGCGGGAACGTAGATCAGAGTGATACTGGGACAGCTGGGACGAAGACATCAGGAAAGAAAACGGCAAGGGCGGCCGGAAAAACAGCCGAAAAGAAACAGGCATCTGGCCTGGCATTAATTTTAGATGAGCCCCAGCGGATGAAGGAAAAAGCGGAGACCGTCGAGACGGAATTCCGGGAGAGCATGTCCCACCGCCTGGAACAGGGCTATATCCTGCCGGGGCAGGCGGACCTCCTGTTTTCTTCGAAAACGATCCTGGCGGACGCGCACACGCCGCACACGATCTTCATGACCGGACTCGACCAGAGACTCCCCGGCATGACTCCGAAGGCGAAGTACAGCCTGACCGGAAAGAACTTAAATTCCTACCAGAACAGCTTCGAGATCCTGATCAAGGACCTGACGAGATGGAAGAAGGACGGATACCGCGTTGTCCTCCTCTCCGCGTCAAGGACCAGAGCGAGCCGCCTCGCAGGAGATTTAAGGGAGTATGACCTCCGCGCCTTCTGCCCGGAGGATGCGGGGCGCCCGGTGGCACCCGGGGAGATTCTGGTCACCTACGGAAAACTCCATAAGGGGTTTGAGTACCCGCTGATCAAGTTCGTCGTCATCACTGAGGGCGACATGTTCGGCGTGGAAAAGCGGAAGAAAAAGCGAAAAAAATATAATTACGAAGGAAAGAAGATCAGCAGCTTCTCCGAACTCTCTGTCGGCGACTACGTGGTGCATGAGAGTCATGGTCTCGGCATCTATAAGGGAATCGAGAAGATCGAGCGGGACCATGTCATCAAAGACTACATCAAGGTCGAGTACGGGGACGGTGGAAATCTTTATCTCCCGGCAACCCGCCTGGAGGGGATCCAGAAGTATGCGGGCGCGGACGCAAAGGTCCCGAAGTTAAACAAGCTCGGCGGGACCGAGTGGACGAAGACGAAGACGAAGGTCCGCACGGCAGTCCGCGAGATCGCGAAGGAGCTCGTGCAGCTCTATGCGGCGAGACAGGATGCGGAGGGATTCCAGTATGGACCAGATACGGTCTGGCAGAAGGAATTCGAGGAGATGTTCCCGTACGATGAGACGGACGATCAGCTCACTGCCATCGACGATACGAAGCGGGACATGGAGAGCAAGAAGATCATGGACCGCCTGATCTGCGGAGATGTGGGATACGGAAAGACGGAGATCGCACTCCGCGCGGCGTTCAAGGCGGTGCAGGAAGGAAAACAGGTCGTGTACCTGGTCCCGACAACGATCCTGGCGCAGCAGATCTACAATACGTTCGTCCAGAGAATGAAGGATTTCCCGGTCCGCGTGGACATGATGTCGCGGTTCCGGACGCCCGGAGAGATGAAAAAGACGATCGAAGGTCTGAAAAAAGGATATGTGGACATCGTGGTCGGCACGCACCGGGTGCTTTCCAAGGATGTGCAGTTCAAGAGTCTGGGACTTCTGATCGTCGATGAGGAGCAGCGGTTCGGCGTGACACACAAGGAGAAAATCAAGCAGATGAAGCAGAACGTGGATGTTCTGACTCTGACGGCGACGCCGATCCCGAGAACGCTGCACATGAGTCTCATCGGGATCCGCGATATGAGTGTTCTCGAGGAGCCGCCGGTGGACCGTGTGCCGATCCAGACGTACGTCATGGAGTACAACGACGAGATGATCCGCGAGGCGATCCACAGGGAGCTCGGTCGCGGCGGTCAGGTGTACTATGTATACAATCGCGTCAGCAACATCGACGAGGTGGCAAACCATGTGGCGTCGCTTGTTCCGGAGGCAAATGTGGCATTCGCACATGGTCAGATGAATGAGCACCAGCTCGAGAAGATCATGCTGGATTTCATCAACGGTGACATCGATGTGCTCGTCTCCACGACGATCATCGAGACGGGACTCGATATTCCGAATGCGAACACGATGATCATTCAGGATGCGGACCGGCTGGGCCTCTCCCAGCTTTACCAGATCCGCGGTCGGATCGGGCGTTCGAACCGGACATCCTACGCGTTCCTCATGTACAAGCGCGACAAGATGCTGAAGGAGGACGCGGAAAAACGTCTCCAGGCGATCCGCGAGTTCACGGAGCTCGGCTCCGGCATCAAGATCGCGATGCGGGACCTTGAGATCCGCGGTGCGGGAAACATCCTCGGTGCGGAGCAGCACGGACACATGGAGGCGGTCGGATATGACCTTTACTGCAAGATGCTCAATGAGGCAGTCATCGCTCTGAAGGGCGGACAGGAGGAAGAGGAGACGTTTGAGACGGTCGTGGACTGCGATATCGACGCGTTTATTCCGGATGGATATATCAAGAATGAGTATCTGAAACTGGATGTTTATAAGAGAATTTCCGCCATCGAGACGGATGACGAGTACATGGATATGCAGGATGAGCTGATCGACCGGTTCGGCGATATCCCGAAATCCGTGGACAATCTGCTCCGGGTTGCGGAGTTAAAGGCGATGGCGCACCGCGCCTACGTGACCGAGGTGGACATCAACACCCAGGAGATCAGGATCGAGCTCTACCCGAAAGCGAAACTCGATGTCACAAAGATCCCGGCGCTGATCGCAGAGTACAAGACCGCGCTCCGCTTCGCCCAGGGCGGCGAGAAACCGGTCCTGTTCTACCAGGAAAAAGGAAAGAAGAACAAGAACTGCGAGCCGATGATCGAGAAGGCGAAGGAGATTCTTGGGAAGCTTGGGGAGCTGGCAGAGAGCAGAAAATAAAAGCATATGGTAAAAATAGCGCATTAAATATAATGCGCTATTTTTATAGGTAAATGCTCTTCATGTTGCTGGACTGGTTGGTGTATAATATAAATGTAAGTGAACATTATGATAAGTGTTATTGAAAAGAGGTGTTTCTAGAGAAGTAAAAAAGATGCAAAGAATAAACGACAACATATTGACAGCATGGTATGAAGTGGATTCTGGTAGATACATTGACACGAAACATAACATCTGATATATTTTACATTATAAATAATGTTATATTTTGGAGAAGCGACATGAGAAATTTGATTAAAAAAATCAGGTTTTATTTGAACATGAGTCAGACCGAGTTCGCAGAGCATATGAATGTGTCTTTTGCAACCGTGAACCGCTGGGAAAACGGCCGGGCTGTTCCTAATAAACTGGCGCAGATGAGATTGCATGAGCTGTGTAAGGCACGGGCAGTTCCGGTTTATGATATGACGTTGGAGAAAATTGCGGAAGCGGCAAAAAAAATAGAAGCTGTTCACGGAAAGGTGCTGCTTTATCATGGATCGAAATCCGGCATAGAAGGAGTTATTGAGCCGAAGAGCCGGAAACAGTGTGATTTTGGCAGAGGCTTTTATATGGGAACAGATCCAGGTCAGGCGTTGACACTGATTTGTGACTATGAAAAATCAAAATTTTATATCGTTTCTGTCGATGTGAATGAGCTTAAATTGCTGAATGTACCAGCAGATATTGAGTGGGCAATGCTTGTAGCATATAACAGGGGAAGAATGGAGAGCATAAAGGATACTGAATTTTATAACAAGTATCGAAATATGGCAGCCGGAAAAGATCTGCTTATTGGAAGCATTGCAAATGACAGGATGTTTTATGTGATTGATAATTTCTTTATTGGAAATATCACAGATGCAGCATTGGTGCACAGTCTTTCTGCATTGCAATTGGGAAGTCAGTACGTTGCGGTGTCACAAAGAGGATGTGATGCAATCCATATTGAAGCGGAAATAGAGCTTTCCTATTTGGAGAGAGCATTTATTAAGGAGGTTGCAGAGGAAAATCGTGCACGGGGAGTTTCTCTTGCAAACGATATCTGTAAGAATTATCGCCGTGAGGGACTATTTTTTGATGAAATCCTGGATAACGCCAAAGCCGGAGGAAAACAATGAATGAGATAGCTTTAAAACTCTGTGACATACAGGGAAGACTTTTTGAACTGTCAGCTGATCATAATTACAGTAGTATGGAATTTATTAAATTGTTTATGAATTCTGAGACGGCAAAAGCATTGGATTCTGAGTATAATCGTATGCAATGGGCAGGAGAAGAGTATCTTTTAGATGAGGTCATCGGAAATTCCAAGACAGAGAGTTTAGTTGGCGGAGAAGTATATTCAAAAGATGTTCTGTATTGGATCGGTTATATTTACCGTTATTGGCATTATTACAGCGGTGAGGACAGTAGAAAGATATATAAACAAGCGCCGGTCGAAGTTATGAAACGAAATTACATGATGTTTCATACGATGGATCCAGTTCTTGCGATCGAGAATCTGAAGGAAATTTATAATCAGAAAAGATAAAAGAAACACGTACTGGTTTAAGTCGGATAAAATCAACTTTAGACAGGACGTGTTTTATTAGCAAAACTTATTTCTGACACCCCAAAATCTCTTCCGCCCGCTTCACCGATTCTGCCGTCGGTGGATCCACATCTTTCAAGGTATACGGAATGCCGAGTGACTCCCATTTGTAGATCCCGAGTGTGTGGTACGGAAGAACTTCCACTTTTTTCACATTGGACAGTGTGTCCAGAAATGCGCGGATGCCGTAAAGATTCTCATCATCGTCGGTCACGCCGGGGACGAGGACGTGGCGGATCCACATGGGTTTGCCGATCTCGTTTAAGTATCTGGCAAAATCCAGGATATTCTCGTTTGTGTGGCCGGTGAGAGCACGGTGCTTTTCTGGGTAGATATGCTTTAAGTCGAGCATCACGAGATCCGTATGCTCCATGAGTGCGGAAAGCTTTGAAAAAAATGGCTCTGTTCTTGTAAACGGCTGTCCCGCGGTGTCAAGCACCGTGCCGACGCCGTTTTCTTTTGCCAGGCGGAAAAGCTCCGTCATGAAATCCAGCTGCAAGAGCGGTTCACCGCCGCTGACCGTGATGCCGCCCTCTTTGCCCCAGTAGCGCTTGTATCGGAGCGCCTGCTTTAAAAGGACGGACGGGGTGATCTCTTTGTAATTGCAGCCGGAAGAGACGGAGTCAGGGCGGGTTTCTGACGCAGCTGAATTGTTCCCATGGGCAGCTTCTGAGGTCTGCGGACAGGCCGCAGCAGGATTCCCTGCCAGTTTCCATGTATCCGGATTATGACAGTACCGGCACCGCATATGGCAGCCCTGAAGAAAAGTCACAAAGCGGACGCCAGGTCCGTCTACGGAACCAAAACTGTCGATGGAGTGAATGTAGCCTGTTGTTTCCATATAAAAGTTTCCCTTCTCCCGGAATCTGCCGGGGATAAAAATAAAGATAAAATGAGCAGTGCGGTGCAAAAGTGCAAACATTAAAACCCTAATGCCAAGCCAGAAAAAACCTTCATAATTTAGACTCAGCCGGGAACAAACAACATTCCCGGCTGATTTTTAAATGGATAAATTTACATTGCCTCGTGGCAGGTTCTCGCAATGACATCCAGCTGCTGCTCTCTTGTCAGATCAATAAATTTAACAGCATAACCGGAAACGCGGATCGTGAAGTTTGCATACTCCGGTTTCTCCGGATGTTCCATCGCGTCTTTTAACTTATCAAGACCGAAGACATTCACGTTGAGGTGATGAGCGCCCTGGTCAAAATATCCGTCGAGAACATGAACGAGGTTGTTCTTTCTCTCGTCCTCGGAGTGTCCGAGTGCACCAGGAGCGATCGTCTCGGTGTTGGAGATTCCGTCGAGTGCGTACTCATACGGAAGCTTTGCGACAGAGTTTAAGGAAGCGAGGAGTCCGCTCTGCTCTGCACCGTAGGACGGGGTAGCGCCCGGGGCAAACGGAGTGAACGCTGCACGTCCGTCCGGAAGAGCGCCAGTTGCCTTACCGTAAACCACGTTAGAAGTGATCGTAAGGATGGAAGTTGTCGCCTCGGAGTTCCGGTAGGTGTGGTACTTTTTCACTTTCTTTAAGAAAGTCTTTAACAGCCAAACTGCGATATCGTCGGCGCGGTCATCGTCGTTTCCGTAGCGTGGGAAGTCACCCTCTGTGATGAAGCTGGACGCCATGCTGTTCTCGTCGCGGACAACCTTGACTTTTGCGTACTTGATCGCGGAGAGGGAATCCACCACATGGGAGAAACCTGCGATACCGGTCGCGAAGGTGCGGCGCACGTCGGTGTCGATGAGAGCCATCTCGGCTGCCTCGTAGTAATATTTATCGTGCATGTACTGGATCAGGTTCAGGATATTCACATAGATTCCTGCAAGCCAGTCCATCATGAGATCATATTTGTGCATGACCTCGTCGTAGTCGAGATACTCGGAAGTGATCGGTGCATACTCCGGACCAACCTGCATCGGTTTGCTGTCTTTTGTCATGTACTTCTCGTCCTTACCGCCGTTGATCGCGTAGAGCAGGCACTTTGCAAGGTTTGCGCGGGCACCGAAGAACTGCATCTCCTTACCTGTCTGGGTAGCGGATACGCAGCAGCAGATGCTGTAGTCGTCGCCCCATACCGGACGCATCACGTCATCGTTCTCGTACTGGATGGAAGAAGTGTCAACGGAGATCTTCGCTGCGTACTTCTTGAAGTTTTCCGGAAGGCGGGAAGAGTAGAGCACGGTCAGGTTCGGCTCCGGGGACGGTCCCATGTTCTCTAAAGTATGGAGGAAACGGTAGTCGGTCTTTGTGACCATGTGGCGTCCGTCCTGTCCGAGACCTGCAACCTCGAGAGTCGCCCAAACCGGGTCACCGGAGAAGAGCTGGTTGTAGGACGGAATTCTCGCGAACTTCACCATACGGAATTTCATGGTCATATGGTCGATCAGTTCCTGTGCCTGGGACTCAGTGAGAGTTCCCTCTTCCAGATCACGGTTTACATAAATATCAATAAAGGTGGAGATACGTCCAACGCTCATCGCAGCGCCATTCTGGGTCTTGACTGCTGCGAGGTAGCCGAAGTACAGCCACTGGATCGCCTCTTTTGCGTTTGTCGCCGGGCCGGAGATATCGTAGCCGTAGATCTTTGCCATCTCCTTCATGCCCTTTAACGCGCGGATCTGCTCTGCGATCTCTTCTCTCTGGCGGATGATCTCATCGTACATCGCACCGTTTCCGCAGAGATCCAGGTCTTTTTTCTTCTCCTCGATCAGGAAATCGATTCCATAGAGAGCCACACGGCGGTAGTCACCGACAATTCTTCCGCGGCCGTAGGTGTCCGGAAGACCGGTCACGATATGGCAGTGGCGGGCAGCTTTCATCTCTGGAGTGTAGGCATCAAAGACAGCCTGGTTGTGTGTCTTATGGTATTCGGTGAAGATCTTGTGGAACTTCTCGTTTACTTTATATCCGTAAGTCTCAGCGGCTTCCTCCGCCATCTTGATCCCGCCGTAAGGCATGAATGCGCGCTTTAACGGCTTGTCAGTCTGGAGACCGACGATGGTCTCAAGATCCTTTAAGCTCTCATCGATATAGCCCGGGCCGTAGGAAGTCAGGCTGGACACGATCTCAGTCTCACACTCTAAAACGCCGCCTTTTTTGCGCTCCTCTTTCTGGAGTTCCTGAAGACGCCCCCAGAGTTTGTCGGTCGCCTCGGTCGGAGCGGCGAGGAAATCCTCATTTCCGTCATACTGGGTATAGTTATTCTGGATAAATTCGCGGACATTGACCTCATCGGTCCATTTTGCACCCTGGAATCCTCTCCAGGCTTTTTTGAAAACATCAGCGTTTCCGTTTCTGGTATTCTGTTCAGACATGGTGGTTCCTCCTTGTTTCCATTACGATTACATATTGTTAAAAAAGGGATCATTCTGAAATCTTCGGTTGTGAAGAAATGCTTCGCCATTATAACAGATCGTGACAGGAAAAAACAATACTTTAAATGAGAACCATTATCAAAATCTACCATATGGGAAATTTTCTCTTTAGGGAGATCTCAGCTGTTACAGAATCACAGCGCGGCGTGAGAGACGCCAATAGACTGAAAAAGCGTAAAAAAATAACCCACAGTCTGCGCTATGATTGCCCAGACGGTCGGCTTTCTTCGATCATACTTCACGTGGTTCACCACTTATCCGTCAGTCATATGATCGGTATGACATATATATACCAGATGTTGTAGTGTGTGTCAAGTGGAAAAGAATGGTCGGACCAGATATGGGGGAGAGAATGCCGGTCCTTTTTGGCAGATGTCAGCAAAAAAGCGTGAAGAGCGTCGCTCCATACCGGTTGACGGAATCATGCCCGGCGGGGTACAATAACCTTAATATGACTTTGGGGGAAACAGGGGGGAACGAGGATGTTAAAGGTACTGATCGCGGATGATGAGAGCAAGGTCTGCCAGCTGATCGAAAAGCTGGTGGACTGGGATGCTCTTGATATGGAGGTCGGAGCGGTCGCGGAGAACGGGATCGATGCGCTGGAAAAGATAAAGGAAGTTCATCCGGATATCGTGATCACGGACATCCGGATGCCGGGATATGATGGGCTGGACCTGATCCGGCTCGGAAAAGAGGAAGCTCCGAATGCGGAGTTTGTGATCATCAGCGGCTACCGCCATTTTGAGTATGCGCAGATGGCGATCCGGTACGGGGTGAATGCGTATCTCTTAAAGCCGATAAAAAAGGACGAGCTGACGGAGACATTAAAGCGCCTCAGCACCCGTTTCCGGGCGCAGACGGAACAGCTGAGCCAGGAGGAGAAGACCAGACTGGCGATCAGAAGCGATGAGAAGAACCTGAGACAGGCCTTTTTACAGGATCTTGTGGGGAGAAGAAATAAGGAGACCCTGTCGCAGCCGCTTTTGGAGATCAACCGGGAATTTCACTATCGTTTTGAGCCGGGGGAATTCTGCATCGCCATCTTAAAACTGGATGGGCGTGTCTGCGACGAGGAGCAGAATGTCCAGTTTATGGCAGAGAAAGTCCAGTCTGCGGCGGAAAGATTTTTAAAAGACTATGTCATGGAGACAGAAAATACGGAGCTCAACGGATTCCATTTCTTTCTGCTGAACTATGACGCAGAGGACCGGATGCAGATCCGGAGACAGATGAAAGCCCTGCTCTCGGAGATCCGGGTCCAGGGGGACATTTTAAAGAACCTGTCGGTGACGCTGGCGCTCGGCGAGGGCGTGGGAAGTCTCCCGGAGATCGGCAGTTCCTTAAAAAATGCCAGACTCCTCATCGAGGAGCGGCTGCTCGCAGGAACGGGAAAGCTGATGGAAGGAAAGATCGAAAGCGGGGAGTCCTTCGCGGACAGTGAGATCTTCGCAAAGTTTAATGACCGGATCGCACATACGCTGGAGAGTCTGGATTCCTTTGCAGTGCGGGAAGAACTGATCTATCTGAAGACGAAAATGCTGGCGGAGAAGGAGATCAGCGGTCATGAGATCCTTCAGATGACGAAGGAGATCTGCAACCAGTACCTGTTTTTTATGAAAAAGTACCGCCTTCCGGTGGAAGAGAACTTTATGGAGAACTTCAGCGTCAGTGCCGACAACTGTGCAGATGCGGCGGAGCTTTTCGATTATCTGACGAGACGGATCACGACTTCCTACGAGAAGGCAGCAAGGTTAAAGCGGCAGGATGAAAACCGCCCGATCCGCGTGGTGAAAAAGTATGTGGAAGAGCATTTTGGAGAGCCGCTGACCCTGGAAGAACTCAGTCAGGTTGTGGATCTCTCCCCGACGTACCTCAGCACGATCTTTAAAAAGGATACGGGGATGACGTTTCTAGAATACCTCTCGAAGGTCCGCATGGACATGGCAAAAAAGCTCTTAAAGGAGACAAATGACACGGTGGCTGATATCTGCGGGAAGGTCGGCTACAGTGATGTGCGGTATTTCACGAAGACCTTTACAAAATATGCGGGCTTAAAGCCCAAGGAATACAGAAAGCTGTACTCATGATGGAGAAGAAACATACCGATGAGAAAAATTACCTGTCCGTCCGTATCAAATGGTGCGCACTTCTCGCAGCCGGGCTGATCGGGGCATTCCTAGTGAGAATGTGGGTGGTGTGCATCCGGGAAATGCAGTCCCTGATGATCCCGGCTGTATTTACGGCACTTTCCGCTGCTCTGGCGGTGATCGTTTACCGGACGGTGCTGATCCCATACCGGGAGACTCGGAAGATCTATGAGCAGTTTGTCATGGGCTATGTCATGGAGGACCTTTTTAAGGTCCGCTATCCGTTTTCAACGGAGAGTGAGCAGGCAGTCCTGCGCCTGAACGAGATCATCGACCGGAACAACCTGATCGCGATCTCGAAGAAACAGGCGGAGTATCTGGCGCTTCAGAACCAGATCAATCCCCATTTCCTCTACAACACGCTGGAGGGGATCCGGAGTGAGGCGCTGATCGCGGGGCTGGACAGTATCGCGGAGATGACGGAGGCGCTGGCGACCTTCTTCCGCTACACGATCTCAAACCTGGAAAATCTCGTGACGCTGGAGGACGAACTTGCCAATATCGAGAATTATTACTATATTCAACAGTTCCGATTCGGTTCTAAACTGGACCTGAAGATCCAGTATGACCGGGATCCGGACGACGATTTCACGGAGATGGATTTTCTGCAGTGCAAACTTCCGAAGCTGACACTGCAGCCGATCGTGGAAAATTCCATCTACCACGGGATCGAGCGAAAGATCGGAAAAGGTCATCTTGTGATCCGGATCAGTGCGAGTGAGGAACGGCTCTACATCAGGATTTCCGATGATGGGCGCGGAATGACGGACGAAAAACTGAAGGAACTGAATGAAAAACTGCGCCGTCTTGATGTGGAGACAGATGTCCCGGAAAAAGAGGAGGAGAAGAAGCCGGCCCGCGGCGGGATCGCGGTGGTGAACGTGAACAGGCGGATCAAGCTCCTCTTCGGCGAGGAGTACGGAATCCATGTCTACAGCAAAGAGGGGATCGGAACTGATGTCATAGTGGAGCTTCCGCTGGTGCGCGACGAGGATCGTCAGGGAGGATGGCGATGAGAAAAGAACTTCTTCGGATATCGCATGTCGATCTTGAACGGGACGGAGAGCTGCTCCTGGATGATCTGGAATTCCAGATGTTTGCCGGGGAGATCGTTGGCCTGGTGGCGCGGAACCGGAAAGGCCAGAAAGAGATGGTGGATCTGATCTGCCGGAACGATCCGATCAGCCTGGGATCCGTGTGGTATGACGGAAACGTTGTAAATAGCTACGCCTACAGCAGCGGGGCGTCCAATAAGGTGGCGCTCATCGAACAGAAGAGCCATCTCGTGCAGGGCTTAAGCGTTGTGGACAACCTTTTTATCCTGCGGGAAGGTTTCCGGAAATATTTTATCAATGAGCAGGTGATCTTCAGCCAGGCGGTCCGCTTTTTTGAGGAAAAAGGGCTGAAAGTGGACCTGGAAAAGAGAGTGGAGAACCTGACAGAGCTTGAGAGATGCTTTGTGGAGCTCGGAAAGGCGCTGCTTTCGGGCTGTCATCTCATTATCGTGGACAACCCGGCGAACTATCTGAGCCAGTATGAGCTCTTCGAGTTCCAGCAGATGTTAAAAAAGATCCGGAAAGAGGGGATCTCCGTGCTCTATGTGGGAAACCACCACCAGGAGCTCTTTAAGATCGCGGACCGGACCGCACTTTTTTCGGACGGTCACATCTACAAGGTCTTTGAGCGGGATGAGATGACGGACGAAAAGATGGCACCGTACATCTCAGAATGGAAGATCATGTCCACGGAAAATGATCAGGATGCCGAGGATGACGGGATCCTGCACTTTCACACCGTGGGAGTCGGAAATTTAAATGGTCTTCGCTTCATCCTGCACCGCGGTGAGTGTATGACGATCCTCGACAAGGAAAATAAGATCGCAGGGGACATGATGGATCTGATGACCGGAAAAAAGCGGTGTAGATCAGGATGGATCACGGTGGACCATGTGACCTACACACAGAAAAAAGCGGCGGATTATCTCGATGAGGGGATCGCCGTGATCCCGGCGGACGGGGTGAACCGGCTGCTGTTTCTGGATGAGAGCTACATGGAGAACCTGACATTTCTCCTGGACCGGAAACTCAGAAAAAGCCTGATCCCGCGGAAAATCTACAGGAGTATCCATTCAGAATATCTGCCGCTCGTGGGACCGGTGATCGATGCGCCCTGTGTGCGCGACATTCCGCAGGAAGACCAGTTTGCCCTGCTCTATCATAAGATGAATCTTCTGCGCCCACGGATCATGGTCTGCATCCAGCCGCTCGCAAAGGGCGACATGTTCTGCCGGATGAGGATCTTAAATGTGCTGCGCCAGATCCAGAAACAGGGGACGGCGATACTCATGATCACCGCGAGTATCTCCGATACGCTTGATATCTCGGACCGCCTGCTCGTCGTGGAGCAGGGGAAGGTGGCGGCAGTATATGAGAAGAGTGAGTTTAAGAGAATTGTGAGGTAGGATTGGAGCTGCCCCGTCCTGTTGTATACATCAAAATATTGTCCCCCATAACCGTAGGATTGTCCTCTGTTATGGGGGACATTTTTCATGTAAAATGGAACTAATAGGGGAGGTCTATATGAACGAGTACATAGGAATCGATATCGGCGGGACGAAAACAGCCATCGTTCGTGGAGACGAGAACGGAACGATCCTTGAAAAGAAGCGATTCGCGACGACAACGAAGGAAGAAACTCTGGAAATGATCTTTCAGAGCGTTGCGGATCTGAAAACAGATCAGACGAAAGCAATCGGCGTCAGCTGCGGCGGGCCGTTAAACAGCAGGACGGGCATGATCCTGGGACCTCCGAATCTTCCGGGATGGGACGAAGTTCCGATCACGGATATGCTGACGGAGCGGTTCGGACTTCCGGCATATTTAAGAAATGATGCGGATGCCTGTGCCGTGGCGGAATGGCAGTTCGGAGCCGGAAAAGGCGCGGAGAACATGATCTTTCTTACCTTCGGGACCGGGATCGGCGCGGGGCTGATCTTAAACGGAAAGCTTTACGAAGGAACATGCGGGATGGCCGGGGAGATCGGTCATGTACGGCTTTTTGAGGATGGACACGTTGGCTACGGAAAGTCCGGCTCGTACGAAGGATATGTGAGCGGCGGCGGGATCGCCCAGTACGGAAAAGGAACCGCGGCGGAGCTGGGAAAACGGGCGGAAGAAGGAGATCCGGAGACGTTGCAGATCTGGGCACAGACAGGAGAACATCTTGGAAGCATGCTGGCGATCCTGATCGACCTTTTAAATCCGGAGGTGATCGTCATCGGAAGTATTTTCGTCCGGGCGGAGAAGTATCTGAGAGCTTCCATGGAAGAAAAGATCCGGAAAGAGGCACTGAAATCTGGCGCAGAGATCTGCCGGATCGTTCCGGCGGGACTCGGGGAATCGATCGGAGATATCGCGGCACTCTGTGTTGCCATGCATCAGTAAAAAGATGTGCAGGACACATTTTCGCACACATAAAAAATGAACCGGGAGACCGGATCAAAATAGAACTGGAAAGCGGGGGAGAAGATGGGCGAAGTAATTGTTTCAATGAAAGACATCGTCAAGACATTTCCGGGCGTCAAAGCCCTGGATCATGTAAATTTCGAACTCCGGTCGGGAGAGGTCATGGCGCTTCTCGGGGAGAACGGAGCAGGAAAATCTACACTGATGAAGATCTTAAGCGGTGTTTATACAAAAGACAGCGGAACGATGACCATATTCGGAACGGAATATGACAATCTGACACCGAAGCAGGCACAGGCCGTCGGCGTTGCGATCATCCACCAGGAGTTAAACATGTGCCGCCACTTATCGGTTGCGGAAAACATGTTCCTCGGAAGAGAGAAGGTCAACGGGATCGTCTTAAATGACCGGGAGATGGAGGCAGAGGCGGCAAAGATCCTCGGCGATCTGAAGATCGACATCGACCCGAGACAGACCGTCGGCGATCTTCCGGTATCCAAACAGCAGATGGTCGAGATCGCGAAGGCACTTTCGATCCACGCGAAGATCCTGATCATGGATGAGCCGACTTCTTCCCTGACAGCGAAAGAGATCGAGGAGCTCTTCCGGATCATCCGCCAGTTAAAGGCAGACGGTTGCGGAATCGTCTATATTTCCCACCGTCTGGAGGAGCTGAAGGCCATCGTGGACCGGGTGACGATCATGCGTGACGGTCAGTATATCACAGACGGAAATTTCGCGGATATGACGATGGATCAGATCATCGCGAATATGGTCGGCCGTGAGATCAAGGAACAGTTCCCGAGAGTCTCCTGCCCGAAAGGAAAGAAGATCTTCGAGGTGAAAAACTTAAATGCCGGACATCTCGTCCGAGACATCAATTTCTCCCTCTATGAGGGCGAGATCGTCGGATTCGCGGGACTGATGGGAGCGGGACGTACCGAGACAACGAGAGCGATCTTCGGAGTTGACCCGAAGACCAGCGGGGAGATCTGGCTGGACGGAAAAGAAGTGAAAATCACCTGTCCGATGGACGCGATCAAAGCCGGGATCGTACTGGCGCCGGAGGACCGGAAAAAAGACGGTCTCTGCACGAAACTCAGCATCCGTCATAACCTGGCACTCCCGAACCTGGACCTCATCTGCAGCAAGCTCGGCGTGATCAGCAGTAAAAAGGAGGACGACCTCTGCGAGAAGGCGGTGAAGGACCTCCTGATCAAGACCCCGACGGTGGAGGTCAACGCGGGCAATCTTTCCGGAGGAAACCAGCAGAAGGTGGTTGTTGGAAAGTGGCTGGCGAGAAATTCCAGAGTCGTGATCTTCGATGAGCCGACACGAGGCATCGATGTAGGCGCGAAGGTTGAGATCTACAACCTGATGAACCAGTTAAAGAAACAGGGCATTGCCGTTATGTTCGTCTCCTCAGAGATGCCGGAAGTCCTGGGGATCGCGGACCGCGTCATCGTCATGTGCGACGGAAAGATCACCGGCGAAGTCATGGCGAAGGAGACAAGCCAGAATGAGGTTCTGAAGTTCGCTACCGAATTTGAGAAGAAACAACAGGTTAGCTGAGGGAGGACAGGGGAATGAATGAAAAGAAGCACAGTACAGTAAAGCGGATCCTGGGGACACGCGGAATGGGCGCGGTCATCACGGCATTCGCGGGACTGATCATCATCTATGTAGCATTCGGTCTCATCGACCGTAAAGTATTTGCCGGACAGAACGTCATGAACCTTCTGCGTTCCATGTCAAAGTACCTTCTGATCGGCGTCGGACAGAGCTATCTTCTGATCACCGGAAATATTGATCTCTCGATCGGTTCCATGGTCGGAATGAGCGCCATGATCTCGGCAACCCTGATGGCGATGGGCGTCAATCCGTTCGTTGCGATGGCGGTTGCGATGGCGTGCTGCCTGGTTACCGGAGTGATCAACGGAATGTTAGTCGGAAAGTTCAAGCTTCCGCCGTTCATCGCGACACTCGGAACCATGTTTGTGACACGAGGCGTTGCCTACATGGTCAACAACAACCGAAACACGGACGCGATCGCGACCGGTATCGGAAAAGAGGCTGGCGATAAGTTCCAGAACTTCTTCTACTATGGAAAGACACTCGGTGTTTACAACACCTTCTGGATCGCGCTTGTGATCTTTCTGATCTTCTTCTTCCTGCTTTCCAAGACCCGCACAGGAAGACATATCTACGCGATCGGTTCCAACGTGGACGCTGCGAAATTATCCGGTGTCAATGTTGTAAATACAACAATTAAAGCGTACCTGGTCAGCGCTGTCTGCGCATGTGTCGTTGGTTACATCCTCTGTGCACAGGCCGGTATGGGCAACATGGAAGCAGGAAACATGTACGAGATGTACGGCGTTGCAGCCGGCGTTATCGGCGGTATCTCCCCGCTCGGCGGAACAGGACTTCTGCTCGGAACCTTTGCCGGTGCGGCTGTATGGCAGACACTGGAGAATGGTCTGAACATGATCGGTGCACAGGTCGGCATCCAGAGACTTGTCATCGGTATCATCGTTGTATTCTCTGTACTTCTTGATGTTGTCGTTCGTTCCGGAAACTTCGGAAAGAAAGCATCCAAATAAGACAGAAAAAAAACTGTTTTGTGTCTGCGGCATTTTGCAGCAACAGTCGGTCCGCGGTCCTGCATGAGAATAAGCAGGATGCTGGTCCGGAAGTATCGTTACATGGATATCTAACTCCCATGGTATACGGGAGTTACATATAAGAAATCTTAAGGAGGATTTTTATGAAAAAGAGATTGTTCGCACTGTTAAGCTGTGCAGCCCTTGCGGCAGCCAGCATCACCGGCTGTTCCAGCCAGAAACCGGCAGAATCCGCAGCAGCCAGCGCGGAAGCCACAGAGACTACAGGAGCTCCGTCCAAGGAAGTCGGCGACTGGAAGATCGCGCTGATCACGATGGACTCCATCGACCAGCACTGGGTAACCTTAAATGAGGGCGCTCAGGAAGCTGCAAAGGAACTTGGAGTAACCGTAAGTTTCATGTCCCCGAACACAAAGGACGATGCACAGCAGATCGAGTGCGTGAACAACGCAGTTGCAGGCGGTTACCAGGCGATCATCGTAGCGGCAAACGGTCCGGATGCGATCTCTTCCGCCCTGAAGGAAGCGAAGGACGCAGGTGTTAAGATCGTTTATGTTGACTCTCCGGCAAACGTGGAGGCAGAGGCAACCTTCTCTACCGATAACGAGGCAGCTGGTGAGACAGCCGGTAAAGAGATGCTCAAAGCTCTTGAAGAGTCCGGCATCACATCCGGTAAGATCGGTATCGTAAATGTAAACGCAGCAACAGACTCCACAGTCAAGAGAGAAGCCGGATTCCGTAAGGCATTCGAAGGAAAAGGCTTTGAGCTCATGGAGACCCAGTACGGCGAAGGCGATGCAGCGAAGTCCCAGACGATCGCTGAGAACTACATCACACAGGGCGTTGTCGGCATCTTCGGCTGTAACGAAGGTTCCACGACCGGTACCGGTAATGCGATCAAAGCATCCGGCAAGACTGATATCATCGGAGTCGGTTTCGATAAATCCGATGCGATCATGAACCTCATCAACGATGGATATCTCCTCTGCACAATGGCTCAGAACCCGGATCTCATGGGTAAAGACGGTGTTGATGCAGCAGTCAGAGCTCTTCAGGGTGAGACACTCGGCGGCTTAACAACAGACACAGGCGTTTCTGTCATCAAAGCAGACAATGCGGAAGATGCAGCAGGCACAACAGACGTGACAGCAACAAAGGACTGGAAGATCGCGCTGATCACCATGGACTCCATCGACCAGCACTGGGTAACCTTAAATGAGGGTGCTCAGGCAGAGGCAAAGGCACTTGGTGTAACCGTAAGCTTCATGTCCCCGAACACAAAGGACGATGCGCAGCAGATCGAGTGTGTGAACAACGCAGTCGCAGGCGGCTATGAGGCGATCATCGTAGCAGCAAACGGCCCGGATGCGATCTCTTCCGCATTAAAGGAAGCAGCTTCCACAGGCGTGAAGATCGTGTATGTTGACTCTCCGGCAAACGTAGAGGCAGAGGCAACCTTCTCCACAGACAACGAGGCAGCCGGTAAGACAGCAGGCGATGAGATGATCAAGGCTCTCGAGGCAGCAGGCATCACATCCGGTAAGATCGGTATCGTAAACGTAAACGCAGCAACAGATTCCACAGTTAAGAGAGAAGCCGGCTTCCGTTCCGCATTTGAAGGAAAGGGCTATGAGCTTATGGAAACTCAGTACGGCGAAGGTGATGCAGCGAAGTCCCAGACGATCGCTGAGAACTACATCACACAGGGCGTTGTCGGCATCTTCGGCTGCAACGAAGGTTCCACGACTGGTACTGGTAATGCGATCAAGGCATCCGGAAAGACAGATATCGTAGGCGTTGGCTTCGATAAATCCGATGCGATCATGAACCTCATCAATGACGGATATCTCCTCTGCACGATGGCTCAGAACCCGGATATTATGGGGAAAGAGGGCGTAAAGGCAGCTGTCAGAGCGTTAGAGGGCGAAGAACTCGGCGGCGCTGTCAGCGATACAGGCGTATCTGTTCTGAAGAAGAATTAAGATCAGTGGTAACTGTGAAGGTACTGAACCGTTACGATCAGTGAAAATAAACTGGAACTAACTGAAAAAATGAATTAAAATAATGGCAGTTGGAAAGAAAACGGCTGCTGGACATGCAGGATCAGGGAACGCCGGGCCGAAAGGATCGGCGTTCCCTGCATATCAAGGACAGGAGGAATTTTTCATGAAACGCAGTGAGATCAACGCAGCTTTAAAAGAAATGGAACAGATGATCAGGGAGTATCGCTTCGCGATCCCGCCATTCTGCAATTTCACACCGGAAGAGTGGAAGGAAAAAGGCCATGATTACGACGAGATCCGCGACAACATGTTAGGATGGGATATCACGGACTAC
This sequence comes from Clostridium sp. Marseille-P7770, assembly GCF_902143525.1. NCBI lineage: Bacteria > Bacillati > Bacillota > Clostridia > Eubacteriales > Clostridiaceae > Clostridium > Clostridium sp. Marseille-P7770. The sequence goes on along the minus strand of NZ_CABFVC010000004.1, from coordinate 354,197 downwards.
GGTCTCGGGGACTTCGATAAGGTCGGATTTTCCCTGATCACGATCCGCAACGGCAACCTGAAGATGAAGGACAAATACACAAAGACATATGCGGAAAAACTCCTGTACATCAAAGAGGGACAGTATTCCCCGATGCACTTCCACTGGTCAAAGATGGAGGACATCATCAACCGCGGCGGCGGAAATGTTCTGATCCGTGTATACAATTCCACAAAGGATGAGGACCTTGACAAGGTGAACGATGTCCATGTCCATGTGGATGGCAGAGAGATGGTCGTTCCGGCCGGCACCCAGGTGCGCCTGACTCCTGGCGAGAGCATCTCCATCTACCCGTACATGTACCATGATTTCGAGGTGGAAGAGGGCAGCGGCCCGGTTCTCTTAGGCGAGGTCAGCCAGTGCAACGACGACAACGTGGACAACCGCTTCTACGAGAAAATGGGAAGATTCCCGAAGATCGAGGAGGATGAGGCGCCGTACCGTTTGCTCTGCAACGAGTATCCGGAGGCAAAATAGATGACAGATCAGAAAACGTTGATGGCGGTCTGCGGGAACATGGAGCAGATCGCCGGAGTCCGCCGGATCGAATTTCAGGACGGGCGGGCGTCGGGACTCCGCTGTGCGCTTGTGGAAAACGGGCCGGTGGAGATGCCGTTAATGATAGATAAATGCCTGGACCCGGCGTGGATCCGGTATAAAGGGATCAATTTAAGTCTTCTCACAAAACCGGGACTTCAAGGGAGAAATCCCTATGATACTGCGGGAGACGAGGCGGTGCGCTCCATTATGGGCGGCGCAATGTTCACCTGCGGTCTTGGAAATGTCCATGGAAACCGGGTGGTGGACGGTGTGGAGTATCCGGTTCACGGACGGATGAGAACAACTCCCGCGGAAAAGATCTCCATGGACGCGTTCTGGGAGAACGGGGAGTATAAGATTTTGGTGTCCGGGGAGATGCGGGAGGCACAGATCTTTGGTGAAAACCTGGTACTCAGACGAACGATTGAGACGACTTACGGCAGCCGGGAGATCGTATTCACGGACGAGATCGAAAATCAGGGCTTTGAGAACCAGCCGCTCTGCTTTCTCTATCACTGCAATGCCGGATATCCGTTTCTGGTGCCGGGGCTGCGGATCGTGATGCCGTCGATCATGACCGGACCGCGCGACGCGGCTGCAGAGGCAGGAAAAAGCCGCTGGAACGTCATGGATGAGCCGGAACCGGGAGCTCCGGAGCAGGTATTCCAGCATGAGCTGGCAGCGGATCATAATGGAAATACGTTTGCGGCGTTTGTGAATGACGAGCTGCAGATCGGACTCTGTATCCGGTTTGAAAAATCGGCGATCCCGTACCTGACCCAGTGGAAGAGCACGGCGGCCGGAGATTTTGCGATGGCGCTGGAGCCGACGAACTGCGGATTTGACGGGCGGGCCGGAAAGACGCAGAGTTTAAAGCCATTTGAGAAACATGAGAACCGGATCCGATTCCAGATCCTGGACGGAAAAGACGAGATAAAACAGCTGGAAGATGAGTGCAGGGAGGTATTGGAATGTACGATGTGATCGCTCTTGGTGAGCTTCTGATCGATTTTGCGGCAAAGGAGACGGATGCGGACGGATATCCGACTATGAAGGCGAATCCGGGCGGTGCACCGGGAAATTTCCTTGCAGCGTTAAATAAATATGGAATGAAGACGGCATTTCTCGGAAAAGTCGGGGATGACGCATTCGGAAAGCTCCTCTTAAAGACATTTGAGAAAGCCGGGATCGAGACAAAGGGGATCGTGACTGATCCGTCGGTGTTTACGACGCTGGCGTTTGTGACCTTCTCGCCGGAGGGGGATCGTTCCTTCAGCTTTGCGAGAAAGCCGGGAGCGGATACGAGACTAAGCTTTGAGGAGATCGACCTCGCGATGATCGATGAGGCGTCGGTCTTCCATTTCGGAACTTTAAGCCTCACGGATGATCCGGTCCGCACGGCGACGAAAAAATGTGTGGAATATGCGAAAGAGCATGGAAAGCTTATCACCTTTGATCCAAACTTAAGACTTCCGCTCTGGGAGACAACGGACGCGGCAAAGGAGCAGATCTTATGGGGGCTGGCCCATGCGGATGTTGTGAAGATCAGCGATGAGGAGGTGGAATTCCTATGGGGAATCAAGGATGAGAAGGAGTCGGCAGAGAAGCTGCTCGACGAGTTTGGAATCCGCCTCGCTATGGTCACTATGGGACCTAAGGGAGCGTATCTTGCAAATCAGAATGGCGCTGCCTACGCGAAGTGCCCTAAGGTAAAGCCCATCGATACGACAGGAGCCGGGGATATCTTCGGCGGAAGCGCGGTGTCCAGACTGTTAAAGACAGGAAAAGCGCCGGAAGAGCTCAGCACGGAAGAACTTGGATTTATCGGTCAGTTCGCCTGCACGGCGGCAAGCATCTCTACGACACAATCGGGCGGGATTCCGAGTATTCCGGAGGAAGAGGCGGTTCTGGCCCGGATGTAAAGAAAGACAAATTCGGTTTTTTATGGAAATTCTGCTGTACACATCTTCGGAATCCCGATATAATTCAAATGTCAGGGCAGCAGGTCCAGGCGGGCAGGCTGCAATGACGGTATTATGAAGATCGATCGATTATCTGGAGGGTGTTATGACAGACACAAAGGACAAGAAGAGAGAAAAACTTGGAATTCTCTGCTGCACGGCGGGGGCGACGAGCTGGGGACTTTCAGGAACCTGCAGTGAGGCGCTGTTTTCCCAGTACCCGGTAGATACGACGTGGGTGACGGCGGTGAGAATGACATCAGCGGGGATCATATTGCTGATTTTTGCGTTTGCGAAGCACAGTCTGAATCTGAAAGGACTTGGAAAAGACAAAAAAGGGCTTATAGAGATCGTTCTGTTTGCCATTGCGGGTCTGGCGCTCTGCCAGTACGCGTACCTCAGTGCCATCAAATGGACGAATTCCGGAACCGCGACAGTGATCCAGAATCTATCCATCGTATTTATCGCAGTCTATGTCTGCATGACCACAAGGACAGCACCGGATAAACGGACCGTATTCTGCATTATTCTGGCGCTGTTTGGTGTCTGGCTCCTCGCCACCGGCGGAAAGCCCGGAAACATGGAGCTCACACCGAGGGGACTCTTCTGGGGACTCATGGCCGGAATCGGAGCGGCAAGCTACTCCCTGCTTTCCAGAGCACCGGTAAAACACCGCGGAAGTATCCCTGTATCCGGAATGGGGATGTTCATCGGCGGGCTCGCCCTGTCCCTGATCGCCCAGAGCTGGAAGATCCCGGCAGGTCTGGACGGACGGGCGATCCTCTATATGGCGGTGATCGTCCTGCTTGGGACTGTCGGTGCGTTTACGTTATTCCTACAGGGGATCGCTCTGGTAGGTCCCGTAAAAGCGGCACTCCTGTCCTGTCTGGAACCATTGACCGCGGCAACCTTGTCCGTTGTCTGGCTGCACTCCAGCTTTTCTCCGACGGATCTGATCGGGTTTGCGTGTATTCTGGCAACGGTGGTGCTGATGAGGTAGAGAAAAATTACGGGCTTTTTCCGGATGGACGTGTATTTCTGTTATCGTGGACGGTGAGGATCAGGACGGCAGACAGCCGGAACATTTTACATGTTTTAACCGTATGTCCTACCTTTAGTTTGCCAGATTTTTACTTTACAATTCCTATAAAAAAATGGTATACTGCTGTGGGCGGAAAAAGATATCTGCACGCAGCAGTTTCTTTTTTTGCGGAAAATCATAAAAATCAGAGATCTAACGGAGGTGAATTGCATGGATAGTTGCGATAGTACAGGGCGAAGTACGAAATGCGGTGTGGCATACAGAGAGACGCAGGATGCGGCTATCGGTGCAGTGACAGAAAATCTCCGGTAGCTGGATTCCATATTGAGATGTCTCGAGAACACCGCAAGGGAACGGCCTGTCCATCACAGCGATGTATGGTTGGACCCCGCCAGGAATTATCCTGGGCGGTGTTCTTTTTGTTGCCGAAATTCAGGCAATTCGATCAGGAGGCGTGAAGATGCGCATAGTCCTGATGATAAGAAGTAACTGGATGGATAAAAGACAGTTACAACGGAAAAGGAGGCAGAAATGGAAACAGAAGTTTTAAAAGAACAACACTATGTGGAAGAACTGGTTGAGATCATCCGCAGCGGACTTCCGAAAGAGGAGCTGATCGACCGGTTATCCGATTATCATGATAACGATATCGCGGATGCCCTCACAAAGCTGACACCGGATGAGAGGCGGGAACTCTATCCGCTGATCGGCGTGGAGCGGGTTGCGGAGATCTTCGCATACTTAGATGATGCGGAGCCGTACCTGAAGGAGCTTCCGATCGAGAGCGCCGCAAAGATCGTCTCCGAGATGGACTCCGATGATGCGGTGGATGTCCTGGAAGAGATGGACGCGACGACGAAGCATAAGATCGTTGGTATGCTGGATAAGGAAGCCAGCGAGGATGTAAGACTCCTGTTCTCATACGATGAGGATGAGATCGGTAGCCGCATGACCACCAACTTCATTATGATCCACGATAACCTGACGATCCGCCAGGCAATGCGGGAACTGATCGAGCAGGCGGGAGAGAACGACAATATTTCCACGATTTATGTGATCGATGACGAGGATAAATTTTACGGAGCGATCGATCTGAAGGACCTGATCATCGCAAGAGAGTATACGAACCTTGAGGACCTGATCAGCCACTCTTACCCGTATGTCAAGGACCATGAAAAGGTTGCAGACTGTATCGAGCAGATCAAGGATTACGCCGAGGATTCCATCCCGGTACTGCAGGAAGACGGAACCATCGCCGGTATCATCACATCTCAGGATATCGTTGAGGCCGTGGATGATGAGATGGGCGAAGATTACGCGAAATTAGCCGGTTTGACTGCGGAGGAGGATCTGAACGAGAAGCTGACGGAGAGCGTGAAAAAGAGACTTCCGTGGCTGGTCATTCTGTTATTCCTGGGCATGGTAGTATCTTCCGTTGTGGGCGCTTTTGAGTCTGTCGTTGCGGTGATCCCGATCGTCATGTGCTTCCAGTCCCTGATCCTCGACATGGCAGGAAACGTCGGAACACAGTCCCTGGCTGTTACGATCCGTGTGCTTATGGATGAGGAACTGACCGCAAAGCAGAAGCTTATGCTTGTTGTGAAGGAGATGAAGATCGGCTTCGTGAACGGACTGTTTCTTGGGGTTATGGCGTGGCTTTTCCTCGGAATCTATATCTGCGTGATCAAGGGATATCCGATCCATCATGCGCTGCTTGTCTCCGGATGTGTCGGAATCGCGCTTGTGACAGCGATGGTGATCTCCAGTATGGTCGGCACACTGATCCCGATGTTCTTTAAGAAGATCAACGTAGACCCGGCGGTTGCGTCCGGCCCGCTGATCACGACGGTGAACGACCTTGTCGCAATTGTGGTTTATTATGGACTGGCGATGCTGTTTCTGGTTGATCTGCTGCATGTGACGGGCTGATATCAGATGAAATAAAAATGTGAATAAATATAGAAAAAATGGGCGATCCTAAGGATATCAGGATGGTCCATTTTTTATGCAGCAGGAAATTTCGAAAAATTCTCTGTTACATAAAAAGACACACTCTTTTTTATTCCGGGAATTGCCGATAAATTTATGGTAACGACAACTTTTTTCAATTGAATGTTTTGGCATACGATCCTCTTGAACTGAAAATGATGCTATGATAAAATCATGATGGTTAGAAAAAACTAACTAAAATACTGGCTGGCATTTCCTAAACATGTGCTGGTGGTTGATTTCGCAGGTGGACAGATCAATAGATCACGTCGTTTTTTCCTGCCTGATCCGGGTGGGAGAGTAACTGGCGTTGATACTCGAAAGGAGCTTATGATGATGAATTATCTGGAAATTGAGAAAGTCATTGGAAGGGAGATCTTAGATTCCCGTGGAAATCCCACGGTTGAGGCAGAAGTATATCTGGCAGACGGAACCATCGGGAGAGGAACCGCGCCGAGTGGTGCATCTACCGGCGAGTTCGAGGCGCTGGAGTTAAGAGACGGAGATAAGGCTCGTTACGGCGGAAAAGGTGTGACAAAGGCTGTTGAAAATATTAATACAATTATCAACGAGACCCTGACAGGCATGGACGCATCTGATATCTACGCAGTTGACCGTGCCATGATCAAGGCAGACGGAACAAAGGACAAGTCAAAGCTTGGCGCAAACGCGATCCTTGCGGTATCCATCGCCTGCGCGCGCGCTGCAGCCATCTCCTTGGATATTCCGTTATACAGATTCCTCGGCGGAATAGGCGGAAACCGTCTTCCGGTTCCGATGATGAACATCATCAACGGCGGCTGCCATGCACTTTCCTCCGGTCTTGATGTTCAGGAATTTATGATCATGCCGGTGGGCGCTCCGTCCTTCAAGGAGTGCTTAAGATGGTGCGCAGAGGTGTTCCATGCGCTGGCTGCGATCTTAAAAGAGCGCGGACTTGCAACATCTGTAGGCGATGAGGGCGGTTTCGCTCCGGCGTTGAAGTCTGATGAGGAAGCGATCGAGACGATCCTCGAGGCAGTAAAGAAAGCCGGATATGAGCCGGGCCGTGACTTCAGGATCGCTATGGACGCGGCATCCTCCGAGTGGAAGACAGGAAAGGTCGGCGAGTACAAGCTCCCAAAGGCAGGAACTGTCTATACATCCGAGCAGCTGATCGAGCATTGGAAGAAGCTTGTTGAGAAATATCCGATCATTTCCATCGAGGATGCCCTTGATGAGGAAGACTGGGAAGGCTGGAAGAAGCTGACTGCAGAGCTTGGAACGAAGGTACAGTTAGTCGGCGACGACCTCTTTGTTACAAACACTGAGAGACTTTCCAAGGGAATCAAGCTTGGCTGTGCAAACTCTATCCTGATCAAATTAAATCAGATCGGTTCCGTATCAGAGACCCTGGAGGCGATCAAGATGGCACACCGTGCCGGCTACACAGCAATTTCCTCCCACCGCTCCGGCGAGACCGCAGATACGACCATCGCAGATCTCGCTGTTGCCCTCAACACCTGCCAGATCAAGACGGGTGCCCCGTCCAGATCCGAGCGTGTCGCGAAGTATAACCAGCTTCTCAGAATCGAGGAAGAGCTCGGAGAGAATGGGGTATATCCGGGAATGGACGCATTTCATGTAAACTAAGACAGATTTATAATATAAAATAGATATTCTCCAACTAAAATTTAAGGTATGATTGCACGAAGAGATCCCCGACGGCTGATGAGGCTATTGGGGATCTTTTTTTCAAAAAATTAACACAATATTTTCACAGGCTTTTCACAAACGTTTCCTAATCTATAAAATAGATAGTGACGATGTGTTATAAATGGAAAGGAAACGGAGAAAAACGGTTATGATGAAGGTTGGAAGGCGGATCGGGTTATTTCTGGCGGCGGCGCTTATACTTTCCGGATGCAGCAACAGTGCGTCAGGAATCGGGAGCAGCGCGGCGCAGACGGAAGCAGAGACAAGTCAGGCGGAGACAGAGCGTGCCGGGGAGACGGCGGTGACATCGCTGCCGCAGATCGACTCGACAAAATGGCAGTATAATTCTGATGATAAGGTATACTGGCAGACAGGAATCTCCTACTGTGAGAATCCGGCAGATGAAAACTATGAGACACTTGGAATTTTTGTTCCGGCAGCGTACATGAACGCGAAGGACAATGGGGACGGAACATTTACCTGTAAGATCAATAACCAGGTGGCAGTTAAGGGCTACACGGCAGATTCCGCGCCTATTGTAATTCCGGTCAACACACCCGGATATTCCGCAATGGAGGCTCCGACAGACTATGTGGCAGATTCCGTATCTTACACGAGCGCCGGATTTATCTATGTGGCAGCGGGCTGCCGCGGACGTGATGCAGGTGCACCGGCGGGAGTGACGGATCTGAAAGCTGCGATCCGGTATATCCGCTATAATGACGGTGTGATCCCGGGAGACGTGGATCGGATATTTTCCTTCGGCATGAGTGGCGGAGGAGCCCAGAGCGCACTCTTGGGAGCAACCGGCGACAGCGAAGATTATGAGCCATATCTGACAGCCATCGGCGCGGTTTCCGGCATCAGCGACGCGGTAACCGGCTCCATGTGCTGGTGCCCGATCACGGAACTCGATTACGCGGATGAGGCGTATGAGTGGAATCTTGGGAGCACAAGAACGGACCTTACGGAGCAGGAACAGACGCTGTCAAACGGAATGGCAGAGGCATTTGCGCAGTATATCAATGATCTTGGGCTCAAGGATTCTTCGGGAAATGTGCTGACATTGACGGAGTCTGAAGAGGGAATCTATCAGTCTGGCACATATTATGAGTATCTGAAAGGTGTGGTGGAGACATCACTGAATAATTTCCTGGAAGATACCACGTTTCCGTATACAGTGGAGACGAAAAAAGGTCCGCGGGGCGGCGGAGGACGATCGGACGGCCAGAAACCGGACGGAGCGCCGCAGGGAGAAAATAGTGGTCAGAAGCCGGATGGAGCACCGCAGGACGGAAACGGAATGCCTGATGACATGCAGAAAGACGGTCAGAAGGATGGACGACCGGACGGAGATGCAGCTTCGGATAAAGGAAACGGCGCTCCTGATTTCTACGCCATGGACGGAGTAGACCGCAATCTCTCCACAGGCGGCGTGACACTCTCCGGTACCTACGAAACTGCCCAGGACTACATCGATGCCCTGAATGCGGACGGTACATGGGTCAACTATGACAGCGCAACCAACACGGCGACGATCACCAGCATCGCGGATTTCACGAACGCATGCAAGCGTGCCTCCAAAGGAATCGGTGCGTTCGACGCCCTGGATGAGAGTCAGGCAGAAAACACTTTATTCGGATATGGCGATGGAACGACATCCCACTTTGACGCCACACTGGCAGACCTCTTAAAGGACGACGAGACCTACGGCGCGGCATTCACAGAGGCGATGGAAAAGACCGATTCACAGGGAAATACTGTAACTGAGCGTGGAAATATGTATAATCCCCTGTACTATCTGTCCAGCTATTACGACGGTTACCAGAAATCCACCGTTGCCGACTATTGGCGTATCCGCACCGGAATCGCCCAGAGTGACACTTCTCTCACAACAGAAGTAAATCTGGCGTTGGCGTTGAAAAATTATGGCGCAGATGTGGATTTTGCGACAATCTGGGGGGAAGGCCATACGATGGCAGAGAGCACTGGGGACTCTGTGACGAACTTTATTGAGTGGGTTAATAAGTGCTTGAAATAAAAGTCTTAGATTAGGATATGATCAAAAAGGCCGATATGTCAAACCACTGTGATGGAAAGAGATATCGGTCTTTTATGTTCGCAGACGTACATCAGGTAAACGCTGCCAGTGGTAGGTTGTGCAGGTGATTATTCAAGTCGAACGTCCGTGAGACATGGCGCGTGATTCTGGTCAGCAAAGCTGACATATTCCATACAGAATCACTGCGCATCCTCGCGGAGCGTTTTTGTTAATTATAAAAGCTGCGATGAAATTTTGTGCATTAGAAGTCCTCCTGCTATCATGGATACGACATACAGCAGATTCCCCCAGAAGATACCAGCCGTACACGCGATTTCGTGGAAAACCGGCTGCGAGGACGGATGGAATGGGGATATGTAGAACATGTCAGCGTCAGCGGTGGGACCTGCGGCGATGTTGATCACACAGGCAATTACACAGCATAGGAAAAAGAACGGAAGAATATCCATATAATCCCGTCGTTCATGTGCGGCGATGCCTGACATACAGGATAAAAGTCCAAGGAAGAGCAGAGTAAAATGCCAGAGGAAGCCATGGAGCGTCATCGTCCAGTACGGATGCATGAGTCCTGGAGGCACAGCCAGGGCCATGATTCCGCCCAGCAGCCCGAAATCCTGAAGGAAGGTGGCGGCGCGGCGAAGTGTTTTTTCGGAGTGAAGGAGCGGTGCAGCAAGACAGATGTACATGGGAATGCTGCAGAGCTGGAATGGAAAATACCACCAGTCGAAATGCCCGTGAAATTCGATGACATATAAAAATGCCTGCTTATAGAGTTCCATGAGTGCAAGAAGTACTCCACAGGAAAAGAGAATATGGCGGAAATACGGTTCAGGCGATGCCATGGACCGTATTTTTTTCCCGAAAAACCGCGCAAAAGAGACCGCAAATCCTGCCCCAAAGACGGTCAGCAGAATGTGAAAGGCAGAATAAGGCACCGGGGGTGTCATCGGCCATGCGGTCATGCGCAGGATGGACTGGAGAAAACTGTACATATAAGGACCTTCTTTCAAAAGGATCGTATCCTGAAAATATTCGTAATTTGCCCGTTTCTCTTTGAAAAATGGCTGCTTACACATGTTTGGGCGGGGATCAGGGTTAAAAATCCTCCTGCAGGCAGGCTGGTGTCGGGCTTCGGACCTTTTGCCCCTGACATCACAAATATTAATGCGAAATGAGAGATCTGTCAAACCTCACGGACGTTCGATTTGATTTTGGATTCTTTGATAGTCTGTCTGGAAATGTCATATTTTATATGGTAAGATAAAAGAAAACTGCGGGGAGTGCGTATGGTGACAGGCAACGGAGAAAAACGATTTCATGACCAGATATCATGGCTGATGTTTCTATTCAGCATATTTGTGATCTGGGTCCACTCTTATAATGTGGATCTGTTTTCCGGCGGGGCGCAGGATGGGATATGGAGCCTTGCGGACCGGATCGAAAATTTCGTGTCGGTGAGGCTGGGACAGATCGCCGTTCCGGGCTTTTTCCTGTTGTCATCCTACCTATTTTTCCGGAACTTTTCCTGGGAGAAGTTGACCGGAAAATGGAAGAGCCGGATCTTCAGCGTCCTGATCCCCTATGTAGTCTGGAATATCATCTACTATCTGGGCTATATGGCAGCATCCCGGTTTCTCGCCATACGATCCGTGGTCGGACGTGACATCATTCCATTTTCTGTGCAGGAGATCTGGCGGGCGGTCTCGCAGTATGCGTATGCGCCAATCTTCTGGTATCTTTATCAGCTGATTTTCCTGATCATCGTGTCACCGATGATCTATGCACTTGTTAAGAATCGGGCGGTCGGTCTTTTCTGGATCGTGGGACTTGTGTTTGCGGTGCATCTCCACCTGGATATGCGCCATCCGAATACGGATGCCCTGCTTTACTATTCGGTTGCCGCATACTTTGCAGTCCATCGGCGCGGGCTGGTGGAGAGAAGCATGGAGGAAGAGGCAGCCGGATGGAAGGCAGATCATGGAACGAAAAAAAAGAAAGCTGCCCCAGAGGATAAAGATGGAAATGCAGCCAGTGTCATCCCGGCTCATGTGAGAAGGCGTTGTTTTGCAGAAGGTCTGGCGGGAGTCATGATCTCTGTATTCTGTTACAGGAGGATGATGGCACCCGAAGCGGCCGTCCTCTGGACCTGTTTTTATCGTATGGCTGTGCCGATGACGTGCTGGGCCTTTGCCTGTGGAGTGCGCCTTCCGAAGATCCGTCCATGGATGCGCCAGAGTATGTTCCTCTATGCGATCCACTTTATCGTGGTGCGTTTCGTAAACAAAGGAACTGCCGTCGTGACGAGAAGTCTTGCAGGTACGACAACAGCCGCCGGAATCTCTCTGGTCGTCTATTTCCTGCTTCCGGCAATCGCAGTTATTGTCTCTTACATTCTCGCCAAATTCCTCGTCCGCTTCCTGCCAGGGGGGTGGAGAGTATTGTCTGGAGGGAGAAAACTGGAAGGATGACAGCGCACATGGGAAAGCCATTAATTTTATAAAAAGGAGAAAATTATGCTGAGAGATAACGTAAGAAAATACTATCTGGAACAGGATTACAATTGTGCGGAGACGATCTTAAGATGTATTGACGAGGAATACGGGATCGGTCTTACGGAAGACGATTTCAAGCTGGTCAGTGCGTTTGGCGGCGGAATGGGATGCGGCTCCTCCTGCGGTGCATTATGCGGTGCGATGGCAGCGCTGGGACGGCTGACGGTAAATACCCGTGCCCATGCGACCGATGGTTTTAAGGATACATGCGCAGACCTTGTAGATGAATTCCGAAAGAAGCTTGGAAACACAGACTGCTCAGAGCTGGTAAAGATCTATAAGAAAGACGATGTGCGCTGTCTGGAAACCGTCTGTCTTGCAGCAGATGTATTTGAAGAGTTCTATAAAAAGAACATTGCCAGATAGGATCATGGCACCTGCAGGTCGGCTGCTTTTGAGCAAAACCGGTCCATTCCCGGGGCAATTTATTTGTGAATATGTGGACAAAGGCACTAAGAATAAAAAAGCCTGTGGATAACCTGCAAAAATCATGAAAAACCGCGGAAAATATACTTGCATTAGCAGTATGCATATGCTATAATAATTAAGCTGTTCTGGCGGAACAGGACATATGGCTGTAAAGCTGTATTATTTTTTATTAACGTAACGTGACTGTCAGTCATGTACCAAAAATTTTAAAGAGGTGAAAATCATGAAACAGGGAATCCACCCAAATTACTATCAGGCCAAGGTCGTTTGTAACTGCGGTAATGAATTTGTAACTGGTTCTACCAAGAAAGACATTCACGTAGAAATCTGTTCCAAATGCCATTCATTCTATACTGGTCAGCAGAAGGCTGCTTCCGCTCGCGGACGTATCGAGATGTTCAACCGTAAGTATGGTATGAAAACAGACAAATAAGGTTTGATTAGTGAAAGGTTGAGCTTTTGGATAACTCTGAAAACTCAGCCTTTTTTGTCATACAGGGAATCAAGGAGAAAAAATCAACGCAAGCTTGCTTGCAGGGGATTTTTTCTCTTTGATTCCCGCACAAACATGAACAAGCAGCCATTTTTCGTAAGAAAAATGAGCGGATTGTGAATGCTTGTGGAGAATCGCGGGAGCACGAAGTGCGGAGCGATTCGTGTATGACACTATGAGACATATATGGAGGTAAAATCTTGAAATATTCCGGTATCGGGGGACAGGCAGTATTAGAGGGTATCATGATGAAGAACAAGGACAACTACGCCACGGCTGTCAGAAAGCCGGACGGCGAGATCGTTGTCAAGAAAGATACCTATGTGAGCATGACAGAAAAAGTAAAGTTTTTCTCCCTGCCGTTTGTGAGAGGAATCTTTAGTTTCGCGGACTCCATGATCCTGGGAATGCGTTCCCTGACATGGTCGGCAAGCTTCTTTGAGGACGATGAGGAGGACGAGGAGCCGGGAAAGTTCGAGAAATTTTTGATCGATACATTTGGTGAAAAAGTAGATAATGTCGTTATGTCGGCGGTGATGGTATTCTCCATCTTTATGGCGATTGCGATCTTTATGGTACTCCCGCTTTTGATCGCGGGAATCTTCCGGAAATTTATCCACTCTGAGACTGTGATGGCGATTCTTGAAGGCTGTATCCGAATTGCGATTTTCATCACCTACATTAAGGTGATCTCACGGATGGAGGACATCAAGCGGACGTTCATGTACCATGGATCGGAACATAAATGCATCAACTGTTTAGAGCATGGTCTTGTGCTCAACGTGGAGAATGTAAGAAAAAGCTCTAAAGAGCATAAGCGCTGCGGAACGAGCTTTCTTCTGATCGTTATGGTGATTAGCATCCTGTTCTTCATGGTGGTCCGTGTGGATACGATCTGGCTTCGGATCGTCAGCCGGATCGTCCTGATCCCGGTGATCGCGGGTGTCTCCTATGAGGTGCTCCGCCTTGCAGGAACCAGCAATTCGAAGATCATGGACATCGTCAGTCGTCCTGGCATGTGGATGCAGGGACTTACGACAAAGGAACCGGATGACTCGATGATCGAGGTAGCGATCGTCGCGGTAGAGACCGTGTTTGACTGGAAGAAATATCTGGAAGAAAATTTCCCGGAGCAGTATCCGGCAGGATATTTTGAGAGAGAAGATCAGACAGGGAAGAACGCGCAGGAGATAACGGCATGAGCGAGATGAAGAACGCTGTCGGGGCTGGAACAGGCCGGTCCGGAGATGATCCATGCGCGGGAAATAGCGTGCGTGAATTTAAGATCTGGGCAGATGTCCTGAACTACGGAAAAAAGATCTTAAAGAATGCGGGGATCGTGGAGGCGGATCTTGACGCCTGGTACCTGTTTGAACAGATCTTCGGAATTTCCAGAGCGCAGTATTTTCTTTGTGCAAGGGAGAACATCACCGGAAGCACGGCACAGAAAATGGCTGCTCAAGAGCAGACTGGTAATTCTTTGGAGAGCAAAAACGCGCTGGACTGTGTAGAACTGTGGCTGAAAGAGAAAATGTCAGCGTATGAGAACACATTGGAAAAACGCGCGTCCCGCATCCCGCTCCAGCAGATCTTAGGACAGCAGGAGTTCATGGGACTCACATTTTTCGTGAATGAACATGTGCTGATCCCGAGACAGGACACAGAGACACTTGTGGAGCTTGTGTTAAATGAGCAGAAAGATAAGAATATTTCGATTCTTGATATGTGCACTGGATCCGGATGTATTGCCGTGAGTTTAAAGAAGCTTGGCGGATATGCCTGCGTGGAAGGCGCGGATATCTCGGAAGAGGCGTTGAAGGTTGCGAAAAGAAATTCAGAAGAGATTCTTGAAAACAGCGATGTAAACAACGATGCAGTCAGCAGCAGGACAGAACAAATACAGAATTGCACGAATCTGATAAACAATCAGAATAAACAGGATAATTCTGAAGAACGCATGGTTTCTGAAGTCTGCACGGTGCCGCAGACAGGTGTAACATTCCGCCACAGTGACATGTTCAGTGCTTTTCCGGAGACAGAACGATTCAACGTGATCGTCTCCAACCCACCCTACATCCCCAGCGCAGTTATCGAGGAGCTGGAACCGGAAGTACGGGACCATGAACCCCGGGGTGCTCTTGACGGGACTGCGGACGGACTTTATTTTTACAGAATTCTGGCAGAAGAATGTGCCAAACATCTGACGCCGGGAGGACATGTGTATTTTGAAATCGGATATGACCAGGGGATGGCGGTGAAGGAACTGCTGGATAACCATGGTTTTAAGGATACAAGAGTGATTCAGGATCTGGCAGGAAAAGACCGCGTCGTGTGCGGAGCCTGGCAGACCGTAGGCGTATGAGGAGGTTTTATAGATGTTTGACCGTTTGGATGATATGTTACGGCATTACGAAGAACTGATGCTGGAATTAAATAACCCGTCGGTGGCGGAAGACCAGAGAAAATTCCGCAAGCTGATGAAGGAGCAGGCAGACCTGGCACCGATCGTTGATGCGTACAAGCAGTACAAGCAGGCGAAACAGGATGTGGATGACAGCCTGGCACTTCTCGACGAGGAGAGCGACGAGGAGATGAAGGAACTTGCGAAGGAAGAGCTTGCCGACGCGAAGAAGAGGATCGAGGAGCTGGAACAGGAGTTAAAGATCCTGCTTCTCCCGAAGGACCCGAACGATGAGAAAAACGTTATTGTTGAGATCCGTGCCGGTGCAGGCGGAGACGAGGCAGCGTTATTCGCTTCCGAGTTATACCGCATGTATGTGCATTACGCGGAGAGCCAGCACTGGAAGACAGAGATGATCAACGTCAGCGAGAGCGGGATCGGCGGCATGAAGGAAGTCGAGTTCATGATCACCGGTCATGGCGCTTACTCCAAGTTAAAATACGAGAGCGGTGTTCACCGTGTACAGCGTGTCCCGGAGACCGAGTCCGGAGGAAGAATCCATACGTCCACTGCGACGGTTGCAATCATGCCGGAGGCAGAGGAGTTCGATGTTGTGATCGATGACAAAGATATCCGTATCGATGTCATGCGTGCGTCCGGTAACGGTGGACAGTGTGTCAACACCACTGACTCCGCGGTGCGCTTAACCCATATTCCAACAGGAATCGTGATCTACAGCCAGACTGAGAAGTCCCAGCTGCAGAATAAGGAAAAAGCCTTCCGCTTACTGCGTTCCAAGTTATACGATATGGAGCTTGAGAGACGTCAGAATGAGGAAGCGGCAGAGCGCCGCAGCCAGATCGGTACCGGCGACCGCTCCGAGAAGATCCGTACCTACAACTTCCCGCAGGGACGTGTGACAGACCACAGGATCAAGCTGACACTCTATAAGATCGATGCCATCATGGACGGCGATATTCAGGAACTGATCGACAGCCTTATCGCGGCGGATCAGGCGGCGAAGCTTGCGAAGATGAATGAGAACTAATTAAAAAATACCTTCGAGGATCAGAAATAATCTTCGAAGGTATTTTTTTATGTAACAGGAAATTCCGGGGAATTTCCTGTTGCATAAAAAGGCACTGACGTGCCAAAGATGCGCACTCGCGCGAAGATGTAAACTGTCGCAAGTGACCGCGAGAGGCGCGAGAATGCGCCAAGGCACGTTCTCTTTTATGAGAAAATGATCTTCTGCCACCGCCCGCTCTTATACCGGCAGACAAAGAAGATCCCGCGCACGAGCCAGTCGATCGTCATCGCGACCCAGACACCGAAGATTCCCATATGAAACTCCATAGTCAGCAGATAGCTGAAACCGAACCGGAACACCCACATGGAGATGATGGAGAGGACCATGGTCACTTTTACATCGGCCGCGGCGCGCAGTGTGTTCGGCAGTGTGAAGGACAGCGGCCAGATCGTCACAACGCAGGCGGCATGATACAGGATAATATCGTTTGCGTATCGGGCGGCTTCGTCGGAAAGATTGTAGACCGACAGGATAAACGGCAGTGCCAGGATCACGATCAGGTTTGATGCGATCAGGCAGAGATACTCCACGCGCATCATGTGCCTTGTGTAATATTTTACCTGCTCGAAATCTCCTGCGCCGACGCACTGGGCGCAGACCGTGAGGAGTGCGAATCCGAAGGACATTCCCGGCAGGATCGCGAAGTTTGCGATATTGTTGCTGACTGCGTTTGCCGCGAGTGATGCGGTTCCGAGACCGGAGACGAGACTTAAAACGGCGATCTTTCCGAGCTGGAACATACTATTTTCCAGGCCGTTCGGGATGCCGATGTAAAGGATCTTTCTTAACACATTCCACTTGATCTTAAACGGATACGGGTGCAGGATGTGAAGTTCATGTTTCTGGTCATTCAACAGGACAAGAATTACCACGCAGGCAACACCTCGTGACACGACCGTCGGGATCGCAACGCCCTCGACACCGCAGTGAAATCCGAAGATCAACAAAGCATTTCCGAACACATTGATGGAGTTCATAAGGAGCGACGTCTTCATAGCGATATTGGAATTTCCCATAGCACGGAAGATTGCGGCTCCGGCGTTATACATGGCGATCATCGGGATGGAAGACAGGACGATCAGCAGATAGGTACGGCTGTCCTTCATGACTTCCGGTTCGATCTTTCCGAAGACATGGTACAGGATCACGTTCTGCCCGAGGTATCCAAGGATCATGATGAAGATCGAGAACAGGAACGTAAAGTTGAAGAGCTGGGCGGTCGCCTCACATCCGGTCTTCGGATCTTTTCTGCCGAGATACTGGCCGGCGATGACGGCGCCGCCGGTGGCGAGAGCCGTGAAGATATTGATGATGAGCAGCATGACCGTGTCGACTAAGGAAACTCCGGAGACGGCAGCTTCCCCGACACGCGCCACCATGATCGAGTCGGAAAGTCCCACGGCAACCTGAAGAAACTGATCTACGATCAGCGGGATGATCAGGCGCACCAGGTCTTTCCGGCTGAAAAGACGGTTATTCATATGTAGATACATCCTCCTGAAAATAAATGAAATTGCAGAACATGGAGATCTTTCTATGTAAAGAAAAAATATAATACACGTTTTAACATATTTTTTTAAGTTATGCAATTAGGAAAAGTTCTGATTTTTAAGCGGAAGATGGGGAAAATATTGTGACTGTTCAGCAGACGGAGCAATGTATGTAAGAAGAAAATACATCGCATGATCAGGAAAAGCGTCCAGCATTTTGGGTACAGCGTGTAAAATACAAGGTGGAGAGCGAAAGCATGGAAAAGTGGGGCGGTTTTCTGGTGAAAAATGTGGACACAGGGCGGACTGACAATATGGTAGCGGGAGCATGGAGGACTCTCGGCGGGCTCCAAAGCACATCATTTTGTAAAAACTAACAAAAATCTTCCTGTTTTTTAAGAGATTTATAAGAGGAAGTCCCTTTAAAATATAAGTCACTTATGCTATAATGTCCCTAGTATAGGGCGTAGTGTGCCAAAAAACAGATGAGAAAAGGAGAGCATATGAAAGGAATCATACTTGCCGGCGGAAGCGGCACAAGACTGTATCCGCTCACGAAGGTAACTTCCAAACAGCTTTTACCAATTTATGATAAACCAATGATCTATTATCCGTTATCCGTGCTGATGAACGCAGGAATCAGAGATATCCTCATCATCTCCACACCGGACGATACCCCGAGATTCGAGGCACTGTTAGGTGACGGAAAACAGTTCGGCGTGAACTTATCCTACGCCGTACAGCCGAGCCCGGACGGACTTGCCCAGGCGTTCATCATCGGTGAAAAATTCATCAATGGTGACTCTGTTGCGATGATCTTAGGAGATAATATCTTCCACGGACAGGGCTTAAAGAAGCGTCTCCGCGCAGCCGCAGAGAAGGAGAAAGGCGCAACCGTATTCGGCTACTATGTAGATGATCCGGAGCGTTTCGGTATCGTTGAGTTCGACGAGACCGGAAAAGCGATCTCTATCGAGGAGAAGCCGGAGAAGCCGAAGTCCAACTACTGCGTAACCGGTCTTTATTTCTACGACAACCGCGTTGTGGAGTACGCAAAGAACTTAAAACCATCCGCAAGAGGCGAGCTTGAGATCACAGACCTGAACCGGATCTATCTTGAGAACGGTGAGCTTGATGTAACACTCTTAGGTCAGGGCTTCACATGGCTGGATACCGGTACCCACGAGTCCTTAGTTGAGGCCACAAACTTCGTCAAGACCATCGAGACCCACCAGCACAGAAAGATCGCGTGCCTGGAAGAGATCGCCTACACAAACGGCTGGATCTCCAAGGAAGAGGTTATGGCCGCATACGAGATCTACAAGAAGAACCAGTATGGCCAGTACTTAAAGGATGTTATCGACGGAAAATATATCGACAAACTGCCGGGACACGCAGATAAGTAAAACGAAAAGAAACAGCAGGATTTCAGCGCACTCACGCCCAAACACAAAGCGTTTGAGTGAAAGCTTCTGAATTGATACAGGAAAGGATGGAACATGAGCTGAGTGTATTTCTGTATGAAAATTTTGCAGTCAGGATCATGTTCATGAAGGAGAAATAAACACATGAAAATCATCGTAACAGGCGGCGCCGGATTTATCGGCGGCAACTTCATCCACCATATGGTAAACAAATACCCGGAGTACCAGATCGTAAATCTCGATCTCTTAACATACGCCGGAAATCTTGAGACATTAAAGCCGGTCGAGAATAAGCCGAACTACAAGTTCGTAAAGGGCGATATCGCAGACCGTAAATTCGTATTCGACCTCTTCGAAAAAGAGAAACCGGATATCGTTGTAAACTTCGCAGCGGAGAGCCATGTTGACCGTTCCGTTGTAGATCCGGAAAGCTTTGTCCGCACAAATGTTATGGGAACTACAACGCTGCTTGACGCATGCCGCACCTACGGAATCAAGCGTTACCATCAGGTTTCCACCGATGAGGTTTACGGAGATCTTCCGCTGGACCGCCCGGACCTCTTCTTCACAGAGGAGACACCGCTCCACACCTCCAGCCCGTACTCTTCCTCCAAGGCAAGCGCTGACCTCTTCGTTCTCGCCTACCACAGAACCTACGGACTTCCGGTGACGATCTCCCGCTGCTCTAACAACTACGGTCCGTACCACTTCCCGGAGAAGCTGATCCCGCTGATGATCAGCCGTGCCCTCGCAGACGAGGCGCTTCCGGTATACGGAACAGGCGAGAATGTCCGCGACTGGCTCCATGTTTCCGACCACTGTGAGGCCATCGACCTGATCATCCACAACGGACGTGTCGGTGAGGTTTATAACGTCGGCGGACACAATGAGAGAACAAACCTTGAGGTCGTTAAGACGATCTTAAAGGCATTAAATAAGCCGGAGAGCCTCATTAAATTCGTAACAGACCGCCCGGGCCACGACAGACGTTACGCCATCGACCCGACAAAGCTTGAGACAGAGCTTGGCTGGAAGCCGAAGTACAACTTTGATACCGGTATCCAGCAGACGATCCAGTGGTATCTGGACAACGAGGACTGGTGGAAGCACATCTTAAGTGGTGAGTACAGCAATTACTTCGATAATATGTACGGCGACCGCCTTGGTAAAGATTTAAAGTAAGTAAGATCATAAATCAGCCCTGCACCGAGGATTCTGGGGCAGGGCTGATTTTTTACGAAAGGAACAGACAGATATGAGAGTTTTAGTGACAGGTGTAAAAGGCCAGCTTGGTCATGACGTAGTAAACGAGATGGAAAAACGCGGGATCACTCCGATCGGAGTGGACCTCGCTGAGATGGATATCACCGATAAAGAGGCATGTGACCGCGTGATCACGGAGGCCAATGTCGATGCAGTGATCCACTGCGCAGCTTACACTGCTGTCGATGCGGCTGAGGACAATGTGGACGTGTGCATGAAAGTCAACGCAGGCGGAACGAGAAACATCGCGGAAGTCTGCAAAAAACTCGGCATCAAGATGATGTACATCAGCACGGACTATGTATTCGACGGACAGGGAACCCGCCCGTGGGAGCCGGATGACGAGAGACATCCGTTAAATGTCTACGGACAGTCCAAATATGAGGGCGAGCTCGCAGTCGAGGAGCTGGTCGAGAAATTCTTTACCGTCCGTATCGCCTGGGTATTCGGCGTAAACGGAAAGAACTTCATCAAGACCATGCTCCGGATCGGAAAAGAGCGCGGAGCTGCTTCGGTCGTTGACGATCAGATCGGTTCCCCGACCTACACTTACGACCTCGCAAGACTTCTCGTGGATATGATTCAGACGGACAAATACGGCAGATACCATGCGACAAACGAAGGACTCTGCTCCTGGTATGAGTTCGCCTGCGAGATCTTCCGTGCAGCAGGAATGGATGTCAAGGTGACACCGGTCCACTCCGATGAGTACCCGGCTGCAAAGGCAAAACGCCCGATGAACAGCCGTATGAGCAAGGAAAAACTCACACAGAACGGCTTTGAGCGTCTTCCGGAGTGGAAGGATGCCGTTGCAAGATATCTGAAGGAAATTACCTGGTAGGAGGGATTAAATCCTCAAAAATATTCATAATTCGCTCTTTTTTTTGCGGAAAATGGCTGCTTATTCATGTTTTGGGCGGGTCCCAAGGTCAAAAATCTTCC
The DNA here is from genome assembly GCF_902143525.1 of Clostridium sp. Marseille-P7770. Classification (NCBI taxonomy): domain Bacteria; kingdom Bacillati; phylum Bacillota; class Clostridia; order Eubacteriales; family Clostridiaceae; genus Clostridium; species Clostridium sp. Marseille-P7770. The sequence goes on along the minus strand of NZ_CABFVC010000004.1, from coordinate 332,785 downwards.
TGCAGGCAAACTTGCATCGGATTTCTGACCTTTTGACCCTGGTATTATCATAATCTGTATATAGATAGAAAACTGCGGACCTTATAGAGAACCGGGATATCGGACAACGGCAATATCCGGTTCTCTATAAGGTTCGCGGGTCATGGAGGATTGAGGAATGGGAAAATATTTTGGCACCGACGGCTTCCGCGGAGAGGCGAACGTAAATCTGACCGTGGAGCATGCATATAAAGTCGGAAGATTTCTTGGATGGTATTACGGAAAACAGGCAAAGGGAGACCGCTGCAGAGTCGTGATCGGAAAAGATACAAGACGTTCCAGCTATATGTTTGAGTATTCCCTGGCAGCGGGACTCACAGCGTCCGGAGCGGACACTTATCTCTTACATGTGACGACAACTCCGAGCGTGTCCCATGTGATCCGCACGGAAGATTTCGACTGCGGGATCATGATCTCTGCCAGCCATAACCCGTACTATGACAACGGCATCAAGGTCATGAACGGCAACGGCGAGAAGCTCGAGGAGAGCGTGATCACAGAGATCGAGAAGTACTTAGACGGAGAGATGGAAGAGATCCCGCTTGCAAAGAGAGAAAATATCGGAAGAACGCAGGACTTCGCGGCAGGAAGAAACCGCTACATCGGCTATCTGATCTCCATTGCGACGAGATCCTTCAAGGGCAAGAAAGTCGGTCTCGACTGTTCCAACGGAAGTGCTTCCTCCGTTGCGAAGAGCGTATTTGATGCCCTCGGTGCAGACACTTATGTGATCAACGACCAGCCGGACGGCCTCAACATCAACCGCGACTGTGGATCCACGCATATCGGAAATCTTCAGAAATTCGTGAAGGAAAAAGGCCTGGATGTCGGATTTGCATACGATGGTGACGCAGACCGCTGCCTGGCGGTGGATGAGAACGGAAATGTCGTGGACGGCGACCTGATCCTCTACATCTGTGGAAAGTACATGAAGGAACAGGGACTTTTACGCAACAATAAGATTGTCACGACGGTCATGTCAAACCTCGGTCTCTACAAAGCGCTGGACCGCGAGGGTATCGGCTATGAGAAGACAGCGGTCGGTGACAAGTATGTATATGAGAACATGTCAAAGACCGGAAACTGTCTCGGCGGTGAGCAGTCCGGACATATTATTTTCAGCAAATATGCGACGACCGGTGACGGTATCTTAACTTCCTTAAAGATCATGGAAGTCATGCTGGAGAAGAAGGAGACACTTGGAAAGCTTGCTTCTGAGGTTACGATCCTTCCGCAGCTTTTAAAGAATGTCCGTGTAGCAGACAAAGCGGCGGCGTTAAACGACCCGGATGTACAGGCAGCCGGAAAAGCCGTTGACGAGGCGCTCGGAAATGACGGAAGACTTCTTCTGCGCCAGAGCGGGACTGAACCGCTGATCCGCGTGATGGTCGAGGCGGAGACACCGGAGATCTGTGAGAAATATGTGGATCAGGTGATCGACGTGCTGAAGAAAAAAGGGCATGTGGTGGAAGGCTGATTGCTTGAAATATAAAAGATGAACGATGAGGCAGTGAGGAAATTCGCTGCCTCATTTTACATATGGTGGTAGTGGATTTTGCCGATTCGGAATGCGAAGCATCGGCAAAATCAGTTACTGTTTGTGCAAGGCGTGAACAGCAATATTTGCATATCTCCTATATCTAAATGTTATGGCATAGATTCTTGCGATTCCTTTTTTACAGTGATATAATGAAAAAACGGAAATGGACGGTCGAAAATGCGTCCGTCGATTGAATTTCACAAAAAAAGGACTGATGAAAATGGGGTTAGACCTAAAAGCGTAACATTGTTTATAATTGAGAAGTACAGCGTGGTTTACCGACTCCGTGGCCTGCGACTATGAAGCTGGAGGGAAACTGCAGTGCCTGGAAAGACTGCATGATTACAAAAATTCATGAAATGCAGGAATGAAAATGACTTTTATCAGAAAAGCGGAGGAAAGAAACTATGATGAATTATAAGAGATATCAGAGAGTACCGGTCATGAATTACCCGGAGAGGGAGTGGCCGAATAAAGAGATCCAGAAAGCGCCGATCTGGTGCAGTGTGGATCTGCGCGACGGCAATCAGGCACTTGTAGAGCCGATGGTCGTTGAAGAGAAGATCGAAATGTTCAATATGCTGGTGCAGATGGGCTTCAAGGAGATCGAGATCGGTTTCCCGGCCGCTTCCCAGATCGAATTTGACTTTTTAAGACAGCTCGTAGAACGCAGGCTGATCCCGGACGATGTGACGGTTCAGGTTCTGACCCAGTGCCGTGATCACCTGTTAAAGAGAACCTTCGAGTCCATTCAGGGAATCCCGAAGGCAGTTGTGCATATTTACAACTCTACATCCACTTTACAGCGTGATGTTGTATTCCATATGGACCGCGAGGAGATCAAGCAGATCGCAATCGACGGTGTCGATATGGTAAAGAAGTACATGAAAGATTATGACGGAAAAGTGATCCTGGAGTATTCCCCGGAGAGCTTTACCGGAACAGAGATGGACTATGCGCTTGATATCTGCAACGCGGTCCAGAGAGCGTGGGGTCCGACACCGGACAATAAGATGATCATCAACCTTCCGTCCACTGTCGAGATGACGACACCGAACGTATTCGCAGATCAGATCGAGTGGATGAGCAAACATCTGGAGAACCGCGAGAGCATCATTTTAAGCGTTCATCCGCATAATGACCGCGGAACAGGTGTCGCTGCTGCAGAACTTGCAATGCTTGCAGGCGCTGACCGCGTTGAGGGAACCCTGTTCGGAAATGGTGAGCGTACCGGCAACGTGGATATCCTGACCATCGCCTACAATATGTTCTCCCAGGGAATCGATCCGGAGCTTGAGATCGGCGACATCAAGAAGATCGCGGAGGTTTACGAGCGCTGCACAAAGATGCATATCGATCCGCGTCATCCGTATGCTGGAAAGCTGGTATTTACTGCGTTCTCCGGCTCCCATCAGGATGCTATCAACAAGGGAATGCATGCGCTTATGGAAAGAAAGAGCGAGATCTGGCAGGTTCCGTATCTGCCGATCGATCCGTCCGATATCGGAAGAGAGTACGAGCCGGTGGTCCGTATCAACAGCCAGTCCGGAAAGGGCGGTGTTGCTTTCGTTATGGACAGCTTCTTTGGATTCAAGCTTCCGCGCGGCATGCACAAGGAGTTCGCGGATGTGATCCAGAAGATCGCAGAGAAGCAGGGTGAGGTTGCGCCGGATCAGATCATGGAAGAGTTCCGCATCGAGTATCTCGACCGCAAGGAACCGTACCACTTCCGCAAGTGTAAGATCACAGATTTCGAGTCCGGAGACCAGTTCACAACCGTTGCTGTTGTTACCTACTCTGACCATGGCGAGACAAAACAGTTTGAGGGTGTCGGAAACGGCCCGATCGATGCTGTGAAACGCGGACTGGAGGAGGAGCTTGGTATCTCAATCAAGGTTCTCGATTACAGCGAGCATGCGCTGACATCCGGTTCCGGGGCTCAGGCGGCTTCCTATATCCACCTGATGGATCAGAAGACCGGCAAGGTGACATACGGTGTCGGCATCAGCTCCAACATCACGAGAGCATCCTTAAGAGGTATCTTCAGTGCAGTTAACCGTCTGTTTGGAGATGCAGAGTAAAATAATAATGTCGGATATACGTTCAGTGCTGCGATAAGGCGCAAAGAGAAACTGCAGTGTCCGGCGGCAAATCATAAGAAAATTTTAAATGCGGCAGAAATGGGAATGCAATCCTGTTTTTGCCGCATTTTTGCGTCATATTTTTAATGAAATGTAAGGAAAAAGAGAAGAGTTTTTAGGAAGTTTTCTGTATAATACAAGTACAAACAAAAAACGAAAGATATCTAACGGAGATATCGAAAACAAATAGCCACCGTGGGAACGATGAAAAGGAAACCGGTGGGAAAGTGAAAAAGTATATTCCGGAAACGGAAATATTTAGAAGAGGAGGGTTTCTATGAAGAAGAGATATTTTGCAGGTGCAGCAGTTGCAGCGATGATTTTAACCGCAGGAATGGCGATGACCTCCTTTGCGGACTGGTCACAGCAGAATGGAAAATGGTATTACTACAATGACAACAACGGACGCCTCGTTCGGAATGACTGGGTATGCTCCAATGATGCATGGTATTATATGGATTACAATGGAGTGATGCAGACAAACAGCCTGATCGATGATACTTATTATGTAAATGAGAATGGTGTCATGATCACAAACACATGGAAGTACATCAACAACAGCCGCTGGAACGAAAGCGGATGGAGATATTTCGGAGCAAACGGAAAGGCGTACACAAACGGCTGGAAACAGATCAATGACGTGTGGTACCACTTTACGGATTCCGTTTTAGATATCGGCTGGGTGGAGATCGATGGTAAGATCTATCATTTAGAAGATTCCGGAGCTATGACGACGGGCTGGAGAAAACTGGCGGACAGAGAGGATGACTGGGGTGAGTACTGGTATTACTTTAATTCCAGTGGAAAGCTGATTTATGATGGTGAGCTGAAGATCTCCGGTGAGACCTATATCTTTGACCACAGCGGAAGAATGCTGACTGGCTGGGTAAATGAGTCTGATTACACATCTACAGGACGTGACGACCTCTCCAACAGCGATGTCAATGCCCTTCGCTACTTCCGCAGCGGCGGACAGCAGATGAACGGCTGGAGATATATGGCATCCCCGGATGACGCTGAGGAAAACTGGTACTACTTTAAAGATGGCCGCGCATACTCCACATCCTATAAAACAACGGAGGCCTGCGGATACGGAATAGCGAAGATCAAGGGAGAGACCTACTGCTTCGATAAGAAGGGCCGCATGAAGACAGGTCTTGTGGAGCTGAGTGATGGCAGAAAGTTCTACTTTGACAGCGACGGAAAGATGAAGACCGGACGGATTGTGGTCAATGACGATAACCATGACAACGAAGTATTCTACTTTACGACTTCCGGCAGTATCGGAAAGAGAGGCGACGGATTCACGGGTGTGAAGGACGGAAGTCTCTACGAGAACGGACGCCTTGTGAGTGCGGAAGAAGGAATGAAGTACGAGAAAGTCACCGTTGACGGAAAGACATATGTAGTCAATGAATCTGGTAAGGTTAAGACCAGCGGAACCGTGACAGACGCGGATGGCGTGAAATATAAGATCACGAAGGATCAGAATGGTGGATATAATGTAGAAGTTTCCTGGTAGGAATGGACACAAAAAGCTTGATTATATAAAGGATGATGACGGCGATGTTTTTATTGAATTGAAAAGAAAGTGTGCCTATTACATTATCTCATATGATTAGGAGGGAATGAATAGCTATGAAGAAAGCAAATTTTTTTATTTATCATCTTTGACAGTTATTTTGTTTAATATATTCTTTATTGGCTTTATTCTGAAAAACGGACATAAAGAATATATTCCTCCGGCAGGAGTCATTACATATGAATATTGGAATGAGCTGGTAAAAAATCCAGAATTAGTCGATGAAGTACTGGCAAGTAATGTTGCGAATATTTCAAGCGTATCATGCATTATATTTGTGCTTGAAATTCTATATGCACTGGCTGTTTACGATAGTTTAAGAAGTAGAGACGGACGATGGATACTACTCATAGTTCCTATAGCTTTTATCTCATACAAGATATGTCGACAGCTTTTCATAACGTATATCCCGGTGTACCATATGTTTATGCTGCTTCTACCGACTGAATTTGTATCAATAGTTCTGGAAGTCTTAAATTTATATGCGTATAGAAGATCTCGTAGCAGGGAAATGCTGAAAAACAGTACACACAGATAATGTAGAATTTCATAGAAACCCATAAAGAGAGACCCCGGCGGGCAGCTGCCGGGGTCTCTCGCGTTTTTGGGGGAAAAGACAGATGGATATGCCGATTGAAACGGTCTGCGCAGATGAAAAGTGGTAAAATATGAAACGAACAAATGTTTGCATATAAAATGGAATTGTGGTATACTGACCGTAACACGGGACAGTAACCGGAATCCATGGAAAACGTATAGTCCCGGAACTCTGTGAGAATGATAAAGCAAAAGCAGACATGGCAAAGAGGAGAGACACAATGCCGAAGCAATATATAAAAATACGAGGTGCCAACGAGCACAACTTAAAAAATATTTCCCTGGATATCCCAAGAAATGAGCTGGTGGTCCTGACCGGACTTTCCGGATCGGGAAAATCCTCCCTGGCATTTGATACGATCTACGCGGAGGGACAGAGACGCTATATGGAGTCTCTGTCCTCCTATGCGCGTCAGTTCTTAGGCCAGATGGAAAAGCCGGATGTTGAGAGCATCGAGGGACTTTCCCCGGCGATCTCCATCGACCAGAAATCCACGAACCGCAACCCGCGTTCCACTGTGGGAACCGTGACGGAGATCTACGACTATATGCGTCTTCTGTACGCGAGGATCGGTATCCCCCACTGCCCGAAGTGCGGCAGGGAGATCCGGAAACAGACCGTGGACCAGATGGTGGACCAGATCATGACACTGCCAGAGCGGACGAAAATCCAGCTTTTAGCGCCAATGGTCCGTGGAAGAAAAGGACGTCATGAGAAGGTTCTGGAACAGGCGAAACGCAGCGGTTATGTCCGCGTGATGATCGATGGAAATCTCCACGAGCTGTCTGAGGAGATCACGCTGGAGAAGAATATCAAGCACAATATCGAAATCGTTGTGGACCGTCTCGTTGTGAAGCCGGGGATCGAGAAGCGTCTGACGGACTCCATCGAGACGGTGATGAAGCTGTCCGACGGTCTTATGATCGTGGATGTAGCTGGCGGCGAGCCGATCAACTTCAGCCAGAGCTTTTCCTGCCCGGACTGCGGGATCAGCATCGAGGAGGTGGAGCCGCGAAGCTTCTCCTTTAATAACCCATTCGGCGCCTGCCCGGACTGTTTCGGTCTGGGATATAAGATGGAATTTGATGAGGATCTGATGATCCCTGATAAGTCCCTGAGTATTAACGAGGGAGCGATCGTCGTCCTTGGCTGGCAGTCCTGCGCGAAGCCGGGAAGCTTTTCGAGGGCGATTCTGGATGCCCTGGCGGCAGAGTATCACTTTGATCTTGATACTCCGTTTAAAGATTATCCGAAGGAGATCCATGATATCCTGATCTACGGAACCGGTGGAAAGGAAGTAAAGGTCCACTATACAGGACAGCGCGGAACCGGCGTTTACGACGTGGCCTTTGAGGGCCTGATCGAGAACGTAAACCGCCGTTACCGGGAGACGTTCTCCCAGGCCAGCAAGGCAGAGTACGAGAGTTTTATGCGGATCACACCGTGTACCACCTGTCACGGACAGCGTTTAAAGCAGTCTTCCCTGGCGGTGACGGTAGGTGGGCTGAATATTTACGAAGCTACGAATATGTCCATCGTAAAATTCAGGGAGTTTATCGATGATCTGAAGCTATCTGAAATGCAGAAGATGATCGGTGAACAGATTTTAAAGGAAATCCGGGCGAGGATCAGCTTCCTGATCGATGTGGGACTGGATTATCTGTCCTTATCCCGGGCAACCGGTACCCTTTCCGGCGGCGAGGCACAGCGAATCCGTCTGGCGACCCAGATCGGCTCCGGACTTGTCGGAGTTGCCTATATCCTGGATGAGCCGAGTATCGGACTGCACCAGAGAGATAACGATAAGCTGCTGAAAACGCTGGAACATCTTCGGGATCTCGGAAACAGTGTGATCGTCGTGGAACACGATGAGGATACGATGCGGGCGGCGGACTGTATTGTGGATATCGGTCCGGGGGCCGGGGAGCACGGCGGAAATGTGGTCGCTGTGGGAACGGCAGCCCAGATCATGAAGTGTAAAGAATCGATCACCGGTGCGTATTTAAGCGGCCGGATCAAAATTCCGGTGCCGAAGGAGAGAAGAAACCCCACAGGCTGGATCAAAATCCGCGGCGCGAGGGAAAATAACCTGAAAAACGTTGATGTGGATGTGCCGCTTGGAATTATGACCTGCGTGACCGGTGTGTCGGGATCGGGAAAGAGCTCCCTGATCAACGAGATCCTCTATAAGGCGCTGGCGAAAAAACTGAACCGCGCCCGGACGATCCCGGGAGACCACGACGGAATCGACGGCGTGGAACAGCTGGATAAGATCATCGCTATCGACCAGTCTCCGATCGGAAGAACTCCGCGATCGAATCCGGCGACCTACACCGGTGTGTTTGACCTGATCCGTGATCTATTCGCAGCGACCACCGACGCGAAGGCGAAGGGATACTCAAAGGGACGGTTCAGCTTCAATGTAAAGGGCGGCCGATGCGAGGCCTGCAGCGGTGACGGAATCATCAAGATCGAAATGCATTTCCTGCCGGACGTCTATGTGCCCTGTGAGGTCTGCGGCGGAAAGCGGTACAACCGTGAGACTCTGGAAGTGAAGTATAAGGGAAAGAGCATTTACGATGTTCTGAACATGACCGTGGAGGAGGCGTTAAAGTTCTTTGAGAACGTGCCGTCTATCGCGAGAAAGATCGCGACATTGAACGATGTGGGACTTTCCTATATCCGTCTTGGACAGCCCTCAACGGAGCTTTCCGGCGGAGAGGCGCAGCGGATCAAGCTCGCCACAGAGCTTTCCAGACGCGGAACCGGAAAAACGATCTATATCCTTGATGAGCCGACGACAGGACTCCACTTCGCGGATGTCCATAAGCTGGTGGAAATCTTAAGAAAGCTTTCCGAAGGTGGAAATACGGTGGTTGTGATCGAGCACAATCTGGATGTGATCAAGACCGCGGATTATATTATCGACATGGGACCGGAAGGCGGAGATCGCGGCGGTACCGTGATCGCGAAAGGAACGCCGGAGGAGATCGTGAAGGTTCCGGAGTCTTATACGGGGCAGTATGTCAAGAGGTATCTCGAGAACGGAGATGCCAGTTCAGACGAGTAAAGGTTACTTTTCATGGGTAGGAATTTTCTGAACTGAAAATTCCGTACAATACAGTTGTGGCAGCAGATTTTGCCGATTCGGAATGCGAAGCATCGGCAAAATCCTGTTACCGTGCGCGGGCATGGAGTGCCCGTGTACGGTAACGAGTAAAGAAATGAAAGTTTTGAATCATCACTTGGAATACTTCCGGCGGTATGTTATACTAAAATAATAAGAAAATCATAATTGCCCGACAGTAATTTCTATTACAGTTCAGCCGTACGCTGGTTTGTCTGAACTGAATTTCCTGCTATCGGGCAGTTATGTAAAACAGGGATCACACAGGAGGAATAAGCCCATGCTGTTAGTAAAAAATGCAAAAGTTTACGCACCGGAATATCTCGGAGTGAAGGATATCCTGATCGCCGGAGGAAGGATTGAAAGAATTGCGGATCATCTGCCGGAATATGAGGGATGTGAAGTAATCGACGGAACCGGAAAGATCGTGACTCCGGGTATTATCGACCGTCATGTCCATGTGACCGGAGGCGGCGGAGAAGGAAGCTTCCACACTCAGACACCGCAGGTCCAGCTGTCCAGCCTGATCAAGGGTGGTGTTACAACTGTACTTGGACTTTTGGGAACGGACGGAATCAGCAGAAGCGTGGAGAATCTTTTAGCAAAGGTAAAAGCGTTGAAAGAAGAGGGAATTTCCGCTTATGCGATCTGCGGAGCCTATGGTTATCCGAGTACGACCGTGACCGGAAGCGTCAGCAAGGACATTATGTTTATCGATGAGATCCTTGGAGTGAAGCTTGCGATCTCTGATCACCGTGCGCCGAATATCACGACAGAGGAACTGATCCGTCTGGCCAGTGATGTCCGCACCGCAGGAATGCTGAGTGGAAAACCTGGATTTATCTGCCTTCACATGGGCGGAGATAAGAGAGCATTAAAACCGGTATTTGAGGCATTAGAGCGTACCTCGATCCCGCCGAAAACATTTCAGCCGACTCACGTGGGACGTGACGCGAACCTCTTAGAGGATGCGTTTAAGTTCGCGAAGATGGGCGGAACGATCGACCTCACCTGTGGGGAATCTGAAAGCAAGTTCCACTCTGTTGCAGACGCTGTCAAGAAAGCGAAAGAAGAAGGCGTTCCAATGGAGAAGGTGACCATGAGCTCCGATGGACAGGGAAGCTGGTCTAACTATGACGCAGAAGGAAAACTTGTGGAGATCGGTGTTTCCGATGTGGATACGATCTACCGTCAGATCGTCTACATGGCAAAAGAAGAAAATATGGATTTTGAGGAACTTCTGGCTCTCGGAACTAAGAATCCGGCGATGGCTCTGGAATTATATCCGAAAAAGGGTGCTGTGAAGGAAGAAAGTGATGCCGATATCCTGATCATGAATGAAGATCTCTCTCTTGATACGGTGATCGCTATGGGCGTACCTATGATGAGAGACGGAAAAATCCTTAAAAAGGGAACGTATGAGAAATAATGTTGCTGCCTGTGCGAGGTGCAAACATACCTGATTATGTACAGGAACCTTCATAGTTATTTTTCATGGGTAGGAATTTTCTGAACTGAAAATTCCGTACAATACAGTGATGGTAGTGGATTTTGCCGATTCGGAATGCGAAGCATCGGCAAAATCCTGTTACAGTGCGCGGGCAAGGAGTGCCCGTGTACTGTAACCCTTCATACTCATTAAAGTACAGGTTTTGAGGGAAAGCACTTGCCAAGTTTCCATGAATCCCTTATAATTAGATCCAAATAGGAAAATTTATATCTGTCTGGCATTCCGGCACAAATCGATGCGGATTGCCGGGCAGTTATCAAGAAGTACATGCACATATTTCAGGAGGCACCCGATGAATCAGGAAAAAATTATTGTTATCGACTTCGGCGGCCAGTACAATCAGCTGGTTGCCCGTCGTGTCCGTGAATGCCATGTATACTGTGAGATCTACTCCTACCGGACTCCGATCGAACAGATCAAGGCTATGAATCCAAAGGGAATCATCTTAACAGGTGGTCCGAACAGCGTTTACGAGGAAGGCGCTGCAACATGCAGCAAGGAATTGTTCGAGATGGGCGTTCCGGTACTCGGACTCTGCTACGGCGCACAGCTGATGTCTCATGTTCTCGGCGGACATGTATGTAAGGCACCGGTACGCGAGTACGGTAAGATCGAAGTAACTGTGGATAAGACAAGCAAGCTCTTCGGAAATGTATCCGAAAAGACGATCTGCTGGATGAGCCACAATGACTACATCGAGAAAGCCGCACCTGGATTTAAGATCGTTGCACATACTCCGGACTGCCCGGTTGCAGCTGCGGAATGTGCGGAAAAGAAATTATATGCGATCCAGTTCCATCCGGAAGTTCTTCATACTCAGGAAGGTACAAAGATGCTCCACAACTTCATCTACGAAGTCTGCGGATGTGCCGGAACATGGAAGATGGATGCATTTGTCGAGAACAGCATCAAGGCGATCCGTGAGAAGGTTGGAAACGGAAAAGTTCTTTGCGCGTTATCCGGTGGAGTTGACTCTTCTGTTGCAGCCGTTATGCTCGCAAAGGCAGTCGGTGACCAGCTCACCTGTGTATTCGTTGATCACGGTCTTCTCCGCAAGAACGAGGGAGACGAGGTCGAGGAAGTATTCGGACCGAACGGCCCGTATGATCTGCACTTTATTCGCGTAAATGCCCAGCAGCGTTTCTACGATAAATTAGCTGGCGTTGAGGAGCCGGAGAGAAAGAGAAAGATCATCGGCGAAGAGTTTATCCGCGTATTCGAGGAAGAGGCAAAGAAGATCGGCGCCGTTGACTTCCTGGTACAGGGAACAATTTATCCGGACGTTGTTGAGAGTGGCCTCGGCGGAGAGTCCGCAGTGATCAAATCCCACCACAATGTCGGAGGACTTCCAGATTACGTTGACTTCAAGGAAATTATCGAGCCACTCCGCGACCTGTTCAAGGACGAGGTTCGTAAAGCCGGTCTGGAACTTGGAATTCCGGAGAAGCTCGTATACCGTCAGCCGTTCCCGGGTCCGGGACTTGGTATCCGTATTATCGGCGCCGTAACACCGGAGAAAGTAAAGATGGTACAGGAAGCTGACGCAATCTATCGCGAAGAGATTGCAAAGGCAGGAATCGACCGCAATATCGGTCAGTACTTCGCAGCCCTGACCAATATGCGCTCCGTAGGCGTTATGGGTGATGAGAGAACCTACGACTACGCGATTGCCCTGAGAGCTGTAAACACCATCGACTTTATGACTGCTGAGGCCGCTGAGATTCCGTGGGAAGTTCTCGGAACCGTTGCAAGCCGAATCGTCAACGAAGTGCCGCACGTAAACCGCGTACTGTATGACTGCACGGGGAAACCGCCGGCTACGATTGAATTCGAATAATTTTCAAAAGCTCGCAAAGCCTAGTAAAATGGGCGTTTGCGAGCTTGTTTTTTGCCTTGTGGTACTATTTTGGTACTAAAGTGAGCTGTGCAGGAATAGAAAATTGATGGCTTGGAATGCTTGCATTCCACAGACAACAGATTTCTATTCCTATAGGGCGAACGCCCTACATCGAGATGAAGCGAAGCGGAATCGAGATGGTGCACAGCGGATAGCATTATGTTTCATGCATGAGGCCATATTATTTTCCACTCAAAATATTCATTTGGAGAAATCTCTCCATTATTTAATTTCGTTTTCATTTCACACCATTCCGAAAGGAAATCATTTACCAATCCATATTCAAAAGTTAATGCGACAGGTGCACCTGTACAGTCATAATCATCTTCGTTATAAGTTGGTCTGACTGTTTCAGATGGTTTTGCCGGAGTCATTGCAGTTAAGTGAATCAAATTGCCAGGAGCAGTGTACTCAGGAAATCTTGTACCTTTTCCTCTTGCTGGAAGTGAAGCCGCACTTTCTTCAAGCCAGAAAAGAGTTTCAATGATATCCTCTGCAGCACCAAGGCTGTAATCAGAAATAGCTTTGTAATTGCAGTGCAGTGCATCGGCGAGCTTCAAAATCATATCTTCGCCGGGAATACGTGCACCAGTTTCGTATTGTGATATACGGACTGACATATTTTTTCCTTCAAAGCCAAGTGCACCGCCTAGATCATCCATTGTCATTTTACGGAATACCCGTATTTTCTTTATTCTTTCACCTATTGTCATAGTGTAGTTACCTCCATTTTGTGATCCTGTATGGGCTGTTGAACGCCAAGTTATCTGACATGTCAGATAAAGTAGTTGTCACCATTCCAGAAAAAGTTTTATGCAAAGCTATACAGATTAAGGATTGTAGAGCAGAAGCGTTTTGTGGTTGGTGGAGCAAAGTATACAGAGAAAGCTCGAGCCGGAAACGGAATATTGAGAACGAGGAGCAGTATCATGAGTATCAGATATGGCATGTGGGAGTGCAGGAAGAACTGGACGAATTGAAGCAGGAGAAAAGGAATATTAAGAAGCAAATACAGCTTGCTGATGGAATTGTGAAAGAAGATTTGTATACGGCTTATTATGCAGTGTCGGAGAAAGAAGAAATCGTTGCAGACAGGGATGTTGAGATACCGGGGATGGAAGATGAGGCAGTGTCAGAGAAAGATGTGGCTGTTGAGCCGGAGACGAATGTTGTGGTAATAAATCCAGACAATAATCAGAATGAAATAGGCAGACAGAAAGAGCAATCTGATAGTGCGAGAAAACAACAGACTGATTTAGAGGGAATAGGAATACCAGAGATTCTTAATTTGTCTGATGTGAATATGACAAGAATGGACGAAAGTATAATTAATGTGACAAGTAAAAGTGAATTGGTGAACATGAAGAAAAAGAGCCTGTGGACGAAGTTGGCTGGATTGTCAGGAGAATATCAGAGCTTGGTGGTTTTGAGAATGTCAGTGATTCTGTTAAGGCAGATGTATTCGGATTTGATATTGCTGATGTGAGTGGAAGCATAAGGATGTTTTCAGATGTGATGAAAAGGTTGGGGATAAAACTGGATGGAGATGAACTTTATGAGGAATTTCAGAGGATTTATGATGAAAGTGTTGGTAGAGATGTTGATAAAGGAAAGATGGAAGATAAGATGAGGAATAGGGACAGAGGAAGATGATTCCTCTGCATATCCACGATTCACTTTACGCACCCGAAATATATATTGCAAACTAGGAAACGATCGCAAGAAGTTGCGATTGTTATTGATGATGTAGTGATTCTGTGATATCATATAAAAATATGGTACATGAAAACGGAGGTCAAAATGAAAGTATTGGTAACGAATTGTAGTCCATATAAACGTAGTATGGATACTATTGCAGAGGCAGCAGATTTTTTTACAAAAGAGATTATAACAGATGAGAGATTGAGGGAGCGAGAAAAAGGTCCTGATGGAAACAACTACGGAATGTTTCAGAAACGCTGGGCTGACCATGATTATCATGAAGATGGTGGAGAATCCATTGCTATGGTTTAAAATCGTAATATAGAGGCGTTGAACGAGATTTTAGCAGATAATACAGATAAAGAGAGTGTTATAGGAACCCATGGTACTGCCCTTAGTACGATATTGAATTCTTATGACAATAGTTTCGGGTGCGAAGAATTTCTGCGAATTATAGATTGGATGCCATATATTATCGAACTGGATTTTGAAGGCGATAAGTTGGTTGGCAAACATGAACATTGCTATGTGGAGAAGGAATTCAAGGGCAATCAGCGTGCGGATAAGAAGTAGTGAGGAATAGATGAATACACGATATTATATGGTCATTATCAAGGGTGAAATAAAGACATCCGAAATAATGTCATGTGGTTATAATAGAAATACCCAAAAATGGGATGTAAAATTCAATAATGGAAAAACATACTCGTATGCATATTTGAATGTGGAAAAGTTGACTTATCCGGAGGTTTTGAATCCTAACATGTATCGGATTAGCAGAGAAGGACGAGAGTTCTTTGATGTTAATGCAATATATGTATTTAGAAGCGGAAGTGAGTCTTATTGGCACATTTGTTTTGGCGATGGTAGTGAAAGAGATTATCGTCGGAACGACTTGCATATTATAGAGTCATGTCTTGCCCAGAGTCAGTCATCAAATGTATTTGAATATATAAAGCAAATTGCAGGTTTGAGTAATCTTAAGAATGAAGAGACTGGTGAAAAATTATTGTCTAAGAAGTTTGCCAAGATTTCTTTTGTGGGTAGTGATGTAGCTTTAGCAAAGTATTTGAATCCATCATCATTGCAAGGAAAAAGAACAGGACGCGAATACATTCCAATTTTCCCATTTGGATGCAATAACAGTCAGTATAAGGCTGTAAAAAATGCCATGGAGAATCAGATTAGTGTTATACAGGGACCTCCAGGAACGGGGAAGACACAAACGATATTGAATATTATTGCCAATATATTAATGCAAGGGAAAACGGTACAGATAGTATCCAATAATAATTCGGCAACGGAAAACGTATATGAAAAATTATCTTCTCCAAAATACAATTTGGGTTTTATTGCTGCGACATTAGGAAGTTCTAAAAATAAGAAATTATTTGTTGAGCATCAGGATGCCGCTTATCCCGATTTTTCGTCGTGGAAAACGGGAGAAGATCAAAGTGTTTTGCAGAAGGAAATAGCAGAGCAATCCAGTCAGTTAAAAAGTGTTTTTGATAAGCAGGAAAAACTGGCGTGTTTAAGGCAGGAACTTTCACAGTTGGTTACTGAACAGGAATATTTCAATCAATATGTTAAAGAATCAGATGTTCATACAGATAGTATTAAGTTCAAGAAAAAACTATCTTCAAAGCAATGGATGGTATTGTGGCAGGAGTGCCAGTTGATTTCAGAAGAGAAAACGGCAATAGGATTTTGGTTTAAGATAAAAGCCTTATTTAAATATAGAGTAACCGATTGGAGCATTTATAAGCAGGATATTTCAAAGATAATTACAACCTTTCAAGCAATGTATTATCGTGCGAAGCAGGCGGAGTTGTCTGGGAAAATTGCAGATATTGAAAAGTATTTAAATAGTGTTAATAAGAATTTGCTTGAGGATTTATGCGATCAGTCAATGGTTGTCCTAAAAGACAAACTGGCAAGGAAATATGAAGGTAACAGTAGTAGGAAAACTTTTAGTGAAGATAATTTGTGGAAGGAACCATACGATGTATTGGCTGAGTATCCGGTTATATTAAGTACAACATTTTCATCAAGAAACAGCCTGAATTCAGATGTGGTGTATGATTACCTTATCATGGATGAGGCATCACAGGTAGATATTGCAACTGGTGCGTTGGCATTGTCCTGTGCAAGGAATGTTGTTATTGTAGGGGATACCAAGCAACTTCCCAATGTTGTTACAGGTGATATAAAAGCCAAAGCAAAAGTTATATTTGACAGCTTTAATGTGAGTGAAGGATATCAGTATACAAACAGTTTTCTGCAATCCATTTTGGATGTTATGCCAAATGTAACACAAACATTGTTGCGGGAACATTATAGGTGTCACCCCAAAATAATCAATTTCTGTAACCAGAAATTCTATCGTGGTGAATTGATTATTATGACAACGGATAAGGGTGAAGAGGATGTTTTATCGGTAGTAAAAACGGTAGTGGGAAATCATGAGCGTAACCATTATAGCCAGCGCCAGATAGATGTTATTAAAAATGAGATTATACCAAAATATGTTTCAAATCCGGAAGAAACCGGAATTATTGCACCGTACAAAAATCAGGTAGAAGCTTTAAGCAAGGAGATTACAGATATTGATGCTGCTACAGTGCATAAGTTCCAGGGCAAGGAGAAAGAGAATATTATTATATCTACCGTGGATGATGAAATATCTGATTTTGCAGATGATCCATATTTAATCAATGTTGCTGTATCAAGAGCCAAAAAGAAATTGATGTTGGTTGTAACTGGAAATGAGCAATCAAAAGAGCGCAATATAACAGATTTGATTGATTATATTCAGTATAATAATTTTGAAGTTACTGAAAGCAAGATTTATTCGATTTTTGATTACCTTTACAAGCAGTATACTGAGGAAAGAAGGGCATACTTGCAGAAGCACAAAAAAGTATCAGAATATGATTCGGAAAATCTAATGTATTCATTGATAGAGGACATTATCTCCGCTAACAAGTATTCAAGCTTGGATGTTGTTTGTCATTTTCCGTTGAATATGTTGATTAAGAATCCAGAACTATTAAATGAGCAGGAATGTCAGTATGCAATGAATCCAGCAACACATTTAGATTTTCTGATTTATAACAGAATTGGTAAAAAGCCTGTGTTGGCGATTGAGGTTGACGGATATGAATACCATAAAGAGGATACCGTTCAGGCTTCAAGAGATTTATTGAAAAATCATATTATGGAGTTGTATGAAATTCCATTACTGAGATTTATGACTAATGGTAGTGGCGAGAAAGAAAAGCTTATAGAGATGCTGGATAAGTTGGTTGAGTAACTGAAATGGGAAATAAAATGGGAGATGCTATTATGGCTGTATCATATAACAAATTATGGAAATTATTAGTAGATAAAAAAATGAGCAAATCGGATTTGCGTAAAAAGGCAGAAATTGCTCCTAATACAATGACAAAGCTTCGCCGTGATGAAGAGGTGAGCCTAACAATTCTTAGCAAAATCTGCAAAACTTTACATGCAGATTTTGGGGATATTGTGGAGTATGTACCGGATGCAGAAATATGGGATTTGTATAATGAGAACCGAGAGCTTCTGGGAAAAGACCATATCAGAGGAGAACAGTTACCGATAGACGGATACCATCTGGTGGTGCATGTGTGGATTCGTAATTCCAAGGGCGAGTACCTTATCTCGCAGCGTTCTGCAAACAGACCGACATATCCTTTGATGTGGGAATGTGTAGGAGGTTCGGTTGTAAAAGGAGAGGATAGTTTATTAGGAGCAATCCGGGAGGCAAAGGAAGAGGTTGGAGTTGGTTTGATGCCAGAAAATGGACAAGTTATTTTTACAAAGACACGAAAAATCATTGATGGAAAAATTTATAATGATATTATGGATGTTTGGCTGTTTGATTACGATGGAGAGGTTGATTTAGGCAATGCCACAACAGATGAAGTGGCGCAGGTTGCATGGATGAATCGGGAGCAAATTAAGGAATTGTTTGAGCATAATATGTTTGTGGATACATTGGAATACTTCTTTACGGAAGTGGACAAGCAGTAATTTGGAAAGTTGGTGGATATATGAAGGAAAAAGAACATCAATCCATAGAGTGGAAGGAATCATGGCAGGATGAGTATTTAAAATGGATTTGTGGATATGCCAATGCCTACGGTGGAACAATATACATAGGTACGGATGACAATGGTAATGTTGTAGGTATTGATAATGCAAGAGATTTATTAGAGCGAATTCCTAATAAAATTACGGACACAATGGGAATCATTGCAGATGTGAATTTGTTATATAAAGGCGAACTTGAGTATTTGCAGATAATTGTTGATAAATATCCATCTTTAATAAGTTTTCGTGGAAAATATTATTATCGTTCCGGAAGTACCATGCGTGAGATTACTGGAAAGGAATTGGAAAGAGCTTTGTTAAAAACGCAGGGAAGAACATGGGATGGTGTGCCTCTACCAAAACTGACAGTATCTGATTTAAAGCAGGATGCAATACAGCTATTCAAAGATAAGGCAGTGAAAAGAGGAAGGCTTACGAAGGAAGAAGTCAGTGTGGAAGATACTATCTTGATGGATAACCTGCACCTAATTGATGAAGATGGATATTTGATAAGAGCAGCAATGCTTGCGTTTTATAAGGATCCAGAAAAGTGGGTAACAGGTTCTTATATCAAAATCGGTTATTTTGGAAAATCGGATTCGGATTTGGTGTATCAGGATGAGGTGCACGGGCCTTTGATAGAGCAGGTAGATAAGACTGTAGATTTGGTATACACGAAATATATGAAGGCATTGATTGATTATGAGGGTGTCCAGAGAATTGAGCAATTTATGTTCCACAAGGACGCATTCCGTGAGATTTTGTTGAATGCCATTGTTCATAAGGATTACAGCGGTTGCAATCCAATTCAGATTAGCGTTTACGAGGACAAGATATATATTTGGAATGATGGAGAGATGCCTCCAAATCTGGATTCTACTGACAAGTTGTTTATGAAGCATTCATCAAAGCCTTATAATCCGAAATTGGCTAATATCTTTTTCAAAAGCGGTATGATTGAAGCTTGGGGAAGAGGATTTGAGAAGATTAGGGAAGCCTGTGCGTTGTATGATGGACCATTGCCGGAATACGAGATTAATGAGGCTGGAATTATGGTTCTTTGCAAGGCTTGTGATAGGCATTTGAGGTTATTGAGAGATGATGGTCAGCATCCTGACCATCATCCTAACCAAAATGGTCAGGATGTGAATAAGCTGATTATCGATTTTTGTAAAGACCCGAAGTCGGTCCAAGAAATAATGGATGAATTTGATTTTGATAGCAGGACAAGCTTTAGAAGAAAGTATTTAACTCCTATGCTGAAAAATAGTGTGTTAAAGATGACTATACCGGAAAAGCCATCAAGTAAAAATCAGAAATACTTTTCGTAAGAAAATAAGCTAACCACATCTTAACCAATGTGGTTAGGTTAAGAATACAAGAATCTGGAGAGAAGGTGAACACTTTGGCTTGGTATAGGAACGCTGAATAGTCAGCCCCCTTGCGGGGCTGTGAGTTAAAACAAAAATCAGGTAATCGACTTTTCTGCCGCCCTCAAAGTCAGCCTTCTTGTGGATTGTGAGTTGAAACAATTTTTCTCTACATCTAAATGAAAAACTTAAGCTTTCAGCTGTTCTTGGGAGAATGGAATAAGTGCAGCCGGTGAGGACAACTAAATAAAGCCTCCTGCAATATGATGTCGCAAGCCAAACTCAAAACCAGAGGAGGCGTTCCAAATGAACAATGGAAGTTTATCACATAACCAATGAAATAATATAAAATTGCATACATGGTATAATTATGGTACAATTAAACTACATAAAGGAGGTGCTTTTATGCCGCAAATTGTTCCAATTAGTCATTTAAAAAACACTTCAGAAATTTCAGAAATGTGTCATTCTACAAAAGAACCAATCTTTATTACGAAAAATGGGTATGGTGACATGGTGCTCATGAGTATGGAAAACTATGAACGGATGATGAAGTTGTCAAAAGTTTATAAGGAGCTGGAGGAGTCGGAGAGCCAGATAGAAGCTGGGCAGACGATGAATGCGAGAAAGCAGCTTGCATCCATGAGGGAGAAATATGGGTTATAAACTGGAAATTACGCAGAAGGCATCTGAACATTTGGATCAGTTGCTGGCTTATCTGTTGAATCCGTTAAAAAGCGATCAGACAGCCAAACATCTTCTTTCGGGAATCGAAGAAATTTATGATCGTCTGGAAGAAGATCCATGGAAATTTCCAGCATGTATCGATTATGTGCTTCGAAAAAAGGAATACCGGAAGGCAAAAATACCGGGCATGGCATAGCTTATGATTTATCGGGTAAATGAAGATATAAGAACGGTCTATGTCATGGGAATCTTTCATGAATTAGAGAACTATGGAAGCAAGTTATTAAAGAAGGCCTGAGAGAAATCCGGTTGGATGACAATATATTTCCCTGGATATTACGGTAATGGAAAGAGCCGGACTATTTTGAGATGTTCTGCAAAGAACTAGAAGCGTGTGGGATCACATATAGGCTGAAATCGGAAGGACCGCTGATATTGACACAGATGGCGGAACTTTGGCACTGTGTTGTGGTGGTTCTATGTCGATAGTTGGGGTGGGATTTCTTAGAATCCCGCTCCATTATTGAATTTGGAGCTTTTCCAGATCCTTTGGAGGAAGTTTATAATTACGCACATTTTTTGACATGAAAAAGATTATGATGGCAGATGAAAGAAATCAGCAGTATTCCAGTTGCAAATAAGGTTCACTAGAAAATGAAAGAGAGAACAATAAAATGAACAACAAGATCGTAGTCTGCCTCGGAAAAGGTGGGCAGAGAGATATGGCAGAGTCCTTTGCCAGAAAAACAGGAGCGCCGATCGTGGATAAGCCGGGAGAATATCTGACGATTCATTTTGATTCCAAGGGAGTGTCACTGTCAGGATTCGGGCTGACTTATCAGGGGGACTTTGCGGAGACAATGATGCATAGAGTCACCAATGGAAGACTGCAGCATGAGATGCTGGTAAAGGCGGCAAGCTCCGAGAAAGAAGGGCGGAAAGCAATCGATGCCACTGCCGGTATGGGAGAGGATGCTTTTTTACTGGCTGCACAGGGGTATGAGGTGACATTATATGAGCAGAATCCTGTGGTCGCTGCACTTCTGAAGGATGCCATCCGTCGTGCGAAAAAGAATCAGATTTTAAAGGATATCGCCGGCCGCATGAAAGTAGTGGAGGCAGATAGTGTGGAATGCATGTCAAAGCTTTTGGATCCGGTAGATGTGATTTATCTGGATCCGATGTTTCCTGCGAGACAGAAATCCAGTCTGATCAATAAAAAACTTCAGCTGATCCAGAAGCTGGAGCCGCCATGCTCGGAGGAAACAGATCTTTTTGATGCGGCACTAAAAGTCGGTCCGTCCAGAATTATCGTTAAGCGGCCATTGAAAAGTGAATGTCTTGCAGGCAGAGAGCCTTCTTATACATTGAAGGGGAAGGCAATTCGGTATGATTGCTATGTGCTGTAAAAACTCCCACTAACAGAAGAATCGCCCGTGCGGTGTGGTCTGAGCAATTTTCCGGGAAATGGGAGATCAATAGTCTTGCAGTCTTAAGGTGCGAATGATATGAAATTTCGTGATACATTGGCTGAAACAAGAAAAGCAAACCAATATATAAAATATTAGAAACAACAACTCTGATTATCTCCAAAAAGCCCGGAAATACGGGCATTTCACGGGATATAAGAACTGAATTTACTACCGATTTACTACTTTCGGATTGAGCTTTGACACGCTTCTGCTTCCCGTGAAGCCCAGCGCCCAAATAGTGACACATCGAAAATTGAATACGACACCGCAGACAGCGGCGTTCTCTTTTCCCCTTTGGGGAGATCAGGACGCCGCTTTTTTGCGCCCAAAAACAGAAAGGAGGCGACCGCCTATGTACTTTACTTCCGGCAGCGACCGGGCCTTTGAACAGCTCATGCAGACGAGGCCGGGCGCAGATCATTTTGACAACGGCGAGGCCGGAGCGCCGGAGGACTGCGGCACCTGCCGTTTCTACCGCCCGCACTGGAAGTACCAGTTTTGTGTGTATGAGGAATGTCCCTACCAGCCGGGCAAGCTCACCGCCCTTGACGGCGCGGTGAAATTTCAAGTGAAAGGAGTGGACGACGAGATGGCAGTTTTTCGAGTGGAGAAAAACCGGGGCTATACGGTGATGTCCAACCACCACCTGCGGAACAAGGACTTGTCCCTGAAAGCCAAGGGGCTGCTGTCGCAAATGCTGTCCTTGCCGGAGAGCTGGGACTTTACGCTGAAAGGCTTATCCCTTATCAACCGGGAGCAGATCGACGCGATCCGGGCGGCTGTCCGGGAGCTGGAACAGGCGGGCTATATCGTGCGTTCCCGTGAGCGTGACAGCCAAGGCCGCCTGCGCGGGGCGGATTACATCATTTATGAACAGCCCCAGCCTGTGCCGGATTCACCTACATTGGAAAATCCAACATTGGATAATCCAACGCAGGAAAAGCCTACGCAGGAAAAACCAACGCAATTAAATAAAGATAGATCAAGTAAAGAGAAATCAATTACGGATGGATCAAATACCGATTCCATTCTTATCCTTTCCCCTCCCTCTCCTTTGGGGGAAGAAGCGGCTGCGCCGCCGGAACGGAAAGGAACGGGAGCGAAATCACAGAGCGCCGTAGAGATTTATCGGGAGATCATCAAGGACAACATCGAGTATGAACACCTTTGCCAGTACGCCAAGGGGATTGACCGGGATATGCTGGACGAGATCGTGGACTTGCTGGTGGAAACCGTATGCAGCGCCCGAAAGACCATCCGCATTGCCGGGGACGATTACCCCGCCGAGCTGGTGAAATCCAAGCTGATGAAGCTGAACAGCTCTCACATTGAGTTTGTCTTTGACTGTATCAGCAAAAACACCACGGAAATACGGAACATCAAAAAATACCTGCTGGCGGTTCTGTTCAACGCCCCAAGCACCATCAACGGCTATTACACGGCGCTGGTGGCCCATGACATGAACACCGGCAAAATCTGAAAGGAGGCCGACCCTATGAAACAGGGTGCTTTGATTTTTGACGAGCAGACAGACCGCTACGACATCCGCTTTGACCTTGCGGACTATTACGGCGGCCTGCACTGCGGAGAAACTTTTGATGTGATGGTGGGCGGCAGATGGAGGCCGACCCGCATTGAAATGGCCGAGAACTGGTATCTTGTGGGAATCCATGCCGACGACCTCTCCGGCCTGCGGGTGCGGATTTAAGCCATCCGCCTGCCTGCTGACTTTCCAAAGGAGGGATAGCAGTTGCAGGAAGAAGTAGACCAGAAAACCATAGCGTTAGCGGTTAAGACGGGCAAGCTCACCGCCCAAGTGCTGCAAGCGGCCATCCGAAAATATCTGGCCGCCCGGCAGAAAGGGACGGGCAAGGCCCATCACGGACAGCAGAGCTTACGGCAGCTCAAAAAGGACGGTTCCGCCCTGTCCAACATTGAGATCACCGACGCCAACATCGGCCTGTTTAAGCCCTGCGCCAAGAAATACGACATTGATTTTACCTTGCGGAAAGACCGCACTACCCATCCGCCCCGGTATATCGTGATCTTCAAATCCAAGCAGGCGGACAATCTGGAACAGGCGTTTAAGGAGTTTACGGCCAAGAAGCTCAAACAGCAGGAGCGCCCCTCCATCCGAAAGACCCTTGCCGTCCTGAAAGAAAAGGCAGCGGCCAGAAGCAGCCAGCAGGCCAAGGAGAAAATCAAGGAAAGGGGGCTGTCACGATGAAGCCGGAAATGAAAAAGCTGATCATCGCCAACCTGCCCTACCTGCTGTTTGTTTACCTGTTCGGCAAGCTGGGACAGACCTACCGGCTGGCGGCTGGGGCGGACTTGTCGGAAAAGCTATTGCACCTTGCGGACGGCTTTTCCCTTGCCTTTGAAAGCGCCGCCCCCAGCTTCCACCTGTTCGATCTGGCGGTGGGCGTGGCCGGTGCGGTGGCGCTGCGGCTGATGGTGTACTGCAAAAGCAAGAACGCCAAGAAATACCGCCGGGGTGTCGAGTACGGCAGCGCCCGTTGGGGCAGCCCCAAAGATATAGCCCCGTACATCGACCCGGTGTTTGACAACAACATCCTCCTGACCCAGACGGAACGCCTCACCATGAACAACCGGCCCAAAGACCCCAAGACCGCCCGGAACAAAAATGTGCTGGTGATCGGCGGTTCCGGCAGCGGCAAGACCCGGTTCTTTGTGAAGCCCAACCTCATGCAGTGCGTGTCCAAGGACTACCCGACCTCATTCGTGATTACCGACCCGAAAGGAAGTCTGATCGGCGAGGTGGGCCAGCTCCTTGTGCGGTGCGGCTACCGGGTAAAAGTGCTGAATACCATTAACTTTTCCAAGAGTATGCGCTACAACCCGTTTCGCTACATCCATTCGGAAAAGGACATTTTGAAGCTGGTAAACACTCTGATCTGTAACACCAAGGGCGAGGGCGAAAAAAGCGCCGAGGATTTTTGGATCAAATCGGAACGCCTGCTGTATTCGGCCCTCATTGGCTATATCTGGTACGAAGCGCCGGACGATGAAATGAATTTCACTACGCTGCTTGAAATGATAAATGCCAGTGAAGCCCGCGAGGACGACCCGGAATTTCAATCCCCGGTAGACCAGATGTTTGAACGGCTGGAAGAAAAAGACCCGGAACACTTTGCGGTGCGCCAGTACCGTAAATTCCTGCTGTCGGCGGGCAAGACCCGCAGCTCCATTTTGATAAGCTGCGGAGCCAGATTAGCGCCCTTTGACATCCGGGAGGTGCGGGAGCTGATGGAGGACGACGAACTGGAACTTGACACCATCGGGGACAAAAAAACAGCCCTGTTCCTGATTATGTCGGACACGGACACGACCTTTAATTTCATTCTGGCAATGGTGCAAAGCCAGCTCATAAACCTTTTGTGTGACCGGGCCGATGACAAATACGGCGGGCGGCTGCCCGTCCATGTGCGGCTGATTCTGGACGAGTTCGCCAACATCGGCCAGATTCCAAACTTTGACAAGCTGATCGCCACCATCCGAAGCCGGGAAATCTCGGCTTCTATTATTTTGCAGAGCCAGTCGCAGCTAAAGGCCATTTACAAGGACGCGGCGGAAATCATTTCCGACAACTGCGACTGTACGCTGTTCCTTAGTGGCAGGGGCAAGAACGCCAAGGAGATCGCGGAGGTGCTGGGCAAGGAAACCATTGACAGCTACAACCAGAGCGAGAACCGGGGCGCGCAGACCTCCCACGGACTGAACTACCAAAAACTCGGAAAGGAGCTGATGAGCCAAGACGAAATTGCAACGATGGACGGAGGCAAGTGTATTTTGCAGGTGCGCGGCGTGAGGCCGTTTTTCAGTGAGAAATACGACATCACCCGCCACCCCCGCTATAAATACCTCTCGGACGCTGACAAAAAGAACACCTTTGATGTGGACAGCTACCTGTCGTCCCTGCGCCGGAAAAGGCGGCGCGTGATAACGGAGGACGAACCCTTTGACCTCTACGACATTGAGCTGTCGGAGGAAGATTTTTCCGCAGAATAAAGCGGCCATAGAGAAAGGAGCGTGACCGATGGGACACTCGGACGAATGGACATTTGCGGATTATTTCAAGTATGAGAAAGAAATCTACCGGGCAATCATTTCCGCTGCGGTGCTGTGCCAGTGGATCGCAGAACATGATACCCCGCCCACGGACGGGGAAGCCGAAGAACTTGCAAGGGAAATAGACCGCAGACTGTGTGAAGCATGGGGCGAAATTTTTTCGCTGGCTGTGCTGGAATGGCGGGACGGCCAGTAACTCCGGGCCGTCTGCGGATTGTGAGGCTGCCGCTGTGTACGGCGGCTTTTTTTGCACCCAAACACCATCACAATCTGAATTTATGGAGGTAAATTTATGGAATTTTTCAATAGTGCAGTTGATACTTTGCAGACCATCGTTGTGGGCCTCGGCGGAGCGCTTTGCGTATGGGGCGGCGTCAATCTTTTGGAGGGATACGGGGCGGACAACCCGGCGAGCAAGAGCCAAGGAATCAAGCAGCTTGTCGCCGGAGGAGGCGTTGCCCTGATCGGCATGACCCTTGTTCCGCTGCTGTCCGGGCTGCTGGGATAACCCCATGTGTGTTAGAAAACCCTCCGCGCCCTCTCTGATCTGGGAGGGCGCGGGAAAGGAGGTGTCCCCACATGATTGGTGATTTAATCGGGGAATGGATCAAAGGAATCCTGATCGACGGTATCATGGGCAACCTGTCCGGCCTGTTTAACACAGTCAATACCAAAGTCGGGGAAATCGCGTCGGATGTGGGCAGTACCCCGCAGGACTGGAACGGCGGCATTTTCTCCATGCTGCAAAACCTGTCCGAAACGGTGATCGTCCCCATTGCGGCGGCCATTCTCGCCCTTGTGATGTGCTATGAGCTGATCGACATGATCGTGGAAAAGAACAATATGCACGACTTCGACAGCTCCATGTTCTTCCGCTGGATTTTCAAAAGCGCCTTTGCCATTCTCATTGTGACGAACACATGGAATATCGTCATGGGCGTGTTTGACGCCACCCAGCAGGTCGTCAACCAAAGCGCCGGGGTGATTATCGGAGATACCAGCATTGATTTTGACACGCTGCTGCCCGATCTGGAAAGCCGCCTTGAAGCAATGGACATCGGGCCGCTGCTGGGCCTGTGGTTCCAGACCCTTGTTGTGGGGCTGACGATGAACATTCTTTCCATCTGCATTTTCCTTGTGACCTATGGAAGAATGATTGAAATTTACGCCGTGACCGCATTGGGGCCGATCCCCCTTGCCACGCTGGGCAATGCAGAGTGGCGCGGCATGGGCCAGAACTACTTGAAATCCCTGCTTGCGCTGGGCTTCCAAGCCTTTTTAATCATGGTGGTTGTCGGGATTTATGCGGTGCTGATCCAGCAGATCGGAACCGCCGACGACATATCCGGCGCGATCTGGGGCTGTATGGGCTATACCGTTTTGCTTTGCTTCTGTCTGTTCAAGACCGGCAGCATATCGAAAGCCGTATTTACCGCACATTGACAGACAGGAGGAATACCAACCATCGAGGAAACACAAAAGAAAACCTACAACATCCTTTACGCCGACCCGCCGTGGAGATATGAGTGCAAACGGACAGGGGCGGCGGAACATCACTATCCCACCATGAGCATTGACGATCTGTGCGCCCTGCCGGTGGAAACGCTGGCGGGAAAAGACTGCCTCTTGTTTTTGTGGGCGACTTTCCCACAGCTCCCGGAGGCGCTGCGTCTGATTAAGGCGTGGGGCTTTTCCTTTAAGACCGTGGCCTTTGTCTGGCTGAAATTGAACCGCAAAAGCCCCACATGGTTTTACGGACTGGGCTATTGGACGAGAGGAAACGCGGAAATCTGCCTGCTTGCCAAGCGGGGCCATCCCAAGCGTTACTCCAAAAGCGTCCATCAGTTTATCATTTCCCCGGTGGAGGAACACAGCAAGAAACCAGACATTACCCGCGAGAAAATCATAGCCCTTGCGGGCGACCTGCCCCGCGCAGAACTGTTTGCCAGACAGAAAACCCCCGGCTGGGATGTGTGGGGCAATGAATTGGACAGCGATTTTTCCCTGTCCGTACCAGAAACGAGGTGACTTTTTATGGCTTATGTAACTGTCCCCAAGGATTTAACCAAGGTCAAATCCAAGGTAGTATTCGGGCTGACGAAACGCCAGCTCATTTGTTTTGGCGGTGCGCTGCTGGTAGGCGTCCCGCTTTTCTTTTTGATCCGGGGCCGCGTCCCGACCAGCGCGGCGGCGCTCATTATGGTGTTTGCCATGCTGCCGGGCTTTCTGCTGGCGCTTTACGAAAAACACGGCCAGCCCCTTGAAGTGGTGGTGCGCCAGATCGTCGAGTGCTGCTTCATCCAGCCCAAGGAACGGCCCTATCAGACCAACAACGCTTATACCGCCCTTGTGCGGCAATCCCAAATGGAAAAGGAGGTCAACGCCATTGTCCAAAAAGCAAAAGAACGAAACGAGCGCAAAAGCGCCGGTCAAGCTCACCCGCGCCGAAAAGAAAGAGATTCAGGCCGTCATCCGAAAGTATAAGGGCGACGGCAAGCCCCATTCGGCACAGGCCAGTATTCCCTATGAGGCCATGTATCAGGACGGCGTATGCCGGGTAACGCCCCGCACCTTTTCCAAGTGCATTGAGTTTACGGACATCAGCTACCAACTGGCGCAGGCGGACACCAAGACCGCCATCTTTGAAAACCTGTGCGACCTCTACAACTATCTGGACGCCTCCATTCATGTGCAGTTTTCCTTTATCAACCGCAAGATCGACCCCAAGCAGTACGCCAAGAGCTTTGAAATCCGGGCGCAGGGGGACGACTTCGACGACATCCGCAGCGAGTATTCCGACATTTTGCAAGACCAGCTTGTGAACGGGAACAACGGCCTGATGAAGCGGAAATTTATGACCTACACCATCGAGGCGGACAGCCTGAAAATGGCCCGCGCCAGACTGCGCCGGATCGAAACCGACCTTTTGGGCTATTTCAAGAGCATGGGGGCCTCCGCGTGGGGACTGGACGCCAAGGAACGGCTGGAAGTCATGCACAGCATTTTCCACCCGGACGGGGAGCCGTTTTCTTTTGACTGGAAGTGGCTTGCCCCGTCGGGGCTTTCCACCAAGGACTTTATCGCCCCGTCCTCGTTCCGCTTCGGCAATGCCCGGATGTTCGGGCTGGGCGGCAAATACGGGGCGGTGAGCTTCCTGCAAATCCTCTCCCCGGAGCTGTCGGATGAAATGCTGGCCGACTTCCTCAACACAGAAAACGGCATTGTGGTGAACCTCCATGTGCAGGCCATCGACCAGAGCGACGCCATTAAGACGGTCAAGCGCAAGATCACCGACCTTGACGCCATGAAGATTCAGGAACAGAAACGGGCGGTAAGAAGTGGTTACGACATGGATATACTTCCCAGCGACCTTGCCACCTACGGGCAGGACGCCAAGGAGCTACTAAAGACCTTGCAGAGCCGGAATGAAAGGATGTTCCAGCTTACCTTTTTGGTGCTGAACACCGCAGACACCCGGCAAAAGCTGGAAAACGATGTGTTCTGGGCTGCCGGGATCGCCCAGAAGTACAACTGCTCCCTTGTGCGGCTGGACTACCAGCAGGAACAGGGGCTTATGAGCAGCCTGCCGCTGGGGGCCAGCCACATCCAGATTGAACGCTCCCTGACGACTTCCAGCGTGGCCGTGTTCGTCCCCTTTGTGACGCAGGAGCTTTTTCAGGGCGGCGACGCCATGTATTACGGGATCAACGCCAAAACCGGCAACATGATTATGCTCGACCGCAAACGGGCGAGGTGTCCCAACGGGCTAAAGCTGGGGACACCGGGAAGCGGCAAAAGTATGAGCTGTAAATCAGAAATTTTGAGCGTGTTCCTCTGCACCCCGGACGATGTGTATATCTGTGACCCGGAAGCCGAGTATTACCCCCTTGTGAAGCGGCTGCATGGGCAGGTGGTGAAGCTGTCGCCTACCAGCAAAAACTATGTGAACCCGCTGGACATCAACCTGAACTACTCCGAGGATGAAAACCCGCTGGCCTTGAAATCCGACTTTGTGCTGTCGTTCTGTGAGCTTGTCATGGGCGGCAAGAACGGGCTGGAAGCCATTGAAAAGACGGTGATCGACCGGGCGGTACAGGTGATCTACCGACCTTATCTGGCAGACCCCAAGCCGGAAAATATGCCCATCCTTGCAGACCTGCACAAAGCCCTGTTAGACCAGCATATCCCGGAGGCCGACCGGGTGGCGCAGGCCCTTGACCTGTATGTGTCCGGCAGCTTAAATGTGTTCAACCACAGAACCAACATCGACATTCAAAACCGCATTGTGGCCTTTGACATCAAGGAACTGGGCAAGCAGCTAAAGAAAATCGGTATGCTCATTGTCCAAGACCAGATTTGGGGGCGCGTCACCCAAAACCGCAGCAAGGGCAAGGCGACATGGTATTTTTGTGATGAGTTCCATCTACTTTTGCGAGAGGAACAGACGGCGGCCTTTTCCTGTGAGATTTGGAAGCGTTTCCGTAAGTGGGGCGGGATTCCCACAGGTGCAACGCAGAATGTAAAAGACCTGCTTTCCTCCCCGGAAATTGAGAACATTTTGGAAAACAGCGACTTTATCTGCCTACTCAATCAGGCCAGCGGCGACCGCAAAATCCTTGCGGAACGGCTGAACATTTCACCCCAGCAATTACGGTATGTGGACAATTCCGAACCCGGCGAGGGGCTTCTCATTTACGAAAATGTGATCCTGCCCTTTAAGAACCCCATCCCGAAAAACACCCAGCTCTACCAGATCATGACGACCCGGTTAGGCGAGGGGGCGACGGTATGAGCGCCTTAACACATTTCAGCCTGTTTTCCGGGATCGGCGGGATCGACCTTGCGGCGGAAGCCGCAGGGTTTACCACCGTATGCCAGTGCGAATGGGCGGATTTCCCGATGGAA
This sequence comes from Clostridium sp. Marseille-P7770, assembly GCF_902143525.1. NCBI lineage: Bacteria > Bacillati > Bacillota > Clostridia > Eubacteriales > Clostridiaceae > Clostridium > Clostridium sp. Marseille-P7770. Next base: position 302,011 of record NZ_CABFVC010000004.1, on the reverse strand, counting down.
GTTTTGAAAAAGCACTGGCCGCAGGTACCAAAATTCCGGGACATTACCACAGTGACAAAGGAGGCATTTTTTGAAAAAACAGGACGAGAAACCACCACACTTATTTCCGGGGGATTCCCCTGCCAGCCCTTTTCCAGTGCCGGGAAACAACGGGGATTTGAGGACGAACGGTATTTATGGCCCGAAATGCTCCGCGTTATCCGGGAACTGCACCCCTCTTGGGTGCTTGGAGAAAATGTTGCTGGCTTCATCCATCTGGGGCTCGACAAGACGGTTTTTGACTTGGAGCAGGCAGGCTACGCCGTTAGGGTTTTCGTACTTCCTGCTGTCGCCGTCGGCGCATGGCATGAGCGCAAAAGAACTTTCATCATCGGCCATGCTGCTTCCCACGCCCCTTGCCAGCGACACGGGGGATGTGGGGAAAACTGTCGATGTGCGGATGACCCCGACTGGGAGCTTCCGAAAATACAATCCCAGCGGAACCGTATGGACGGCGCGGCTGTCATGGGCGGTTTACAAACTGCTGGGCAGCCCGCCGGGGGATGTGAAACTGAATCCCGACTGGGTGGAATGGCTGATGGGATTCCCCCGGAGATGGACGGACATTCCATGTGGGCCAAAGAACCGGCGCAAATCCCGTACTTAATCAGCGACCCACCGGCGAATGTGGCAAAGCGGTTAAAGACTTTGGGAAACGCAGTTGTTCCCCCGCAGGTGTACCCCATCCTGCGCTATATTGCAGAGATTGAAACCGGGCGCTGCCGGAACAGACAGCAAGGAGGTGATCGGATATGGAACCCTTAAAACCCCGCGACAAGGTAACGCAGCACATGACCCGCGACGGCCTGACACTGGATAACCAGACCACCGGCGAAAGCGTCAATGTGTCCAGCCGGGAGGCCGAGCAGGAATACACCGCCCAGCCGGAGGGCGCGGCGGAAAAAATACTGGAACGGGCGGACGAACTGCACGACCGCCACAAGGCAAAGAAAGCGGCCAAGGACGCCGGGGAAACCGTGGCGCAGGCCACCGGCCCTGTTTCCCGGTTGCAGTTTACCGCCGAGGAACGGGCCTCCCCGGAGTTGGCCCCGTATATCAAAAAGGCAGAAAAACGGGCGGATCAGCTGGAAGCAGCCAAAGAAGCCTTGCCGAAAAAGCGTGTCGTCACCAAGGAAACCGTTTATGACGAGGCCAAGGGCAAGGCCAAAAGCAGGCTGTATTTTGACAAGGTGGAGAAATCCCCTCCCCAGCTCAAACCAAACCCGGCCAGCCGCCCCATACAGGAAGCCGGGCTTTACCTCCACGGAAAAATCCATGAGGTAGAACACGAAAATGTGGGCGTGGAGGGCGGCCACAAGGGGGAGGAACGGGCGGAACGGCAGGCGGGCCGCATGATCCGCAGCGGCGTCCACCGCCACAAGCTCAAACCCTACCGGGCCGCAGCCAAGGCCGAGCGAAAGTCCATCGCCGCCAACGCCGAGTTTGCGTATCAAAAATCCCTGCGGGACAACCCGGAGCTGGCGCAGGCGACCAAGAACCCCGTTTCCCGCTTCTGGCAGAAACAGCACATCAAGCGGGAATATGCCAAGGCAGCAAGGGCGGCGGGCCAGACCGCACAGGGGGCGGCAAGCACCGCCAAGACCACGGCTGCCGCAGCCAAGAAAGCCGCAGAGAAAAGCAGACAGGCCGCGTCCTTTGCCGCCCGGCACTGGAAAGGGGCGCTGATCGTCGGCGGCGTAGGCCTTATGCTCCTGCTGGTGATGGGCGGCTTGCAATCCTGCACCGCCATGTTTGGCAGCACCGGGACGGGCCTTGCCGCCACCTCCTATCTCTCCGAGGACAGCGATATGCTGGGAGCCGAAGCCGCCTATGGCGCGCTGGAAGCAGACTTGCAGCACGAACTTGACAACTACGAAAGCCTGCACCCCGGTTATGACGAATACCGTTTCGATCTGGACGAGATCAAGCATGACCCCTATGTGCTGACCTCCATCCTCTCCGCGCTGCATAACGGCGTGTTCACTTTGGGGGAGGTACAGGGCGATCTTGCTATGCTCTTTGAAAAACAGTACATCCTGACCCAGACCATCGAAACGGAAACCCGCTACCGCACCGAAACGAGGACGGACAGCGAGGGAAACACCTACACCGTGGAAGTACCCTACACTTACTACATCTGCAATGTGAAGCTGGAAAACTTTGACCTGTCCCACCTGCCCATCTACATTCTCACCGAGGAACAGATGGGCTTTTATGCTGCCTATATGCAGACTTTGGGCAACCGGCCAGACCTGTTCCCCAACGGCAGCTATCCCCACGCCTCCACCCCGAAAGAGCCGACCTACTATGAAATCCCCCCGGAGGCGCTAAAGGACGAAGCCTTTGCCGCCATGATCGCCGAGGCGGAAAAGTATGTGGGCTATCCCTATGTGTGGGGCGGCAGCTCCCCAAGCACCAGCTTTGATTGTTCCGGCTTCATTAGCTGGGTTATCAATCATTCCGGCTGGAATGTGGGACGCCAGACGGCGCAGGGGCTTTACAACATCTGCACTCCCGTTTCCCCGGAGCAGGCCAAGCCCGGCGACCTTGTATTTTTCGTCGGCACTTATGACACTGCCGGGATGTCCCATGTGGGGCTGTATGTGGGAAATTCGGTCATGCTGCACTGCGGAGACCCCATTTCCTACACAAACCTCAATTCAAGCTACTGGCAGCAGCATTTTTATTGTTACGGGCGGTTGCCTTAAACGCCAGAAAGGAGTAAATCACTATGGCAATGAACAAATTGGAGCGCATTGAAAAGGATATTGAGAAAACCAAGGGCAAGATCGCGGAGCTGCAAAAGCAGCTTCGGGAGCTGGAAGCGGCCAAGACCGAACAGGAAAACTTGCAGATCGTCCAGCTTGTGCGCGGCCTCAACATGACCCCGCAGGAGTTCGCCGCCTTTGTGCGCGGCGGCGCGTTGCAGGCGGCCCCGGCCCCGATCCCGGACTTTGAACAGGAGGACAGCGCCCATGAAGAAATCTAAACTGTTCCGCACCTTGACGCTGGCTGTGGCCGCTGCGCTCTGCATGGCGACCACGACCGTTACCGCCTACGCCGGGGGCGCTGACCCTGACCCTGTGCCGCTGCCGGAAACCACCGAGGCCCCCGCAGAAGTGCCGGAGGAAACCGAAGAACCTACCACCGGCGGCATGGAGCCGGTGGGCGTACCCGTCACCCCGCAGGGCAACGCTACGCTGGTGGATGATTTTTTCGGGGATAAGCAGCTTATCACCGTCACCACCAAGGCCGGGAATTATTTTTATATCCTGATCGACCGGGCCAACGAGGACAAGGAAACGGCGGTGCATTTCCTCAACCAAGTGGACGACGCCGACCTGCAAGCCTTGTTGGAGGACGGGAAAAAAGAGCCGGAGGTCTGCAACTGTACGGCCAAGTGTCAAGCCGGGGCCGTCAATACGGCCTGCCCGGTCTGTAAAAACAACCTGACCGCCTGCAACGGGCCGGAGCCTAAACCCCAGCCGGAGGAAGAAAAGCCGCAGGAGGAAAAGCCAAGCGGCATGGGCGGCCTTGTGGTGTTCTTTGTGGTGGTGCTGCTGGGCGGCGGCGCAGCCCTCTACTTCCTGAAATTCAAAAAGGAAAAAGCCGACACCACAGGAAATGACGATCTGGCCGAGTATGACTTTGGCGAGGACGAGGACGACGAGGACGAAGCCCCGGAGCCGGACGAGGATATGACAAGTGAAGATGGAAATAAGGAGGACGAAGTATGAGCTATCAGTTAGTAATTGCAGAGAAACCAAGCGTAGCCCGCAGCATTGCGGGCGTGATCGGCGCGGACAAGAAACAGGACGGCTACATGGAGGGGAACGGCTATCTGGTGAGCTGGTGTATCGGCCACCTTGTTTCCCTTGCCGACGCTGGGACTTATGACGAGCGTTTCAAAAAATGGCGCTATGACGACCTGCCGATTCTGCCGCAGGAATGGCAGTACATCATTCCCGACGATAAGAAAAAGCAGTTTGACACCCTGCGTTCTTTGATGGAGCGCCCCGATGTTACCGGCCTTGTGTGTGCCACCGACGCCGGGCGCGAGGGGGAATTGATTTTCCGTTTCGTCTACCGGATGGCGGGCTGCAAGAAACCGTTTCAGCGCCTTTGGATTTCCAGCATGGAGGACGCGGCCATCAAAGACGGCTTTGCCCACCTGAAACCGGGAACCGATTATGATAACCTGTATCAGTCGGCCCTTTGCCGGGCGCAGGCGGATTGGCTGGTGGGGATCAACGCGACCCGGCTGTTCTCCATCCTCTACCATAAGACCCTGACCGTGGGCCGTGTCCAGACACCGACCCTCAAAATGCTGGTTGACCGGGAGGCCAAGATCAGCAGCTTTCAGAAAGAGAAATACCACATTGTTCAGATCGCGGCGGGCGGCATGGAGGCGGCCAGTGAACGCATGGGAAACGCAGACGACGCCAAGACCCTGAAAGCCGCCTGTGAAACGGCGCAGGCCGTTTGTGTGTCGGTAACACGGGAGAAAAAGACGGAGCAGCCGCCCCGCCTCTATGACCTCACCACCTTGCAGCGGGAGGCAAACCGGCTGTTTGGATTTACCGCCAAGCAGACCCTTGACTATGCCCAACAGCTTTACGAAAAGAAGCTGCTGACCTATCCCCGCACCGACAGCCAGTATTTGACCGATGATATGCTGCCAACGGCGGAAAGCCTTGTGTCCGGCCTGTGGCCGCTGCTTCCCTTTGCGGCGGGGCTTGACCTGTCCCCGCAGTTTGGCCGGGTGCTGAACAGCAAAAAGGTAAGCGACCACCACGCCATTGTCCCGACGATGGAATTTGTGCAGAAAGGCTTTGACGGGCTGGCCGAGGGGGAAAAGAAACTGCTGTCCCTTGTGTGCTGCAAGCTGCTGTGCGCCGTGGCCGCGCCCCATGTGTACGAGGCTGTCACCGCCACATTCACCTGTGCCGGGAAAACCTTTACCGCCAAGGGAAAGACCATCCTGACCCCCGGCTGGAAAGAGCTTGACCGCCGATTTAAGGCGTCGTTCAAAACAGACGCCGACGACACCGCCCCGGAGCTTGCGCGGGAACTGCTGGAGATCACCGAGGGACAGACCTTTGACAAGGTAACTGCCACAGTCACCGAGCATTTCACCGCACCGCCAAAATCCTACACAGAAGATACCCTCCTTTCCGCTATGGAGCGCGCCGGTGCGGACGATCTGCCGGAGGACGCCGAGCGCCAAGGTTTGGGAACCCCGGCCACCCGCGCCTCCATCTTAGAAAAGCTGGTGCAGATGGGCTTTGTGGAGCGCAGGGGCAAACAGCTACTTCCCACCAAGGACGGCCACAACCTTGCCTGCGTGCTGCCGGAGGTGCTGACCTCTCCCCAGCTTACGGCACAGTGGGAAACAGAGCTGACGGCCATTGCCAAGGGGCAGGCCGACCCGGAGGGCTTCATGGCTGGCATTGCAGAAATGACAAGGGGCCTGATCGCAAACTACTCTCAGATCAGCGAGGACGCGCAGAAGTTGTTTCAAGCCGAGCGTGTGGTTATCGGCAAATGTCCGCGCTGCGGGGAAAGCGTCTACGAGGGCAAAAAGAACTACTACTGCGGAAACCGAAGCTGCCAGTTTGTCATGTGGAAGAATGACCGATTTTTTGAGGAACGGGGCAAGGCGTTCACCCCGAAAATCGCCGCCGCGCTCCTTAAAGACGGAAAGGCAAAGGTAAAGGGCCTGCGCTCCATGAAAACCGGCAAAACCTATGACGGGACGGTGCTTTTGGCCGATACCGGCGGCAAGTATGTAAACTACCGCGTGGAACAGAGGGGCAAGAACTAAAAACAGCAAGCATAGGGAGTGTAGCCACACTCCCGGCAAAATCCCTGACCCGGCGCACCTGCCGGGCCGGGGATTTTCTCTTTGGGGAAGCCCCAAACCCCTTGTATCAGATCACCGCCATAGAAAGGATGTGAACCCAAAATGTCTTACAGCTCCTACGACCACGACGATTTAGAACCGGCCAGCACTATGCGGATCGAGCGTCGGATTTACTTTGAAAGCGGCAAGGCCGATCTTTCCGAAATGGTAAAGCTGCCCCTTGCGGAGCTTCTTTCCCTGCGGGCGGAAAGCGCCGCCGCAGAACAGGAAGTGTTTGACCGCCTGAAAGAACAGGCCGCCGCATGGGAGGAACAGGCCGGAAGAACCCTGTTTCTGGACAAAGCCCTTGAATATGCCCGGACGCTTCCCGTCACCCACACCGCAAACCAGTGGGAGGCCCCGGACGAATACCGCCATATCCGCAGCAACATGGTTTACCAGATGGATTACTCCATTTCCGAGAACACCCGGTATGACAGCGCCGCCCAAAAATCCGTCCCCTACTCGTGGACGCTCCGCTGGGGTCTTTATACCAACGCACCCCACGGAAACCCGATGGAAAAGATCGCCGGACAGGAACGGAAAGTCTTTTCCAGCCGGGAAGAACTGGACAAGTACCTGAATGGCCGGATCAAAGCCCACGACCATTACTTTACCGAAATTTCCCCGGCCATCCCCAAGGAATACGCCGACTGTTTTAAGGTCAATGGCTGCCTGCTCCCCGGCTATACCATCGAGGGGGAGGAACCGGCAAAAGCCGCAGCACTTCCCACACAGGAGGAAGCCGCACAGCCGCAACAGACCACAGCCACCCCGGAAAGGAGGGAACCCGTGAACGAAGTATTTTCCATTTTTCTTGATAACCGCGCCGAGGCGCAGACCGGCGGGCCGCATGGGTACTGGCTTTCCCTGCCGACTTCCGCCGAACAGGTACAGGAAACCTTAAAGGAAATCCATATCACCGCCGACAACCAGCAGGACTTGTTCATTGGCGACTTTTCCGCCCCGGAGGGAAAACCGCTGGAACTGCCGGAGGACTTAATCAAGACAGCCAGCGTGGACGAACTGAACTTCCTTGCTGCCCAGCTTCAAAAGCTGGACGCCGTGGAGCTTGCGGAGCTGAACGCCGTCATGCAGTCCCCGGCGAAAATGCAGACCATCGGGCAGCTTTTGGACTACGCTGAAAACACCGATTGTTTTGTCTTAATCAACGCCAAGGACAACCGCAGTCTGGGGGAATATTATCTGAATGATTCCGGGCTGTTTGTCGTTCCCGACCCGTGGAAACCGGCCATTGACACCGACCGGCTGGGAAGTTTTATCGCCAACGAGGAACAGGGAACCTTTACCGATTACGGCTATATCCTGCGAACCAGCGACGAATGGCAGCGCGTCCATGAGGGTCAGCCAGTGCCGGAGGAATACCGGGTGATGGCCTATCCTGCGCCGGAAATTCTGCGGGAGGAAAGCAAGGTGCAGCCGGAGGCGGCAACCCCCGCAAAGGCCCCGCAGCCTGTCACCCCCATTCTCTTAAACGGCCAGAACAGCGCTGAGCGCATGAAAGAGATCACCGACCGGCTGGAAACCGGCATACAGGAGCTTTTCGAGAGTGAACGCTACAAAGCCTATCTCACCACCATGTCCAAGTTCCACAGTTACAGCTTCAACAATACCCTCTTGATCGCCATGCAGGGCGGACAGCTTGTGGCAGGCTACAACAAGTGGCGGGACGATTTTCACCGCAATGTGAAGAAAGGCGAAAAGGCCATCAAGATACTGGCCCCGGCCCCGTTCAAGGCAAAAAAGGAAGTGCAAAAGCTGGACGCACAGGGCAGGCCGGTGATGGGAAAAGACGGAAAGCCTGTTACCGAAGTACAGGAAATACAGGTTCCGGCCTTTAAGATCGTTTCCGTCTTTGATGTGAGCCAGACCGAGGGAGAACCGCTGCCCTCTATCGGCGTGGAAGAACTGACCGGCAGCGTGGAACGCTACGGGGAATTCTTTAAGGCGCTGGAACAGACCTCCCCGGTTCCCATTGGTTTTGAGGACATTCCGAACGGTTCCCACGGCTACTACCACCTGACGGAAAAGCGGATCGCCATTCAGGAGGGCATGAGCGAATTACAGACCCTAAAGACGGCTATCCACGAGATCGCCCATTCCAAGCTCCACGCCATCGACCCGGAAGCCCCGGCCATTGAGCAGGCCGACCGTCCCGACAGCCGCACCCGCGAAGTGCAGGCCGAAAGCGTGGCCTATGCCGTCTGCCAGCACTACGGGCTGGACACCTCCGATTATTCCTTTGGCTATGTGGCCGGTTGGAGTTCCGGCAAGGACTTGAAAGAGCTGAAAGCCTCCCTTGAAACCATCCGGGCCACCGCCCATGAACTGATTACCACCATTGACGGCCACCTTGCCCAGCTTCAGAAAGAACGGCAGGCCCAGCAGGAGCAGCCGCAGGCCGCACCGCTGGAACAGGCCGCCGAGCAGCCAGACCCGGACAGCGTATTTTCCAAGCTGCCCCCGGAGCAACAGCAGGAAATGACCGCCAGCGTAAAAGCCATGCTGCAAACCCTCATTGACGCGGATTTGAAATCCACCGGCGAAGTGTCGCAGGGAACCAAGGAGGCGGCGCAGGCGCAGGGCTTTACCATTGCCGGGGATGGAACGCTGGAACAGGCCAAAGCCCCGCAGGAGGCCGCCTACCGTCTGGAAAGCGGCGAATATCTGTATATCCAGACATCAGAAACCGGCTACGATTACACGCTGTACGGTCCCGACTACAAAGAACTGGACGGAGGCCAGCTTGACAATCCCGACCTGTCCCTTGCGGAAGCCGGAAAAGAAATCCTTGCCATCCATGAGCGACCGGCTGGGACAATAGAACCCCTGACCGGCGACGGGCTGGATGATTTTCTGGAAGCAACCGAACAGGCCAACGCCATTCCCCAGCCGCAGGCGTGGAATGGGATCGACGGCCTTTTGAATGGAAAGCCGTTCATGCCGGAGGCGTCCCCGGCTGACCGGGCTGCCGCTCTGATTGAACTGGCAGAGAAAAACGCCCCGCGTTTGGGCAGCGAGGAACGGCAGTTGATCGTGGCCTATGCCGAGGCCGTGGGCGATAACGACAAGGTAATCGGGCTTATCAACCGCCTGTGTGAACAGGGCTATGAGCTGCAAAAGGGCCAGATGGATTCCTTTGTGAAAAGCGAGATCGAAAGTGAGATTGCCGTTGCAAACGCCAAGCGGCAGATCGCCCAGAATCCGGCAGCGGAGCCAGTTGTCACGATCCTTTGGAGTGAAAGCCCCCATCTGAAAGACGGCCAGCAAATGCCGCTGCATGAAGCCGAGGCCGTTTTTAAGGAGCTGGACAGCGCCAGACGCCATGAACGGGAGCAGCCGGGCTATACGGGCCATTGGTACGACAAGACCAAGTTCCGCATTGATTTTACCATGCAGGGCCAGCCGGACAGCTACGAGGGACGGCAGGACTTTGGCGACGGGGACGGTTCCCTGATCCAGCATATCCGGGGCTATCACGAATACTACGCACAGGATGAAAGCTGGAAAAACCATGTGCTGCACCATGAGGGGCCGGAGGCATGGGAGGCGGACAAGGCCCAGCGGGATATGCTGCTGCATGAGTTCGTCCCATATATGGAGCTGCATTGCAATCTGGCCACTATGGAGCAGGAGGCCCGGCGTCCCCTGCGATCCGGGGAAACCCTGACGCCGGAACAGACCGCTTATTTCAACGCGGTTTTGGACTATGTAAAAGAGTGCCGCCCGCTTCTCAATCAGGGCCAGTACCACTTGCCGGAGCCGCCGCAGCTTGCCGACTTCGACCAGAGCTTGCAGGACTACAAAAAACAGATCGAGGCAGAGCTGGAACAGGAGGCCGCCACTGCCGGGCTGACGGTGGAGGAATATGTTGCCTCTGACTATGAGGCCCCGGCGCAGCCCAACTTTTCCATCTACCAAGTGCCGCCCGGCCCGGAGGGGCGCGACTTCCGCTATCGTTCCTATGAGGAATTGCAGGCGGATGGGCTTTCGGTGGACAGGAAGAATTACCAGCTTATCTACTCCGCGCCGCTGGACAAGGACATCACACTGGACGAGATTTACCGCCGCTTCAACATGGAACATCCCGCCGATTACAAGGGACATTCCCTCTCGATGGGGGATATTGTGGTGTTCCGGCAGGATGGAAAACAGACCGCCTACTATGTGGACGAGGGGGCCGACTACCGGCAGGTGCCGGAGTTTTTCGCCCAGCCGGAAAAGCAGCTCACGCCGGACGAGTGCATGACCGGCGAACAAATCCAGACGCCGAGAGGCCGTTTCTATCTGACCGACAGGAGCCGGGAACAGATGGAGGCCGCCGGGTATGGATTCCACCACCAGTCGGAGGACGGCAGGTATCTTATTATGGCAAACGGCACAAGAGCCTTTGCCATCCCCGCCCAGCCAGAAAGCCATATCAAGACGGCGGAAATGTCCACCGAGCAGAACTACAACATGATCGACGGCATGATGAACAACGCCCCGTCTATGGAGGAACTGGAAGCAAGGGCAAAAGCCGGGGAACAGATTTCCCTTTTGGATGTGGCCGAGGCAACCAAGGCGGAGGCCAAAAAGCCCAAGCAGACCCAAAAGACAACGCAGAAACAAAAGAAGCCGTCCATCCGGGCGCAGCTTGCCGCCGCCAAGGAGGAGCAGAAAAAGAAGCCCCCGGCGCGGGAAAAATCAAAAGAAATGGAGGTATGAGGAATGTATTTCACCGTGGAAGAAGAAAACCTGATCTGTCTGTACCACAACGCCGACCGCCGCAGGACGGCGGCAAATCTCCGGGCAGCTTTGCCGGACATGGACAAGAAAATGGCAGCGCTGGCCTGCCAGACCGCCGATAAGTTGGACACCATGAGTGACGCCGACTTTGCGGCGCAGCGGTTCCACTTCACAGACGAATAAGCAAAACGCCGGGCGCGGAGGTGTCAAAGCCTCTGCGTCCGGCGCTTCTTTTTTGTCCATTTTTCCGCATTTAGAACCCCGTTTTGAGGGGAACAGGATAACTTTATCCACCTGCCTGCCGACCATGCGGAAAAACCCTTGATTTCCGTGGACTTTTATCGCCCTAAATGCGTAGACTTGACTTTTGGGGACTTCTTAACTATAATAATACTCAAGCAGGGGGACTACCTTGTAGTTGAGAAGGTTAAAACCTGACCCTTTGAACCTGTTGGCTAATACCAACGCAGGGAGCTGAAGAATACAGATTCGTATTTTTTGGACATTCTCTGTTTTGGGAATGTCCTTTTTTAATTGAATAAGATATGATATGTGTTTGCGAGGGAACTGAACAAGTTGAAAAAGGTAAGACCTGACCTCTGGACCTGTCGGCTAATACCGGCGTAGGGAAGCAATTTCTTACGCTCGTATTGCGTCTGAAAGAGCTTCTAATTGTTTTAGAGGCTCTATTTTTTTATCTTAGGAGGATCAAACATGGCATTTATGAAAGACATCTTAACCCACAACATCCCCATTTGGGAAGAATGTGCAGCTACCCCATTTGTGCAGGAAGTGCAAACTGGAAAGCTACCTCTTGAAAAATTCAAGAGATATATGATTCAGGATAGTATCTATCTGAAAAACTATGCCCGCATATACGGAAAGGCAATTTTTCATGCTGCTACATTAAGAGAAATTCAGCTTTACTACTCCATGCTGAACTTTGTAAATGATACGGAATCGGAAGTGCGGCTGGATTATCTAAAGCAATTTTGCATAACAGATGATGATATTGAACTGATCGCCCCTTTGCCTGAAAATCAAAATTACATTGATTTCATGTTTGAGATTGCGTCACATGGAAAGAATGAAGAAATTTTAATGGCGGTTCTTCCCTGTATGCTAAGTTACAGCTATATATTCCGCAAATTGGCGGCTGTTCCTACAAGCAGACAGTCAAGATATTGGGACTTTATCAAAGATTATGCGGATGAACAATATGCAGAAAGCTGCAAAGAATGGTCTGCTTTTGCAGAGCATAAATGTGCCGGGTTATCAGTAGCAAATAAAAAGTATCTGGCTGATATTTTTGAAAAAGCAAGTTTGTTAGAGCTTGCTTTTTGGAAGATGGCCTATCGGAACGAGAGAATGGAGGAAAATGCAAAATGAAAAAAGTATTGTCCATTGCCGGATCAGATTGCAGCGGAGGTGCAGGTATTCAGGCTGATTTGAAAACTTTTTCTGCTCACGGTGTATTTGGAATGAGTGTTATTGTTTCTGTTGTTGCAGAGAACACCAGCCGTGTTATCGACATCCAAGATATTACCCCGGATATGATTGAAAAACAGATTGACGCCGTATTTGAAGATATTGAAGTGGACGCAGTAAAAATCGGTATGCTTTCTACACCAGAATGTATGAAAGCGGTGGCAAAGAAACTATTACAATATAAGCCCCAAAATGTCGTAATCGACCCGGTTATGTATGCCAAAAATGGCTGCCCATTGATGAATCCTACGGCGGTTTCCACCTTGATAGACACAGTAATTCCACTGGCCGATGTACTTACTCCGAATATTCCAGAGGCAGAGAAAATAGCGGATATGCAGATTTCCACAGTTTCAGATATGGAGGCTGCCGCAAGAAAAATATATGCCATGGGTTGTAAGGCGATTGTTGTCAAGGGTGGACATCATATAGGAAATGCTGTTGATGTCCTATTTGATGGAGAAAATTTCTACCATTTTGAAACATCCCGCATTGATACGAAAAATACTCATGGGACAGGCTGTACCTTTTCTTCTGCAATCGCTTCCCAGCTTGCAAAGGGAAAAAGTGTTCCGCTTGCAGTCGAATCTGCAAAGGCTTATGTCACAATGGCAATCGAACACTCTCTTGCGATTGGAAAAGGCTGTGGCCCGACGCACCATTTCTACGAATTGTATCAGCATGGTTTATCTAAAGAATAGGCAGGTGCAAAATGAACTTTGATTATACACTTTATCTTGTTACTGATCGTCAACTAATGAGCTGCGATAGCCTGACAGAAGCGGTAGAACAGGCAATTTTAGGAGGCTGCACAATGATACAACTCCGAGAAAAAGAATTGTCCTCATTAGAATTTTACAATCAGGCTGTTGCCGTGAAACAGGTTACGGATAAATACCATATTCCCCTTATCATAAACGACCGGATAGATATTGCAATGGCTGTGCAGGCTACGGGGGTACATATTGGACAGCATGATTTACCTGCGGCTGCCGGCCGCAAAGTAATTGGGGAAAATATGCTGTTGGGAGTATCTGCATCTTCCATTGCAGAAGCAATACAGGCACAACAGGATGGTGCAGATTATTTGGGAGTTGGCGCAATGTTCCCTACTGGAACTAAAACCGACGCTGATTCTGTATCAATGGAAGAATTACAGAAAATCCGCGCAGCCGTTTCTTTGCCGATAGTTGTTATTGGCGGTATCAATAAGGGAAATGCAGGGCGTTTCAAGCCCATGGGAATTGACGGGCTGGCTGTTGTATCTGCCATCATAGCGCAGTCTGATATAAAAGCTGCTGCTGCGGAACTGAAAGATTTATTTTGCGGAAAGGAAAAGAAACATGGATTTTAATGCGGCAATCTTTGATTTAGATGGAACAATTCTGGATTCAATGGATGTATGGGAGCATATAGATATTCAGTTTTTGAAAAAGAGAAATCTTCCCGTCCCGGAAAATTATGTAACTGAAATATGTGCAAGGAGTTTTGAGGAAGCCGCACAATATACCATTGATCTTTTTGGATTGCAGGAAACGGTAGAGGGAATTATTGAGGAATGGAATAATATGGCGGTCGAGGAATACAGTAACCATGTCGGGCTGCTGCCCCATGCCCTTGATTATCTTCTGCGCTTAAAAGAACATGGAATAAAACTTGCAGTTGCTACGGGGGTGCCGGAAAAGCTCTATATTCCATGCTTAAAGAACAATTCTATTTTAGAATTATTTGACGCTCTATGTTCAACAGATGAGGTTCAGCGGGGAAAAGAATATTCGGATGTCTTTGAATTGGCCGCAAGAAAATTAGGGGTTGCACCTGAACACTGTATTGTGTTTGATGATGTGCTTCCAGCAATTAAAAGCGCAAAGGCAGCCCGTATGTTAGCAGGTGGGATTTATGATAAGTATTCCGCAGATCAGCGTACAGAAATAGAAAGGATTGCGGATATTTACTTACTTGATTTTCGGCAAGCACCGATCCCACACAAAGAGGTATGAAAATGGAAAAATGGGATTTATATAATGCAAAACGGGAAAAGTCTGGAATAACAATGTGCCGTGGAGAAATCATACCCAAAGGGCTGTATCATTTATCTGTGAGTGTATGGATCGTCAACCAGCAGGGGCAGTATCTTTTATCACAGCGGCATCCGAAAAAGCAATACCCTCTTTATTGGGAATGTACGGGTGGTTCTGTATTTTCCGGGGAAACCAGCTTGCAAGGAGCAATCCGAGAGGTAAAAGAAGAATTAGGAATACTGCTTACTCCCGGAAGTGAAAAATTGATTTATCAGACCAGACGGGAAAATGTGCAGGATTTTTACGATGTTTGGCTGTTTCATAGGGATATAAAGATTGAAGAAATGCGTTTACAGGAAACAGAAGTTGTAGATGTTCAATGGGTAAGTTCAGATAAGTTATTTGAGATGTTTCGCCTGAAACAACTGCATCCCCTGATTACCTATGTAGATCAGTTAATAGGCTGAAAAAACGCCGGGCGCGGAGGTGTCAAAGCCTCTGCGCCCGGCGCTTCTTTTTTGTCCATTTTCCCGCATTTAGAACCCCGTTTTAAGGGGAACAGGATAACTTTATCCACCTGCCTGCCGACCATGCGGAAAAACCCTTGATTTCCGTGGACTTTTACCGCCTTAAATGCGTAGACAGGAGGTATCTTTTCCGCTGGCGTTCCGCCTCTTTCTTCCGGCGCACCTGCACCGCACAATCCGGGCAGTATTTAGCCCGGTTGGAGTTGGGAGTAAACGCCGCCCCGCAGACGGCGCAGCGTTTGATTTCGTCCCGGCCTTTGGTGATCTCGGCGCACAGGGCCGCGTCCAGCGGCAGGACGGCTACCTTGAACCACCGGCACAGCAGCGAATAGGAAATACTCTGCACACAGACACATTCCTCCCCATCGTCCAGCAGGAGGCAGTTTCCGTTACAGTAGTTGCAGCACTCATGGGTGAGCCTGCGTGCCTTGCGGTATTGGGGGTAACTCATTCTCGGTATGTTCATCGTTCCTGCGTATGCTCCTTTCCCGGCGCTGTCCGCAAAATGCTGTCTATATTCTGTTTGACAATGCCGTATTCTTTCAATTTCTGTTTTGCTTCGCTGTACTGTGCGGACAGCCGTTCCCGTTCTGCGTCCAGCTTTTTATACTCGTTTTTGAGGGCGTACAGGTTGGGGAGCTTTGTGACCCCGGCCTCTTTGAGCGTCTTTGCCGCCGCCTCATACAAGATCAGTTGGCTTTCATGCTGCCGCCGGAACGCGGCCTTGTCTTTGGCGTTTCGCAGTTCCAGCGCCACAGGCCGGAGCTGCTTGTAGGCGGAGAGGTTTTTTATCAGCAGCGCCATATCCCCAAGGCGGCGTTCCGCGTCTTTCAGGGCGGAGGCCGCCGCGTCGTTTGCCGCGCTGATCTCGGCCAGCCTGCTTTCCAAGCCCTCGTAGCTGTCAATCTGGTGTTCTGTGATGAAGTTTAAGGAATTGGCGGCCTGCTTCAAGTTGTGCAGCTTCGCCCACCGCGCATAGCCCGCCGACTGCTGGGCCTTGATACTGTCCTCCAAGGCAATCCGCAGGGAGATTTCCCCGGCGCTTCTTCTGCGCGACCCCCGGTCAATGGCAATGCCCTTGATCCGCTGGGTGATCCGTTCCTCGGTGTAATCCTCCCCCAAGGTCTTGCAGCGGGTGAAGCGTTCCTGTCCGGGAGCGCGGAATGAAATAAACTTGCCCTGTTTGACTTCATAGCCCTGCGCCTCCATGAGCCGCAGAAAACTATCAAAGTCTTTGGCCTGCGGGATGGCCGCGTCAATGGCAAGTTTCAGTTTTGCTTTCCAGCTCTTGCCCTTTTTCTGTGCGTCCCACTCGGCATAGGTTTTGCCCTTGTCTTTGCCGGGCTTTACCACAGACAGGCCGTGTTCCTTGCACAGCCGGTCGCTGGTTCGCCGGATAAAGGCGTAGCTTTGGCGGTTGGAAATGTACTTGCGCTGGTTCGCCATATCCACGGCGCAGAAAATGATGTGGTTATGCAGATGGCCCTTGTCGATGTGGGTGGTAATCACATAGGGGTATTTGCCTTGCAACACTTCATCGGCAAGCTGCCGCCCGATCTCATGGGCCTGCTCCGCCGTGGTTTCCCCCGGTTCAAAGGCTTGTATCAGGTGGTGGGCCAGATTGTTGCCCTTTTGGTACGCCTGATCTAACAGCATTTGAAATTCAATATCCGCTGTTTCATAGGAACAGCCATAGGAAGAAACGAACAGCTTTTCATCGGTCTTGTCCGGGTTCTCGATGTAGTCCAGCGCCTTTTTCAGCGTTGACTTGATAGGATGGATCTTTGTAACTGCCATATCTGTGCCAGCGCCCCCTTGATGTCCTCCAAGTCCTGCGCGTACACAGTCCCGGTACTGTTGATACGCCTTGCAATCTGGTTGATGTTGACGCCGATTTTTTGCAGCTCTGCGGTCTGCGCCCGGACGGGGCCGGTGTCGATATGGACGATATAGCCGTCAATCAGCATTTTCCGGGCGTAGGCAGAAAAGTTCTTTGTGCCAAGCTGGGCCATCTTCTGTTGGATCAGCGCCCGTTCCTCCGGCGTCACCGGGACGCGCAGCACAAACTTCCGTTTTCGGTTTGCCACTTTCTCACCTCCATTCATTCAGGGGTTTGGGGACTTCCCCAAGATACAAACGGGAAGCCGTTTGCCGGGAGTGTGGCTACACTCCCTATGCTTGCTGTCTTTGTTCTTCTTCCCCTAAAAAGCGTTCTGACCCCAAGGAAATACCCGCAAAATCCCGGTTTTTCCGAAAACCGTACAAAAAAAGAGAGGGCGCAGCTTGCGTCCTCCCAAAAACAAAACAGAGGGTTGTCATGCACCCTCCGTTTCGTCATTCTTCTGTTGAATTTGAATGGCCCCGTCAATCGCGCCCTCGATGACCGGCAGAAATTCTTCCGGGCAGAGTTTCAGCTTGTGGCTGACCCGCTGCCGCTGTGCGCTTTCCTCCCGCATAATCTCCGGGTTAAAATACCGTTCCACGGGAAGCCCGCAGATTTTGATAAGCTGTATGATAACCGGCAGGCTGGGAATCGTGCCGTCATTTTCGATGTTGGCAAGATAGCGCCAGTCGATATTGACCTGTTCTGCCAGCGTCTTACGCGATAACTGCTTGACTTTCCGCGCCTCTTTTACATCAGCGCCGAAAGTTTCAAAGCCGGGACAATCTTTGATATTTGCCATATAGCACCACCCATCTACATTGTATATTTCATATTTTCTCAATGGAATGTTGCTATATGCAGGAAGATTAAACTTTATAATTCATATTTTGTGCCTTGTACGGAAAAGCGGGCTATCCTATAATAAAGAAAAAGCACTTTTTTGAAAAAATCCGTCCGCTGTAACATTTCGCGGACATTTGGGGTTTACAATGGCCTTATCAAATATGGAGGTGATACAACTATGACATGGCCTTTTGAGAATGACACCAGCGCCATTGTAAAAAAATTAGCAGATCGAAGCATGAAAGCGGATAAAAGACGCAATGCGTTTATTATCATAACGATTGCTTTTGCAGTTAGTTTGATGATGGTATTAGCACTATATAATCTCGGAACAGACCGTGAAAATAGGCTTTATCTGCAAGGACGCTACCAGAGCAGTTTTATTAACAGTACCAGTACCGTCTTTGAAAAACTGGAACATAACAACCAGATTGAATCAGTCGGCAAAGAGGCTGCAATGGGAACGAGCCGTATCAATGACTACACTTTGGATGTGTATTACAGAGATCAAAATGCACTTGAACTAAAAGGCGTTACCGACTTACTGGGAAAAATGCCGGAGGCAGAAAATGAAATCATTGTGGAACAGTCCTATTTGGAGCATTTAGGGCTTCCGGTTCAACTGGATCAGACCGTTACACTGGATATGCCTTTTGGAGAAAATCAGACATATCATGTTTGCGGCATTATTCAAAGCAGAAATGCGTCCCGTATTTATCAAGTCATTGTATCGAATGGCTTATATAGCCGGTATGGAAAAGCAAACTGTTACGATCTTTTGGTTCGCTTGAAAAATACCGAAAATATGGACAGCGAAACTTTGAAGCTGTTGATAAACGAAATTGCGGAACAAAGCGGTGTACCTGAACAGTATGTTATGTATAGCTCTACTTATTTTGGATTGGCAGAAGAAAAATCCACGCAGGAGTTATTAGTGATTATCGGAGCAAGCAGTTTAATTGTACTGGCCTGTTCTTTGGTTATTTACAGTCTGTTCTACATTTCTGTTATCGGGAAAACACATGAGTATGGCAGACTGCGTGTGCTGGGGGCTACATCGGTTCAGATCAAGCGTATCGTGCGAAAAGAAAATTTTTTGTTATCCTGTGCTGCAATTCCTATCGGCGTTGTATTGGGAAGTGTTTTGGGCTATTGTTTCGTGCCGGACGGCTGGCATTGGATGACTACACTGGAATGTGCCGTTGTGATTGCCCTTGTTACAGAAATTGCCTTGAAAATTGCTGTCCATACCCCTGTAAAGAAAGCCTCTATGGTATCGCCTATTGAGGCGCTGCGAATCAATACGACTGATACACCGGCGACAGAAAAAACGCGGATCGAACATCGAAAAATCACGCCATCTTCGCTTGCCCGAATGAGCTTTGCCCGGAACAAGAAAAAAGCTATACTAACCGTATTGTCTTTGGGATTTGCCGGAGTTTTACTGATGTGTGCCGCCACCTACCTTAATTCAACTGATGTAGAAAGCATGGCAAAACAGCAATTTGCAAATGGCGACATTGTACTTTCCCTTGATCCCGCCAACACAAATGCGGAAGATCGCCCCGCCGGGATCAATGCACTTCAAACGAAAAATCCATTGGATGAAGTTTTGGAAGAAACGATTTCAGATATGAATGGCGTAAAGAATATTGAATTTATACAGGGCTGTGTTTCAAATATGGAATTTCCCACTCCTTTCAAGGATGGTAACAGCCATTTCTTTACCCAAATTGGAATCCCCGAAAATCAGTACGAGGCCTTTTCACAAGGACTAATTGAGGGAACCGCAGACCGCCAGAAACTTATCAACGGAAAAGGAGTTATCGTAGATAATTCCGCCAAGCTGTTAAGCGACTATTATAATTACACTCCTCAAATTGGCGATATAGTCAAAGTGGAAACAGCGGATGGACAATGGGAAGAATTTACTGTAATGGGGATTGGGAAAGCT
This sequence comes from Clostridium sp. Marseille-P7770, assembly GCF_902143525.1. Taxonomy (NCBI): domain Bacteria; kingdom Bacillati; phylum Bacillota; class Clostridia; order Eubacteriales; family Clostridiaceae; genus Clostridium; species Clostridium sp. Marseille-P7770. The sequence continues at coordinate 282,603 of NZ_CABFVC010000004.1, read as the reverse complement.
CCTAATCTCGGTGGGGATTCAGCTTCTTTCTATTTTCCGCAGGAACTCTTACCTATGATGAAAGAAAATGTTTCCAACTTCAACATAACCTGCATTGTAGATGTGGAAAGAGATCAGCTTACAGAAGTTGAGAATAAGATTTTCCAGTTGGCGGAAAATCGTGGAGGTATAGAAGTTTTCAGTATCAGCGATATTATTACTTATCTGCAAGAGGAAATGAATAACATAAAAATGCCGTTATACGGATTGGTATTTTTCATTGCTGTTTTTGGGCTAATCAGCCTTATCAACACGCTAATGACAAACATTATATCAAGACAGCAGGAATTTGGTATTTTACAGTCTGTGGGATTGAGCAGTAAGCAATTCTCCAAAATGCTGCAAACAGAATGTTTCTATTATGTTTCTGGTACGGCTATTCTAACTTTAACGATTGGAACTTTAACAGGATTTGTACTTTGCAAAGTTTTCAATCAGGTTGGGACATTCGGGACATTGACTTATCATTTTCCAGTTTTAGAAATAAGCATATATTTTGTAGCGCTTTTCTTCATACTGGCAGCTTACTCCGTTTTCTCTGTACGATATAGCAAAAGACATCCTGTGATCGAGCGCATTAAAACAATGGAGTAAATTTTCCTTTATCAGAAAATTGTGTTTTCTGCAACTAAGGACATTTGCCTGTTATACTATCTGCAAAAAGCAAAGGAAGTGAGGATATGAAGCAGATTTTAATTGTCGAGGACGACAGTTTTTTGAATAAGATGTTGGCCTATAACCTGACCGCAGACGGCTACGGCGTGACTTCTGCCCTAAACGCCAGAACCGCAGCCGAAGCCATACGCCAGCGGGAATTTGATTTAGTGCTGCTGGACATCAACCTGCCGGACGGCAACGGTTTTGAACTGTGCAGGCTAATAAAGCCCCAGCACCCGGACACCATCATAATTTTCCTGACCGCCAACGATCAGGAGAGCGACCAGATACGGGGTTATGAGGTGGGCGCGGTGGACTACATCACAAAGCCCTTTGTGATCAGAGCCTTGCAGCGAAAAATCAAAGCCATGTTCGCCATGCTGGAACACCACAAACCAGCTAAAGACATTTACGACGATGGACGGCTGTTTCTGGACTTTTCAGAGCAGATGGCTTCCTTAAATGGAAAGCCTCTGACTCTATCCCCGATGGAGTACAAAATGCTGAACCTGTTTCGCAAAAATCCCCGGCAAGTGCTGACTCGTGGACAGCTTTTGGAAAAGCTGTGGGATATAGACGAGAAGTATGTGGACGAACACACCCTGACAACCTCCATCAGTCGGATTCGCAGCAAGATTGAATCCGACGGAGGTGCCCCCTACATCAAGACCGTTTACGGCATGGGTTATCAATGGACGGGAGGCGAGGCAAAATGAAGTTTCAAAACCTCTCGGTAAAGCGGCTGTTTGGCTGGGTGGCAATAGGACTTGTCCTCTCCATGTCCGGGATCACCATAGCCCTGTTTTTTGTGACAAAACAGACGGCGGTGCTGCTGACGGGCGGAGCGATGCTGCTGTGCGCCCTTGCAGGGATCTTTGTACTGACGCAGGCATTTGGAAAGCGGCTGTCGCAGTTTACCGTAGACCTGTGCCAAACCTTAGACCACATGATCACCGGAAACGAAGCGCCAAAACGCCCGGAGGACAGTGAAACCCAGCTCGCCAGAATCGGGCACCGGCTGGCGAGACTTTACCAGATCATGCAGGAGAACCGTCGCCGGGTGGACGAGGAACGGCAGGAGTTACAGACCCTTGTATCGGATATTTCCCATCAGGTGAAAACGCCGGTAAGCAATCTGAAAATGGCGACGGACACCCTGCTGGAAAAGCCCATGACCGAGGCGGAGCGTACCGATTTTATCCGTGGAATCCGCAACCAGACGGATAAGCTGGACTTTCTCTTTCAGGCCCTTGTGAAAACCTCCCGTCTGGAAACAGGCGTGATCCAGTTGGACAAGAAACCGGGCCGCCTCTTTGATACCGTGGCGCAAGCCATGAGTGGGATCGTGTATGTAGCGGAAAAAAAGAAAATCGCTGTATCTGTGGACTGCCCGGAGAATTTGACCTTTTCACATGACAGCAAGTGGACATCCGAAGCCCTCTTTAACCTGTTGGACAATGCGGTGAAGTATACTCCGGCAGGTGGAAAAATTACGGTGTCGGTGATACCGTGGGAAATGTATGTGGAGATCAAAGTAGCCGATACCGGCAAGGGCATTTCCGAAAGTAATCAGGCTGCCATCTTCCGGCGCTTCTATCGTGAGGAAGAAGTACACGAACAGCAGGGCGTGGGCATTGGCCTGTATCTGGCCCGCGAGATCGTAACACGGCAGGGCGGCTATATCAAAGTGGTTTCGGAGCCGGGCAAGGGTTCGGAATTTTCCATTATGTTGCCGACTAAATAAAGCACACTTATAACAGGAGAAAACACCATGAAAAAAATCAATTTTTGCAAAGCAACAACAATCATCTTAATAATCAATGTTATTTTATCTATTGTTTTATTTTTCGTTGTTCCTGATAAAATAGCAATTCAATGGGTAGGTACATCCCCCAGCAATGCAGTAGATTCTTACTATGTATTTTTGGTGCCGGTATTGTCAGTGCTTTTTGCTTTTACGGGAAAACCTATTTTTACAATGTTCCTGTTTAGATTGTGGAATAGAACTAACGAGCATTTAGTGACATACTTAAATTTGTGTCTGCAAGTTGTATTTCTTACTTGTGAAATCTATATCGGATTATATAACCTATGTAATTTTAATGTTGCCATTAGTATAATTCTCATTGTGGAACTTATGATAGATGTGGTGATTGGATTGAAATTATTTCACAATCAATCTATCTAAAAGATTGTGTAGTATGATTCGGCGGACGACCATTTCCGGCTGTCCGCCGTGAATTTTTTTGAAATGTCCGAGCGTTGTAACATTTCACCCCGATTTTCAATGAAATTTTTTGGCCGCTGTAACATTTCGCGGACATTTGGGTTTTACAATACCCTTATCAACAAAAGTGAGGAGGCGACGCAATGGAACTGACCCCGACATTGATTTTGAATCTGGCGCTGCTGATCGTCCCGCCCGTTGCCCTTGTGCTGGTGTTCCGGCAATGGCTGGCCCGGCACATCCGCTGGACGGTTGCCTTGACTGCTCTCTGTGATGTTCTCCTATTTTGGGATGAACTGTTCTACTATGAGAGCTTCGGCCTGTTCGCTGTGCTGATTCTGGTGCAGTTGGCTGCCACCGGCGCAGCAGCGTTCCGCATTTACAACAAACAAAAAAAGGATTGAATTTTATGAGCATTTTACAGACTATCGACCTGAAAAAGTATTACGGCACAGAGCCGAACATCACCCGCGCCCTTGACGGTGTGAACTTCTCCGTGGAGGACGGCGAATTTGTGGCCGTTGTGGGAACCTCCGGCAGCGGCAAGTCTACCCTGCTTCACATGATGGGCGGGCTGGACACCCCTACTTCTGGCAATGTGATTGTCCGGGACAAAGAACTGTCGAAGATGAACGACGAACAGCTTACCATCTTTCGCCGCCGCAACATCGGCTTTATCTTCCAGAACTATAACCTTGTTCCCATCCTGAATGTGTATGAGAACATCGTCCTGCCGGTGGAGCTGGACGGGGACACGGTGGATCAGAAGTTTTTGGACGAGATCGTTCACCTGCTGGGGCTGGAAGATAAACTGAAAAATATGCCGAACAATCTTTCCGGCGGACAGCAGCAGCGTGTGGCTATCGCCCGCGCCTTGATTACCAAACCGGCTATCGTGCTGGCCGACGAGCCGACCGGCAACCTTGACAGCAAGACCAGCGCCGAGGTGCTGGGGCTTATCAAGCGCACCAGTGCGGAGTTCCGGCAAACTGTTGTGATGATTACCCACAATGACGACATAGCCCGCCTTGCAGATCGGATTGTCCGCATTGAGGACGGAAAGATTGTGGAGTAAGGAGGTGGCAGGCTATGACATGGCCTTTTGAAAATGATACCAGCGGCATAGTAAAGCGCATATCAAACCGCAGTATATCGGCAAATCGAAAAAGAAATATCTTTATTATTTTGACGATTGCACTTGCCAGCGCATTGCTATCTGCTATTGTCCTCTATGGCTTTGGGGTTATGCAGGAAACGCAGAACCGCAACCAAAAAACAGCGCAGATTATGTATCATGCGATTTCTGAACAACAGGGACAGGAACTATACAAGCAAGAAGAAATTGCGTGGGTTGGGGAATTTTTTAACGCATTTTCTGAACAGGTAAACCATTCAACCGTGAATTTTACTTATGCAAATGCAGATATGCTAAAATCCCAAAGTATGCCCTATTCGGGAGATTTACCAGCTTCGGAGAATGAAATTGTAGTGCAAGAATCCTTTTTGGATAGTTTGGGCTATTCAAATGAATTGGGACAGACAATTCAAATCCCCTTTTCTGACGGCACTACCCATGATTTCAAATTGACGGGAATCTTAGATGTGAAAACCGGCGATATTGGGCGCTATACAGCCATTATATCGAAAGAATTAGTAAGACAGCAGTATGGCGACGAGGGCATGATTGATTATTACATTGGGCTGAAAGGCGCTCAAAATATGAGCGAGGAAGAAGCCACCAACTATGCAAACACTCTGGCGCAGCAATTAAAAATTTCCGATGATAATGTGATTGTCCGTTCCACATATTTTAACTTAAAGGACGAAAATCACGGAAGCGATATGCTGTTCTATTTCTTGATTGGTTTTGTAACTTTCATTGGTTCCGGCATTGTGATCTATTCGATTTTTTATATTTCAGTAGCAAGCAGTATCCGTAACTATGGACAGCTTCGCACAATCGGAACTACAAAACGACAGATCAAAAAGATGGTTTACCGCGAGGGGAAATTACTTGCTGCCATTGCTATCCCGATTGGTCTGGTTATTGGAAATGTGATTGGGTACTTCCTGATTCCTGCCGGTTGGTACTGGCTGACTACTTTATGTGTGACGGTCGGGGTTGGCCTTTTTGCATTTATTATTGTGATGATTGCCATTCATACTCCTGTAAAAAGAGCTGCGGCAGTATCTCCGCTGGAAGCATTGCGATATTCCGATTATCAGGGAAAAATGAAAGAAAGTTCCGTGCTGCACCGTAAAATAACGCCTGCTTCACTTGCTAAAATGAATCTGTCCAGACAAAAGGCAAAGTCCACTTTAACAATACTTTCTCTTTCACTCGGCGGAGTATTGGTTGTATTGATTTCGACAATGTTAGTTTCCTATGATGGCGTTGCAGAGGCAAGAGGCAGGGCTTTCCCTGTCGGTGAATTTAACATTCAGCTCAACGCAAATCAATCGTGGGACACTGCTGGTATTTCTTTGTCTGGATTGCAGCAAAAGAATTTTCTAAATGCCGATTTTATAAATGCAGTAGAATCTATTGATGGCGTTACAGGAATCAAGCACTGGTATTACACGGACGCAGAATATCGTGTAAATGGTAATTCTGGAAAATGGATTCAGGGCTTTTGCCGAGATGAACAGCAGAATTTGGAGAAAGAGCGAATTGCGGGAACGACTGATTATGATGAACTGGTGGCAGGCAATGGAATTGTCTTGCTTCAAGAGCGTGCCGATCTCTATGATATTGAGGCTGCGTTGGGTGATACCGTCGAAGTGGACTATAAAACCGAATCCGGCCAAATTCGCACAAAGGCCTATACCGTCATGGGCATTGTAAACGAATATTCTTACTCCGGCTTCTCAAAATGCTTTGCGCTTCCGGAGCAGTTTATGAATGAAGCGACCGGGATAGATTGCACAGGTACGATTTCCGTAATTACCGATATGAAAAAATATGATACGGTTGAAGCTGCATTAAATCAACTGATAGACGGAAATAGCGATTTGGTTATGGAAACCATAAAAGAAAGTATCACTTATTATAGCGGACTTCAACAACTTTCTTTCGGGGTATTGTTGATCGTGGCTGTTATTGTTGTGTGCTTTTCTTTAATCAACCTTGTCAATACGACAATCACAAACTTCTTATCCCGTAGGCAGGAAATTGGAATGTTACAGGCGATTGGTTTGAGTAAAAAGCAGCTTATCAAAATGCTGTGCTATGAGGGGTTAATGTATTCAGTTTTTGCTACGCTGGTAACATTGGTTTTGGGGACTGGACTGGGCTTCCTATCCGTACAGGTCGTTGTGAAAACGATGAATCCATACTTTTACTATTCATTTCCGTGGCTGATCGTATTGATATATTTAGCAATCCTGCTGATTGTGCAATTCACCTTGATTTCTTACACAACTGGAAATCTGAAAAAGCAATCTCTTGTTGAGCAAATCAGGACGATGGAATAGCCGTATGGGATCGGCGGGGCGGCGTGTGCTGCCCCGCTTTTTTCGCCATTTCTCAAAGAAATTTTTGAAATGTCCGAGCGTTGTAACAATTCAGCCTGTTTTTCTGTCGAAATCAAAGGCACCTCGGACATTTGTGTAACATTTGTAGTTTATGCTTGTGGTAAATCAATATTGGGGGTGAGGACACATGAAAAAGATACTGCTGATCGACGACAGCGACACCTATACATGGTGCCTGCAAAAATACTTACAGCACCGGGGCTACCCGGTAAAAACGGCTTGTACGCTGAAAGAAGCGCGGACCGCCATCCAAGAGGAAATGCCGCTGGTGGTCTGCTGTGATCTCGACCTGCCGGACGGTTCCGGCATGGACTTTCTGGACGAGGTGCGGGCCGCAGACAAGGAGCTGCCTTTTATTCTGGCGTCCTGTCATGACAAGGACGACTACGAACAGGAAGCTATGCGCCGGGGCGCGACGCTGTGCATGGACAAAATGAAAGGACTGCTACTACAAGATAAGCTGGTGGAATACGCCTACCGGCAGTTATCCGGCGAAAAGGCCCCGACTTTTCACAAGCTGCTCTTTGTCTATGCAGAAGATACCAGCGCCGAAGTGCTGCGGGCTGCTATGCTACAAAAGGGCTTTGACCTGATTCTGGTTTCCTCGATTTGGGAAGCCAAGCGCCGGATTTTTGAGGATAAGGAAATAGAACTGATCTTGTGCGATCTGGAACTGCCGGACGGCACAGCAATGGAGCTGTTTCATACGCTACGGCGGGTGGCGGGGATGTTCCAAATGAAGAATCCCCCTGTCCGGCTTCTGCCGTTCTTTATCCTCACCGAGAACAACGACCCTGCCACGGAATATGAATACCGGCATGAGGGCGTGAACGACTATATCACCGCCCCGGTCAATATCCCGGAGCTGATCCGGCAGGTTCTGTTCTTTGTGGAATGAAACGAGCCTACATATTCAAACATCTGCCTCCACAGCGGGGAAAAGAAAAAAACCGCTGACGGGCAGAGGATTTCGTGCGCTTTCCTGTATCACTGACGGATACGGCGGTTTTGAGTAGATCAAGGCCGCCGTTTTTTTGCTTCGACGACCCCTGCACCGTGTTCTGGCATGGCGGCTTTAGGAGGGAGCCGCTATGCAACGAAAACTACTTCGACAAAATCCGACAGGGATTAGCCTGTCAAAAAAAGCCGTCCCCCGGCAGCGGGGACAAGCGGCTGTGCGTATGTACTATACCATGTAGGGAAAGAACATATTGCTTTTTGTTTCGCCCTGTGGGTCTTTGACCTGCCGGGCGAATTTTGTTGTTTCCTGCGGCCTGCTATCCGGCGCAAAAAGAAATTTCAAAAAAGTGAAAAAAGGAGGCGTTTAGCGGGCAGCCAGAGAGATTCCATTCGCTCTATTGGCGGAAAGGGAGAGAACCACCACATCCCCCATAGAAAGGGGGTGAGAAGATGGAAGCGATCCCCCGCAAATACGGTGAATGGAGCCAGTTTGACCGCTACTGCAAGCTGGTTCTGTACCATGAGGCGATAGATTATCTGCGGGAAATGAAGTGCCGCCGCGACCGTGAAGTGTCGCTGGACGCTGTTTCCCCGGCTGATTGGGACAAGCTCTCGACCGTAGATCGGTATTCCTGCGACAGCTTTACATTCAGTTCGCATGGCTATGACCTACATATCGACAACGAGCTTGTGGCCGAAGCGTTTGCCAGCCTGCCAAAAGACGAGCAGAGTATTTTGATTCTCCGCTTTGTTCTGGATTTGACTGACGAAGAAATCGGCCGCCTGATGGGAATGTCCCGCAGCGCAGTACAGCGCCACAGGACAAGCACCCTGAAAGACTTGCGTATAAAATTGATGGCGTTCATGCCGGAGGGAGGTTAAACGCGGATGAAGCAATCCAGTTACAAGGGCAAAAGCCCTCTGCCGGATTTTGTGATCGACGCGGCCTGCGCCGGTAACGCCGAAGCCGTGGAGCGTGTCTTGCAGCATTACGACGGCTATATCAATAAGCTGTGTACCCGGACGCTCTATGACGGCAGCGGCCAGCCTCATATCTGCATTGACGAGTATATGAAGCGCCGATTGCAAATCAAGCTGATCCATTCCATCGTTAGTCCCATTGGCGACTGACGGTTAAGGCCCCGGCCATAGACAGGCGGCTTTCCCTTTCCCCGCCTGCCTGTTTTCCTGGCGGCCCCTTTGCTCCTTGACAAATACGCCCGCAGGACAATGGCGGCGCGTCATAGGGCAGACGGATACATTCTGTCTGTGCCGAGCCGGGCGGCAGGTGCGCCAAGAGGCTTTCCCTCATTGGGGTAAGCGGAGCGATTTTACCGTGCCGTAAAGCAGGTGTGGCAGCCTGCGGGCGACGACGCGCAGATAGGACAATGATACTCCCTTGCCGTCGTAGTCCGAGCGTTTGAAGCGTCGCAGGCAACGAGCAGGGCCGCGTGAGAACCACGCGGGGGTGAGATTCCCGTGGAGCTGTGCCAGCAGCCGTCCGTTCTTTTCTGCCCACTTTCACAAAAACAACCTTTGTTTTGAAAAGAAAGGGGGCCTTGTTATGAGTAATAACGATGTGCCTATTTGGGAAAAATACACGCTTACCATTGAGGAAGCGTCCAAATATTTTCGGATTGGGGAAAACAAACTGCGTCGGCTTTCCGAGGAAAACCCCACCGCTGGCTGGGTGATCCTGAACGGCAACCGCATCCAGATCAAGCGGAAGCAGTTTGAAAAAATCATTGATTCCCTTGACACAATATAGTGAAAAAGGGCCTTGCGCGTGTTATAATAGGTTATAAGCGTGTCAAGGCTCTTTCCGTCATGGAAAGGAGCATGACGAAATGCCAAGAAAAGAACGAGATGAAAAAAGACGGGACAACAAAGGCCGCCTTTTGAAGTCTGGAGAGAGCCAGCGATCAGATGGAAGATACGCTTACAAATACATTAACACCTTTGGAGAACCCCAGTTTGTTTACTCATGGAAGTTAGTACCCACCGACAAAGTACCTGCCGGGAAACGGCCCTGTCTTTCCCTGCGCGAGAAAATCAAGCAGATACAGAAAGACCTTGACGACGGGATAGACACCATCGGCAAGAAAATGACCGTGTGCCAGCTTTATGAAAAGTACACCCGGCAGCGCGGGAATGTGCGGAAAGGAACCCAAAAGAGCCGCCAGCAGTTGATGAAACTTCTGTCCGAAGATAAGCTGGGCGCGGCCAGCATTGACAGCGTGAAGCTGTCTGACGCGAAAGAATGGGCCTTGCGTATGCAGGAAAAGGGCGTTGCCTACAACACCATCTGCAACAGCAAGCGTTCCTTAAAAGCCATCTTTTATATGGCCGTACAGGACGATTGCCTCCGCAAGAATCCCTTTGACTTCCAGATCAATGAGGTTATCAACGACGATACCGTACCAAAGGTGCCGCTTACCCCTACACAGGAAAACGAGCTTTTGGACTTCATGCAGAACGATCCCGTCTATGCCAAGTATTATGACGAGGTGGTGATCCTGCTGGAAACCGGGCTTCGTATTTCCGAACTCTGCGGCCTGACGCCAGCCGACCTGAATTTTGAGAAGCGCTTTGTGAATGTAGACCACCAGCTTTTGAGAAGCACCGAGGACGGTTACTATACCGAAGCGCCAAAAACAGAAAGCGGATTCCGTCAAGTGCCTATGAGCGCAGCCGCCTATGAAGCGTTTGAGCGCGTGTTGAAGAAGCGCAGGGACGGCAGGTGCATTGAGGTTGACGGTTATAAGGACTTCCTGTTCCTGAACCGGGACGGTCTGCCCAAAACCGCCGTCAACTATGACGCCATGTTCAAGTGCCTTGCCAAGAAGTACAACAAGTGCCACAAGGAGCCGCTGCCCGATGTGATGACGCCGCACACCATGCGGCATACATTCTGTACCAGAATGGCAAACGCGGGCATGAACCCCAAGGCATTGCAGTACATCATGGGACACGCCAACATTGTAATGACGCTGAACTATTACGCCCACGCTACTTTCCATTCCGCACAGGAGGAAATGGAACGGCTGCAAGCCAAGGCAAAAACCACCGCAGAGGCCAAGCCGGAGCCTGCGGCGGAAAGCGCCGAGGAAACCAAGGCGGCATAAGTAGTACGCAGAATTTACTACTGCTTTTACTACTTTTGAGAGCGAAAACATAAGGGGTAATAAAAAGATTTGTGAGGTTCTTCCGATATGAAAAGTGCCGGAAAAGCCCGGAATAACGGGCTATACCGGCATATAAGAACATCTAAAGAGATAATTAGAAATCTATTAAATGATTGATGGTAAGAGTCATAAAGAATAAAACATCACAGACAGAGCCGGATGGATCAGCAAAGATTCATCTGACTCTGTTTTTTTGGTGTCCAAAATCTATATGATCATGATGATATTATAGCTAATATAAAAAAGTTGGGTAATGTTCACACAAGCATGTCCCACATTACAGTCAATATTGATAAGTCAATGATTCACAAGTTAATATAGTGATATCGTAATTTACGAGGGAGGATACATATGAAAAAAAGAAGATTGATGGCAGCGATGTTAGCCGGTACAATGGCACTTAGCAGTGTTGCGTATGCGGATGTCCGGGATCAGGGAAAAGGTTCTGAACATCAGATCACTGGCGAACAGATCAAGGTTGCGACTGACAGCAACGCATTGGTAAGAGAGGAAACACCTGTAAGCAAAACGCAGACATCAGGGGATGGTCTGGTGAAAAATGTGAAGACGCTGGATGAAAACCCGGATGCGGATCAGGTATCTCTTACAATTCGAGTAAATAAAAAGTATTTCGAAAAAACTTACGGACAGAATGATCCAACGGTAAGGGGGATCTCTGCAAGCGACTATGAGATCGTTGGAGGCAATGTTTCTAATAAGAGATATCTTAATAATGTCAAATATACAAGAGAAGAGGGAGAAAAACCCGGAAAATATAAAATCACCAGTATTTCCTGCGATGCATATCCAAACGGGGAATTAAAGTTGGCTGAGGAGAGTTCTTATTTTGTAATTGAGAAAAAAGCGATCGGAACGGTTACAGATCGCAAGGTGAATATTCCGGATAACGGAAAAGAACAGACCGCAAATGCAGCGAGCCTTTGCTATTGGATAAATGATAAAAAGCCAACAAAGATTATATTAAAGGATCTTTCTGAAGAGGATAAGGCAAAATTTGAGCAGCTTCCGAAGGTTGATGAAAATGGCGTGATCCATTTTACCCTGAAGCAGCTTGGGAATGGTGCGAGCGTGAGCATCCCGTTTACTGCAGAAGGCGATTATTATACATATCCGGATGTGAATCTGGTGGTAACAACGCAGAAGGTAACATTAAAGACGGTGGAAACCCATACAGCAGAGGAAATCAAAAGCTTTTATGCTGCACATCCGTTTTCTACCAGTTACCGGGATGCATGGACAGTTGCGCCAAATGCGAAAAATGGGGTAGCAGGTGAATTGACAGAAGGAACCGTGGAGAATGCCTTAAATGCATTGAATTTTATCCGTTATATTGCCGGTATCAATGCAGATGTAACGGTCGATCCGGAATATGCAGAGAAAGCACAGGCTGGAACTACACTTTTGACTGAAGTGGGAAAACTGGAGCATACTCCGAAAAAACCATCTTCTGTTTCTCAGGAGTTTTATGATCTTGGGTATCAGGGAACCTCTTCCAGCAATCTTGGATGGGGGTATTCGAATCTAGCAGATGCAGTGATCAGAGGCTGGATGAATGATGGAGACAGCAGCAACATTGACCGGGTAGGACATCGCAGATGGTGTATCAATCCGACGATGGGAGCAACAGGCTTTGGACATAGTGGAAGTTATACGGCGATGTATTCGTTTGACCGGAAAAATACAACGGATGTTTCCTATGTGACATGGCCGGCGAAGAACATGCCGACGGAATATTTCTGCGGTCCATGGTCTGTCTCCCTCAATAGAAGTGAGCTGAAGGTCCCGGATAAAACAGCAGTTAAGGTTACCTTGACGAAAAAAGACGGCAGCAGTGTTGTCCTGGACAGCAGCTGCAGCAGTAAGAGTGGAAAATACTTAAATTACAATGCTGAGGGATTCGGTATGGGACCGGCAATTGTGTTCCAGCCATCGGTTAAATATTCCGCATCCGATGTGGTAACTGTAAAAATCGAAGGAATCCAGGACAAATACGGTAATGATGTTCCGCTGGAGTATACCGTTACATTCTTTAGCATGAACGGGACTTCCGGCGGATCCGGTAGTTCTGGTGGCTCAGGCAGTTCCGGTAGCTCAGGCAGTTCCGGTGGCTCGGGCAGTTCCGGCGGCTCAGGCAGTTCCGGTGGATCGAGCAGCTCCAGCGGATCGAGTAGTTCCGGTGGCTCGGGCAGTTCCGGTGGATCAGGAAGCTCCGGCGGCTCCAGTAGTTCCGGTGGCTCGGGCAGTTCCGGCGGCTCCAGCAGTTCCGGCGGATCCCACAGTTCCAGCAGCTCGAGAGGCAGCAGCAGTTCCTCACGCAAGGTAACCACTACCAATACGAATAATGGCACCGAAATTCCGTCTTATGTCGTGAGAGGAAACTGGAAACAGGAGGGTGATAAGTGGAGCTTTAAGGATTCTTCCGGAAAAGCGTATAAGAATACCTGGGCAGCTGTAGTCAACCCATATGCGAATACTGCGGCAGGTCAGTCTGCATTTGACTGGTTCCGCTTTGATGCGGCAGGTCAGATGATGACAGGCTGGGTGACTGATCCGGATGGCAACATTTACTACCTGAATCCGATCTCTGACAACACCAAAGGTAAAATGCAGACCGGATGGTTATGGATCCCGGATGCCAATGGTGTTAAGAGATGTTACTACTTCAACCCGGTTTCCGATGGCTACCGCGGAAAACTGCTGAGAAATACTGTCATTGATGGCAGTACCGTGAACGCAGACGGTGTATGGACGGTCAATGGAGTGGTGCAGACGAAATAGGGAAGAGAAAACAGATATGTAAGACATCATAATAAAAATATCACAGGCAGGGGCAGATGAAGCAATCGTGTTTCATCTGCCCCTGCCTTTTTGTGTCCAAAATTTGTGAGAGCCTGAGCATAGAATAAAAATCACAGAGCATAACAGAAAGCACACTTTACGATATGAAGGAGGACACATATGAACACATTACTGAAAAGCGCAGGCGGTATCACACAGGTTTCGGCAGATTCCAGACTGCTGTCAAATCGGCTGATCTTTCTGGAGGGAAAGATCGATGCGGGCAGTGCGGGGGAGTTTGTCCGTCAGATCCTGATCCTGAATCAGGAGAGCACGGAGAAGGCGATCCGTGTCCTGGTCAACAGTGCTGGCGGGGAGATCAGCTCCGGTCTCATGATCTACGATGCGATCCAGGGAAGCCGGGCACCGGTCGAGCTCTACTGCATCGGACATGCGTACAGCATGGCGGCCGTGATCGTTGCGTGCGGATCGCATGGAAGATATATCCTGCCGCATGGGGAGATGATGATCCATGAACCGATGCTTGGACAGCAGGTTGCCGGGAATTCGTCCTCGATCCGTTCCATCTCGGAGGGACTTTTGGAGATGAAGGGGCGGATCAACCGTCTTCTTGCAAAGCACACAAAAAGGAGTGAGGAGGAAATTGAAAAAGCAACTGCCTACGACCATTTTTTCAGCCCGGAGGAAAGCGTCGAATTCGGACTGTGCGATGAGATCGTGGGATTTGAGAAGATCCTGGAACCGATTCTGTAAATGCTCCTTGCCGGAGTTATCTGGGATTCCATAGTACAAGGAAATAAGATTTGCCCGGAGATAGAAGGCAAAGCCATCGGTGCAGCAGATGCGGGATGGTTTTGATCCACGTCTGAGAAAACATGAGACTGTGAACTGCTGCGGCGCAAAAAGGCACATGCAGGGGGAGTGTACAGGCCGGTGCAGTAAAGATGCAGTTTAAAATTCTGTTACATAGTTTGGAGGTATGCGTATATGAAAAAAGAACGAGTTATTTTAGGAAAGAACTGTTCCTACAGCGCGGACAGCAAAATCACAGGAGTCAACAATAACCGCGTGATCGTCGGCGGTTCCGGATGCGGAAAAACGGTTTCCATCCTGGAGCCGGAGCTTTTGGAGCTTCTGAGAGCCGGATCCTCCAACATGATCGTTGTTGCGACGAAGCGGCGTCTGGTCGACAAGTATAGAAATCCATTAAAAAATGCCGGATACACTGTGTATGACTTGAATTTCGCGGAGCCGGAAAATTCGAATTGCTGCTATGACCCATTAAAATATACAAAAACCGAGGAGGACATCACAGATCTGGCATCTGCGATCGTGCTCGCAAATGCGAAAAAAAGCAACTCGAAAATGGACCCGTTCTGGGATGACAGCGCGATCTCGCTTCTCACTGCGGAGTGTGCAGCATTTCTGGCACTTGGTAAGGACTGCTTTGCCGATGTTGTCCGGTTTCAGAGCAGCATGGGTATCTATTCAGCAGGAAATGCAGGAATCACGACCAGCTTCGATAAGGTGATGGAAGAAGCGGCTGCCAGCCGGCCGGAGTATTGTATCGAAAAATACTGGAATACATTCCGGGAGAATCCGGATCGGACTGCCCGCTGCATTTATACATCATTAAACACTGCGATGGATAAAATGTTCACATCCAGGATCTGCAAAGTGATGAAGACAAGACCGGTTATCGATTTCCAGAATGTGGCGAACGAAAAGAGCGTGATCTTCGTGACGACAAGTCCGGTAAAAAAATCACTCCACGCTCTTGCCCAGATGTTCATCTCCCAGGCGGTGAAAGAGCTGTTTGAGATCGCGGAGAAAAAGCCATCCGGTACGTTGAAGAGGCCGGTCCATATTTCCTTCGACGATTTTGCCACCGGCGGGCGGTGTGCAAACTTTCCGGAGTATATCTCGATTTTCCGGGAAAAGGGAATGTCCTCGACGATCCTTCTCCAGTCGGAGGCGCAGCTTCACCAGATGTATGGGAGCGACGCGATCACGATCCTGGATAATTGCGACAGCTATGTATATCTCGGCGGAAACAATATCGATACCGCAAAGAGCATCAGTATTCGGCTGAATGTCCCGGTAAATGAAGTGCTGCACATGCCGGTCGGGCGGGAGATTGTTTTCCGCAGAGGTCAGCAGCCGGTCGTGACGGAACGGTACGATGTCTTTCAGGACGAGTACTACCGGCGGATCACGAGAGAGTACCAGGAGGAGGTACGGAAAAGTGAAGAGGTGATCGGGAGAATAGAAAATCGGTGCCAGAGTGTCAGACGGGCGAGGATGAACCGGCTGCTGAGCGAGGAGGGCGGCGAGGTGGAGATTAGGGAGGTGGAATAGGCGGAGATTAAAAACAGAAAAGACCGCCATTTAGTAAGGCGGCCTTGAGCAACTTATGAAGAATGTGTGGGAACATCTTTAGGTTCCAGGAGTTCTACAATTCTGTTATATAAGGCAATATAGCATTCCAATGCATTCTTGATCAATGCAACACTGCTCCGAGTTTCATTCTCACCTGCGTGATTTGTAGCGTTTCGTTCCTGCTTTAACTGCATGTGAAGGCGGATAAGAACATTGATCATATCGGAAACATTAATAATCTTATCGGAATCAGCAGTTTTTTCTTTGATAACAGCGGGGTTCTCTCTAATATAGAAAAATTCTTCTGTTGGTAATTTCTTCTTTTCCTTAGGATCGTTTGGATCGATTATGGAACCGGTAAGCTTTACCTCATACCTTTCCAGCTCTTTTTGAGTCTTCTTTTTGGGCAGACGGATGTCAGGTAAATTTCCCTTTTCCAAAATATCCTTGGAGGCAGGAAGTTCATTAAGTTTAATAAAAATAGGAACGTCATTTTTCCATTTGCATCGCTTATAGCCGGTCTGCTGTACAACAACATTTTCAAGAGGGCTGATAGTGTCTTTAGGAATCCCCTTGTCCTTTAATGCTTCCTTGATTTCAGCGTTGATTGCTGTTCCTTCATTGGAAAACAGACGTTTGTGTTTGGCATCAGTCTCAGAAACCAAAAATTTATGCTGAATCATACTTTTGGGCATTTTGCTTTCCACAAGCGTAAGCGCCTGCTGAATGAAGCCTTTTTCTGTACACCATCTAACCTCATCAATAACTTGGCGTTTACTACTTAGGAGCTGTTCCCCATAACTGTTAGAGATCAGATCCTTGAACATCGTGAGATAACCAGCTCCCGTATGATTGCTATCTAATTTCAGAATAGCATTTGAAAGATCCTCTAACCCTTTTTCAAATTTATTAACATCACACAGCTGAATACCTTCTGCAATTGTCTGCATATCTGTCAAAACAGCCTGTTCATACTCGTTCGTATTGTTTGAACTGTCTGCCTGTTCGGACTTTTCAGGATCCATCGCCTGCTTCAGCGATGCAGTTTGTCCGTAATAGATACATTCATGAATGCCAGATACGAAATTCATAATCTTAAAAATTTCAGAATCAGAGGTAACAACAGCCTGAGAACCAGAGTATTCAACACTGTGAATATTGCTCTCTGGGATTGAGATGCCCTCCATCTGAAGCAGGGAAAGGATACTGTTCAGAATTTCCTGATCATTTCGAAGACCACCATGAGTGTCTACGTGAATATTCATATTTGGGTAATGCTTCTTAAGCTTACGAATTTCAGTGACAACTTTGTTGATGAACTGTACAGTCCTTTGTGTACGTTGCTCCGGGGTGTCAGGTGACTTGGAAGAAGTATCCGCGTCCGTGGGAATTTCCTTGTAGGAGAGGGAATGGTCCTTGTTCTGTTTGCGTGCATAATCTGAAGTCGCGCATATGAAATAATCATATGCAGATCGAATTAAAAAATGAAAGCGCTCATCATGTATTTCTTCATCTTCATTACGTTTTGCAAGTACCTGTGGAGAACAGATCATAAGAATTCCATCAAGCTTTTCACCGGAAGTACTTTTAGCAAAATCGTGCATCAATTTTGCAGGGACAGGTTCCAGCTGATAGCGGTATTCAAATGGCTTTTCAGTCGGATCGAGCCTCACATATGATGGACGTAAAGAAGCATCAGCTTCTGGCTCTCTGAGGGTACTTAAAGTCAGCAACAAAAGGTTTTTAGTGCCTTCATCAGGGTCAGGTTTCTGATCCAAGTCAAAAAAATCACCATTTTTCGGCACGGTAAAAATAGGTGTCGTTTCCTTTAATTCTCTGCACTTCGCTCTTAATGCAGCTAGTTTCTTTTCTTTTTCAGCCTTTTTTTCATCCTCAGTTTTGACAGAAATTGTATTGACTTCTTTTTCATTGGAAGTATGAGGTATATGATTCGCAGATTTTTCAGGTACGGTCGAAACTACCTTATGGTAATACGGCACACAGCGCTCATCAATCACATCGAGATCTTCGTATTTGTAGTATTCGTACTGGAAACGTTTCTTTAAGTCTTCTAAGAATTCGATGCCCTCATTTGTATGAGGTTTTGCAAGAACTGCACTGAGATAGTCATTCATTCCGCGGTCAAAGGACTCTGTGCGTTTTACAGGGAACTGTTCGTCCAGCCAGCTGTTCAGTTCATCCAGGTAATCTTTCTGAGAATAGCTGGTGTTTGTTTCGAGATGGTACCTGAAGACCTGGTTGAATAAAGGTTCGTAAACAGGTGTATCTTTAAATCTAGTCTGAAATTCGTCTATGGAAAGTAGCAGAAAACAGGTCGGACACTTCGGATTATTCAGAATTTTCCTTGCTGCGGTCCATTGGTTGATCCCATCCTCATCCAGAGGTTCTTTTATGCATTCACCGATGATAACAAAGGCATTGTTTCCTTTTTCTAAAAGCTGCTCCGGGGAAGCAAGGAATTCTTTTTCACTGGGAAAGAGAATGGTGATTTCCTTATGAGGCGAAACAAAGGAACGACAGATGGATAAAGCGAGTTCCTGGTTAGTCTCCTCGGTAGAGGTGCTGACAAGAAAATGGTAGTGAAGGCTGGAAGGATTCCATTTATCGCTCAGACGATGCCGATAGAAGGTAGTAATATCATCGATGGAATGTCTGCTCAGATGATATTTCGGCAGCAGTTCCTGCCGGATTCCGGCAATGTATTTTTCGACAGTAATATTTTCCATAGTGTGTCCTCCATAAAAACAGGATGATTGATAATGCCTGGTGGGAATTGTCATTATAAAAAAATTATAGGATAGATCCCCAAAAAAAACAACAAAATCGACAAAAAATACTTTTCGTAAATAGAAAAATGAGTTATACTTGAAAACAGTTAGAGACAGGTCGAATATGAACAAACTGTGAACATGCCAAAAATGACCTTCAAAAATGCCTTTTTCAGAATATTCTGGAAAATACCTGCAAAAACGAGCCCGGAAACCCTTTATTTATGCGGGTTCCCAGAGGCAAGTGTAGAAATGCGGGTCGCCCCTTTTAGGGCATTGACACAGATCAGAAAGAGCAGCTAACAGCATATCGATCTTCTCTGTAGAAATGCGGGTCGCCCCTTTCAGGGCATTGCCACATACAATCACAAATTCTCTCTGCTAATTTTAAACTAGTAGAAATGCGGGTCGCCCCTTTCAGGGCATTGTCACACATCACGGAACATAGAACCATTTTTCATATAGTGGCCGTAGAAATGCGGGTCGCCCCCTTCAGGGCATTGCCACCCGTCATGGTTCGTGTAGCTGCCGGTCTGAATACGACTGGAAGAAATGTACCTCGCCCCACTCAGGGCATATCAAAACCGTCCATCCCTGGCGCTCACGCGCCAGGCTTTTTATTCCCTTTCCATATAATCGTTCTATCCCATCTTCACATGTCCAAAATATGAAATCCCCATCTGCTAGAATAAAATCATCAACAGAGACACCAACAAATACTGACGAGCACCAACACACAAGCACATATCCCGATTGGACCCTGCTTCTATGAGCGCACAAAGCACACAACCGGATCGCTCATAAAGCCACAGACGCACAACCACTAAAAAACGGTTAGCCGGCGATGTGTACAAAACCACAAAATCTGGTAAGATATAATAAGAGCATCAAAGGAAAAGAAAACGGAGGAAATGAATATGGCAAAACTGACAAGACATGAGAAGAAATCGATCGAAATGAGCATGGCAGTACCGGCAGAGCGCGGTCCGGTCTGGAACAGCCGTCCGGCAGTATTTGCCGACAAGCGACGCACCTGCTCCCGCAGAAACGGGAAAATGGAGTGTCTCAAAGCACTCCGTGGAAAAATGGATATTTAAGGGGGAAGGAAATGAATTATTATATCTCTGACCACCATTTTGGTCACGTCAGAATGAACAGCGATATTGATTGCCGCGGCTTTGCAGACGTGGAAGCCATGGATGAATATATGATCGAACAATGGAACCGGAGAGTAAAGAATGAGGACGAAGTCTTCATTTTGGGCGATCTGACAGCATTTACAGATGGAGAACAGGTCAATCAGCTTCTTGGCAGACTTGCCGGGAAAAAGACACTGCTGGTCGGAAACCATGACAGGTACCTGGAAGATCCGGCTTTTGATAAGAAACTTTTCACCCGGATCACACCGTATCTGGAACTCTGGGACAACGGAAAAAAGGTTGTCCTGTCCCATTATCCGATTATGTTCTACAACGAACAGTATCTCTTAGACCAGGATGGAAAACCGAGAACTTTTATGCTGTATGGTCATGTCCACAATGGTCCGGATGAGCAGGTCATCATGGAATATCTCGAACAGGTAAAAGACAGAAAGAAGAAAAATCGGAAGACCGGAGAGCCGGAACCGGCGTCATGCCAGATGATCAACTGTTTCTGCATGTTTTCGGATTACGTCCCGCTGACATTAGAGGAGTGGATCCGGACGGACCGGGCGAGAAGAGAAATGGCACAGAATGAAAAATAAGCATCAAGTGCGAATAAAAATGACGCACAAGAGAAAATAAGGATCAGATGGAGAGAAAACCGACGCAGAAAGGAACAGAAGAACTGGACGCAGAGGAAAATGGCGCGGAAGAAAAAATAAGAACCAGGCGCGGAGGGAACCGGCGCATAAGAGAAAACGGAAATCTGCGCGGGATCAAAAATGAAAAAGATGAAGATTCCTGAGCGGAATGCAAAGGAAAGAAAAGGATAGGATAAGGAGACAAATCATGTTTTTTACGTACCAAGATTACCTTCCGATGGAAAAAAGTCTTCCTCTCGAGAAAATGACGAAGCTCCATCAGCAGATGATGGATGAGATCGGAACTGATGAGGATGCGTTGGAGCTGTATGCGGAGCTTATCGAGCAGGCAAACCGCTATCAGGTATTCCGGGCCTCCTGGGCACTATGGAGCAGGGAAGAGAGAACGGAACGTGATGCAGCGCGGACATCCTGCCATAACTCCCTGATCGTAAAATTCAACCAGCTTTCCCGATATTTAAAAATGCAGGGAAAAGAAGCCGGATGGAGAGATGTCCTCGGATATGAGGAGGAGAGTGCCAGCAGCCGGAAACGGATCGGCGATTTTGCAAGTTATCTGGTGTTCATCAATTGTCTGAATGCAAGATAAAAGCTTTTGCATACATACAGAAAGGGGGAATCCTACCGCTGTAGCAGAAGATTCTGCAGATCAGGAATACGAAGAGCATCGACGAAATTCATATTTGTCCGCATGATGTGCGAATAAAAAACGGAAAAGAATATGTTTTGCCGATAATACGGAAATACATAGACTCGTATAGCAATAATATGTTATAATTGTATAAAAAGTTTGAAAAATACGGAAGGGAGAATCTATTCATGAGACAGTTGATGATCTTGGAAGTTTCCCAGAAGCAGGCGTACATTTTTGAAAGTACAAGGCTGAGCGACAATGTGGAACGATCAGAAGAAATATGCTGGGTGACAGATCCGGACTATTTTAAGGCAGTGGCGAAGCAGAGTGGTCTTGCGTTTGATAAAGAAAAAAATCTTGTTTATTCCGGCGGCGGTCATACGGTGCTGGAATTTGAAGACAGAGAATCTGCGAAAAAATTTGCGTATGCGGTATCATCGAGAGTCCGCAGAGAGTTCCCGGAATTGGAGTATTTCATAAAAATCATGGAATATAAAAATGGTCCGGATGATGATCCGGGTAGTAACCTGTCCGAACTTTCTAAACAACTCGAAAAGAAAAAATCAGTACGTGCAGCGTCCTTCCATCAGGGAACTTTTGGAGTCGAGGAAAATGAAACGAATCTTCGCCGTCCAAAACCTGATGTACCTGTACCGGACAGAATCGCGAGAAAAAAAGAAAATGAATATGTTCCGGCGGGATACGTGATGCCGAAAAAATTGGAGGATCTTGGTGTCAGCAAGGATGATTCCAGCTTTATTGCTGTCATACATATTGACGGAAACGGCATGGGAAAACGTGTGCAGAACTTGCGTAGCTCAATCGAAAAAGCTGAATGGAACGAGTACAAAAAAACACTGAAAAATTTCAGTGACGCGATCGATTCCGATTTTAAGATGGCATTCCGCGGTATGCTTGATGAGATCGCTGACCAGATCGGGGATCTGAAGGATAAAGGACTGAAGCTGGAAGAGCATGTATTCCCGGTCCGCAAGCTGATCCTTGCAGGTGATGATGTATGCTTTGTAACGGAAGGACGGATCGGACTTGAAGCAGCCCGTATCTTTATCGAGAAACTTTCGGAGCTGGAAAATGCGGTGGACCACAGGAAGTACACGGCGTGTGCCGGGGTCGCGATCGTTCACCAGAAATATCCGTTCTATAAGGCGTACGAGCTTTCCGAGATGCTTTGCTCGAATTCGAAACGTTTTCTTGCGGCACTGGATCCGTCAGATGAAAATGCCGGAACAAAAGGCTGCGCGATCGACTGGCATATTGAATTTGGTGAGATCATCGATGATCTTTCTGATATGCGACAGAAATATGAGACTTCAGACGGAGGAACTCTGGAGCTCAGGCCGTATCTGATCCGGGCGGATAAAGACCTCTGGGATAAAGAAAAACTTCGTCGTTACAGTGCATTTAAAAGGCTCGTCACTCTTCTTCAGAATAAGCAGGAAACTTTTTCTGAAGACAAAAATGAGGAATCCCGGAAACAGGAAATTTATGCGCGAGGCAAGATCAAGGAACTTCGAGGTGTATTGAAAGAGGGAGAAAAAGCAACAGAATATTATATGCAGTCTTCGTTGATGGATCCTCTGGATTTTGATATTTTCGAAGACCGGGATCAGAAAAAGCAGCTTGACAGTATCGGAACCGGAAGGGGACTGGAACGCCGCACATTTCAGGAGATCAATGGAAAGAAGCATTCTCTCTATTTCGATGCGATTGAGATACTCGATACCTTTATCAGTCTGGACGGGAAAGGAGCGCAGTCATGAAGCTTTTAATGGAAATGACGCTGCGCGCGGATGCGGTATTCGGAAACGGACTCAGCATTCCGGGCGGAGAAGATATTGCAACACAGATGGATGATCAGGGATTCCCTTATTTGAAGGGAAATACATTAAAAGGAATCTTCCGGGAAGAGCTGATCAATCTGCTTAGCTGGTCCGGAAAAGGTGAAAAAGAGACGGATGAGACAGTCTGCACACTGATGGGAGAGGGCGGATCGCAGCAGTTTGATGAGACGAGAAAAGTGCGTTTTTCAGACTTTGTCGTTCATCCGGAGCTTCGAAAGGCCGTAGAGGAAGAAACGGATGATCTTCGGGAGCGGATCGCCATGTTTACTTATACCCGTGATTTCACGAGCTTGGAAAACGGGATGGCAAAAGAAGGATCGCTGCGCCAGTGCCGTGCGGTAAAAAGTGGACTCCATTTTTACGGTACCTGCGATTGTGCAAAAGAGGACGCAGAGCTCGTAAAAGAAGTACTTTCCCTGATCAAATGGGTCGGCACTATGAGAAACCGCGGATTTGGACAGGTAAGCATCGTTGTGGAGGAACAGTATGAGTAGATATTTAAAGATCGATCTTAAGAATCTGGACCCATTAAGGATCGCAGATGACAGGACAAGCCAGCATGGTCAGACTGATACACTCCGCTATATTCCGGGCAGCGCCCTGCGCGGATATGTCATGTCAGAACTGGCAAAGCGTGCAGCAGATTTTGAAACCTGGAAACCGGCCTTTTTCAACGGAAAGATCCGTTTCTTAAACGCATATCTGACTGTGGACGGAAAAGAGATGATCCCGTCTCTGAAGGGATTTTATGAAGATAAAACGCCATGCGTGAATGAAAAGGATATTGAAAATGTGCTTGTCAAAGAGGACGTCACTTCCGGATATAAGCGTGCATCACTCGGCAGTTACTGTTATGTGGATGGGATCCGGATCAACTACACAGGAATCGAGCTGAGTGAGGATATCAATATCAATAACGGGCGAACAGTGGAAAACGGGCGGGCGGATAACCGGAATATCTACCGCAGCCAGTATATCTGCAAGGGGCAGGACTTTACCGGATACATTATGTTAGCGGACGATCTCGATCCGAAGCTTGTTTCTGAGATCAAAGATCTTTTCCGGAAAGAAGTCCGGATCGGAAACCGCCGTTCCGGTGGATATGGAACCTGTCAGTCCTCCTGCACGGAGAAAAACGGAATGCTCCCATATGCCTCCGTCCGCACACAGAAGAGCGGGAAGACCTTCTATATGATCCTCCTTTCCCATTTGACGATGAGAAGCGGGATCGGCGAGCCGGTCGGATTAAATCTGGAAGAGCTCGCAGAACGTCTCGGCTGCGGAAAGCTGGAACTGGTGCGCTGTGCGACATCGACGGCACAGGTCTATGGTTACAACCGGATCTGGAAGGGAACGATCCCGTCCGCCAATATGTATGAAGCGGGAAGTGTGTTCAGACTGCAAGCAGACAAAGTGATCCCGGAAGAAAATTTCCGGAAGGTGGAGCAGGAAGGACTTGGAATCCGCACGGCTGAAGGATTTGGACAGGTTGCTTTTATGGCGGATTTCGGGGAACTTACAAAAAAACACCCGATCGAGCGGAAAACAGCAGGAACGGAAAAGACTGAGACACCGTCCTTTGCAAAAGAGCATATAAGAGACGATGTCCGTGTGACTGCAAGGGGACTCTTACAGCACCGGATCGAGAGAGGAATCGAGCGCTATATTGTAGAACATACAAATGAACTTAAGGGGATCACGGGGAGTCAGCTTGGTCAGGTCGCGTCCATGTGTATCAGCTGGCAGTACGAGCCGGAAACGGCAAATGAGAAGCTTGAAAAATATAAAACACATTCAGAAGAAAAGGGAGCGAGTAAAAAAAGAGAGGATGGCAAAAAAACACCGGTACAGCTCTATAAGTACTTAACAAATATGCTTGGTTCTGATCTGTATGATTTGCTTGGAATTTCAAAAGCACCGATCATGAAAATACCGATTGAGAAGTTGCTCAGCGATGACGAGAAGACCAGATACAAACTGCAGTTGATGGAGCGTCAGATTCGTTATGCGAACAGGGAGGAAAGAAATCGTGGCTGATAAATACGGAAGCTTATATGACCATATTGTATCATACAAGATCACTGCGATGTGCAGAGAACCGCTGCATGTTGGCGGTGGAGATGGGAGGAATGGCGGGATTCTTGTACATCCGGTAGAAAATATTCCTTTTATTCAGGCAACCGGGATCGCCGGAGCTTTAAGAGATTATCTTGCCGAAAATCCGGAACTGGATCCGGATTCGGAGATCCGGAAGACTCTTTTCGGTTCGAGCGCAGATGGCGGGGACAATGGAAGCAAGGTACGCATCAGTGACGCCTTTTTTTATGAGAATGTCGCAGATGAAAAACATGCGAATACCGTAAATATAGAGCTGAGACCGCGTGTGAAGATCAACCGGGAGAGTGGCACCTGTCAGACCTATAATACAAAAAGAGGAGCAAACTGGTCCGGTCAGAAATTTGAGACAGAGTTGATCGCTGCAGGGTCGGTACTTAAATTTTCCTTATATCTTTATGAACGGGAACATGAATATGAGGCGCTGCTGGAGAAGCTTCTCTGCGCTCTCCATGCAGGAGAAATCCAGATTGGCGGACAGAAGAGCAACGGATGCGGTTATATCGTATTGAGCGATGTGGTAAAGACGGATTATGATATGACAAATGCCGGGGACCGGAAACTCTGGAAAGATGAGAAAAAAGGCGGAACTTCCATTCTCGGAGAGTTAGAGAAACAGACCTCGAAACAGGAGAAACGGATTCACTTTGAGCTTCACGGAGAGGTAGACAGTGAGATCCTTGTAAAATCGATCGCAGTGAGCAATTATGATCAGGCATCCCCGGATGCAGAGCAGATGAGGACTGCCGACGGAAGACTTGTGATCCCTGCGACATCTATCAAAGGCGTATTGAGAAGCCAGATGGAAAAGATCGCAAAGTTCAAGGGAATACCGGAGTCAGAGATTGAATCAGTCTTCGGAAAGAATGCAAGCGCAGACAAAGGCGAAAAAGGATTCCTTGGCTGCATCCATTTCTTTGATGCAATTTTAGACGGAGGAATGCGTCCGTCACAGATGCGGATCCATATTGATAAATTTACCGGCGGAGTGATGTACGGCGAACTGTTCAGCGAGACGCCGGCTTACGGAAAACTTACGATCCGGGTGGATCTGGAAAAAGAAAACAAGAAGGCGGCAGGACTTCTTTTGATGGCTCTGCGTGATCTGGGGCTTGGTATTTTGCCGCTTGGAAGTGGAAGCAATATCGGAAGAGGATATATTTCCGGAACTGAACTCTCCGTCTGGAAGGGAACCGATATGATCGCGAAGATCGATCTTAAAGGGAGAAAGATCACAGAGGGCGCGGAGCGGATCGAAGATTATGTAAAGGCAGTCTGAGTGAGGTGAGAGGATGAAAACATACAAGCATCTTGAGGTCCGGGAGATCTCCGCAGAACTTCAGGAACTTAAAAAGAGAGCGGCACAGTACCCGTATGTGATCGCCCATATGTACAGCGATATTCAGTGCGGAGAGAATGTGCATGATAAGATCAACTGGGATGAACTTGTCGAACTTCGGGCGTTTGATGAAAAAGGCGAGCTGCATATCTATGAGCAGAACGGCGGTCTGAAGGCTGTGGAGATCACGGAGACAGAAGACTGCAAAGAGGATACGGTAGTGAAATATTATCCGGTCCGCAAAGCTGTATGCGCATCGGCAAAACGATGTGTCCTTGCAGTGAAGGAGTATCTGGAGGAAGATGAGGACGGCCAGGCCGTTGTTGTATACACAAGACCGTTTGGATTGGAGGCGAAGGCAGAATGAGTTATGTAGGAGCTCCCTATAACTTTGTACCGCTTGGATCAAGAGTATACCGGAAGGACAGTATCACAAAACATAATGAGATCACCGGTCTCTCCGGCAGCCTGGAGTACCAGGTGACAGCCCAGACCCCGATCCTTGTGGATGGCGGAGATGAGCATTTTTACAAAAATAAAGACGGAAAGGCAGCGATCCCGGGAAGCACGATGCGCGGACTCGTCCGCAGCAACATGCAGATTTTGAGCCAGTCATCGATCGTGGATGATATCGGAAATGCGAAGCTGATGTACCGGAGTGTCGGCGCAGCCAAAGAAGATCAAAATAAGAAACCTTATGACGAGGTGTTTGAGTCTGCTACAGCGAAGGATAAATATAATAAAAGTTTTTCTTTCCTAAAAAAAGTCAAGGGTGGTTATATTACCTGTCAAAATGGAAAATATTATATTATTCCGTCAAAGGTAGATAAACTTGATCCGTCTAGTGAGAATAAAAATGTGAAGAAAGAGAATAAAAATAGTAAAGTGGATTGGGGCGAGTGTAATTACTACCGATTAAGTGAGCATACGATCATCGAAGACAAGTTTCAGAATTTTGAAATGCTGAAACGAAATCCAGGAATCCTGCAGAATAAAAATGATACGAAGTTCGAGAAACGCGGTAAGAGATGGGTAGGAGAGAAAAACAACTCTTACTGCCCGCGTTTTGAAGAAGTGTATTATATTGCATGCCAGGAGAAGGGGCAGGTAGATGGAATTGTATCCATTAAACCAGGCTCCCAGCCACCTAAAAACTATCAAAAAGGAACAATGATCTCATCGGGCTTCATGAACGATAAGAAAGCATTCTATATAATTCCTGAAAAAGCAGATGAGAGCGAGCGGTTCCCGATTTCAAGTACGGACGTGGACAGCTTTAAACGTGACTATGAAGGACGAAAAAATCAGTTTTCAGCTGCAGTCGGAAATGGAAACAGAAAAGATCTGGTGGAAGAAGCAAAGCGATTTTTTGCACTGCCGGAAGAAGGAGAAACAAAGCCGGTATTCTACATTAAAGCCAAGAATGAAAACAATCAGTTATGTTTTGGATTCACTCCGCATCTGCGTCTTTTCTATAATAAAGAAATCCATGATGGACTTATACCGGAACAGAGAGACAACAGCCTGGATTATTGCAAATCCCTGTTTGGTTTCACGACCGACAAGGAAAGCTACCGCTCCAGACTTTCCTTCCAGGAAGCAGTCATTGACAGAGAGGCTTCTGAGATCGGGAAAAGAACAATGATTCTTGGAGAACCAAAACCAACGAGTTATCTGGATTATCTGATGGAACAAGATGAAAAGAAAACGGAAGCTGCGTATGATGGAGATTTTTCTCTTAGAGGAATAAAACAGTATTGGCTTCATAAAGAACTTTTAGAAACAGCTTTAGGAAATAATAAAAATGTTGGTTCTGGATTTTATCCGTGCCCACAGGGAACATGTTTTACCGGCTGCATCCGTTTCACGAACCTCAGCGAGAAAGAACTCGGAATGCTTCTGTGGAGTCTGCTCCTGGAAAAGGACAGCCAGCAGAACATCGGTAAAGGAAAGCCATACGGTTATGGTCGGGTCAGTGTTTCCCTGAAACACCTGAATATCCTGAATACCGATGCTCTTTATGGCAGCGACAATCTCTGCCTGGACCCGTACGAGGACCAGAAGGAACAGTGCGAGGCATATATCGGAAAGGCAAAACAGGATATGACAGCATTCGTAGGATATGACATCATGAAGTATCCGCCTGTCCGCGATTTCCTTTGGATGAAGAATTCGAAGGAGATCCCGGCTGACGATCAGACCCGATACATGCACTTGGGGGACAAAAACAGCGGTCAGATCAATGAATATCAGGAGCGCAAGAAAAAGCAGGAAGTACTTCCGACGATCGGAGTCGTTCTCGGAAAAGAGAAGAAGAAAGCAACGTCTTCCAATAAGCAGGGCGGTTATGGAAACGGTAACGGCGGCTACAAAGGTGGCTATAACGGAAATAATAAGAATGGACAGAACCGCGGAAACGGCGGCTGGAATAACCAGAAGTCGGGCAGAAGAAACGATTCGGAAAGCCACGATTACAGCAGCGGCGGAAGCGCGTCTACTTCCTTTGGTGATCTGTTAAAAGGACTCAAGCTCAACTAGGGGCTGACGGATCATAAGCGATAAAAAGGAGCCAGGATCCTGTGCACCGGTCTCGAAAAGTCAGATAAAAACAGATGATCGAGAATCCGTGTACAGATCCGGGCTCCTTTTTCTGTCGGAGATTTTCCCATGTGCCATGGAGATATCTGCAGGACCTTCCTTACGGATGCATGACAATAAAAAGGGGGCTGCCGTTGGCAGCTCCCCAGAACATTATTCTGTGCGATTTTTTCTTTCCTTCAAGGATTCAATGATATGTTCCCTGAGACTCACAGGCTCAAGCACGATTGCGGAACTTCCGAAACCGTAAACCCAGGTGCGGAATTTGCTGATCCCGTAGACGGTATCTTCGTAATAGAGGAAACCGTCCTCCTCGTACAGTTTTCCTTTCGTACGGCAGGCAAGATCGCGTTTTACCTTATTCCAGACATTTGCCTCGTTGTAGAAGCGAACTTTTACGTGTTCCGGCTCCTCGGAGAAGCAGTTTCCCCATACCTGAGGAGCGAGATTTTCGATCAGGGAGACATCGCCGCCCTCGACTTTTGTGTGACCCGGCCATAATCCGAGAATGCGGTCAAAGCGGTGAACCTGGATCGCTCCCTTATGGATCGAGAGGATACAGTAGAGATTCTCATTTTCATCATAAGAGATCTTTAAAGGCTGGAAATCAAACTGCATGATCTCGTTTTTTGAATTCTGGTATCTCATGAACAGGGAAGTCTGATTCTCGATCGCGTCCTCGACAAGCTGCAGGCGGTCTGAAAGCTCGTGGTAATTGTGGATCGCGCGGTAGCTGTCCTTGATCTGGAAGAAAAACGGATCTTTTCGCATTGCAGCCGGTCTTGCATCCAGGTCCTTAAGGACGGCGTTTAACGCCAGGGTCTCGTCGTAGCTCAGGGCGACATCGAACTCGGAGTAGCAGGAATGGCTGATGTAAAGCGGAATCTCATCGAGCTTTCCCTGAACGATCATTTCTTCTAATTTCGGAGAAAATTTTCCGCTCTCGAGTGCCCCAAGCATGCCCTCGAGACTGTTCTCATCTTCATTTTCAGGCTCATCGGTTTCAGGCTCATTTTCCGGATTCATGTTCCGGCCATTCAGATCGAAATAAATTCTGTTTTCTATGCCGCAATCGGACTCGGAATTATCAGAAAATTTTGCAAAAATTTTTGCTGCCCATTTGATCATGACTACGATATCCCAGCGGAGAACGGTAAGAGGGACCTGAGTCGCCTTGTGAAGCTCAAGGATCGTCATTCCGGTATAAAGTCCCTCACTGCAGCGGCTGGAGAGCCAGCTGTAGTATGACTGAAGACGGATATAAGGGTTTGTATAATTATTCATGGTCTGCCTCCTCGTATCTGGATAACGTGCGGTCCACGGAAAATTCCATCTTTTCTTTCAGCTCTGCCGGAGCAATGACATGGACGCTTTTTCCGAACTGGCGGAGATAGTTTGCGAAGTCATTGAGACCGCGGATCGTGTCTGTATATTCCAGCTGATTTTCATCCGGAAGGAAGTCGATGGATGCACCGCTTCTCTGCTGCTTTAAATACTGGACTTTTCGTTTTACATTTGCAGTCAGGTCGAAACGGACCGTTACATTTACCGGCTCCTCCACGGAAATGCTGAACATTTCGGAAAAGATCTTCTGGAAAGCAGCGGAGTGGTAATTGTTGTTCGGATATTTGGTCTCCTCGAAGTCTGTAACCGTGCTGAGATCGATGATCGAATTGGATACCGGAGTGAGGACAGGATCCTCTGTAAATACCTTTCCGAAGAGATACAGGGCGGCCTTTTCAACACTGTAGATCACCATTCCGATCTGGAAAAGAACCTTTTTCGGCTGCTTTTCCGTACGCGGCAGATAATCGATCCAGAGCAGCTTTTCCCTGTAATTGGTCTTGGACAGCTTTTCCATCCAGAGGCTGATCTGATTGAGGATTCCATGATTTTTTCCGTAAGTCACATAGTTTGAGCTGGAGACATCACCCATATCGTAGGAAGCTTCCAGAATTTCCAGCTTTTTGGCGATGGATCTGAGCTGGCTGTGATAAGGAGAACCTTCCGGAAGTGTTTTTAACTGGTCTAAGAGTGTAAACAACTCCTCATCGGTAAAGTGATGAAGGATCGGAATAGTCCGGCCGGTAGCGTGGTAAATACCATTCGCATCGAGACGGATCTCATCCTCCTCATCCAGCTCGTTGAGAAGCACTTTGAAAGTGGAGGAAGCGATATCGAGCGGGATCTTTGTCGGATTGTAGGTCGGTTCCAATTCATCAGGAGCAAGAAGAAAAAGATCCTCGAGATTTTTCGGGGAAGCAGCAGCCTTGTGGAGCTGCTGGACGATCGTGTATTTGCGCAGGATATTGTCGGTCAGAGAGGTATAATTCTCTGTCACGGCAGACCCATCATTCCAGGTGAGAGTATAGTAGACGGAGCGGTCCTTTGTCCTTCGATCGATCGCAAAGCCACGGTCCATCAGACGGTCAATATAGTTATAAACACTCTGACGGTTGCAGGAGAGCAGATCCGTGATATCCTTTACGGATAACTCTTTCTTCTCCTTGAAAGCATGGATCAGATCGGCAAGCTTTTCTTCAACATTTTTCTTTTTCATAAGCTAAAACCCTCTCATATGTATCATAGGGAAAATTTTCGAAATTCCAACTCCATTATAACAAAGTAAAAACAAAAATCATATGAAAAAATATGATTTTTTGAAAAATTTTCCGAAAAAACATGTCGGAAATATGATTTTTGAGGAGATTTTCCGGAATGAAAATTCTGCAGAGTGCGGCTAAAGTACATTTGCCGATGCTGTACAAAAGTACGGGATGTAAGAAGTTATCATAAAAAAAGATACCGACAAGATCGGTTGCCGCAGCTGCATGGTACAGAGCTTTCGGCCTGGAAATTCCATCACATTCTTCGACAGAAAAACTTCTGTCGAAGAATGTCAAAACAGCATGGCAGGACAACCTGATCTGTGCTATCATGGAGACATGTGTATCGCAAAATCATCCAAAAGAAAAGGGGAAAACTGGTATGAAGCAAATGCAAAAACACAGATGCCGGGTCGTGCTGATCTGCCTCATGGCCATGTTGATGACCTTGTTTGCGGGATTTGTTTCCTTAGCAGAAGAAAACACCCCGACACGCGTGATCAATGTAGTGTATGACGACTCCGGAAGCATGGTCGAGACGGGCGGTCAGAAGGCGAATGTCGCAAAGGTCCATGAGATGCTCACAAAAGCCGGAGGGACTGGAGAAAGAACTCAGCGCATTGAGCTATGACTTTGACGGAGACGCAGAGAAAGATGCTCTTTACATCATCGAGGACAGCGAACTGGATCTCGGTCTTTTAGACAGTGTGATCCGGAATCTTCCGCGAATGCTGGAGATCCTTGAGGATTTCCTGTCCTGGCATTTCGAAAAGCTGGATGGATCTGAGGAGTATGCGAAAAAACAGTTCTTCCTCTTCGGAGGGGAGACGGTCAGCGCACACTTAAAGCTGGAGTCCGTAAGAGATTTCCTCATGGAATGCGGTTATGGAAAAAATCCGCTGACGAAGGCGAGAAAACGCGAAGAATTCAACGCCGGCAGTTATGATCTCTCTTCGGTCAAGACCTGCGATTTCTGCGGACTTCCTGTCACAGATGTCAGCTATGAATGCCTGGATGACGGCAGGATCCGCTGCAATGACTGCGCATCGAGCGCGGTGGAGACCGTAGACGAATTTCAGGAGATCTTTCAGCGTTCCCTCTGTATTATGGAGATCCTGTTTGGGATGAAGCTCCATGCACCTGTTCAGGTACGCGTCGCGGATGCGGAGGAGATCGCAAAGCGGAGCAGTGCCGTATTTAAACCGGGAACAAAGCAGACTTCCCGCATAACAGGATTTGTGCAGAAGAAAAACGGGATGTACCAGATCGTGATCGAAAACGGAAGTCCGAGACTTGCTGCGATCGAGACGATGGTCAGTGAATTGAGGAACAGATGAATCTGCTCCGGGAAGACGTGAGAGGCTCGGGATTCCGTCTGTATGCAGAAAAATATCCGCTTGTGAAAGATATGACAGCGATCCGCAATACTCCGTTTGCATCGTTCCCGCCGGTTGACCCGGAGGCGATAAAGAGCGAAGTGGAAAAATTAAGCGGGGGCAGCCAGACAGAATAAGGGATCCCGGATCCGTCAGATGAAACATGTCTCCGGATCCGGGATAAAAGGAGAAGAGTATGGATCAGGATAAATTTCAGACAGTTTCGAATACAGCGTTTCTGTTCCTTCCTATGGATCTTGTAAATATGGACTACGACAACTTCCAGTCCCGGCTGGAAGTAAATGACGCCTGGTGTTTCATGGATGATCGGGACAAAAACCGCTACATCTACCGTTATATTACGGACAAGATGAATCCGGAGCAGAAAGATGAATGTCTGTATCTTCACTACTGTCTTTCGGATCAGGCAGCGCATGAGCGCGGCTGGGGAGAAGACGGAACGATCTATCAGGTGGAACAGGAGGCGGGGGAGAATTCCCTGGAGGAAACCTTCTGCTTCCGGATCCAGACGGTCCATCTGTACACGTTCCGGACAGAAGTGAGTATCCTGGCGATCCAGATTTCTTTTTTGAAGAATGATCCGGGATATATCGCCAACGGGCTGTACTATTTAAAAAAGGTACAGCGCGCACGGCTGGTCCCGGCAGGTGCGGAGGACGGGGATCCGGAACAGAAAAAGACGATCCTGGAAGCTGTAAAGGAGCTGTTTGGCGATTCTCTGATCAGGAATCTCCGGTTTTTCCCACATGTGAATGAGGGAATGGAGCGGGCAAATATGATGGTCATGGCCTGTGAGCCGAAGAACGGTGACTGGAAGCGGGACCTGTATTTTTTAAGAAACGGGTTCCGGTCAAAGGGATTTTCCTACAGCGAGGAGCTCGACGATCCGGATGAGATCCTGATGACAACAGAGGATTATACATGGGGTGTGACAGGGGAGAATCTTACCTGTATTGTCAGGAAGGAGACGGAGCATGTACTGAACCGCTTTATCCTGCGGTTTCAGGAGGAGTATCTTTTCACTTACATTATTCTGCTTCATCGGAAATTTGAACTCTACAAGATCCTGACGGATCTCGGAGTCGGGGAGATGAATGATCTTCCAACGTTAAATACATATCAGGATCAGCTGAACAGTTACCAGACGGATTACGCTTATGAGCGGATCACGGAGGTCCCGCAGTATCATCGGCTTTATAAGAAGATCGAGGAGCGGATGGAGCTGGCGGAGTTGTTTGCCGATGTGATGGAACCGGTCAGCAAGCTGAGCAGTCTTCGGGCGGAAAAGGCGGAAAAGGACCGGGATGAGCAGGATAAGAGAATGGAGAGCACGTTAGGCACTTTGTCGATCCTGGCAGTATTTTCAGCACTGATCGATT
Source organism: Clostridium sp. Marseille-P7770 (assembly GCF_902143525.1). NCBI lineage: Bacteria > Bacillati > Bacillota > Clostridia > Eubacteriales > Clostridiaceae > Clostridium > Clostridium sp. Marseille-P7770. Next base: position 248,279 of record NZ_CABFVC010000004.1, on the reverse strand, counting down.
GCATCGATTATCTGGAGGCGGTGCCGAAGATCGTTAATGTCGTGATCCCCTGGACTCCGACAGAAAAAGTGGTTACGGTTCTTCAGTTCTGCTTCAGTGTGGGAATTATCGCACTTGCTGTCCAGGTAGTTTACAGAATGCTGAAAGAAAAATCGAAAAAGGGAAAATAGTACGAAAAAGAAAGACCAGAAGACTTTCACACGAAGGTATGTCTGAATAAGCAGATGTGCCGGAGGGGAAAGGACTTCCGGTCTTTTTTTGATGCAGATGTCCAAAAGGAATGAGAAGGGTTTTGTAAAATCAAGACATGAAGTTGATGAGGGAAAACAAAGTGAACTGCCGGAAAGAGCAGATGTCCAAAAGGAGTGAGGATGGTTTTATAAAATAATGACATAAGGTTGAGAAATGAAGGAGGAAAAGAACGGGTCAGATAAATTTAAGTAAGCGCAGACAGAAAGGTGGAATGTCCAAAAGAAGTGAAAAAAATCGTCTAAACTGTAATCGTTTCAAAAAAAGCAAAGAAAAACGGAGGAAATTGTATGAACGAAAAGAAATCGATCTTTAGTATGAGAAATATTTTCAAGATGCTCTCACTGGTGTGCATCGTGATCACCTTCTGCCCGACGTTCCTGGTATCGTGCTCTGGACAGAAGCTGGATGTCAGCGCGATGGATCTCGTGACCGGCATTTCCGTGTACGGCGAAAAATCTGACCCGTATCCGGCCATGCTGATCGCCCTGGCACTGCCGGCAGTGATCTTCGGAATCATGTTCATGAAGTCACTGGGCGCCAGAAAATCGGCCCTGATCACAATGGTATGTGCAGGAACGGATACGGCGGTCTGGATGATCGTGAAAGCGGCGTTTAAGAATGCGGCGGAACAGTATTACTGCTCTTTTGAGACGACAGGCTGGTACACCTTCAACATGGTGATCCTGGTAGTCACGATCGCGCTGGGCGCACTGGTCCTCCTCGGAAAGGTACATCTCGACGGGGAACTGATCCCGACAGGGATGAACCCGGAGGCAAAGAAGGCGCTCGACCAGATGTCATCGGCGGTCAGCCAGATGTCCGGAGCAGTCACCCGGATGGCAGGGGATGTCACTGAGAACATCGGAAACAGGAAACCGAAGGAAAAACCGATCGGCTACTGCCAGAAATGCGGAAAACCGATCTCCTATGGAAGCCGGTTCTGCACATCCTGCGGTACACCTGTTCCGGAAAGCATGATCGCGGAGGCGGAGGCAGCGAAAAAGACTGCAGAAGCTGAGAAGGTGATCACCGGGGCAGACAGTCCGAAAGCGGAAGGAAAGGAGGGAACTGATTCCTCTGAGAATTAACGATAGAAGCTTGAAAACCATGAAATCATGATCTGCCGGCTGCGCGGCGCGTGACCGGCGGGGAATGATCGTTTTACAGATAAATACTAGTGTTCAGCCGTGATGACCGAAGGAACGGTCTGCTGACGGCACGTTTACAACAGGAGGAAAATGAGTATGAGTATGTATTGCAAAAATTGTGGAACAGAGAACGAAAACGGTACAAAATTCTGTAAGAATTGCGGAGCTTTATTAGAGGAAAGCAAGACAGAGAGCATGGGCAGTGCTTCCCAGGCAGCACCGGAAACAGCAGTTCCGGAAGTGGTCTCCCAGGCTGCAGATCCGCAGAAAAATGCTCCGTCATCGAAACCGCTCCCGAAGAATGCCCTGATCGGCGTGGCAGCAGCCGGAGCGATCCTTGTTGTCGGCGGAATGGCGCTCGGGTCCAATAAGACGATCAACCTGGATCATTATCTCACGGTGGATATCGAGGGATATGACGGCTACGGAACAGCAACGGCTACGATCGACTGGGATGCGATCGAAAAGAAATACGGTACAAAGCTCAAGTTCACGGACGCTGCCAGAAAGCAGTTCGGCAACCTGCTGCAGTATACAAGCCCGATCGAAGAGCTGAAAAGCTGCGTCTTTGTCTCCATTGATAACGCGTATGATCTGTCCAACGATGATACAGTCACTTACAGCTGGGAGATCAGTGATGATGCGGGCAAGTATTTAAGCTATAAGGTCGAAGGAAAAGACGGAAGCAAGAAGGTATCAAAGCTCGAGGAAGTCGATACATTCGATGCGTTCGCTGATCTGGATGTCTCTTTCACAGGACTTGACTCCGATGGACGGGCAGAGGTGAATTACACAGGGACGGAGCTGAGTCCGTACGATTTCAGCTGTGACAAGATGAGCGGTCTCAGCAACGGGGATACCGTGACAGTTTCCATCAGCAAGAACAATATTTCCGACTGTGCGAAGAAGATTGGAAAGGTTCCGGCAGAGTTGTCGAAGAAGTACACGGTCGAAGGCCTGGAACACTATGTGAAACAGCTCTCCGAGATCAGCGCAGATTCCCTTGCGTCGATGCAGAAGCAGGCAGAGGATGTCTATAATGCGAAAGCAGCCAAGGATTGGGGCGATGGGGAGAGCCTGGAATCTCTCACCTACATGGGGGACTATCTTCTCACATCGAAAAACTCCAATGACAACTATCTGTTCCTTGTCTATAAAGCACAGGTTCATAACAATTACAGCAATGGGGAAAGCACATATGATCAGACCAACGACATCTACTGGTACATCCGGTATGAGGATCTCATTGCCGATGCGGACGGAAATGTGACTGTGGATATTACATACTACAGCACACCGAACGATCGTGTCGAGGTGGATTCCGGTGTTGACAGTGGCTGGTGGAGTACCCAGAAATGGTACTATTACGGCTACATGAGCCTGGACGACCTTTATCGCAGTACCGTGACCGCCAACCTTGATGGCTGGAATCATGAGGACTCTGTAGGTGAGGTATAGAGCGCCAGATAAGGTGTGGATGAAAGAGAATGGGGGGATGTGAAAAAGAATACAAATAAGAAAGTAGAGAGGAGTGATGCTTTGGGGTTCCTGTCCGCGCAATGCGTGGACAGGAACGATTCGGGAAATCAAATAATGGTCAGGAAGAAAGAGCGGAGGCAGATAGGGGAAAGGACCTGTCTGCTTTGGCTCTTTTTATGGCGTCGGGATATTTGAAGAAAGGTGCCGGTGGAGGGGATGTGAAATAATCTGCTTGTGGGGAAGAAAAAAGTCTGCTATAATGAGGACAGCTGAAAGATAGAAAAACCTTCATTTCTGCCGCCAAATATGAACAAACTGTGAACATGCCAGATTTCACCTTCAAAAACGCCTTTTTCAGAATATTCTGGAAAATACTTGCAAAAACGGGTCCGCAAACCCTTTATTCATGCGGGTTCCCGGAGGCAAGTGTGGAAATGAAGGTCGCCCCATTCAGGGCATTGACACAACAGATTCTTGTTGGATACTGTTCCAAAAGTAATAGTGTGGAAATGAAGGTCGCCCCATTCAGGGCATTGACACATCCACGACTTTACAAAACTACACTTTGTTGTCACAGTAGGTGGAAATGAAGGTCGCCCCATTCAGGGCATTGACACCAAGGGTACGGTTTGCGAGTTTCTTTAAGGTTCTTCTGTGGAAATGAAGGTCGCCCCATTCAGGGCATTGACACCGTGTATCGTATGTATTTTTGATTTCCATGCAGTCAAGTGGAAATGAAGGTCGCCCCTTTCAGGGCATTGACACTTTTTGTAACCTACTGCGATGGACATAAAGCTACTGTGGAAATGAAGGTCGCCCCTTTCAGGGCATTACCGACTTTTCTGCTCCGTGTAACCTGCAGACGCATCCAGTCGCTCATAGTCAACGGATTCAACACTTCGATCATCGTATCTATTCCGATCAGACAAACTCAAATCAGACAGCCGGATGGCCGAAATTCAAACATAATTCATACTCAAATTTCTCAGACAAACATATCAGATCCGAATTAAAAAATTCCCTCGAAAGCCATGCACAAAATTACTGTAAAAATTGCATCGCCTGTTTATCAGCGCGGAAAGGAGCCTTGCATGAAAAATGAGCTTCAGAAGATCACGCAGGAATGGATGGAACTTGAGAGAAAAACCTCAAAGCAGAGACAGGTTGCGGAGACGTTTTATGAGGAGAAGCTGATGTCACTTGTCGTCGCGGAATTTCAGAAGAATAACAAGAATGCCTTAAAAGAAAAGGTAGACTACCTGATCATCTCCGTCGGAGTCGCGTATGAACCGCTGGTGTTGAGCATCAAGTATTTTCAGCCGAGACGGATCCTGTTTTTATATACGGAACTGACGGAAGATACCCTGAACAAGGTCGTAAGACACTGTTCCCTGGAAGCGGCACAATACGAAAAGCACCGGGTTCATGAGACGGATCCGATCGATATTTACCGGGAGATCAAACAGGCATATCTCTCCTGGGGAAAACCGGAAAAACTCTACATCGACTTTACCGGAGGAACAAAAGCAATGTCGGCAGCAGCGGCGATGGCAGCAGCCATGATCGATGTCCAGATGGTCTATATCGGAACAGAACAGTATCTTGCAGATTTCAGAAAACCATATCCTGGCTCCGAACGGCTGTACTATATAGACAATCCGCTGACGGTCTTCGGGGATCTGGAAGTGGAACGTGCGATGGTATTGTTTGACCGGGCAAACTTTTCCGGAGCGCGGGTAAAACTTGGAGTCTTAAAAGAGACGATCCCGGATCCGGAGCTTCGGCAGCAGCTGAATTTTATCTATCTCTCTGCGCTCGTCTACGAATACTGGGACGCACTCGACTTTCCGAAAGCGTGGGATATGATCAAAAAGCTAAATCATGAACTGGAACGGGATGGACGTCTCCACCGGACCTATGTGATGATGGACTACCGGACACAGTTCAAAAAACAGGAAGAGATCCTGGGACATCTGAACGAAGTGGCTGAGAAGATCAAAGAAAAACAGAACTTTTCCGTCCTTCAGAAACGGGAGTGTATGCTGCCGCTGATGTTCACAATGTACTCCAATGCCTGTCTCAGGGAACAGCAGGAAAAGTACGATATGGCGACACTTCTCCTGTACCGACTTCTGGAAATGATCGAACAGCGGCGGTTAGCACTCTATAACCTCTATGTCTCCAAAATGAGCTATCTCAATATCAAATTCCTTGCGCCGGATCAGCTCCAGAACAATCAGATGGAACCGGCGAAAAAACAGGAATGGATCAAGGAAGAAGTCTACCAGATCAAGTCAAAAATGTTCCGGAATGACGTAGGAAAATATCTTCCTGACCAGGTTTCCTTATTGGAAGGTTTTATGATCCTGTCAGCGTTGAATGATCCGATCATGGCGGTGCAGCACGGCGATCCGATCGAAAAATTAAAACGGATCCGTTCCATGGTATTTCTGCGGAATAACAGTATTTTTGCACATGGTCTTGGACCGGTTTCCCGACAGGATTTCCTGCGGTTCAAACTTTTTGTTGTGGAACTGTTCCGTGAATTCTGCAAGATCGAAAAAGTCAATTTTGACCAGCATCTCCAGGATATTACCTGGCTGAATCCGACGAAATCCGTCTATTATTCCAAACTGGGGGTGTAGTCCATGGCTGTCCTTTATGTCAAGGAACAGGGGGCGATCCTTCAGAAACGGGGCGAGCGGCTTCTCGTCTCCAAAAATGGAAAGAGTCTTCTGGAAATGCCGCTGTACCAGATCGAGAGCATCATGGTGATCGGCAATGTGCAGCTCACTTCACAGGCAGTCCAGGCGCTGCTCCAGAACGGGATCGATGTTGTATACATGACATTTTCCGGAAAATATCTTGGGAGGACGGCGGCGGAATCCTCAAAAAATATCTTTCTCAGGCTTGCACAGTATGAGATCTATCAGAACATGGAAAAGCGCCTCGCGTTTGCAAAACAGATCGTTTTTTCAAAGATAGAAAATCAGAGACAGCTCATCAAAAACTGGCGGTGGGATCCCGGGGATCAGGAATGGAAAACGGAGATAAAGCAGATCGAAGAGCTTCAGAAAAAGGTGTTCACGGCAGAACGGACAGGGAAGCTGATGGGGCTGGAAGGAATGGCGAGCAATCTTTATTTCCGGTCTTTCGGGAGAATGTTCAAATGTGAATTCCGGTTTGACGGAAGAAACCGGAGGCCGCCCCGGGATCCGATCAATGTGATGATCAGTCTGGGCTATACCTTCCTGACCCAGGAAGTATCGAAGGCGCTTGAGGGACAGTCGTTTGAGATGTATATGGGCTTTCTTCACGGGATCCGGTATGGAAGAAAATCGCTGCCGCTCGATATGGTGGAGGAATTCCGTCAGCCGGTCGTGGACCGGATGGTGATCCGGATGTTCAACAAGCAGATGATCCAGAAATATGATTTTACGTTCGAAGAAGATTCGGTCATCCTGAATGAGGACGGGTTCCGGAAATTCTGCCGTGAATTTGAGCGCTGGATGACGGATAAAAATTGTTCGGGAGAAGAGGAAAGCTATCGCCAGCTGATCCAGAGACAAGCGGAAAAGCTAAAGCAAGCGGTCCAGGAGAGAGAGGTGTACCAGCCATACCAGCTAAACGGGAAAGTTTCTATATCATCAGTTACGACATCACCGTGAACCGGATCCGGAACAAGATCGCGGAGGAATTAAAGAATTACGGGCGGCGGGTCCAGTACAGTGTGTTCGAGTGTGAATTGACCGACCGGCGCTTCCGGGAACTTTACGCGAAACTGGCAGATCTTCTCCAACAGGCACTGCAGATCGAGGAAAAACAGGAGGAGAAGGACGAAGAGGACGAGAAAAAGAACGGGAGCGTCAACAGCATCCGGATCTATCAGCTATGCAAAAACTGTGTGGAGGAGATCCGGGTGATCGGAGTTGAAAAGGAACAGATAGAGAAGGAGAAAATCATCATCATCTGAGGAGGCAGCCTATGGGTCTATTTTCGAAAGTGATCGATCAGCAGAAACTGACGGAAGCCTGGAACCGGGTAAAAAGAAATAAACCGGCACCGGGCGTAGATGAGATGACATGGGAAGATTTTGACGGAAACCGGAAGCAGAATATCCGGCAGTTGAATATTGAGCTGTCTGAGCATAAATATGAGTCTCTTCCGGTCAAACTTGTTCCGCTCTATAAGGGAGAAAAGGTCCGGGAAGTCAGCCTGTATACCATGCGTGATAAAGTCGTCCAGCAGTCGCTCGCATCGGAGCTGGTCCGCATGTACGACGGACTGATGTCGCCGAGCACATACGCCTACCGGCCGGGAAGAGCGGCATTGCAGGCGATCGATCATCTGAACAGCATGATCGGAAAGGAAAATTTTCACTGGGCGTTAAAAGCGGACATCAAAAGCTTTTTTGACTATATCATGCTGCCCAAACTGTATCAGATCCTCGGGGAACGGATCAAGGAGAGCGATGTGATCGAACTGATCCGTCGCTGCTGTGAGGCGCCATCTCTGGGGAAAGACGGAGCGCTGACAAAGAAGACGCGTGGTGTCTACCAGGGATCCGGGATCGCACCGGTATTGTCGAATGTTTATCTGATGCAGTTTGACCATGAAGTGGTTCAGAAATGCAGATGCTATGTCCGGTATTCCGACGATATCCTGGTTCTTGGGGAGACGGAACAGGAACTTGTGGAAATCAGGAATTTTATGGGTGTATATCTGGAAAAACTAGGGCTCACGCTTCATGAGGACAAAACGAAGATCGTGCCGCTTACGGAACGTGTCGATTTCCTGGGCTATACACTCGGGAAGGATGGAAAGCAGATCCCCGCGAAGGCGGAAGAAAACCTGAGCACCAGTCTTGAGGATGTTTTTTTCAACAGGAAGACGACGCTACAGGAAAAGCTGAAAAAGGGCTCCGAGATCTTAAATGGCTGGGAGCAGTATTATAAGGATCAGCGCCCGATCGGCAGTATTCAGGAATTTGTTGTCGTTGTCTATATGATGCAGAATCATGTGGATGGAAAACTCGATTTTCTTCGGGAAACACGGAGGAAATTTACAAATGTCAGCCAGAGCATCTGCGAATATATGGCAAAGTTCTGGAACATGCATGATCGTTTGGATGATGCTCTGTGGGAGTACGAGCAGTTTTTTGAGCTGACCGGACTGGATGGGGAGCAGAAGATCGCAGATCCGGAGCGTTTCCTTTCGTATTTTGAGGAACTGATCGTCCGGGAGCAGGAAGAGATCTGGACAGAACTGATGCAGGAGTATTCTGATGCGGGTGCTTACAACCGGGCGGCAGCGATCATGAAGAAGATCGAGAGATTGAAGACGAGACCGGCGGTGCTCGATCTCTCCGGTGAGGCGGCAGGAGCGGAAGCAGACGCGATCCGACCTGGGCAGATGACAGGAGAATGGCTGGCGGCATATTCGGCGCTCTTTGTGGCGAGGGATGATGTCTACGGGGAGGAGGAGATTCTCACCGGAAATAAGAGACAGGTGGTCCCGAAGCTGGAACCGCTGACGGACGAGGTCCTGAAAACACATTTTTCCGGGAAGAAAACAATCGCATCCTATGTGCAGAGAACGAACCAGACGGTAAAGTATCTTGTGATCGATGTGGACGTGTCGAAACGGCTTCTTCTCATGGGCGCCGAGCAGGAACAGATCCGGAAATATCTTCCGAGAGCGGCAGAACGGGCAGCGGAGGTATTGAAGATCCTGGAGAGAATGGGACTTCACGGCTATGTCGAAAACAGTGGTTACAGGGGCTACCATATATGGGTGTTTTTTACAGAGTGGATCCCGGTGCGCTATGTTGTGATGCTGGAGGATGTTCTGGAGGAAAAGCGCGAGAAAACAGATGATGATATCTCGATCGAGTTTTTCCCAAACCGGTCGCGGATCCGGAATGGATCTTATGGGCAGAGCATCAAACTTCCGGGCGGAATGCATATCAAAAGCGGGAAACGGTCGGGATTCTGCAATGAGCAGTTTGAGCCGGTCGAGATGTCGTATGAGTTTCTGACCGGGATCGCAAAATATACGCTGATGGCGGTGAAGAAGATCCTGGGGACCATGTCCGGCGCGGAAAAGGAGCCGAAAAAGCGGGAACTTTCCCTGGAGCTGGAAGGTTTTGCGGAGCTTCCGCCGAGTGTGAAGGTCGTTCTGGAAAAATGCAACCTAGTCCGCTATCTCTGCCAGAAGGCGCAGACAACGGGATATCTGTCACATTTTGAGCGGCTGACGATTTTGTATGTATTCGGGCATCTCGGGGAAGAGGGAAAGACGTTTGTGCATACCGTGATGGAGTTTACGCTCAATTACCAGTATCATGTCACGGAGAAGTTTATCCAGAAACTTCCGGCAAAGCCCGTCAGCTGTGTGAAGCTGCGCGATCAGTACAAGCAGATCACTGCGGAATATGGGTGCAGCTGTAATTTCAGGCGGACGAAGAATTGTTATCCGTCTCCGGTGCTCCATGCGTTAAAAAACAGCAGTGATGTCGCGGATGACATTACGATCCCGACAAGCCGGACCCTGACGAAAAAGGTTGAGGAGAAGGTCATCGAGGAGATCAATATCCATAAGAAGGTACAGGATCTGGCGGTGCGGATCGTGGAGATGAAAAAGCAGAAGCGCGGAGTAGAGAAGAAAATCCAGAAGGTGGAAAATGAGCTGGAAACGATCTACGATCAGGCCGGAGTCGATTGTCTGGAAGTCGATATGGGGATGCTGGTGAGAAGGAAAAAAGGTCAGGGGTATGAGTGGCTGATCGAGATCTGAGAAGATGTGTGCTTGCGGCCGGGGATGGGGGAGCCCGGCCGTGGGGTGTTATGGATGTGAGAGTGGCTGACAGTAACAGGGGTGCAGAGGGAATTTTTCCTCTTTTTTCGTTCTTGTTATGATAGGAGAAAGAAGGAAAGAAAGAAGGTCTGCGGAATTATCATTAGGTAGCAGGAGAAAAAATTCTGCTTGTGGAACAGGAAAACGTCTGTTATAATGGACTTTAGCTGAAGGCGAGAAAACCCTTGTTTCGACTGGAAATATGAACAAACTGTGAACAAACCAAAAATCACCCTCAAAAAAGCCTTTTTCAGAATATTCTGGAAAATACTTGCAAAAACGGGTCCGCAAACCCTTTATTTATGCGGGTTCCCAGAGGCAAGTGTAGAAATGAGGGTCGCCCCTTTCAGGGCATTGACACAAAATTTATATTCGGTTCCGTTACTATTAACTCGGTTACTGTAGAAATGAGGGTCGCCCCTTTCAGGGCATTGACACATAAAGCCGTCTCCCATCGGAGAACTCGGAGCTGCACTGTAGAAATGAGGATCGCCCCATTCAGGACCTTAACACACGAGTCATAACGACTTCAACAACATAAGACCAGAGAACTTTCCCTATATAAGCAGAAAGTTCCCTGGTCTTTTCTTTTATTCTGAAATCTCATCTGTCTAAAAACAGTGAATCCCATGCCGTACAATATAGTCACAAGGTTGAAATAGAACCAGAGTAGAAGGGAATGATTCGTATGCCGGAGATGATGCAACACAGATAAACGAAGTGTCCAAAAGCAATGAAGAACATGTCGTAGAATAAAGACAACAAGTTGAGAAACATAAAAACAAAGAAAACAATAACGCTTAATCACAGGAGGAATTGACTATGATGAACAATAAAGAAAAGAAAAACGTGATCGGAACAACAGCAGGCGTAAAGAGTGCGGAATCGTATTCTCAGATGGCGAAAGGACTGAACTCCTTAAATACAGGACGCGGAGGTGAAAAAGGATTAAAGGGCTTTGCCTTTGAGGAGATGCACGCGGCGGATGTGAGAGTGAAAGGACATAGCTGCAATGTGGTCAACAACAATGGCGCGGCAGACCTCATCGTAGACGGAATGCCGGTACAGCTGAAAATGGGCTACCATAATAATCAGCCGAAATGGAGATCCGGTTATGAAAAGGTCGTTGTTGATAAAGGCAACATGCAGCTGGCACAGAAAGCCGGAAAAGCGGGATATGCCGTGGAAGAGTCCGCAGTATCGAACGCGGAGGCGAAAGCAGTGGCGGATGCGATGCGCCTGGAATCGACCATCACGAAGAGCACAACGGCTCCAATTACTGGTACGATGTCCAGCGCCCATTTCGCCGGAAAGACGGCAGCCGGAGTCACTGCAAAGGTGTTTGTTCCATTGCAGGCCGGAGCCAATCTCTATGATGTGGTAGCAGGCAATAAGGAGATCGAGGATGCTGTGGCTGACACGGTGGTGGATGGCGCTATTGCCGTAGGAACAACCTATCTTGGAACCGCAGCTCTCACAGCTGCAGGTACAGCGGCCAGTGCGGCAGGCGCAGCAGCTGCCGAGACAGCAGTAGGAGCTGCAGCCATCACCGCAGCCACCAGCGCATCTGCAGCTCTCGCAGGAACTGCCGTCGGCGGCGCGGCAGCGGCAGCGGTCGGAACAGCAGGAACAGCGATTGCAGCGGTGGCGGCAGCGCCTGTTCTTCCGGCTGTTGCGATCGCAACGGGGATTGGCTTTGCATTAGGAGCTGTTTTTGACCTGTTTGACTGATCGCTTTGCGTGAAGCTCCGGAGTTTTGGTGCAGTAAGCGGCAATCACAGGTACATGATCCATAAGAATCGAAACAGAAAACATGTGATAGCAAGTATGGGGGTGATTTTTTGATCAAGATCGGAATTATGAATAAGGGCGATGAGGTGTTAACAGTTACTCAGGAATTTATCGCGGTGCGCAGAAAAAATGGGGAGGTGGATCTTGTGAAATTATAGGTGCAAACAGGCAGCGTGTGCAGGCTGACTTGAAAAAGTAAATTCCAGTGCAAAAGTAAATTCCACCGCTCTTTTAAAAGTTGCTTATAATCTAGTGATTTTTAAGAAGAAAAGCGGAATCTATGCTATAATACAAGTAATCTATGGCGAAATTTTCTGTTTTTCTGTATGGCAAACAAGCTGCTGGAGGTCGGTGTGCACGACTAAATTCCACCAGCCACATTTGAAAAATGTGAAAAGTTTACTTCCAGTCTGACAGCAGATTTCTTCATGGGTTAGTGGTTATAGCGGATCAGCTTAGGTGTTAAGATGACTTTGTCAGGGTCAATACGCCTAAGCTGAAATGCTTTTAAGACGTCTTCCCCAAAAGCCTCCAGGGCGACATCATACGGTGTACGCCCATTCAAACTCTCCCGCGGTGTTGAGTTGATGTGGCTGGTGATTAAATTCACATCCCATTGAGTCAGGAATTCAAAGGTAGTTCGTTTCGGCAGTATCATGCGGAGCATGGTGTGTGCCTGTTCAATGCCGCCTTTCTGTCCGCTTCTCATGGGATCACAGTAATAAATGTTGGTTCTCTGGATACCAGTAACACCGGTTTCGAGAGAATCAGGATCACCGAATTCAGCGCCTCTGTCGGTGAGTATATATTCAAACAGAGTCAGGAAATCGAAGGTACCAAAACGCTTTTCTAAATGGTCCAAAACGAGTCGTACAGATCCTTCCGTATTCCGGTTCATGAGGAACGCAAGAAACAGCTTTTCCCTTGTAAAAAAGAAGGTAAGCAGTGTTTTAGAGGAACCAACAGCGGAGTGGACGGTGTCCATCTCTACAAAAGATTCCAGGTGCAACTGTTGAAAATCAGCGTAAGTTCTGCCATTAAAGACACGGCGGTCAGATATCTGTGATTTATGGACTTTTCTGGGTTTAAACTTCACTTTACGTTTCAGATCAACGTTTCTGGCAGTCAGAAGTCCCATATCAAGGTAGTTGTAAACGCTGCGGACGGAAAGATTCAATTCCGGATGGTTTGCAACGATCTGGTAAGGAGACTGGCCCTGATCGATCAGAGGAGTGATGATCTTATCCTTTTTGTGGAGTTCCTGTCTGGTCATAGCGATTCCGGACCTGGAATCCTTGAGACACTCCCGGTATTTCCGGTCAGCGAACCTGGCATTGTAGGTATATTTGTGGGCAATCGTACAATGATTGATCTTTTTACTGCATCCATTGCAGACGTAGGGAGCCCGATCAAGTTTGCTGCAGCGTTCTTTTTGAAAATCCGGACAGGTCTGGTTACAGGTGGGACAGGAAGCACATTTAACGCCGCAAAAAAGGATCTTATTGCAGGCATTCGTTTTCTTACAACGGAAACGCTTGGTACAGAAGTTCTTCACATTAAGAAAAGTCCCTTTGTGAAACCAATCGGAGGCTCTTCTGGCCTTCACTTCTTTTGAAATCGTAGTAGGGTCCTTACAGAGAAAGCGGGCAATATCTTTAAAGGATGTACCCTTATCCAGTTCATTCTGGATATAGATACGATCCTCTATGGTGAGATGCTTCTGGTTGCCTGGGATATATTTACTCATAGTCAAACTCCTTCTACTGCTGTCAGAAGGACGATTAAAGTATCATATCAGTATGCATGAGTAAATATCAACTGTGCAAGAGTAAACTCCACCGCCCATTGGAGAAGTGGAATTTAAATTTTCATTTTAGGNACTCATAGTCAAACTCCTTCTACTGCTGTCAGAAGGACGATTAAAGTATCATATCAGTATGCATGAGTAAATATCAACTGTGCAAGAGTAAACTCCACCGCCCTTTGGAGAAGTGGAATTTAAATTTTCATTTTAGGGCAGCGTGTGCAGTGGGAAATTGTGCTTGTAGGGCAGGAAAAAGTCTGTTATAATAGGTTTCAGTGGGAAACGGGAAAATCCCTCATTTCGGCCGCAAATATGAACAAACTGTGAACAAGCCAAAAATCACCCTCAAAAAAGCCTTTTTCAGAATATTCTGGAAAATACTTGCAAAAAACGGGTCCGCAAACCTTTTATTCATGCAGGTTCCCGGAGGCAAGTGTGGAAATGAGTGTCGCCCCTTTCAGGGCATTGACACATGTAGAGCATAAGACCGGTTTCCGTTGCATCGAAGTCTGTGGAAATGAGTGTCGCCCCTTTCAGGGCATTGACACACTTCCTCAAATTTTTTATAATACTTTTCTACTTTTGTGGAAATGAGTGTCGCCCCCATTCAGGGCCTTAACACACGAGTCGTAACGACTTCAACAACATAAGACCAGAGAACTTTCCTTATATAAACAGAAAGTTCCCTGGTCTTTTCTTTTATTCTGAAATCGTATCTGTCCAAAAACAGTAAATCCCATGCCGTACAATATGATCACAAGGTTGAGAGAGAACCAGAGGAGAAAGGAATGATCCGTATAACGGAGATGATGTAATACAGATAAACGAAATGTCCAAAAGCAATGAAGCAGATACTGTAAAATAAAAATAACGAGTTGAGAAACATCTAAACAAGAAATAGGATGAGAACGAAAAAAGGAAAATAGAGAGAAAACCGGGATTTCCATAGATGCATGACGGAACTTGTAACAAAGGCTGATGACAGGAGGTATTTGAGTATGACAAACAAACAGAAACTGGAATGTAATGCAATCATTCACACAGCAAGTGTTTCCGCAGGAGCGATCGGAGCGGGGCTTGCGCAGGTGCCGGGAAGTGACAACACGTTCATCACACCGATCCAGATGGGGATGGCGGTCTTGCTTGCACAGGTGTTTGGAATTTCTCTGAATTCCACTGTCGCGAAGGCAACATGCGCCAGCGCTGCCGCAGCGATGATGGGAAGAACTGCATCCCAGGTGCTGTGCGGATGGATCCCGGGAGTAGGAAATGTGATCAATGCCGGAACTGCGGCTACTGTAACAGAAGCGATCGGCTGGGTCATCGCGCACGATTTTGAACGACAGGCAAACGCAGGGGTGATTTTCTGATCGGAACCGGGATCATGAGGGAGAAAAGGAACGGGCAGCAGGAACAGGAAACATATATGGTGTTAATACAGAAAGGTGAGGTTATGACAACAGAACAGAGAATGGAATGTGAGGAGATCATTTTACGGGCCGGACTGAAGGCGGGAACAGCGGTGATGGTGAAAAAAGATCTGGCATCAGACGGGAAGACCCTGGTCCTTCCGATCCATGTCTCGATGGCGGTTTCACTCGGAAATGTATTTGGAATTTCTCTGACACAGAGCGCTGCACAGGGAATCTGTGAGAGCATGTCCAGACTGACTGTAAAATTTCCAATGTTTCCATATGAAAGATCGCCCTGGGACAATGTGAGAGACATGGCACAGTCGACAGAGCGGCTGGGATGGATTCTGGCTGGAAAATTCGATGCGGAATGCTGGAAGGATCATCATAAGAAGGTACAGTCGGCGTAGGCGGATGCCCGGCTTGCGGAGCAGGAAGAAGTCATATGTACAAAAGAGTGATGATATTGTAAAATAATGGTAACTGTTCAGCAGGTCTGCGAACTTGCTGCGCTGACCGTAATAAGACATAAGCCGGAAGGCAAAAATCCCACCGGCAGGGACCGATCTGGAATGAATTTTTGCTTGTAACCGGTCATGCATCCGAAGGGAAGATTTCTGCAGGTGTGAGGAGACTGAACAGCTACAATAGAAGTATGAATACAGGGGAGGAATAAGAAAATGCATATGAAAAACAGGCGGAAAGGCGCAGGCAGAATTCTTGCTCTCGCGGTGCTGATGACAGTGAGCAGCAGTCTTCCGGCATTTGCGGCTTCCTGGAAGAAGGATCAGTACGGCTGGTGGTGGGAAAAGGATGAGGGCGGTTACCCATCCAACGGCTGGCAGTGGATTGACGGAAACAAGGACGGCATTGCAGAATGCTATTATTTTGATGCAAACGGATATATGATGGCGAACACGACGACTCCGGACGGCTATCATGTCAATGAATCCGGTGCATGGACGGAAAACGGAACCGTAAAAACGAGAAACCAGTCGGTTGACTCTGCGGTTAACGTGCCGAACGGCAGCTGGATGGGCGGCACCGGTGCGAACTCCGGCAAATGGTGGTGGAGAAACTCCGATGGAAGCTATCCGTCTAATTGCTGGCAGTGGCTGGACGGAAATCAGGATGGGATCGCAGAATGCTACTATTTTGATGCATCCGGATGGGCAATTACTTCCGGACGTACCCCGGACGGATATCAGGTGGATGCAGACGGAAAATGGCTGGACGGTCAGAAGATCAGGACGAGAAAGGCGAATCGTACAGGCGGAAACAGTGCAGGAGGCGGAAACAGCAGTTCAGCGGAGCAGACAAATAGTGGAGTGGACACTGCCTGGGAGAATTATTCGGATGATTCGGTAAGCCAGTCTGCAAACGATTTCAAAAATGGAAACCGCGGAATGATGTCTGATTCCCAGTGGGAAGAGACAAAAGCTGCGGTCGAAAAATTCAAAAAGAAATATATTAAAGCTGGAATGAGCGACTTCGAAAAAGAGATCAAGATTATTGAATGGCTGGTGGAAAATTGCAGCTATGAATCAAAAAAAGACTGGTCAAGATCGACGGCGTACAGCTGTATCATTCTCGGAAAGGCACAGTGCGCAGGATATGCAGACGCATTTCTTCAGACGGCAAAGCTCTGCGGACTTGAAGTGCGCTATGTATACAATAATAGCCATGCGTGGAACCTGATCAAACTGGATGGTGACTGGTATCATGTCGATGTTACATGGGAAGATCCGCTCGGAAGCAATGATTATGGTTTTAATCATTTGCGCAATAAATATATCAATCTGGAGGACGATCAGATCAAAAATGCCTCCTATCATCGTACCTGGTATCCGGAGTCTGCAACGGCGAAAGGAACCAAGTATGGACCGCCCGTTGTATCCAAATATCTGAAGAGCGGATCGGTTGATACCTCACTGGGAACCAGCTATGCGGAAAGGACAAACAAGTTTTTTGAGTCCATGGAAAAGCGCCCGGGAAGTGCCACGATCTTCTATACAAATGTCAATGATACAGCGGACAAGATTGTTGCGCATATGAGTGATCTGATCGACAATAAAAAAGATGCCTATGCGATCCTTTTACGTTTCGGAGATACCTACAATGCGTCCAAAACAAGCGATTATAGTAAGATGTCGGAGACAAGGAATAAGATCGCTGAACGTGCACAGCAGAAGCTGAATGAAAAGTATGGGGATGTCGTGAGAAGTGGACTGAAACTGATCCTGTATCAGGGAGAAGGAACAAATGGGGAATATTACTGCTATGATTATAGTAATCTCACGTATCAGGAAGGTCATGATGTGGAAGTCCCGTATACGCTTCATTATGTATGCAACGGCAAAGAGATGAAAACTGATACAGGTGTGTCAGAGCGCAATGGCCGCATCACGTTTGATGTGCCGGAAAATTATAAAGTCAAATCCTGCAAGATCAAGAAAGGAGAGGGAATAACAACAAGCACCTCATACATTATTGTGAGGGGAAGAGATGCGATTGAGGCTACTGTGGAGCTTCGCGATCCGACGATGGTTTCCTATTGGATCACTTATCGGGATACAAAAGGAAATGTACTTGATGAGGTAGTGGGGGAAGGAGCGATCGGAGGGACGGTCACACCGGAAAAGAAATCCTTCGACGGATATGAGCTGGCGTATACGAGTGAAATTAAGGCGCATACGTTGAAGTCGGTGAATAGCCAAAACATGTTTAATGTGACGTATGCAAAGCTCACTGACTACCGGATCGTGTACCACTGTACAGTTGATGGAGAGGATCTTGACGAGGTAACAGGAACTGCGCGCTATGGCAGCACCGTGAATATTCCGCAGAAAACCTTTGAAGGTCACAAGCTGGCTGATGGGCAGAAAAGGAGTTTTAAGATCGATAGTGATTCCTGTACGGTCACTGTGAATTATACGCACACAGCGAAGCAGACGAACACAGGAGATCAGACGAACACTGCGGATCGTACGCAGGAGAAAAAGCAGTACCAGTATATAGTCGAGTATTATGATAAGGATACCAACGAGGTTATTCACAGGATCAAAGGAGAGGATCAGGCGGATACAGGAGTCCATTATCTGGATGCACCGTGGAGAGAAGATTACAGACTTGCTGACGGATGGGAAAATTATACCTGCTGGTTGAAGAAGGATAACATGACATTCCGGATTCCCTGCGTGAAGGTAGAATAGGAAAAAGAGAAAAGCTGGTATTGCAGGATTGGGCTGGTTCCGAAATGGGATCAGCCCGATCATTCTATCTGGATGTCCAAAGACAGTGAATATGGAACCGTAAAATAAAGCTATGATAAGGATAGATGAGAGAAGAAAAAGAATGAAAGATTTAAATTCACATTGTATCAACCAGAAGGAAATTTTCCACGTTCACACATGGAGATGCGGACATGCGGGGGAGGAGCGGGAAGAGGCGTATGTAAAAAAAGCAATCCAGCTTGGAGCAAAGAGCATCACATTTACGGATCATGCCCCGTTTCCGGGCGATCCGTTCCGGTCCCGCATGAAGATGGAACAGCTTGCGGATTATAAGAATACGATCTGGAACCTGAAGGAGAAATACGGTGAAAAGATCCATGTGCAGATTGGACTTGAGATCGAATACCTTCCGGGGTACCGGACCTATTATGAGACCTTAAAGGAGGATAAACAGATCGAATTCCTCATGATCGGACAGCATTTTTGCGAGATCGAGCCGGGATCATACAGCTTTTCGGCGAAAAGCGATGCAAAAAAAGCAGATGGGATCATTCAGGCGGAGATCGAAGGAGTGGAGAGCGGACTCTTTTCCTGCGTGGCACATCCGGACCGCGGATACCGCTATGCGAAGAATATCGCTGATGTGGACCATTCACTCGCAAAGGTGCTGATCGATACAGCGAAAGAACATCATGTCCTGCTCGAAAAAAACGTGAGTTCCATGGAGCGGAACTGCTTCTATCCGGATGAATTCTGGAAATTCAGCCATGAGAATTATCTTGTCGGAGTCGATGCACACTCTGTTGAGGAGATGGAACGGCGATACCGGTATGCTGCATTTGTATAATCTGAGGTTACTGTTTGCGCCACACGTGAACAATAACAATCTGTCCGAATGGAACTGTATACTTCGCCTGAAACAACTTTCTGGTTTTCTTGTTATATTATAGAAGAATTCAAGTTATGCCTGCACAACGCGAAAATGTAACGGATCCCGGCTGTCCAAAACTTATGAGCCCTGTCTTCTAAAATGGAATCATAGAAAGAAGAAAGGGAGAAATGTATATGAAAAACAGAAGAAAAAGCGTAAGAGGGATCCTGGTACTGGCACTGCTCATGGCGATGTTTCATGCATTTCCTGTTTTTGCCGATTCCTGGCAGCAGCAGGGAAACAAGTGGCGCTGGGTAAAAGACGATGGTTCCTATCCGGTGAGCTGCTGGCAGTGGATCGACGGAGATCAGGACGGGGTTTCAGAGTGCTATTACTTTGATAAAGACGGCTACATGCTCTCAAGCACGACAACGCCGGATGGATATCAGGTAGACGAGTTGGGCGAATGGATCCAAAACGGAGCTTTGATGATTAAGATCCGCGGGGATATAAAATATCCTTATGGACCGGGTAACATGCGTGCAAACGATTTTGAGCACGCCAACTTCTGCAAGATGACAAATGACCAGTGGAAAGAGACAAAGAACGCGATCGAGGCATTCAGACAGCAGTACATCAAAGATGGTATGAGCGATCTGGAAAAGGAAATCAGGATCATCGAATGGCTGGTGGGAAACTGCAGCTATGAAAAAGGTGAAGACTGGTCGAGAGGAACGGCATACAGTTGTATCGTTCTCGGAAAAGCGCAGTGTTCCGGCTATGCGGATGCCTTTTTACAGACTGCGAAGCTCTGTGGACTTGACGTGCGCTATGTATACAATGAAAGACATGCGTGGAATCTTGTCAAACTGGACGGTGACTGGTACCATGTTGATGTGACATGGGAGGACCCGATCGGTAAGCAGAATTACGGTTTCGGAAACCTGTCTAACAGGTATATCAATCTGACGGACGATCAGATCCGTGCGGTCGAGTACCACAGCACCTGGGAAACACCGGAGCTCGCTGCCGCAGGAACGAAGTACGGCCCGGCGGTGGTTGCGGAGTGTCTTGCAAAGGAGAGCAGGCAATAGAAAGTATGGAACAGTGAAAAAGAACGAAAAAACACAAACAAGGGAGAAAAGGTATGAAGAGAAAAACAAGTTCGGGAAGGGTTCTGGCACTGTCGATGATCCTGGCGGTCAGCAGCAGCCTTCCGGCATTTGCTGCATCCTGGCAGCAGGACAGCGCGGGATGGCGCTGGAAACAGGATAACGGGGAGTACGCAGCAGGCGGCTGGCAGTGGCTCGACGGCAATCATGACGGCATATCGGAGTGCTACTATTTTAATGCGAATGGCTATATGCTTGCGAACACGACAACGCCGGACGGCTATAAAGTCGATGGATCAGGTGCATGGGTCGAGAATGGAACTGTAAAGACAAAAAGCACTTCCGGAGATCCCGGTGTGACAGTTCCGAATGGAATGTGGCGGAAAGGTGCAGGGGCCAACGCGAATAAGTGGTGGTGGCAGAATATGGATGGAAGCTATGCGTCGGGCGGCTGGTACTGGCTGGACGGAGATCAGGATGGAATTGCGGAATGCTACTATTTTGATGCTGCCGGCTGGGCGCTCTCATCCTGCCAGACGCCGGACGGCTACCAGGTAGATGCGAACGGAAAATGGCTGGACGGCCAGACGGTCAAAACACGGAAAGCAAACAGGAATAGTAATGGTTCCGGAAAGGGAAATTCATCGTCCGGTGGTACTTCGGCTGCGGGAACAAACACCGAGGTTGATGCGGCATGGAAAGACTATTATGACAGCTCCGTGGGAAAAAGCGCCGGAGACTTCAAAACCGGCAACTTCGGAAAGATGTCCGCGTCCCAGTGGGCAGAGGCAAAGAAAGAAATCGAGAATTTCAAAAAGGAATATCTGACCAATGGAATGAGCGATTTCGAAAAAGAGATCAAGATCGTTGAATGGCTGGTAGAGAACTGCAGCTATGAACAGGGAGAAGACTGGTCAAGATCCACGGCATATAGCTGCATCGTTCTCGGCAAGGCACAGTGTTCGGGATATGCGGATGCATTTCTCCAGACAGCGAAGCTCTGCGGTCTTGATGTGCGTTACGTGCAAAGCGCCTCGCATGCCTGGAACCTTGTCAAACTGGATGGGGACTGGTACCATGTCGATGTCACATGGGAAGATCCGCTCGGTGACAACGATTATGGATTCGGAAATCTGCGCAATCGGTATATCAACCTGACGGACAGCGCGATCCGGGATGCAAGATCACATAGCTCCTGGACTCCGGATACGATCTCCGCAAAAGGAACGAAATATGGTCCGTCTGCTGTTGCAGCGTATATGAAACGTGGAACAACGGAGATTTCAAAGGAACTCGATGATGAAGATGAGAGAAATGAAATTGTGGAGGATTTTAAAGAGCGTTCCGGAAGCACGATCATCTCTTATACGGATATCGATGGCACGGTCGATCAGATCATGGCACATATGGAAGATCTGATCAATAATAAAAAAGATGCTTATGCAGTTCTCCTGCAATTCGGAGATACTTATAACGCTTCCAATTCCGGAGATTTTCAGAAAGCAATAGAGACAAAGGATAAGATCGCGACATCTGTGGAGCAGAAGCTGAATGAAGAATATGCAGATACTCTGGATGGCAAGAAGAGATTCCATTTCAATCTTTCTGAAGTAGCCGGCGGGGAATATTATTGCTATGCGAACGGAAAATTGGAATATCAGACAATGAAGTGATCGAAGTTATACAATGGCGAAGAAACCAAAACAGACACAGGCGTGGCAGAGCTGGAAGAGCAGAGAGTGTCTGGCGGGAGCAAAAGCGGAACAGGCAGGGGATAGATGGACAAAAAATCCATCTGTCCCCTTTTTTCGGCAGAAAGAAGAAACCTGTTTACTTTTCCCGAAATCCCTTTTATACTGGGTAAAGCGCATATATTAGCGGCTGTTCAGCGGGGCTGTGCAGTTCCTGCACGGACTGGAAAAAGAGTATGAGTAACGGAGGAGAAGAAGGATGCAAAAATGTAAAAAGGGGGGTAGCGCTGCTTCTTGCGGCGTCCATGATGACATTTCTGCTTGCCGGATGCGGATCGAACCAGGTGACGACGGAGAATACAGGCAGCTCGGACTACCGGGTATGTATGATCACCGATGCCGGCGACATCACAGATCAGTCATTCAACCAGACTACTTATGAGGCCAGCAGAGATTACTGCAAGGCACACGACATTGATTTCACCTACAAAAAGCCGGATGGGGATACGGACTACGCGAGAACCGCGATGGTGGATGTTGCGGTAGCGGAAGGTTACAATATTATCGTCATGCCGGGATATGTATTTGCCCAGACAGTTGTTGACACGACATTCAAATACCCGGATATCAAGTTTATCGTTCTGGACATGAGTGCCGGGGACATCGGAGCGGCTGCAGTCGGAAATGCCTATTACGATGATCCGGACGCCTACAATGTTGCGGATTATTACAATACAGGAAACACCTACCTCGCGATCTACCAGGAGGCGATCCCTGGATATCTCGCCGGTTACACGGCGGTGAAGCTTGGCTACCGCCATCTCGGCTTCCTCGGCGGACAGGCAGTGCCGGGAGTTATGAGATATGGTTACTGTTATGTACAGGGGATCGACGCATCAGCGAAAGAGATGGGGATCACGGATGACGTGACGATCGAGTATGCCTACGGCGGACAGTTCTACGGCTCTACGGAGATCACGGCGGCGATGGACACCTGGTATAACAATGGAACCGAGGTCGTTTTCGCCTGCGGCGGCGGTATCTTTACGTCTGCGGCGGAGGCAGCGGTGAAAGTCGGCGGAAAGGTCATCGGCGTGGACCCTGACCAGTCTCCGATCATCGACGCATACGGCACCGGAATGACGGTCACATCCGCGATGAAGAGCCTGACAGCGACGGTCAATTCCACACTGGATTCCATCATCTACGACGGCACATGGGCGGACCATGTCGGCAAAGTGGAGAATCTCGGTCTTGTCTCCAAAGACGACATGTCCCAGAACTATGTCGGACTTCCGGAGGACACCACACAGCTGGTCCTGGCGGTTTCTTCGAAGAAGTCGAGAGCATCGAAGGCGGAAGGAATCCCGTATGATAAGGGACAGAGATAAGATCAGGGAAAAATTTTTGTCTGGGGCAGTCTGGAATGGGAAACTGCCCCAGATGTTGTGAAAGCGTTATGCTAGAGATAAAGGAGAAGAATATATAAGATGGGAATCGTTGTAATCGGAGATGTTTTTATTGATATTAAGGGATATTCCTTATCCCCGTATATCCCGCAGGGAAGAAATGCCGGAACGGTCATTCAGATCCATGGCGGAGTAGCAAGAAATGTGGCGGAGAATATCGCAAACATCGAGTTAAAGCCGACGTTCATCAGCGCTGTGGACAACAACGCGATGGGTGATGATGTGATCGAGAAGCTGAAACGCCATAAAGTTGAGACAAAGTATATGAAAAAGGTCGAAAACGGCATGGGAACATGGCTTGCCGTTTTCGACCATGAAGGAGATGTTGTCGCCTCCATTTCCAAGAGACCGGATCATAAGCCGATCGAGCAGATCCTCGATGAGTATGGGGACGAGATCTTCAAGGACGCGGACAGCATCGCGATCGAGATCGACACGGATAAGGAGATCGTGAAAAAGACATTTGCATATGCGGAAAAGTATGGGAAAGAGGTCTACGCACTCGTGTCCAACATGACGATCGCAGTCGAGAGACGGGACTTCCTGCGCAGAACAGCATGTTTTGTCTGCAACCAGCAGGAAGCCGGGATCCTTTTTTCCGAGGATTATGAACACATGACAGCGGCGGAGCTCGCGAAGGTCCTTCCGGAGCGCGTCCGCTCAGCGCAGATTGCCCGCATGGTTGTGACCATGGGCGGGGACGGCGCTCTCTATGTGGATAAAGACGGAAGTACCGGGATCTATCCGGCAAGAAAAGTGGATGTTGTCGACACGACAGGCGCAGGAGATGCATTCTTCTCAGGTGTCTGCATCGGTCTGACTTACGGAAAGAGCCTGCAGGATTCCTGCAGGATCGGAACTAGACTTGCAGCGACCGTGATCTGTACTTCGGAGAATATCTGCCCGAGATTTATGCCGGAAGAATTTGGTCTTGTGCAGTAGGATAGCAGCGTACCCGGGATGCACCGGGTACATTCGTTTTATGAGGTGATCAGAAATGGAAAGCGTTATTATCGGAATTGCCGGAGGTTCCGGCTCCGGAAAAGCGACATTTACGAACAGGATCAAACAGTATTTCGGGGATGATGTGGCAGTTATTTATCATGATAATTACTACCGCAGACAGGACGGGATTCCGTTTGAAGAGCGTGTGAAGGTCAACTATGACCATCCGGATTCGTTGGAGACGGATCTTCTGGTGGAGCATTTGAAGGAATTGAAGGACGGCAGAGCGATCGAATGTCCGGTCTATGATTACAGCCAGCACAACCGCTCAAACGAGATCATAAAGATCGAGCCGCGGCCGATCATTCTGGTGGAAGGGATCCTGCTCCTTGCGGATGAGCGCATCCGGGATCTTCTGGACATCAAGGTATATGTGGAGGCCGATGCGGATGAACGAATTTTAAGACGGATCGTCCGTGACGTGGAAGAGCGCGGCAGAGACTTGAGAGGCATTATCAGCCAGTACCTGACGACCGTAAAACCGATGCACTACATGTATGTAGAGCCGACGAGAGCTCTCGCGGATATCGTGATCAATAGCGGAAAGAACGATGTGGCGTTCGACCTCTTCGTATCGAAGATCGGACAGCTGTTGGAGAGCACGGGAAAATAAAAATTTCATATGTAGGTATGCGAAAACCGCCTGTTGCCAGTAAAGTTGCTGGCAGCGGGCGGTTTTTTGTAGTGTACTTTCTTGCTAATATTGCGCGGGATATTAGCAAGAAAGTAGCAAGAAAGTAGAGATTATGTGATAACTTATATGTCAGATAACATGGTACCATCTTCCCCTTCATTCGCCTCGTCCATCGTGACGACAGCCTGTGAAACATCATCAGCGTAGTGGAACCTGAGTACAGCCTGGGGCCAGTTTAGCTGGATGTGGGCGGTCTTATTCTGCTCGGTTCCGGCTTTTTCGATGAGTTCGATCAGCTCTTTTAAGACTTCGCGGGTCAGATAGCCGCCTCGCCAGTGGAAGGTGAAGGTCCTGTTTTTCTTCGCAGTCTGCAGGGCACGTTTGTAGACTTCCTCCTGCTTTGTGAAGGAGAGTTTTTTCTCCTTGTAGTAAAAATGATCGCCGTCGGTGCAGGCCGGAGCCGGGGCAATCAGCGGTTCATGGTCACGGAAGATGGCTTTATCATCGAGATTAAAGTAGTCATATCGGATCTCCGCACCGGTCTCGAAGCATTTTCCGAGGCTGTTGTCGAAGGTTGCATCGAGGTGATAATAAGTTTTTCCAATCTTTACGATATTCCAGGTATGGCGGTATTTGATGCCTTTTTTCGGATTATTCCCGCACAGGGCGATCATGCACCAGATTCCCAGAGCATCACAGAGGATCTTGACGGATTTGGCAATTCCCTCACAGACGCCGACGCCGTGTCCGAGGGGACCGATGATCTCGTGGGAGTACGGCTTTTTCAGCTTATCGTAATGAATGTTTTCACAGATGAAATCGTGGATATATTTTTCTTTCTCGATTTCGGAAAGCTTTGCAGCCGGACGGGCAAGTTTTTCTACCCGAGCATTCATCGCTTTCTGATGATCTTTGATCTTGCTCTTTTCGAAGAGATATTCCGGAATAAAGATCAGATTGGGAGAGTCTGCGTAATATTTATATTTGAAGCTTGCGGCCCAGAAGAGTTCCGGGTGGTCCAGGCGGAGTTCAAAGAAGATGTCGCTCAGCGCATGACCGTCGATCTTCGGGACCTGAAATGAGTCAGCGAGACTCAAAAGTCCCTGGTGCATGGCGCGGTAGACGGACTGGCGTTCCCGGTCCATGTGGTTATAGTAGTATGGTTCCATGGTATGTATAGACCTTTCTACGAAAAATGGCTACTTATTCATGTTTTTGGCGGGTCAAGAGTTCGAAAATCCTCTCGCAAGCAAGCTTGCATCAGATTTCCGACCTTTTGACCCTGGTGTCTGATCAATTTAGGATAGCATATTTGACCATGATTTTCCAGTGCTTATACCAGCAATAAAAACATTGACTCTACAACTGTTGTAAGGTTTAAATGAAATTTTTCTCATTTACGTATTTACATCTTTCAAACTTGTGCTTATAATAACGATGCACTACATAAATACTGCTAATAAGACTGCGGAAATGGGAACCCGACCGCAGATCGTGGCAGAAAAAACAAAAAGAATCCGGTCACACTGTCTGGCAGAATGATAACAGAAGAACCGGAACTTTACGTAAAGGAGAAAATGTATGAGTGAAGAAAACACATCCAACCGGGCACCCTATGAATTTTATGGAAAAATGCCGTTGAAGCAGGCGATCCCGTTAGGACTCCAGCACGTCCTTGCGATGTTCGTCGGCAACCTGACACCGCTTCTGATCATCTGCGGTGCGTGTGGGATCAGCGGAAGCGAAGAATTTGCACGTCTGCAGGTCAGCCTTCTGCAGAATGCGATGTTTGTCGCAGGAGTTGTGACTCTGGTACAGCTCTATGCGATCGGACCGATCGGAGGAAAAGTCCCGATCATCATGGGAACAAGCTCCGGATTCATCGGCGTATTTAAGAGTGTCGCAGATACAATGGGCGGCGGAGTTGCAACATACGGCGCGATCATGGGAGCGTCGATCATCGGAGGTCTCTTTGAGGGAGTTCTCGGTGCTTTTATCAAGCCGCTGCGGAAATTTTTTCCATCGGTCGTAACCGGAACCGTTGTTTTATCGATCGGTCTGTCCCTGATTTCTGTCGGAGTGAATTCTTTTGGCGGCGGGAGCAGTGCAAAAGACTTTGGATCGGCGGAAAATCTGCTGCTGGCGCTGTTCGTACTGATCGTAATCCTCATGGTGAAACACTGGACGAAAGGTCTTGCGAGCAACTCTGCAATCCTCATCGGGATCATTGCCGGATATGCGGCAGCGGTTATTATGGGACTGCTCCTTCCGAATTCAGGGATTACCGCGGATGGAGCAGAATATACAAAAGCATGGGTATTAAACTGGAATAAAGTGGCGGAAGCCAGCTGGATCAGTATCCCGGAATTTCTTCCGGTAAAGCCGGTCTTTGATGTCCGTGCGATCGCCCCGATCATCATCATGTTTATCGTGACCGCTGTTGAGACGGTCGGCGATATTTCCGGCGTTATTGAAGGCGGAATGGACCGGGAGGCAACCGACAAAGAACTTTCCGGCGGCGTGATCTGTGACGGAATCGGTTCTTCTTTTGCAGCATTATTTGGAATTCTGCCGAATACTTCCTTCAGCCAGAATGTGGGACTTGTGACGATGACGAAGATCGTAAACCGAACAGCTCTGGCATCCGGAGCAGTTTTCCTGATCCTCTGCGGACTGATCCCGAAACTGGGCGCGATCATCTCCATTATGCCGCAGGCTGTTTTAGGAGGCGCTGCAGTCATGATGTTCTCCTCGATCGTTGTCAGCGGAATCCAGCTGATCACAAAGGAACATATGACTCCGAGAAATCTGACGATCGTGTCAGTCGCACTCGGTGTCGGATATGGAATGGGAGCGAACACGGCAATTCTTGCGCAGACACCGCAGGCTGTCCAGCTGATCTTCGGCGGTTCCGGAATCGTTCCGGCGGCGCTGGTTGCAATCCTGTTAAACCTGCTGCTTCCGAAGGATGATAAGAACCTGTAGAAGTCAGAGATAAAAAGATAATAGAATGATAAAAAGAAACCGGAGGTGATCCAGGATGAATGTATGTCCTGGATGATCTCCGGTTTTATTTACGCGAACAACGAGCCAAAGTCTGCGCTTGCGCGAGACCCTGGCGACTGTCGCGATAACAAGGGGAAACTCGTGAAGCGTGTTTTCACTTGTTGTGGTACATGAAGAAAAAACATTAGAGACTTCTAAAAATTTTTCAGATATTCCAATTCCTCCGGTGTATCGGCATCTGCAAGCTCCAGCGGAGAGGCAGCCGGGAAATAACGGACATGTTGCGGATATTTTTTCAGGAGTACATTTCCTCCGGAGTTGTCCGGAAGTGTAAGAAGTTCATTAAAATACCAGCGATCAAAGAGAACCGGATTTCCGGGAGATTGGATCTCGCCTTGGTCCATCGATGCGAGTCGGAGAATTTCGCCGCACGGATGGGAAGATTGACCGGAAAATGTCAATACCATCGCTTCGATCGTTTCGCGCGAAAGAAGCGGCTGGTCCCCGAGTGCAAATATGCATCCGGCGAGATCTGGATTTTTTCCCAACAGCGCGGAGAGACCGAGCTTTACCGTGTGGTTCCGGTACGGCATCGTGTGGAGCAGGACCGGAATCTCGCGCTCCCGGCAGAGAGACTCGACCTCCGGAGATCTCGTCACGACGATCCGCGCCGCGAAGAGCGGTCCGTCTGTGGCGGACAGGATCCGGGTAATCAGCGGTTTTCCGTTAAAATCAGCCATCAGTTTGTTGGACCCGAATCGTTTTCCAAGCCCCGATGCCATGATCACACAGCCGACGGGGAGAACCGGATGGTCAAGATCATAGACATAGACATCGTCTCTGGCACGCAGGGTGTCGAGGAATGGTGTGGACTGGCTGCGGAGAACAGCGATCACCCGCTTTGTATCGAACAGGTGGAAAATGGCATCACAGAATTCCGGGCAGGAGCTTTCAAGGTAGCCGAGTTCGTCGATGACGGCGAAAGCGGCGGGAGAGTCGATCGCCCGTTTTATGGAAGCAAGACCGCCGCCGAGAAAACCGTTGAGATCCGGAGCCATCTGATTGCCGGAAGAAGCGGATGAAGCCGCCGATTTCCCGGAATCAGAATCTGCCGGAAAGGCATGGAAAGAGAACTTTGGACGGTAAATTCCGATCCGCGAGGTTTCTCCGGTCAGATTGTCAGTCAGCTCAACGCGGTCCTGTTTGAAAGCATGTGTTGTAAAGCCGGGAAACATCTGCAGGCGGGATTCGGCTTGACCAGGCAAAAACGGAATGTCTGAGGTATGTATTTCCAATCCGTGAAACACCGGCAGGCAGGATCCAGGCAGAGAGGAGGTGGCGGAGACCGCATTCCGGAGATTTTCAGATATTTCACTGGAAATCGTATCAGCCGGAAACTCCGGCAATGCCAGAATCTCCCGCAGCAGTGTGCTCTTCCCGCTTCCGCGGCTTCCGGTGATGATCAGATGCCGCTTTTTGACCGGAACCGGATCGCTATCAGTTCCCAGGGAATTCTCTTCCGCCGTCTGCGCCGCTGTTGTTTCGGCTATATTTAGAAAAGATCTGAGTATAGAACTCGCGGCTGCTCTGAATGCAGGCGTTCCGCCAGGTTTCATAATCATGTAAAAACTCCTTTGCTTCCGGTGTCAGGACACTCCCGCCGCCGCCTTTTCCGCCGATCGTTCTGGCGGTCAGTGAAAAACCAAGATTCTTTTCCGCACGCTTCATGAGATGGAGCGCTTTTGTGTATGCCATCCCCATCGAGAGTGCTGCTGCCCGCAGCGAACCGGTCTCCTCGATCAGATGGAGTAGACGGCAGGGACCTTCGCCGAAGAAGCGGAGATTGTCGTTGTCACATAGAAAGACGCGGATGTCAGATTTCATGAAAAGATCACCTTCTTTCGGGTACATCAGTGGTATGGTGCGCAGGGATCATGAGGAAAATCCAGAGGTTTCCTATGAACAGGATCATGAGCCGGTTTTATGGAAAATACAACCAGGATCACGGGGCTATAGCTATAAAACCGGCAGGAGAACGAGTCGATTCCCTGCGCATTTTGATGGATCAGGAAGCGGAACCAGACGCACCTCCCCGTAGATCTCAGAAAAAGCCTGCTCCATGACGGAGACAGGATCCGTCTTCGGATGCAGCGTGTGAATCAGCGTGCCGTCCTTTAGGAGCAGCAGGATATCACAGTATGCGAGTGCGAGTGTCGGATCGTGGAGACAGAGAATTGCAGTTTTTTCTGTGAGAATTTTTCCGGTTGAGTAAGATAGCCCACCTGGTTCATCGGCGCTACATGCCAATGATGTGCATTCACGCAAAGAGTGAGATTGTTGCAAACAATCGGGCCCAATGTGAGAATGTGTCGAGACAGGTTCTTTTTTATAGGGAAAAAAGGCAGGGGAAGCAGATCTACCGCCCTGTGCCGCCTGTACGATATCTGCGATCAGCCCCATCATCCGGTACTTATTCCCAAGGTCCAGCGAACTGTCCGGCTCATCAAAGAGCAGGAGCGAAGTATCTTCAATGAGTGTTCTCGCCAGGATCACGAGCTGCTGTTCCCCACCGCTGAGTGTTAAGTAATCCCGATTCGCAAAATCGTCCATTCCGACGGAAGCGAGCGCCTGGAGGGCTGCCTCCCGCATCTTGGCAGACGGCTGTTCGAAGAGTTTCAACCGGGAGTAAAATCCCATGAGCACGACATCCAGCGCACTCATGGAAATGGAGATCCCGCTCTGCTGTGGAATATAACTTACGAGTCCTGCGAGAGCTTTTGGAGAGAGAGCTGTGAGGTCCTGCCTGTTCAGGAGAACATGGCCACTGTGGGGAAGCTCTCCGCATATGGCCCGCAAAAGGGTAGTCTTTCCGCTCCCGTTCGGTCCGAGAAGCGCGATCATATGCCCGGGATTTTCAACTGAAAGGGAAAGATGATCCAGGATCTGATGACCGCCCAGAGAGACGGAGAGGTCCTGAATGGAAAAATATTCAGACATAATGATCAGCGCCTCCTTTCCGAGAGGATCAGATAGATCAAAAACGGCGCTCCGAGGAGCGAGGTAAAGATACTGACAGGAAGCTCCACTGCGGCGAGTGACTTTGCAAGAATATCCGCGGTCAGGAGCAGGAACCCCCCGATGAGACCGCTGAGAAAGCATGCGGACTTCCGGTTATGACCGGTCAGAAGTCTTGCTGTGTGCGGAGCGAGAAGACCGACGAAGCTGATGAGTCCGGTCACACTGACGGCGGCTGCGACGGTGAGTGTAGCGAGAAAAAGAATGAAAAAACGTGTTTTCCGGACAGATACGCCGAGCATGCGGGCTTCATCCTCACGGACCGAGAGTGCCAGAAGATGGCGGTGGAGCAGGAAGACCAGTGCGGAGGAGCTCAGGATGATCGCGACCGGAAACGGGATCTTCGATGCGGTGACGCCGGAGAGACTTCCCATGATCCAGTATTCGATCGAGGCGAGCTGTTTTTCCGGATCTGCCATGAGCTTTAAGAGCATGAGAACGGTCTGCGCGAGAGCATGGACCGCGATCCCCGCGAGAACGATGGAAGAATGGTCCCGGACCGGGGAGAGAGCGGTGAGCCCGAGGGAAAGGCAGACGGCGAGAAGAGCACCGAAAAATGCGAAGAGCGTTGTGGACGGCGCGGCGGCGGAGACGAACAGGATCGCGAAAGCCGCACCGGCACTGGCTCCGGAGGAGACACCGATGATGTCGGGGGATGCCAGCGGATTCCGGAAGACCGTCTGGTAGACGAATCCTGCGATCCCGAGTCCAAAACCGCCGACGAGTCCCATGACAGCGCGCGGCAGGCGGAGAACCGTGAAGGTACGGAGCGCCATCGGATCCCCGGCGGCCAGGTCAGATAATGTGATCGGATATTTTCCGGTACTCAGGGCAGAAACAAAGGCGATGACCACAAAAGTCATCGCCAGTGTTAAGATTGCCATGGTTCGGGTTGAGTTAGTTTGCACTTTCCGGAGTGAATCCATAGAATGTTTCATAGAAATTCTTCTCTGCTGTCTTGAAATCGTCTTCAGTTACAACGTCCGGGTGAAGAACGGAAGCGACGTAGTAGCTTCCTAAAAAGCTTGCCGGAACCGGAGAATCGAGTGCCTCGATGTCGCTCGGGATCTGGTAAACATGTCCTTCTTTTATGGCTGTGCAGTCAGCAAGAGCGGAATCGTTCAGAACGGAGTCCACATCGTAGTCTGCATCAGCTGCGAGAATGATGTAATCCGGGTTCCAGGAAAGGATCTGCTCGTAGGAAGTATCAGCCCAGTAGGTATCTGTGATCTCAGAAGCTGCATTGACGCCGCCTGCATGCTCGATCAGAGTGGACTGGTACATTTCCGGACCAGCAGTCTGTAACAGAGCGCTGTTTCCTGCAAGATATACGGACGGAGTTTCTTTTCCCTCGAGAGACTGGACAAGCTCTGCGGTGGTATCAGAGATCCAGTATTCGAGTGTCTGTCCTTTTTCTACTACGTTTGCTGCGGTGGAGATCATGTCGATCGTCTCCATCAGCTTTGCGTCACCCTCCGGATTGACAGCGATCACGGTGAGACCGAGCTCTTCCATTGCCGGGATGGAATCCTTTAATTTCACAGGAACAATTACAAGATCCGGCTTTAATGCTGCGCAGCCTTCCAGATCGAACTCTTTTGCGGTTCCGACGGACGGAAGACTTGTGAGCTCCGGAGCGCTGAGTTTATAGATATTTCTTTTGTCCGCTTTTGCCTCGACGCCGACTAACTTGTCGTCAAGACCAAGCGCGATCATCAGGCTTGTGGAGATATAGTAGCCGCTGACAAAGGATTCCGGCTGCTTCTCGATCGTAACCTCACGGCCGAGATGGTCAGTGATGGTAACCGGATAGGTGACTTCCATGTCGGAGGCAGCGGCCTCGGAAGTCTCAGAAGCGGATTCAGAAGCTGCTTCGGTGGATTCTGCGGTCGTCTCAGCGGCAGCAGTTGTTGTTGATGCGGTGTTGCTTCCACATGCAGTTACGCTCACAGATAATGCGAGAGCTAAGAGCAGAGCGGAGAGCTGTTTGAGATTTTTTTTCATAATCTTTTGTCCTCTTTCGATCTTTTTTTGCTGGAATATCGTTGTATTTTTCCAACTATAACGGAATTATAGCAGAAAGTATGTTAAAATAAAAGTAATTTTTGAAGAACGCTTCAGAATACAGGGATCCGGACTTTTTTGAGAGCAGGAAAAGGCGGGAACAACTGCATATTCTGAGGGATCATGAGGAGCAATGGTATGAGAGTCATCAGGGAATATAAAAAAGCGGAAAGCCTGGAAGAGGCGTGGCAGTTAAACCAGAAAAAGAGCAACCGGGTCCTGGGCGGCATGGTCTGGCTGAAGATGGGAAAGATGCAGATCGGTACGGCGATCGACCTGTCCGGACTCGGACTTGACACGATCGAGGAGACGGAGGACGAGTTCCGGATCGGCTGCATGGTCACATTGAGAGATCTGGAACTTGATTCGGGACTTAACGGGTATACGGACGGCGCTGTGCGGGAGTCGGTGCGTCACATCGTCGGCGTCCAGTTCCGGAATCTCGCGACGGTCGGAGGAAGTATTTACGGAAGATACGGATTTTCCGACGTGCTGACGATGTTTCTGGCGATGGACAGCTATGTGGAGCTTTACAAAGGCGGGATCATTCCGTTGAGAGAGTACGCAAAAATGCCGTATGACCGGGACATCCTGGTCCGGCTGATCGTAAAAAAAGAAGCGGCATCGTTTGATTACCAGTCCGTCCGCAACACGCAGACCGATTTTCCGGTCCTCACCTGTGCCGCGGCAAAGACAGAAGCCGGATACCGGTTTGCGATCGGGGCAAGACCGGGAAAAGCGGTTCTCTTTGAGCTGTCCAATGAGGATATGAAGGACAAAAATGTGGAAAACATCGCGGAGTATGCTGCCAAGTGTGTAAAAGAACAGATCGTGACCGGCTCCAACACGAGAGGAAGCGCGGAGTACCGGAACCATCTGGCCGGGGTGCTGGTGAGACGAGCGGTATGTAAGTTGGGGGAATAAGAACAGACGGATGAAGAACGGTTTGAAAGAAGAAAGCTTTGTCTGACTGAAAGAAACTCAGTCCGTTATGGAGCATAAAGAAACTGGAAACAGATAAAAACGAGGAATCATACATGAACATCACGATAACATTAAATGGAAAAAAGATCTCGGAGGAGATCGACGCAGACCTTCTTCTGATCGATTTTGTGCGGAATCACGGCTGTTACAGTGTAAAGCGCGGATGTGAGACGTCGAACTGCGGGCTCTGCACGGTATTTTTAGATGAAAAGCCGGTGCTTTCCTGCTCCGTTCTTGCGGCGCGGGCAGACGGAAGAAGTGTGACGACGCTGGAAGGACTTCAGGACGAAGCGAAGGAATTCGGCGCTTTTATCGCGGATCAGGGCGCCGAGCAGTGCGGATTCTGCAATCCTGGCTTCATTATGAACGCGCTGGCGCTGTTCCGGGAAAACGAATATCCGGATACGGAGGAAATCAAGGAGTATCTGGCGGGCAACTTATGCCGCTGCTCCGGCTACGAGGGACAGCTTCGCGGTATCCAGGCATTTCTCGCATGGAAGAAAGAAAAGAACGGGTGACGGTCCGGTGAGGCGCGCGTGTGACGGTCGGACCGTGACAACACGCAGAACAAATGATGTGAGACTGTTACAAATACAGAAAGAGGACGAAAGTTATGAAATATGTAAATAAACCTGTCCGAAAAAAGGACGCGATGCAGCTTGTGACCGGACAGCCTGTATACATGGACGATATCACTCCGAAGGACTGTCTGATCGTAAAACTCCTGCGCTCCCCGCATGCGAACGCGATCGTGACTTCCTTGAATAAGACGGCTGCGATGAAAGTGGACGGGATTGAGGCGATCTATACCTGGGAAGATATCCCGCAGGACGCGAAGCGGTACACGCAGGCAGGACAGACATATCCGGAGATGAGTCCGTATGACAGACTCTTGCTTGACCGGCATGTCCGCTACGTCGGGGATGTGGTCGCGATCGTTGCCGGTCGCGATGAAAAATGCGTGGACCGGGCATTAAAGCTCATCAAAGTCCAGTACGAGGTCCTGGAACCGCTCCTTGATTTCAGGAAGGCGAAGGACAACAGGATCCTGGTGCATCCGGAGGACAACTGGGAGAGTCTTGTTCCGGTCGGGGCGGACAATAAGAGAAATCTGTGCGCCCATGACGAATCGGGAGAGGGAGATATCGAGAAAGTATTGAGGGAGAGCGATGTTGTGATCGACCATGTCTATCACACGAAGGCATGTCAGCAGACGATGATGGAGACATTCCGGACGTTCTGTACGATCGACGCTTACGGACGCCTCAACGTGGTCAGCTCCACCCAGATCGTATTCCACTGCCGCCGGATCATCGCCAATGCGCTCCATATCCCGAAGTCCATGATCCGCGTCAGCAAGCCGAGGATCGGAGGCGGATTCGGTGCGAAGCAGACATCGATCAGCGAGGTTTATCCGGCTTATGTGACCTGGATGACAAAGAAACCGTCAAAGATCATCTTTACCCGCGAGGAGAGCATGACCGCCTCTACACCGCGCCATGAGATGGAAGTCCATGTGCGTCTCGGTGCAAGTAAGGACGGGATCGTCAACGGCATCGACATGTACACGCTGTCCAACACGGGCGCTTACGGGGAACATGGTCCCACAACGGTCGGACTTTCCGGGCATAAATCCATCCCGCTCTACGGGAAGGCGAAGGCATTCCGGTTTGTGAGTGATGTTGTATACACGAACGTGATGTCTGCCGGGGCGTACCGTGGATACGGGGCGACACAGGGACTGTTCGCGGTGGAGTCCGCGGTGAACGAACTTGCCGCGAAGCTTCACATGGATCCGTTTGAGATCCGCGAGAAGAACATCATCAAAGAGGGCGACGTGATGCCGGCCTATTACGGTCAGGTCAATACGAGCTGTGCGCTTGATCGCTGTCTTGCGCGTGTGAAAGAGATGATCCACTGGGACGAAAAATATCCGGTCCGCGATATGGGCAACGGAAAGGTCCGCGCGGTCGGCATGGGAATGGCGATGCAGGGATCCGGTATTTCGTCCGTCGATGTGGGAAGTGCCACGATCAAGGTGAACGACGACGGATTCTACACGCTGTCGATCGGTGCAGCCGATATGGGAACCGGCTGTGATACGATCCTGGCGCAGATCGCGGCGGAGGTTCTCGAGTGCTCTGTCGATGAGATCACGGTGTTCGGCGCGGACACGGATACTTCGCCGTATGATTCCGGTTCCTACGCGTCCAGTACGACGTATGTCACGGGAAAAGCGGTCGAAAAGTGTGCACTGCAGGTTCGGGAACAGATCTGCAAACTCGGTGCACAGATGATGAACTGCCCGGAGAATGAGGTCGTGTTTGACGGGAAGGTTGTACGGAGAGAGAAAAAAAGTGCGGTCGATCCGGAAAAAGCGGCAGGAATCCATGTCGTGGACGAACGAGAGAATTCAAATCCGCAGCCGGAAAATGTTGAGAATTTAGGCTCAGCAGAAAAACAGCAGGTTTCCCTTGCAGATATCGCCACCGCCTCCATGTGCGGAAATGGGATCGCTCTCGAGGCGACCGTGACGAACAGCTCCCCGATCTCTCCGCCGCCGTTTATGGTCGGAGCCGCGGAGGTCGAGGTGGATCTTGAGACAGGTGAGGCGAAGATCATCGATTATGCCGCCGCCGTCGACTGCGGAACGCCGGTGAACCCGAACCTTGCGAGAGTCCAGGCGGAAGGCGGGATCCTGCAGGGGATCGGAATGGCGCTCACGGAAAATATTACCTACAATAAACTTGGAAAGCTCGCGGAAAATTCCCTGATGCAGTATAAGATCCCGACCCGCGTGGATATCGGAAAGATCCGGGTCGATTTTGAGTCGAGCTATGAGAATGAGGGACCGTTCGGCGCGAAATCGATCGGTGAAGTCGTGATCAACACCCCGCTCCCGGCAGTTGCGGACGCGATCTACAATGCAACAGGGACAAGATTTTATGAGTTGCCGATCACACCGGAAAAGATCGCGATGGCAGTGCTGGAATCGAAATGATTGACGGAATTCGGACAATAGAATGCGATATGACCATATGTTATAAACAAACTGTAACGATGAAGATCAACCGGGGCGAGAACATGAAAAAGCAGGTTTCGTGACAACAGAATAGGCGCGTCATCGGATTGCTCCGGGCAGAGAGAAAGCAGGGGCAGAGTATGACGAAGAAAATATGGGATTTCAGAAACTTCAGAGAACGAAAGAAAAAAGATCAGGGCGGATATTCCCTGGTGGAACTGATGGTAGTCATCGTCATCATGGTGATCCTTGCATCTGTGAGCATCGGAGTCTACAATGGATATGTGGAGCGCGCGAAGAACGCGGTAGCTTATGAAAAGGGACACCGGATCGCGGAGGCACTGAAGATCTGCGAGGCGGAGTACGGTCTTTCCGGAACAATCAGCCTGGATCGCCTGTCAGCGATTTCGGGAGATCTGATGAAGAAACCGAATGATCCGGACAGTCTCCTCTACGAATATGTGGGAGAGGACACGGATGACTGTACGGATTTTACGGTTTCCTTAAAGAAGATCGACACTGCATCGGTGGAGATCCAGGGATTCACTTACACAGCGGACACCTACGAGATCACATGGACGGAGGACGACGGTGTGGAAGTGACGATGAAATAACAGGGCTGATCATCCCGCATGTTTCCAGAAAATGGAACATCAGGCTGACGGCCAGGAGATCAGCACATCCGCCGGGACTTAAGTGCATGGCGATGTACTGTTCGTCCAGTGAAGACAATATTTCTTTGAATGAATCATTCGTGACAGCAGAGAGCAGGTGTTTTGCCTGCTCTTTGCTTTTTTTTGCGAGCTCCGGACCGCCGCGGTGCACCATGTTGGTGTCATCGGCCTCCGAGATCAGGGTGAGGAGTGCCATGGCGGCCGCATCGTTTAAGGAAAAACCGGCGGCAAGCCATTTTTTGAGTGCCGGAAGTCCGATCCGGACAGCGGAAGGAAAACCAGCAGCAGCCTCTCCTCTGGCTCCCTGGATTCCGTAGGCGGAGAAGATTCGCTCGCCGTTCGACAAGGCGGATGGTTCAGCTTGTGGGGGATGATTTTTGGTGTCCATCGGCATAGAACCCCGGCTATCCTGCGAGTTCACATCAATGGAAGAAGCGTGGGACGACTTGTTCTGATGATTGAAAAGTTTTGCCAGATCACCGAGTGAACAGCTTCCAAGCTTCCTGCATTCGCTGAGAACTTCCCCGGCCGGAAGCGGCAGACTCTTTCCTGCATGGACTTTTCCCAGCGCCCCGCAGAGGATCGCAGAGGCGAAGACAAGACCTTTGTGGGTGTTGATCCCGTGCGTGGCGGAGAGCATGGCGGTCTCCGCGCGCTGCCCGGCATAGCGGAGCCGCTCAAAGATCTGTTCGTCCGCCTCGTCTGCATGGTCCCACCCGAGACAGAAAAATTCCCGGAACCATGGGATCAGGGAAGCGCTGCTGTCCAGAAATGTAAAAAAGTCCATATCCGAATGCGAACCGGAGTTGTTCCGGTCCACAAGTCCCGGTTTCGGGGTTGTGGATACTTCGTAGAGCAGTCCGCGGACCGCTGCGGAGGCGGCAAGATCTGCCGAGCGGTCCCTGAAATGATCGTTAAAGAGTTTTGCCGTCTGCCACTGGATGAGTTCCATGGAATGGCGTTTTTGGGCCAGGCAGGTATTCGCATCCCCGCCGCACACCAGACAGGTGCGGGGAAGGAGATGAAGATCCTGCCGCTTTACGGAAACTCCGTCCAGTCCGCACACATCGAGATTGAAGAGACGGCCGAGCGGATGACTCTCCTCGATGGAGACGAGAAACTGTTTGACCGGGATTTCCGGGGAATCCAGGAGAAAAAAGGCGTGATCGCCGGTTGGCTCTTCACAGATCTTTGTATTTTTTATGGAGAAGCGGCCGAGTTTTTCCTGCAATTCCCGGAGTTCCTCGCGAAACGCGGCACGGGAGAAAGGAAACACTTTCACCGCTCCGGCAATATTTAAGGAAAATTCCACAAGGCAGGAGCCGTCTCCTGCGGAGAGCAGCTCCCACTTTTTCAGTATACGCCGGTCTCTTGCGGCGCGGAGTTCTTCGGAAGTCACCGGAGTGCCGGTGATCACGTCGGTCAGGTTCATGGATACCTCCCATGTTGTAAAAGAAGTAACTGTTCAGTAGGTCTGAAGGCAAAAATCCCGTCTGCGCAGCCGATTTGAAACGGATTCCTGCCTTAGTGTGTACTTTCAGCAGAAAACTTTTCTTTCAGATACTTCGCAGTACATTCCGGCACCAGGGAAAGTACTTCATCCGTTACGCCATGCTCGGCGAGGAGCTTGCGGACGCGGGAAGCGCTGATAACTTCCGGTTTTCCGTCCGGGCCTTCGGTGGTGATCCGGTCGATCTTTATGAAGGAGATCCCATAGCGGGGCAGGATCCGGATCATGGCTTCGTTATAATTTCTCGTCACCGGATCGAACGGTTCTTCCCCTGCAAAGCGCTTTTTAATATGAAGAAGCGGTGCGATCCGGGAGGCGAACAGGGTGATATCGAGCTCACTCTGGATCTTTGCGGCGTCTTCGCCTTCCTTTAAGAAATAGGTCGGGAAGGTCGCATTGGAGATCATATATGGGCCGGACGGATGAACGATGACGTTCGCAAGGTGGTCGGTTCCTTCGCGGACAAGGCGCAGGCGGTCCGCAAACGGGAACTGGGAGCGGTTTTCCTCGACCACAAAGATGTGGAGCAGGTCGCAGGCTCTGGCCGCGTAGGTGATCAGTGCAAGATGGCCTTTTGTGAACGGATTGCAGTTCATGACGATGCAGCCGATGTTGTCGGAATCTTCGGTCCCGGCAAGAAACTTTTTATAGAAATTGTCGAGTCCATTTTTCTTGTTTTCCAGCATCAGAACGGACTCTGTCTCCGCTAACGGATAGAATCCGCAGGAGGTAAAGAGTACCTTATTTTTCGGCCGGGTGATGACAAAAAGATCGTAATGACCGGCGGCAAAGCGGTTTTCCACAAGGCGGGAGACGAGACTTCCGAGCGCATTCTGCCCGCGCAGACTTTCATCGACCGCAAAACATTTCAAAAGATTCCCGGCACAGCATCCGCAGCCGGTCAGATTCTCATCGGCATCGAACACGCCGAATGCCGCCTCGATATCATCTTCATAATTTAAATGATGCTTTGCGAGAAAATCGGTCAGCATCTGTTTATCGTGAGCGAATCCAAGGGATAATTCATGAATACTTAAATCTGTCATAACGAAAACACCTCCAAAAATATTCAAGCCAAGCGCATGTTGCCATAACAGTTCTGCGGAGGTTGCTCAGGAAAGGTCCGCAGAAGGAAAGTGCTGTGGTAGCGGAAAGATGATCTTTCCGTGTACCTATAGTATAGTGGAAATGGGACAGGTTTTCCAGAGAAAAGGAGAGAAATTTGCCTGTAGCAATAAAATGTGGTACGATAATGAAAAATCAAACGAACGATACGAGGAACATAAGACATGCATATCTATTTTGCCCCGCTTGAGGGGATTACAACCTATCCATACAGAAACCTGCACCACAAATATTTTGGCGGTGTGGAGAAATATTTTACTCCGTTTCTGGCGCCGGGACCGGAACAGGGGATGAGCGTGAAGGAGATGAGGGATGTATTGCCGGAAAACAATGCCGGGGTACCGGTCGTTCCGCAGATCCTGACAAACAGGGCTGGGGATTTTCTTCTTGCATCGAAGAAACTCTCAGAGATGGGATACCGGGAGATCAACCTGAATCTCGGATGTCCGTCCGGAACGGTCACGGCAAAGAAGAAAGGTTCCGGATTTCTTCTCTACCCGGATGATCTGGACCGCTTTTTTGATGAGGTGTTTTCAGACGCAGCAGTGCGGAATGGTGAATTCCTCGTTTCGGTAAAGACACGGATCGGGAAGAATGAGGTGGAAGAGTGGCCGGAACTTATGCAGGTTTATAACCGCTACCCGATCCATGAACTGACGGTCCATCCCCGGATCCAGAAGGAATTTTATAAAGGAACCCCGCATCTCGATGTATTTGCAGACATTTTGAAGGAGAGCAGAAATCCGGTCGTGTATAACGGGGATCTGTTTACGGTGGAGAAGACAAAAGAATTTCGGGAAAAGTTTCCAACAGTCGGGACGGTTATGATCGGAAGAGGACTGATCCGGAATCCGGCGTTGGCGGAGATGATCTTGCAGGAAGAGACGGAAGCTTGTACGGATCGTCTTGAAAACGGAGTTAGGATTTTTGAAGCAGATGGGCAGTTACAGACTCAAGGGAATAGAAACAAAGGGGACATCCTGCCGAGGATCCGCGAGTTCCATGACGCCCTCTTTGAACACTACCGCGAGACCATGTCCGGCGACCGGAATCTTCTGTTCCGGATGAAAGATCTCTGGAGCTACATGCTGGCAGAAGTGCCGGACAGCGAAAAACTCGCCAAAAAGATCCGTAAATCGCAGCATGTGCCGGAATATCTGGCGGCGGTGGAGGAAGTATTTGCAAGATGGGATGCAAACAGATAGTCGGAAAGGAGGCCACTATGCAGTTACTGATCAAACAAAGAGTCTTCTCATGGACCGATACCTATGACGTCTATGATGAACATGAGAACCCAAAGTATTTCGTAAAAGCGGAATTTTTTGCGCTGGGGCATCAGATCCACGTGTATGATAAGAGTGGAAAGGAAGTCGGCATGGTGAAACAGCGGCTGTTTGCGGTTTTGCCGTGTTTTGATATCGAAATCGGAGGAAAAGAGGCCGGAAGTGTTCAGAAAGAATTTTCCTTTTTCAAGCCGCGCTATGAGTTGGATTACAACGGATGGCGGTGTGAGGGAGACTTTCTGGCGTGGGAATATGATGTCTATGAGGCGTGCTGTGTGGCGGTCCATATTTCAAAAAAGCCGTTTCAATGGGGCGATACCTATGTGATCGACATCGTGGATCCGAAGGATGAGGTCATGGCGCTCATGCTGGCGATCGCGATCGATGCGGCGAACTGTACGAAATAGATGAGATCATGTCATTCAGCACAAAAATACGAAGAGAGCAGCAGGAGGAATAAGATGGATACAGAAAAACAGCCAAAAGAAACATTCGTAGAACAGATGGAGCGCGTAAACCGCACCAATCCATTCATGATCCACAACAACATCCGCGCAGTCGCTTTGTCCGAGGACGCAGCCGAAGTGTGTGCGGAGGTTACGGAGGATTCCTTAAATGCCATGCAGACAGTCCACGGCGGACTGATGTTTGTGATGGCGGAGATCGCAGCAGGACTTGTGACGAGGAATGACGGAAGAAAATACGTGACACTGGACAGTTCGTTCCGGTTCCTCCGCGGCAGCAGCGCGAAGAAGCTCCGCGGAGTCGCAAAGATCACGAAGCGAGGAAAAACCGTCTGCTTCACAAAATCCCAGGTGATGGAGTCGGAAACCGGGAAGGTGCTGGCAGAGGGAGAGTTTACGTTTTACTGTATGGGAGAGTAAGACAGAAGCAAGAGAAAGATGTAACTGTGATATGCATTCTGATAAAGAATGGGAAATGCTGTTTTATAAAGAACGAGAGGCAGAATCCGGTAAAAACCAGATCCTGTCTCTCGTTTTGCTGTTGGCCATCCGCAGAAGCCGCCGGCAGCATGCCCTGCAAAGAAATCCTGTTTTGTTTACCGGTTAAGCATTCGTTCCGGCCTAGTTGCTGCGCAGCCGATGTCTCCGGCATGGTCGAGATAGTTGAGAACGATTCCGAAGATGCGCTTCGGGTTGCGGTAGAGCGGTCCGTATACAACTTTGTCATTCGTAATGAGTCATGGAATTGCTGCAAGCTCTTCTTTGCTGCCTTCGTTGTACCATTTGGTAAGTCCCGGGATCTACTGTTTCTGGATGAGGCTCATCATGTCCTCTGCCCATGCGGTTCCCTTTGCTGCGTTCAGTGCTTCGATCGGGAGAACACCGCCAGCTAATACGATGCCGGCGTTTTCGGTTCCGTTTGTTTTAATGAAATCGGATATGCGATAAGACGTTTTAAATTAACGCTATTATAGCGGCAACTTTTGGGTTCGTCAATTGCGGGATTTTGTGTGAGAACCGACAGGATCCCGGAACCGGAAGGGATAGATTTGCGACGGAGTGTTTGATAAAAACCAGACAAACTGTAATGCGACAACAAAATAACAAACAAAAAGTATGAAAATCCTCTTGACATGGACATATGTCCGCGATATAATGCGAAATAAAATCAGACAATAAGTAATTCACACAAATATTTAGTTTGAAGAATCAAGGCAGTCCCTTGCTTCTATTGCGTAAAGCGACAAGCAGTGGGCGAGGACTCAATGCAGATGGGAGGAAGCAACATGGAGAGAGACAGTTATGTTTACAAGACGCCGGCGTCGAAGCTTGTACAGGTAGCTGCGATCGCGGCGGAATATAAAGACCGTCCGGATATGCTGATGACAGTCCTGATCCGGGCGCAGAAGGTTGTGCCGGCATTCTCAAAAGCGGTCGCCAGTGTCATCGCAAGGGAGATGAACATCCCGATGAACCAGGTCTACAGCTTTGTAACCTTTTACGCGATGCTTTCGGTGAAACCTCAGGGCAAATACATCGTCCGCATGTGCAAGAGCGCCCCGTGCCATGTCCACGGAGCGAAGGAGATCGTGGAGGCCATCGAGGATCAGCTCGGAATCTCGATCGGCGAGACGACTGAGGACGGAAGGTTTACCTTGGAATACTGCCCGTGCCTGGGACTCTGCGAGATCTCCCCGGCGATCATGATCAATGACCGGGCATACGGAAACCTGACCCCGGAATCTGTCCGGGAGATCATCAAACAATATATCAGAGAGGATGTGTAGATCATGCAGGAAGTTCATGTACTCTTAAAGAATCGTGGAAAAATTGACCCGAAAAATGCGCAGGAATACGCGGACAACGGCGGATTTGCAGCTCTCGAAAAAGCGCTCGCGATGACCCCGGAGGAGATCCTCGAGACGGTGAAGGAAGCGGGACTTCGCGGCCGCGGCGGAGCGGGATTCCCGACCTGGAGAAAGATGCAGTTTACGGCAAATGCGGCGGATCCGGTCCGCTACATCGTCTGTAATGCAGATGAAGGAGAGCCTGGAACAAACAAAGACAGGATCCTGTTGTCGACAGACCCGTGCTCGATCTTTGAGGGAATGGCGATCGCCGGGAAAGCGGTCGGCGCCCATGTCGGCTACATCTATCTCCGCGCGGAATATACGTATCTTTTCCCGGTCATGCAGGCGGCCCTGCTCCATGCGGAATCGCTCGGATATCTCGGAAAGAACATGATGGGGAGCGGGTATGATTTTGAAATCAAGTTCCGGTCCGGCGCGGGCGCATATGTCTGTGGTGAGGAGACAGCCCTGTTTGAATCGATCGAAGGAAAACGCGGGGAGCCGAGATTCCGTCCGCCATTCCCGAGCATCCACGGACTGTTCGGAAAACCGACAATGTTAAACAACGTCGAGACTCTTGCAAACCTCGCACCGATCATCAAAAACGGAGCGGAGTGGTACCGGTCCATCGGAACGGAAAACAGCCCGGGAACAAAGCTTTTCACGGTCTGCGGCAACGTGGTCCGGAGAGGTGTCTTTGAATTTCCGATGGGTGTGAATTTAAAAGATATCATCTATGAAGTCTGCGGCGGCATCCCGGACGGCCATAAGCTTTTAGGCGTCCAGACCGGCGGTACCTCCGGCGCGATCATCAATGCGGATCAGATCGACATGAACCTGGATATCGACTCGGTGTCTGCGTCAGGCGGACGACTCGGCTGCGGAACGATCCTCGTGATCGACGACCGGAACTGTATTGTCGACATCGTGCTCAACAACCTTGATTTCTTCCGCGGTGAGTCCT
Source organism: Clostridium sp. Marseille-P7770 (assembly GCF_902143525.1). NCBI lineage: Bacteria > Bacillati > Bacillota > Clostridia > Eubacteriales > Clostridiaceae > Clostridium > Clostridium sp. Marseille-P7770. The sequence continues at coordinate 203,502 of NZ_CABFVC010000004.1, read as the reverse complement.
GCGGAAAATGCACCCCGTGCCGGGAAGGCGGTCAGCAGCTCTACAATCTTGTGAACCGCATCGCCCAGGGACACGGCGCGATCCAGGATCTCGAAAAGATCGACGAGCTGACAGAGACGATGCAGCTCACTGCGCTCTGCGGACTCGGCCATTCTACGGCGGTCCCGGTCCGCACCAGCATTCAGAACTTCCGGAACGCATATCTGCACCATATTGATAAAGATTTCTGTCCGGTATGCAGCGGGAAAGGAGGAATTTACCGATGATCCATCTGATCATAGACGGCCAGCCTGTTGAGGTGGAAGAGGGAACGACGATCCTTCAGGCGGCGAAAAAAGCATGTATCCATATTCCGACATTATGTTACCATGAGGACCTGAGCATTAAGGCGGTCTGCCGCATCTGCGTGGTGGAGGTGGAAGGACAGAGACTTCTTCCGACTGCCTGCAGCACCCCGGTCGCTGAGGGCATGGTCGTTCAGACGGCGTCCCCGAAGGTCTTGAAGGCGCGCAGAAATATCCTGGAGCTGATCTTTGCAAGACATCCGCAGAATTGTCTCGTCTGTCCGAAGAGCGGAAAATGTGATCTCCAGAAGGTCGCTCAGGATCTCGGCATGCACCTCGATATCCGCTATGACACACAGATCCGCCATCAGGAGGAGGACTGGTCTTCCCCGGCAATCATGCGAAACCCTCAGAAGTGTATTCTCTGCGGCAGATGTCTTGAGATGTGCAACGATATTCAGGGGATCAACGTCCTCTCGAAGGAAAATCGCGGCTTCCATACGTTAGTTGCTCCGGCTTACGGCGAGAAGCTCGCAGACACGAACTGTATCGGCTGCGGCCAGTGTGTCCAGGTATGTCCGACGGGCGCCCTGACAGTCCATTACCATACATACGGGCTCATGAAGCAGAAGGAGCTCGGAAAGAAGCTGATCATCCAGGTGGCCCCGTCTGTCCGGATCACACTTGCGGAGGCACTCGGGGAAAAGCCGGGCGTGGTCAGCACCGGAAGACTCGTGTCTGCGTTAAAACGTCTCGGATTTTATAAAGTGTTTGATTCCGATTTTTCCGCAGATCTGACGATCATGGAGGAAGGAACGGAACTTCTGCACCGCCTGAAAAACGGCGGAACTCTGCCGATGATCACATCCTGCTGTCCGGCATGGGTCAAGTACTGTGAGACGTATGCGCCGAACCTGACGGATCACCTCTCCACCGCGAAATCTCCGCAGCAGATGTTCGGGGCGATGATCAAGACCTGGTTTGCGGAGCGGGAAGGCATTGATCCTGGCGAGATCTGCAGCGTGTCCGTCATGCCGTGTACGGCGAAAAAGTTTGAGTGTACGAGACCGGAGATGCGTGACAGCGGATATCAGGATGTCGACATCTCGATCACGGTCCAGGAGCTCGCAAACCTGATCCGTGCGGGCGGGATCGATTTTTCTGAACTTCCGGATACCCCGTTCGACGATCCGTTCGGCGAGGGAAGCGGGGCAGGCCTGATCTTTGGTGCGACCGGCGGTGTTATGGAGGCGGCACTCAGGACAGTCTATGCGGTTGTGACCGGACAGGAGATGCCGCGCCTGGAGTATACGGATGTGCGCGGATTTAAGGGGATCAAGGAGTCGACTGTGAATCTGAACGGCACGGAGATCCGTGTGGCGGTGGCTCATGGAATCAAGAATGCGAAGATTCTTCTGGAAAAGATAAAAGAGGGAAAGGCTGATTATCACTTTATCGAGATCATGGCCTGCCCGGGCGGCTGCATCGGCGGCGGCGGAAATCCGCCGAAGACCTGGAAGATCATGGAAGAGCGGAAGAAAGCCATCTACGAGGCCGAAAAGAACCTCCCGATCCGCCTTTCCCACAAGAATCCGGCGGTAAAGCGCGTCTACGAGACATACCTCGGGGAGCCGTGCAGCGAGAAAGCGCATAAGCTGCTGCATACGACGTATTTTAACAGGCAGGATCTGTTGAGATAGACATAGAAAACTGCAATGGAAGAGCGTGTTCTGTTGTCATTACAACATTAGCAATGACAGACAGAATGCGCTTTTTCTGCGTTGAAAATATCCTCATGAGAAGAGTTCATTCGATATCGGAGATTGCTGTTTCCTGATATCCAGGTACTTCCGCGGTAGGAGCTGCCGCCGGCAGCAGATGGTTTGGCAGGACAGTCCTGTTTATTACGACAAAAACAAACTATTTGTAACATAAAAATAAAATAGCAAACAAAAAGTTTGAAAATCCTCTTAACAAAGACATATGTCCGTGATAACATGACGTCAGAGCAAAACAAAAAGGAATGCAAACCCGCTGACCGATGCGGCAGCGCTGATGTCGATCACGATGATCACCCAGTATCTCCCGAAAGCAGTTGCAAACGGAGTTTACATGAAGGCCCGCGACAAGATGGCTTACGGACAGTATCTCGCAGGTATCGCATTCAATAACGCATCCCTCGGATATGTCCATGCGATGGCTCACCAGTTCGGCGGTATGTACAATCGCCCGCACGGTGTCTGCAACGCGATCCTTCTCCCGCATGTGGAAGAGTTCAACCTGATCGGCAATGCGAACCGCTTCCGCGACATCGCAAAGGCCATGGGCGAGATTACGGAAAATAAGCTCTTGCAGGCAAGCTTGCATCGGATTTCCGACTTTTGACCCTGCTATCTTAAAATGCAGATAGAATCTGAAATAATTACTGTGAATCATCAGCAGTATTTCGGCTGCTTCTCGCCTCCTCAAGATAATTATAAAGCGTGTATTTTGAAACCTTCAGCGTCTCACAGAGGAGCACGCTCGTCTTGGAAATCTTGAAGACACCTTTCTGGTCGAGATAGTCCAGAGCGCGGATCTTTTCTTCTTTATTCATGAGTCCCATCGGCTTTCCGACGAGGAGTTCCGCCTGATTCATATAGTACTGAAGGATATCGTCCACATTCTTGGTCGCAAGCGCGTCTTTGTCACTCATCGGCGCATGGTGGGTCATCGGATACTGGACGAACGCATGGAGCGCACGCTGGGCATTTAAAAAGTCGGAGACATCGAGATTTACGCAGACAGCTCCGATGATCTTGCCGTTCTCATCCGGGATCAGGGTCGTGAAGGATTTGTAAAACTGATCTTTCTGACCGTTTGAGAAAGTCTGGAGACTGTCCTTCAGAGGTTCGATATCTTTTCCGAACTGCGTGATCATTCCCCCTTTCGGAGAACCGCCGACATCGCGTCCGCTGAGCGCAGCGTTTAAAGCATAGACGATCGTATGATCGTAACCTTTCCGGTAGTCGTGAATTAAGATCTCACTGTTTTCACCGAGAAATTTTTGGAGACCTTCCAGAAAACGGATCAAAAAGTCGAAATCAAGATACTTGGAAATTTCCATAAATGCACCTCCATGGAGACAGATACCGGATCAGGCATTCCCCCCGAAATGCACCGCCGGAACACTACGTGAAAATATTAACAAACCAGAGGCGAACAAACCTCTGAAACTTTTAACTGGTCTCAGAATATCATATAACAAACTGTTTGTCAATTATATAACATTTTTTCATACAAAAAGTTTGAAATAATGATTGACATTCTATGAAGTATGGCCTATAATAAAAACACAAAAACAAAAAGGAAGATAAACAAACTAATTTTTAGTTATTGTACCCATCCTTTTCCGGACCCGGGATCCACTCACAGGGATCCCGAGCCCACCCACTTGGACAACGATGTCCGGCTTTTGAAAGTTGCAAAGTTGTCTGGCTGAATTTGCAGATTCCCCCACTTTGATAGATTCACATCGTGGTGGATGTGATAAAGACCGGTTTTTCTGCGGAATGGATGCCCGCAGGAGAAATGGAAGGCCGAAGGGCCCGCTGCCTCGCCACAGCGAAAAAATCCGCATTTCCGGCCGTGATCCCCATAAGGGAAAAGATGATACATATTGAGCGCAGAACCCCTGAGGCAGACGATCCCCAATATCGCTGTTTCAGGGGTTCTGTCTGTTTTGAGGTGTCATGTGCATTTTCTGGTGGGAGAGGAAAGGAAAACGATCATGCGCATATATTTATAGAAAGAAGAGGATGGTTTGCCTCCTCCGCAGGCAGAAAGTTTCTGGATGGAACATTCCATATTACACAATATCGGCGGATTTTGAGGATTTCATTCGTTCTTTTTAAGACGGCAGATCAATGAAAAATGAGATGGAAAAACAGATGGTCGGGAGGTATTAATGAAATTCAGACAGAACATCATTCTGTTTTTGACAATTTTGGTTGTGGATCTGATCCTGTGCGGCGTGACCTTGCGGATGTGGAAAGGAGAAGGTGCGGAAAAGGATTTTAAGGGAGACGTGTATCATGAAAGAAATAAAGAAGAGAGGGAGTCAGGGGAGCAGGAAAAAAGAAACGGCAGAAAAGAGAGAGAAGTTGCAGCGGGAAAATCGGACATGGTACGGGAGAAGGAGACCGATATGAGAAAATACGTGGCGCTCACATTCGATGATGGTCCGAATTCCAGATACACAAAGCCGCTCCTGGACGGTCTCAGGGAACGCGGGATCCGTGCATCCTTTTTTCTTGTCGGCGAGTGCATTGACGGAAAGGAAGATCTCGTAAAGCAGATGGCGGAGGATGGCCATCTGATCGGTGTCCATTGTATGACACATAAGGATCTCACGAAAGAACCGCTTTCGGATGCCAAAAAAGAAATCTGTGAAACCGGGGAGAAGATCCGGGCAGTGACCGGAGTCATGCCGGAGTACGTCCGCCCGCCATACGGAAGCTGGAATGCGAAGCTGGAGGAGGCGGTGGACATGATCCCGGTATTCTGGGATGTCGATTCCATCGACTGGCGTCTGAAGAACACGGAAAAAGTGACCGCAAAAGTCTTAAAAGATACGGAGGACGGGGACATCATCCTGATGCATGATGAGTTCCGGACATCCGTGGAAGCTGCGCTCCGGATCATTGACAACCTTACGGCGAAAGGGTATACTTTTGTTACAGTAGACGAACTGATGGTCGATTAAAACATTCGGGAAAGGCAGTTTTCATGGATTTATTTGATTATATGAGACAAAATACGATGGAGAAGGAATCGCCCCTCGCGTCCAGAATGCGCCCGACGACTCTGGACGAGGTGGTCGGTCAGAAACATATTATCGGAAAGGATAAACTCCTTTACCGTGCGATCAAGGCGGACAAGCTGGGATCGGTGATCTTTTACGGGCCGCCCGGAACAGGAAAGACGACGCTCGCAAAGGTGATCGCGCATACGACAAGTGCGCGCTTTGAGCAGATCAACGCCACTGTTGCCGGAAAAAAAGATATGGAAGAGATCGTGAAAAATGCGAAGGATGCGATCGGCATGTACGGACAGAAGACGATCCTTTTCGTGGATGAGATCCATCGCTTTAATAAGTCGCAGCAGGATTATCTCCTGCCGTTCGTGGAGGACGGGACGATCACGCTGATCGGAGCGACGACGGAGAATCCGTATTTTGAGGTGAACAACGCGCTTCTTTCCAGATCCAGGATCTTCGAGCTAAAACCGCTGGAAAAGCAGGATATCCGGGAACTGGTAATCCGGGCTGTCTATGATACGGAAAAAGGAATGGGAACTTATGGAGCCGATATCACGGATGAGGCGGCGGATTTCCTTGCGGATGTGGCAAACGGGGACGCGAGAGCGGCGTTAAATGCGGTCGAGCTCGGAATTCTCACGACGGACAAGTCGGAGGACGGAAAGATCCATATCACGATCGATGTCGCGGCGGAATGTATCCAGAAACGGGTGGTTCGCTACGATCATGACGGGGATAACCACTACGATACGATCTCTGCATTCATCAAGAGCATGCGTGGATCGGACCCGGATGCGGCGGTCTATTACCTGGCCAGAATGCTGTATGCAGGTGAGGATGTGAAGTTTATTGCCCGCAGGATCATGATCTGCGCTTCCGAGGATGTCGGAAATGCGGATCCGAATGCGCTTGTGGTCGCGGTGAGCGCGGCGCAGGCGGTGGAGCGGATCGGAATGCCGGAGAGCCAGATCATCCTCTCCCAGGCGGCCGCCTATGTCGCGACGGCTCCGAAGAGCAATGCGGCCTGTGTGGGGATCCAGAATGCGATGAAGGCTGTAGCGAATATGCGGACGATGCCGGTTCCGGCGCATCTTCAGGATAAGCACTACAAAGGCGCGGAGAAGCTGGGACATGGACTCGGCTATAAATATGCACATGACTATCCGAATCATTATGTCACCCAACAGTATCTGCCGGACGGGATGGAAGGAATGAGATTCTATGAGCCGTCGGAGAATGGGTATGAAAAGAAGATCAGGGAGCATATGGAGTTTATAAAGCGGGAAGCTGCTTTTCACGGGTAGGAATTTTCTGAACTGAAAATTCCTCTTTCCATTTTTTTATGTGTGCGTTATAATGAGATATACTCATCAGAACAGCCTGGGAGGAAAGTATTGGAAACGATACTTGCTTCTTTGCTCCCGGGAAGTTTCGAAAAAGTCCTCCGATATCGCTGAAATGCGGTGATCCGATCGGAGAAAAGTTTCAAATCTAATGGTTCCAAGGCAGCGGATCCGGAGACGGGGAGGCTGTTATGATCTTTTTTGATTCCCAACGAGATGATAAAACCGGAATAAGGATGAAGGAGTATTATTATGCGTGAAAAATTAGCAACATTACCGCTGACCCAGTTAAAAGAGCTGGCAAAGAGCCAGGGAATCAGGAATATCAGCGGCTTGAGAAAAGCAGAATTGATCGATCGCCTTTGTGAGGCGGCGGAAAGTGCCGGCGGCGCAAAAGTACCGGCAGAAAATAATGAAAATAGAGAGAATACGGCAGCATCGATGCAGGCGGCAGCGCAGAAAGAGAAAGCGCCGGCTGCTGGAAATGTTTCCGGAGGTGCGGGACAGGAGAAAATGGCATCGGAGAGACCGGCGGTCTTCCAGGACCGCACGGGGCGTCCGGAGAAAACCGAGCGTGCGGAACGATATGAGAGAAATGACCGTCAGGAGCGTGGGGAGCGCCAGATGAGAAATGACCGGCAGGGCAGCTACCAGAGCCGTCAGAACAATTACAGAGATCGCCAGAGTAATTACCAGGATCGTCAGAGCAGCTATCAGGACCGTCAGAGTGGTCATCAGGATCGCCAGATCAGTTACCAGGACCGCCAGAGCAGCTACCAGGACCGTCAGAATGCTTACCAGGGGCAGTCATCTGCGCAGGATTCCCAGACTCAGGGAAACTATCAGGACCGCCAGACTCAGGGCGGCATGCCGGATGCCCAGGGAATTCAGGAGAGCTCAAGAACCTATCAGACTGGTTACCAGACAAGAAACCAGGGTGCTCAGAGTTATACCGCGGAACCGAAGGCAGATCTTCAGGATCTCGACAGCGGGATCGAGGCAAACGGAATTTTAGAGGTCATGCCGGATGGCTTCGGATTTATCCGCTGTGAGAACTTTCTTCCGGGAGATAACGATGTCTATGTGGCACCTTCCCAGATCCGCCGCTTTAACATGAAGACCGGCGATATCATCCGCGGAAGCCGGAGAGTGAAATCCGCGACAGAGAAATTTGCGGCACTTCTCTATGTAAAGACGATCAACGGCTATCCGACGAGTGTTGTGGAGCACCGCCCGAACTTTGAGGATCTGACCCCGATCTTCCCGAACCAGAGACTGAATCTGGAAGTCAGAGGTGGAAAAAATACGACAGCGATGAGAGTCATGGACCTCCTTGCTCCGATCGGTAAAGGCCAGCGAGGTCTGATTGTATCCCCGCCGAAAGCAGGTAAGACAACCTTATTAAAACAGGTTGCAAAAGCAGTTACGACCAACTATCCGGATATGCATATGATCATTCTTCTGATCGATGAGCGCCCGGAGGAGGTTACAGACATTAAGGAATCCGTTGTGGGACCGAACGTGGAAGTCATCTACTCTACGTTTGATGAGCTCCCGGAGCGCCACAAACGTGTCTCTGAGATGGTCATCGAGCGCGCGAGACGTCTGGTAGAGCATGGACGTGATGTCATGATCCTCTTAGACAGTATCACAAGACTTGCAAGAGCCTACAACCTGGTCGTTCCGCCGAGCGGACGTACTCTTTCGGGTGGTCTTGATCCGGCGGCACTCCACATGCCGAAGCGTTTCTTCGGAGCAGCGAGAAATATGAGAGAGGGCGGAAGCCTGACGATCCTTGCAACCGCACTTGTCGATACCGGAAGCCGTATGGATGACGTTATCTACGAGGAATTTAAAGGTACCGGCAATATGGAGCTTGTACTCGACCGCAAGCTCTCCGAGAAGCGGATCTTCCCGGCAATCGATATCTTAAAGTCCGGTACACGCCGCGACGATCTCCTGCTCACAAGCGAGGAGGCGGAAGCTGTGGATATCGTCCGCAAGGCGACAAACTCCATGAAAGCGGAGGAGTCCGTGGAGAAGATCCTGGACATGTTCGCACGAACAAGAACGAACAGAGAGTTCGTGGAAATGACAAAGAAAACACGATTCATATAAATGACGGGCCGGTGCTCGGGATCCGTTGGTCATTTTTCAGACCGGGTTCCGGACACAGAGTCTTATTAAGAAAAATCGTAACTGTGAGGGTACTGAACGTTACTTTTCACGGATAGGAATTTTCTGAACTGAAAATTCCGTATGATACCGTTGTGGTAGCTACTGAACAGTTACGGGGAAGCGTGTAAATACCTGACAGAAAACTGAACTGTCGGGGTAGATAGGAGAACAGAAAGAATGGAAGAAACAGGAAAAAATCCGATCCAGGTCGCAGAGCGCCTGTTCCAGGTGATCGAGTGTCTGGCGGAGAATGGTCCGATGGGGATCATGGATCTGAGCGCGCAGCTCGGATTCCATAAGAGCACGACGCACCGGCTCGTGACTTCCCTCCAGTATATGGGCTATATCCGGCAGGACGAGGAATCCCTGAAATACGCGCTGTCTCTGAAGTTCCTGGAGATCGGAGGCAAGATCCTGGAACAGACGAACATGGCTTCTCTGGTTCATCCGTCACTGAAGAAACTGTCGGAGCAGACCGGAGAGACGGTCCATCTCGTCCGCAGAGAGGGAACGGAGGCCGTGTATATCGATAAAGTGGAATCCAACGTCAGCTCGATCCGGATGGTATCGAGAGTCGGAAGCCGGATCCCCCTGTACTGCTCCGGCGTCGGCAAAGCGCTGCTCGCGGAGCTGCCGGATCCGGAGATCAGAGAGATCTGGAACAGCTCAGAGATCGTGTCCCTGACACCGTACACTGTAACAAAGTTTCAGGATCTCATGGAACGGATCGGGACAGTGCGGAAGGTCGGATATGCGATGGATGATGAGGAGAATGAGGAAGGCGTCCGCTGCATCGCGGTCAGCATTCCGGATTACCATAAAGAACCGGTCTACGCCCTGAGCATCTCTGCACCGGTGAGCCGGATGACGGATGCCCGGATCGCGGAACTTGCCGTGGATGTGCTGGCGTTTAAGAAAGAGCTGGAGAAGACGCTGGGATTCTCGAGAAGCTGAGAAAAGCACAGGAACAGTTATAAAGTAAAAAGAGCGATGAGTTCTGGAATCTGATGTCGGATCCCGGAGTTCATCGCTCTTTTTCGTTACCGTGTGTGGGGATTTTCAGTGTGTGTATTGTAACTGGATTTTACTGATACTTTGTAACTGGTCAGTAGGTCTGCGCACTTGCTGCGCTGACCGTAATAAAACACAGGCCTGAAGGCAAAAATCCCATCGGTGAAGCCGATTTGGAATGGATTTTTGATATTTCCCGATCAGTTTCCGCACTCGATACTGATCGCGTTGAACATGTCGAGGATATCATCCACTTTCGTGTTCGCCTTTTCCTCGCCCTTTTTGTCCATGACCGCATGTCCCTGGTGCATCATCAGGAGACGGTCGCCGTACTCGACTGCGAAGCGGAGATTGTGGGTGACCATGATCGTTGTCAGGTGTTTCTCCGCAACGATCTTTCCTGTGAGTTCCATGATGATGTCGGCGGTCTTCGGGTCGAGGGCTGCAGTGTGCTCATCGAGGATCAGAAATTCGATCGGGGTCATCGTGGACATCAAAAGTGCCATCGCCTGGCGCTGGCCGCCGGAGAGAACGCCGACCTTCACGCCCATCTTATCCTCAAGACCGAGTCCTAAGATCTTTAACTGGTCGCGGTAGAAATCGATGCGGGACTTGTTTGTCCCAGGCAGCAGGTTAAATGGTTTTCCTTTATTATCGGCGAGTGCCATATTCTCCAGAATCGTCATGTTCGGGCAGGTTCCCATTGCCGGGTGCTGGTAGACGCGGCCGATGCGGCGCTGGCGCTTGTACTCCGGCATCTTTGTGATATCGACTCCGCCCATCGTGATCGTTCCGGAGTCGACCGGAATGCTGCCGCAGATCAGGTTTAACATGGAAGTCTTTCCGGATCCATTGCTGCCGATTACGGAGACGAACTCGCCGTCGGCGATGCTCAGGTTGAAATCCTTAAAGAGGCACATTTCGTTCACGGTGCCTGCATTGTAATATTTATTGATGTTCTTTAATTCAAGCATGATGTGCCCCCTTTCTCTTCATGGAATCACTGATGATCAGGATCAGAAGAAGGATCGCCGCAGTGATCAGTTTCAGGTCAGTTGCTTTTACGATGCGCATGGAAATGACGAAAGCGACGCATGCCTTGTAGAGGATCGCGCCTGCGATGACCGCGGTGGTCGCTTTTAATTTTCCGAAGCGATGGAACAGCTGGGTTCCGAGGATGACGCTTGCGAGACCGAAGACCATGGTTCCGGTTCCGATGGAGATATCGAAGAAGGCCTGCTTCTGAGCAAGAACTCCTCCGGCGAGAGCTGCGAAGCCGTTCGCGATCGCAAGACCGATGATCTTCACGCGGCCTTTGTCCTCCGCGAGAGAGGTTACGAGAGCGTCATTGTCTCCGGCTGCCCGGAGCAGATATCCGGATCTCGTGTTTAAGTACCAGTCGAGGACGAATTTGCAGATCAGGGCGATCACTGAAAGAATGATCACAACGATGTACGGTCTCACGGATGCCGGCAGGCTGTTTCTCGTCCATTCATTGTCGAAGATCGTATCCTGGGACAGGAACGGGAGATTGGCTTTCATTCCGGCGATCCGGAGATTTACGGAGTAGAGAGCGGTCATGACAATGATACCAGAAAACAGATCGCGGACCTTGCATTTTACATGAATAAAGCCGGTCACGCATCCGGCGAGCACGCCTGCGAAGAAAGAGAGCGGTAATGCCCACACCGGGGAAATGCCTTTCACGATCAGCCCTGCGGTCAGCGCTGCGCCCAGGGGAAATGTTCCATCGACCGAAAGATCCGGAAAGTCCAGGATCTTGTAGGTGATGTATACGCCCAGGGCCATGATCGCGTAGATCAGCCCTTCCTCAAAGATTCCTAATAAGATTGCCATGTTATCCTCCGAAAATCAATAACCTGTATTTTATCGCGGTTATTGCAGTGGGTGTTCAGCCCTGCTGAACAGTTACTTTTACAGTTACATTCTGGTGCAAAGTCCGGCAAAGCGGATGAAATGCTTTGCCGGACTTCCTGACATTGTGTCTGTTTGAATTATTACTGGGTGATCTCAGTGAATAATTCTTTTGCATTCTTGGAGAGGTCCTCCGGGAATGTGATCCCGAGATCCTCAGCGACTTTGGAGTTTCCGTAGAAAGCTGCTTCCTCGATGACTTCAAAGTTCAGTTCGCTTGCTTTTTTCTCGCCCTTTAAGACTTCGGCAGCCATGCGTCCTGTCTGCTTTCCAAGATCAACATAATCGAGACCCATTGCAGCGAGGCAGCCGATCTTGACCTGTTCGATCTCACTTCCGAATACCGGGATGTTCTTTGCGTTTGCTTTGGAAAGGATCAGCGGAAGAGAAGCAACGACGGTGTTGTCCGTTAAGTTGTTTAAGCAGTCAACCTGTTCTAAGAGGCTGTCAGCTGCCAGCGGGATGTCTGCTGTGGAGGAAACGCCGGACTCAACGATCTCGAAACCGTAATCAGCAGCTTTTTCCTTATACTCTGCGAGTGTGGAAGCGGAGTTTACTTCGCTTGTTGTATACATGATACCGATCTTCTTCGCATCCGGAAGGATCGCGCGGATCATTTCGAGCTGCTGTTCAACCGGAAGCTTATCACTTGTTCCTGTCACTTCGCCGACCGGTGTTCCGTCTGCGTTTGCAAGTTCTGCTGCGACCGGATCGGTAACTGCTGTATAGATGACCGGAATATCATTCTTTCTGCCGACGCTGTATGCGCTCTGTGCGCTCGGTGTCGCGATCGCGCAGATGAGATCCACGTTCTGTCCTGCGAAGTTTGTACTGATCTGTGCTGCTAACCCTGGGTCAGCCTGTGCGTTTTCTTCTAATACGGTAAGATTTTTGCCTTCCACGAATCCGTTCTCGGCGAGACCTTCGATGAAACCTTCCCGGCAGTTGTCGAGAGATCCGTGAACTGCGAACTGGTTGATGCCGATCGTGTAGGAGCCGTCTGCGAGAGTGGTATCCGCTGCGTCTGCGGATCCTGCAGTTGTTGCTTCGGCAGTTGTTGTCTCGGCAGCTGTCGTCTCAGCGGCAGTCGTTGTGGAAGCTGTGTTTGAAGAGCAGCCTGCGAGAAGTGCTGCGGTGAATGTTGCTGCGATGATTGCTTTGATCGATTTTTTCATAATTTTGTTCTCCTCTTCTACTTTTTAATTGAGATGATTCGTAACTGCATTCCGGGTCTTTCCGATCCGGTCATGCGGTCCAGTAGTTGTTGGAGGTGTGGAGCGAAGGTGCCGTGGTGTGGGATATCTTGTACAGAGCATGTATTTTTGCTGCCATACATCTGTAGGGAGCTGCCGTCGGCAGGCCTTTTAGGTATAAAAAAATCCCAAGGATCAGATATCGATTTAAAATCTGATGCTTGAGACGAATTTCATATCCGCGGTGCCACTCAACTTGACCTTTCGGTCCGCTTTTCTCGTATACCAACATATACGCCGCTCTTTTAACGACTGCGGTAGCCGTCAGTCCATACTCAAATTCAGGACTGCCCTCGAAAGTCCATTCCATTTCCAGTGCCATACTGCAATCCCACCGCCTGCAGCTCTCTGTGAAAACACGATCGAAAATGTACTCCTCTTTCTCAACGGTTTTTCTTGTTTTGTTATGGGTATCATAGTACGGAAAAGAGTGTTTGTCAAGCTGATTTTTTGAATTCCGCTCCATGAAAAAATGACAAAAGAATTTCTAAAAAAAATATAATATTTCAGAAACTTCCATAAATTCCATTGACTTTCAGGGCTGCCTGAGATAGGATAAAAATCACACAAGATGACAGGGTGTCATTTGTGACACATGATCCGTTGATAACAGCATGTGAAAAGGCAGAAATTCCTGTCCGCGGTCCGATATATTTTTTGGCGATAAGGACGGATGCAGGACAGACTATTTAAGGAGGAAAACATATGGGTACAAAAGACGGCGGAAAAAAGCCGGACCCGAACAACCTGAATACGTTCAAGGGATTCTTCTATTATATGATTATGATCCTTGTGATGACGGTTCTCCTGAACGGAATCGTATTCCCGTCTGCGCTGAAGCAGCAGGTAAAGGAAGTTGGCTATAATGAGTTCCTGACCATGGTCGATAATGGACAGGTCAAACAGGTTGAGAAGGATGACGCAAACGGTGAGATTGTATTCGTTACAAAGGACAGCAGCGGAAAAGAGCAGATCTACAAGACAGGTCTCTGGGACGATCCGGATCTTACGGAGCGTCTGTACAGCAAGGGAGTTTCCTTTGATAAGGTGATCCCGCAGAAGGAATCTGCGATCATGTCGTTCTTCACCAACTGGATCCTTCCGTTTGTGATCATGATCGCGATCGGACAGATCTTAAGCCGCAGTATGGCAAAGCGGATGGGCGGAAACGCGATGACGTTCGGAAAATCGAATGCGAAGATCTATGCGGAGAGCGAGACCGGCGTGACATTTGCGGATGTTGCCGGAGAGGAAGAGGCGAAAGACGCATTAAAGGAGATCGTTGATTTCCTTCATGATCCGAAGAAATATGCCGATATCGGTGCGACACTTCCGAAGGGAGCGCTTCTCGTGGGCCCTCCTGGAACAGGTAAGACGTTGCTCGCAAAAGCAGTTGCCGGTGAGGCGCATGTCCCGTTCTTCTCGATCTCCGGTTCTGAGTTCGTGGAGATGTTCGTCGGCATGGGTGCCGCGAAGGTCCGGGACCTCTTCAAACAGGCAAATGAGAAAGCTCCGTGTATCGTCTTTATCGATGAGATCGATACCATCGGTAAAAAGCGTGACGGAAGCGGCATGGGCGGAAACGATGAGCGTGAGCAGACCTTAAATCAGCTCCTTACAGAGATGGACGGATTCGACGGACGAAAGGGTGTTGTGATCCTGGCGGCTACAAACCGTCCGGAGACCCTTGATAAGGCTCTTTTAAGACCAGGCCGTTTCGACAGAAGAATTCCGGTGGAACTTCCGGATCTCAAAGGCCGTGAGGCGATCCTGCGGGTACATGGAAAAGATGTCAAGATGGATGAGTCCGTTGATTTTAACGCCATCGCGAGAGCAACTGTCGGAGCCAGCGGTGCCGAGCTTGCGAACATTATCAACGAGGGCGCGCTCCGTGCCGTCCGCATGGGACGCCGCGTTGTATCCCAGGCTGATCTGGAGGAGAGCGTTGAGACCGTTATTGCCGGTTACCAGAAGAAAAATGCGTCCGTTTCTGAAAATGAACGCCGGATCGTCGCTTACCACGAGATCGGCCACGCCCTCGTTGCAGCGTGCCAGAGCAATTCCGCTCCGGTCCACAAGATCACAATTATTCCGAGAACATCGGGTGCTCTCGGCTATACGATGCAGGTGGAGGATGGCGAGCGCCTTCTTATGAGTAAGGAGGAGGCACTTAACAAGATCGCAACCCTGACCGGCGGCCGTGCGGCGGAGGAATTTATGTTCCACTCTATCACGACCGGTGCCTCCAACGATATCGAGCAGGCCACAAAGCTTGCCCGCGCTATGGTGACCCGCTACGGTATGAGCGACCAGTTCGGTATGGTTGCCCTTGAGACCGTGACGAACCAGTACCTTGGCGGAGACACCTCCCTCGCATGCTCACCGGAGACAGCGAAAGCCATCGATGACGAGGTGATCGCTACCGTGAAGGCACAGTACGAGAAGGCAATGGGAATTTTAAGAGACCATGCAGCAAAATTAAACGAACTTGCCGGATATCTTCTCGAGAAGGAGACAATCACAGGGGAAGAATTTATGGAGATCCTGAACCGGTAAAAGCAGTATATCAGTGTGAGAAGACTCAGAGACCATGCAAAGTGGCTGCTCTGAGTCTTTTTTCGTTTTGGGAAAAGAATCAGTTACTTTTCATGGGTAGGAATTTTCTGAACTGAAAATTCCGTACAATACAGTGGTGGTAGTGGATTTTGCCGATTCGGAATGCGGAGCATCGGCAAAATCCTGTTACAGTGCGCGGGCAAGGAGTGCCCGTGTACTGTAACAAGAATCAGGTATTGGGCTGACGATGTGAAATCTCGATTGTGTGCACCGGAAACCTATGTTAAAATGAGGATAGAAATTTAGCTGTTGGGCTTAAAATACAAAATTAAAATGACCTGAAATGAGGAATACCGACAGGAGGAACAACGGATGAAACAGAGATATTGTCCATACTGCGACCAGAAAATGACATCGGGTCTATACTGCAGCGGATGCAAAAGGATCGTGTGGCATCCATATGTACAGGATGTGGATTACTATTTAAATGAGAGACATCCACAACATGAGTCAGACTGCCTGTACCATGATGGCGGAAGCGAATACCCTGGAAGCAGCGCATCCAGCACAGATTCGTACGCGGGCATATTTAAAGGGAATGGGACATCAACCAGAATACAGGGCGGAAAGAAAAAGACAAGTCGGGAGAAGAAGACAGCGGATCCATTCCAGAATATGGGAAACCGGATGACGGGACAGCGGAATGCGTTCGAACATATGAAGAGCCAGCTTGAACAGTACCGCAGCCAGGCAGATACCTGCCAGAGTGGAACTTACAGCAGCCAGTCCGCGAAGAACATCATGGACCGCGTAAACTCCGAACGTGGACGGAAGAAGCCGTTTACCGGCATTCTGATCGTCGTGATCATCTGGCTGGTATTTTCCGTCGGCGGAAACCTGCTGTTCCTTATCACCCATGCGATCCGGGAATCGATCTACGGGATCGAGAACATCTTTGACTCGTCCAGCGGCGATCTCTGGTCCTCTGCCGATTCCAACGCCGTGGAGGTCCTTGGGGAGGGCGAGCTCTCCGACGAGGAGGTGCGGGCCATCGGAACAAACTGTACAAACTACGGTCACTATGACGCCCAGCTTGCGGATGTGACGGCCGCCCTGGACCGGCTCCTGCCGCAGTACGGATTTTCTGAGTGGTCGCTGGAGGACACATACAGCTACAACTATGCTTCGGACGATATGAGCTGGTACAACACAGATCAGGCCTGTTATCTGAGCCGTGACGGGGAGTATGTGGGAAGCATTACCATCTACGCCGACACGGCAACAGATGATCTCCATGGGATCGGTGCCTACAGCAGCGATGAGGAGGCCTTCTACCAGATCGTGGACGTGCTGGAAGCCACATTCCAGGAATTCGGCTATCTGGATACGGATCTAAGCGGACAGGAGGTATATCAGGAACTGATCAATACCGAGGATATGATCGTTAGTAAGACAGATGACAGTGTCAACGGATTTACCACAGCTTATGGACCGGAGATTTTTGCAAGTAAAGAAAGCCCGTCAGGGGATGATTTCTACTCGATTCAGATGTATGCGCCGGGGTATTATACAAGCGTAGAGTAGGAAAACTTTGTAAAAAAGTGCTTGACAGATTGACAACCCCATGGTAGTATGAAATGTGCACTATTGTGGTATCATGTGCATATGGTACCAGTATGCCCAAAATTAGTTATTGATTATAGAGAAAGAAAACAGGGGTGAAACGTCAAATGGAGAAAAGCAGAATGCGTCCGGTGCCGTCCGGCAAGAGCGTAAGAATGAGCTTCTCAAGACAGAAAGAAGTTCTTGAGATGCCGAACCTGATCGAGATCCAGAAGGATTCTTATCAGTGGTTCCTCGACGAGGGCCTGAAAGAGGTCTTTGACGATATCTCTCCGATCGCTGACTTTGCTGGACATCTTAGCCTGGAGTTTGTAGACTTCACGCTTTGCAAAGATGACATCAAATACACGATCGAAGAGTGCAAAGAGCGTGATGCAACTTACGCCGCACCTTTGAAAGTCAAGGTGAGACTCTGCAACAAAGATAAAGATGAGATCAATGAACACGAGATTTTCATGGGCGATCTGCCATTAATGACAGATACCGGCTCCTTCGTTATTAACGGTGCAGAGCGTGTTATCGTCAGCCAGTTGGTACGTTCCCCTGGTATCTATTATGGTATCGATCACGATAAGATCGGTAAAGAATTATATTCCTGTACCGTAATCCCGAATCGTGGAGCATGGTTAGAGTATGAGACAGATTCCAACGACGTGTTCTATGTACGTGTAGACCGTACCAGAAAGGTCCCGGTAACTGTCCTGATCCGTGCGCTCGGATATGGTACAAACGCTGAGATCATCGATCTCTTCGGTGAGGAGCCGAAGCTTCTCGCAAGCTTCACAAAGGATACGTCCGACAACTATCAGGATGGTCTCCTTGAGTTATATAAGAAGATCCGTCCGGGCGAGCCGCTGTCTGTCGACAGTGCTGAGAGCCTGTTAAACGGCATGTTCTTCGACCCGAGAAGATATGATCTCGCAAAGGTCGGCAGATATAAATTCAACAAGAAGCTTCATATGAAGAACCGTATCGTCGGACAGATTCCGTCCGAGGATATCGTTGATACAGAAACAGGCGAGATCCTTGCGGAAGCAGGAAAAGCGATCACAAAAGATCAGGCGATCGCGATCCAGAACGCTGCGATCCCGTATGTATGGATCCAGACAGAAGAGCGCGTGGAGAAAGTCCTTTCCAACCTTATGGTTGACCTTTCCGCATATGTGTCCTTCGATCCGGAAGAAGTAGGTATCACAGAGTTAGTATATTACCCGGTATTAAAAGACATTCTGGAAAAAGCAGGGGATGACGAGGAAGAGTTAAAAGCTGAACTCCGCCGCAACGTCCACGAGCTTGTTCCGAAATGCATCACAAAGGAAGATATCCTTGCTTCCATCAACTACAACATGCACCTTGAGTACGGCATCGGCGTAAAGGATGATATCGACCACCTTGGAAACCGTCGTATCCGTGCAGTCGGAGAGCTCCTTCAGAACCAGTACCGTATCGGTCTCTCCAGAATGGAGCGCGTTGTACGTGAGAGAATGACAACACAGGACATCGACGGAATCACTCCGCAGTCCCTGATCAATATCAAACCGGTCACTGCAGCAGTGAAAGAGTTCTTCGGAAGCTCCCAGCTGTCCCAGTTCATGGACCAGAACAACCCGTTATCCGAGCTTACGCATAAGAGACGTCTCTCCGCGTTAGGACCGGGTGGTCTGTCCAGAGAGCGTGCAGGATTCGAGGTTCGAGATGTACACTACACCCACTACGGTCGTATGTGTCCGGTCGAGACTCCTGAGGGACCGAACATCGGTCTTATCAACTCCCTCGCAAGCTATGCGAAGGTAAACCAGTACGGCTTCGTTGAGGCTCCGTACCGTGTCGTAGACAAGAGCGATCCGGCTAACCCGCGTGTTACCGACGATGTTGTCTACATGACAGCTGACGAAGAGGATAACTACATCGTAGCACAGGCGAATGAGCCGCTCGATGAGGAAGGCCACTTCATCCACAACAACGTATCCGGTCGTTTCCGTGAGGAGACTTCCTCCTTCCAGAAGAAACAGATCGACCTCATGGACGTATCCCCGAGAATGGTATTCTCCGTTGCTACTTCCATGATCCCGTTCTTACAGAACGATGACGCGAACCGTGCCCTGATGGGATCCAACATGCAGCGTCAGGCTGTACCGCTGCTTTCCACAGAAGCTCCGGTTGTTGGTACCGGTATCGAAGGCAAGGCTGCCGTTGACTCCGGTGTCTGCGTAGTCGCTAAGAATGCCGGCGTTGTTGAACGCTCCGCTTCCAACGAGATCATCATCAAGAGAGATTCCGACGGAAACCGCGACGTTTACCGCCTGATCAAATTCTCACGAAGCAACCAGTCCAACAGCTACAACCAGAAGCCGATCGTTTACAAGGGCGACCATGTAGAGAAAGGCGAGGTTATCGCAGACGGACCGTCCACAAAGGATGGCGAGATCGCACTTGGTAAGAACCCGTTAATCGGATTCATGACCTGGGAAGGTTACAACTACGAGGATGCGGTCCTGTTAAGTGAAAAACTTGTTATGAACGATGTCTACACATCTGTTCATATTGAAGAATATGAATGCGAATCCCGTGATACCAAGTTAGGACCGGAAGAGATCACAAGAGATGTTCCGGGTGTCGGCGATGACGCATTGAAAGACCTGGATGAGCGCGGAATCATCCGCATCGGCGCTGAGGTCCGTGCCGGTGATATCTTAGTCGGAAAGGTAACTCCTAAGGGAGAGACCGAGCTGACAGCTGAAGAGAGACTTCTTCGTGCGATCTTCGGTGAGAAGGCAAGAGAAGTCCGCGACACATCCTTAAAAGTACCGCATGGCGCATACGGAACCATCATCGACGCAAAACTCTTCACAAGAGAGAACGGCGACGAGCTTGCTCCTGGCGTAAATGAGACAGTCCGCATCTACATCGCTCAGAAACGTAAGATTTCTGTTGGTGATAAGATGGCCGGCCGTCATGGTAACAAGGGTGTTGTCTCCCGTGTACTTCCGGTAGAGGATATGCCGTTCCTTCCGAACGGACGTCCGCTCGATATCGTATTAAACCCGTTAGGCGTGCCGTCCCGAATGAACATCGGACAGGTCCTTGAGATCCACTTAAGCCTTGCAGCAAAGGCACTTGGATTCAATGTTTCCACACCGGTATTCGATGGCGCAGACGAGAATGATATCCAGGATACACTGGAGCTTGCAAACGATTATGTAAACATGGAATGGGATGCATTCCAGGAGAAGTATAAAGAGATCCTTCGTCCGGAGGTTATGGAATATCTCGGTGAGCACCTTGATCACCGTGCTCTCTGGAAGGGCGTTCCGATCAGCCGTACCGGTAAGGTACAGCTCCGCGACGGACGTACAGGCGAATACTTCGATGGCCCGACTACGATCGGACACATGCACTACCTGAAACTGCATCACCTGGTTGACGATAAGATCCATGCACGTTCCACAGGCCCATACGCACTCGTTACACAGCAGCCGCTCGGTGGTAAAGCACAGTTCGGCGGACAGCGTTTCGGTGAGATGGAGGTTTGGGCTCTTGAGGCTTACGGCGCGGCTTACACACTTCAGGAGATTCTGACAGTGAAGTCCGATGACGTTGTTGGACGTGTAAAGACCTACGAGGCGATCATCAAGGGCGAGAACATTCCGGAGCCGGGTATTCCGGAGTCCTTCAAGGTACTCTTAAAAGAGTTACAGTCTCTCGGACTGGATGTAAGAGTGCTGCGTGACAATGGTGAGGAAGTCGATATGTCTGAGAACATCGACTACTCTGATACAAACTACGATCTTCGTTCCATCATCGAGGGAGACCGCCGCTACAACGATAAGGAAGACTTATCCGACTACGGATTCCAGAAACAGGAATTCAAGGGCGACGAGCTTGTCAATGTGGAAGACGATGACTATACAAACGACGGTGCCAAAGACGACTATGTCGATGACGATTATACCGAGGATGACGACAAATAATTAGAAGGGAGTACCGTTCATGCCTGAGACAAATGAAACTTATCAGCCGATGACATTCGACGCGATCCGTATCGGACTTGCCTCTTCGGAAAAGATTCTGGAATGGTCCCATGGTGAGGTTAAAAAACCGGAGACCATCAACTACAGAACCTTAAAACCGGAGAAGGACGGTCTGTACTGCGAAAGAATCTTTGGACCGACCAAGGACTGGGAGTGCCATTGTGGTAAATACAAGAAAATCAGATACAAAGGTGTTATCTGTGACCGCTGCGGCGTTGAGGTAACGAAGTCCAGCGTGCGCCGTGAGCGTATCGGACATATCGCGCTTGCCGCTCCGGTATCCCATATCTGGTATTTTAAAGGTATCCCAAGCCGTATGGGTCTGATCCTGGACATCTCCCCGAGAGTCCTCGAGAAAGTTCTGTACTTTGCTTCCTATATCGTTCTGGATGCAGGAAATACCGGACTTCAGTTAAAGCAGGTCCTTTCCGAGAAAGAGTACCGCGATGCTGTTGAAAAGTACGGCTACGGCACATTCCGCGTAGGAATGGGTGCTGAGGCAGTCCAGGAACTTTTAAAGAATATCGATCTGGATAAAGACTCCGAAGAGCTGAGAAAAGCTCTTCAGGAGGCTTCTGGCCAGAAGAGAGCGAGAATCATCAAGCGCCTTGAGGTTGTTGATGCATTCCGCAGCTCCGGAAACAGACCGGAGTGGATGATCATGAACGTGATCCCGGTCATCCCGCCGGATATCCGCCCGATGGTACAGCTCGACGGCGGACGTTTCGCGACATCCGACTTAAACGACTTATACAGAAGAATCATCAACCGTAACAACCGTCTCGCAAGACTTCTCGAACTCGGCGCTCCGGACATCATCGTCCGCAACGAGAAGAGAATGCTCCAGGAGGCTGTTGATGCCCTGATCGATAACGGCAGACGCGGAAGACCGGTTACAGGACCGGGCAACCGTGCGTTAAAGTCCCTTTCTGACATGTTAAAAGGTAAGCAGGGACGTTTCCGTCAGAACCTTCTCGGTAAACGAGTTGACTATTCCGGACGTTCCGTTATCGTCGTTGGACCGGAACTTAAGATCTACCAGTGCGGTCTTCCGAAAGAGATGGCGATCGAGCTCTTCAAACCGTTCGTTATGAAGGAACTCGTTGCAAACGGAACTGCACACAACATCAAGAACGCGAAAAAGATGGTCGAGCGTCTTCAGACAGAGGTCTGGGATGTTCTCGAGGATGTAATCAAAGAGCATCCGGTTATGTTAAACCGTGCCCCTACTCTTCACCGTCTTGGTATTCAGGCGTTCGAGCCGATCCTTGTAGAAGGTAAGGCAATCAAGCTTCACCCGCTCGTTTGTACCGCATTCAACGCGGACTTCGATGGAGACCAGATGGCGGTTCACCTTCCGCTGACGATGGAAGCACAGGCAGAGTGCCGCTTCCTTCTTCTCTCCCCGAACAACCTGTTAAAACCGTCCGATGGTGGTCCGGTAGCAGTTCCTTCCCAGGATATGGTCCTCGGTATCTACTATCTGACACAGGAGAGACCGGGCGCAAAGGGCGAAGGCATGTTCTTCAAGAGCCCGAACGAAGCACTTCTTGCATATGAGAACGGAGCCGTTACTCTTCATGCGAGAATCAAAGTCCGTGTGACAAAGACACTTCCGGACGGAAGAACGATGACAGGCATCGTTGATACAACTGTAGGACGTATCCTCTTCAACGAGATCATCCCGCAGGACCTTGGATTTGTCGACAGAACGATCCCGGGCAACGAGTTAAAGCCGGAGATCGATTTCCTCGTAAAGAAGAAACAGTTAAAGCAGATCCTCGAGAAAGTCATCAATACACACGGAGCGATCCAGACAGCGATCACTCTGGACGATATCAAGGCGATCGGTTACAAGTACTCCACAAGAGCCGCTATGACCGTATCCATTTCCGATATGACTGTCCCGGCAACTAAGAAACAGCTCCTTGCGGACGCTGAGGCAACGGTTGACCGTATCGCGAAGAACTTCCGCCGTGGTCTTATCACAGAGGAAGAACGTTACAAAGAAGTTATCGATGTATGGAAAGCAACCGATGACCAGTTAACACATGACCTTCTGACAGGTCTTGATAAATACAACAACATCTTCATGATGGCGGACTCCGGAGCCCGTGGTTCTGATAAGCAGATCAAGCAGCTTGCTGGTATGCGAGGACTTATGGCGGATACAACCGGTCACACGATCGAACTCCCGATTAAGTCCAACTTCCGTGAAGGTCTTGACGTACTTGAGTACTTCATCTCCGCACATGGTGCGAGAAAAGGTATGTCCGATACCGCTCTTCGTACAGCCGACTCTGGTTACCTGACAAGACGTCTTGTCGATGTATCCCAGGATCTCATCATCCGTGAGACAGACTGCTGCGAAGGAAAAGGAACGATCCCGTACATGGAGATCGAAGGCTTTACAGACGGTAAAGAGACGATCGAGACTCTCCAGGAGAGATTAACAGGCAGATATATCGCTGAGACGATCACAGATCCGGATACCGGAGAAGTTGTTGTCAAGGCAAACCATATGTGTACACCGAAACGTGCCGCAGCCGTTATCAAGGTTCTTGAGAAGCTCGGCAGAAATACCGTTAAGATCCGTACAGTCCTGACATGTAAGTGCCATATCGGTGTTTGCTCCAAGTGTTATGGTGCGAACATGGCGACAGGTCAGCCGGTACAGGTCGGCGAGGCTGTTGGTATCATTGCCGCACAGTCCATCGGTGAGCCGGGTACACAGTTAACCATGCGTACATTCCACTCCGGCGGTGTTGCCGGCGGCGATATCACACAGGGTCTTCCGCGTGTCGAGGAGCTTTTCGAGGCAAGACGCCCGAAGGGACTTGCGATCATTGCTGAATTTGGTGGTGTTGTCACAATTAAAGATACCAAGAAGAAACGTGAGATCATCGTTACTGATCCGGAGACCGGAAACTCCAAGACTTATCTGATCCCGTATGGTTCCAGAATCAAAGTTACGGACGGACAGGTTCTCGAGGCCGGTGACGTTCTCACAGAAGGTAGCATCAACCCGCACGACCTGTTAAAGGTTAAGGGCGTTCGTGCCGTACAGGATTACATGATCCGTGAGGTACAGCGTGTTTACCGTTTACAGGGTGTAGAGATCAACGATAAGCATATCGAGATGATCGTGCGTCAGATGTTAAAGAAGATCCGTATCGAGGAGAGCGGCGATTCCGACGTTCTTCCGGGCGTATCCATGGATGTTCTTGATTTCAACGAGATGAACGAGGAGCTCATCGCTGCAGGCAAACAGCCGGCAGAAGGCAAACAGGTCATGCTCGGTATCACAAAGGCATCCCTTGCAACCGATTCCTTCTTATCCGCTGCATCCTTCCAGGAGACCACAAAGGTTCTTACTGAGGCTGCGATCAACGGCAAAGTAGATCACCTGATCGGTCTGAAAGAGAATGTTATCATCGGTAAGCTCATCCCGGCTGGTACCGGTATGAAGCGTTACCGCAACATCAAGCTCAGCACCGGCGAGATCGAGGAGAAGAAGCCGGAGCCGGAAGTTCAGACTGCTGCTGAGCCGCAGGAGGAGACAGAAGCTCCGATTGAAGAGGCTGAGAAGATCATTCTCAACGAGGATGACACACAGGAAGTTGATGAATAATCGATTATAATGTGTAAAGCTTTATGAAAACAGGCGATCGTGCAGGTTTTCAGAACAGACAAGTTTATATTGTGGGGAAGTTCCTGGAAACAGGAACTTTCCCATAGGCTGATGCATACTCAAACAGCGAGGAGAACATGAGAGATCATGTTTTTCCTCGCTGTTTGAGTATACGGAAGGTTAGAGACAGGCAACTTTTACCAGGGGATATCTGGAAGGATTTCTTTCATTTGCGGATCTTATGATGGTTCGACCTGAATTTCAGGCTTATGTTTTATAGTCTGTATGCAAAGTGCAGACTGATTGGAGTGTTTTATATGATTACAATATTATCGAGCTTATTTATAAAAAACAGAGATCAGGTCGGAGACGGCAATGTGCGCCGCGCCTACGGAATGCTCTGCAGCATCGTCGGGATCGCACTCAACGTCTGCCTGTTTGCCGGCAAGTACCTGGCGGGAGTGATCAGCGGATCGATCGCCATCACGGCGGATGCGTTTAACAACCTGTCAGATGCAGGATCATCATTTATCTCCCTGGTGGGGTTCAAATTTTCCGGCATGAAGGCAGATGCGGACCATCCGTTCGGACACGGTAGGATCGAGTATGTGTCCGGCTTCGGCGTTTCCATGATCATCATCCTGATGGGATTTGAGCTCTTAAAGACATCGGTCGGGAAGATCTTTCATCCGGAACTGGTCGAGACAAGCGCTCTGGCGGTCGGAATCCTCATTGTCTCTATCTGCGTGAAGGCATATATGTTCTTCTATAACCGTTCCGTGGGAACGAAGATCCAGTCGGAGACGATGAAGGCGACAGCGATGGACAGTATGAGTGACTCCATCGCGACAACGGCAGTCCTGGTCTCGATGGGGATCGCGTATGCGACGGGAGTCAACGTGGACGGATGGTGCGGATGTCTGGTTGCATGCTTTGTTCTCTACGCGGGATATGGCGCTGCGAAGGATACTTTAAATCCACTCCTCGGAGAGGCACCGTCAAAAGAATTTGTCGATGAGATCAAGTCCATCGTACTCGCGCATCCGGAGATCCTTGGGATCCACGATCTTGTGGTACATGACTACGGCCCGGGAAGACGCATGATCTCCCTGCACGGGGAAGTATCCGGTGACAGCGATATTTTTGAGATCCACGATGTGATCGACAGGATCGAGAAAGAATTAAAGAGAAAACTCGGCTGTGAAGCTGTGATCCATATGGACCCGATCGTTGTCAATGACGAGAAGATTAACGAGACGAAAAAAGAGGTCGTGGAGATGATCCGGGAAAATTTCCCGGGTGTCACGATCCACGATTTCCGGATGGTGCAGGGACCAACCCATACGAACCTGATCTTCGACGCAGCCGTTCCGTTCCAATATGAAAAGACAAACGAGGAAGTAAAGAAAGGGATCGCGAAGCTGATCACAGAGAAGTGGAGCAACTATTATGCGGTGATCCAGGCGGAGCAGTCGTATACGGAATAGGAAAGAAATGATAACAGAATCCTGAAGAATTACGGAAAAAAATAAATCCGACAGACAAATGAATTGCGGAAGAGAGCGGAACTTGTTATACTGTCAATAGATGCTGCCTGAAGATACAGGCGAAAAAGGTCCTGCGCCGGAAAAGCGTCCGGACGGTAAAAACAAGGAGGTCTCTCTTATGAAAAAGTGGAAAATGGTCCTGACAGCTGCGATGCCGCTTGCAATGGCACTCTCGTTCCCTGCATTTGCGGGTGAGTGGCAGGAAGACATGAACGGCTGGAAATACCAGAATGATGACGGTTCCTACTGTAGAAACGGCTGGTACTGGCTGGATGGTGATCATGACGGCTGGGCACAGTGCTATTATTTCGGAAATACCGGATATGCGATGACTGATTACGGTCGTGCGGACGGTTATGAGATCGACAAGAATGGCGCGTGGAGCGTAAACGGTGTAACCCAGGTGAAGTCGGTCCCGACTGATGTGGAAGAGAATGCTCCGGAGGCCATGGAAGTTTACGAGGAAGCGCAGCAGTTAAATGAAACGCTCAAGAGCGAAAATATCGATGTGAACTACCGGATTACAACATCTTATCTTGATGAAACTCTGGATATGACTATGGACATGAACATCAAGATGAGGGAGACGGAAGACGGAAACATCGAATTCCTCTGCGACGGAACATCCAATACACTGGGAACAGAGGTGCCGATCGAGATGTTCTATACGGGCGGCAACATGTATGTGGACATGATGGGAATTAAATATAAGCAGCCGATGTCTTTGGAAGATGCTGCAAAGCAGGCGACCCAGCTCGATATGAACCTGGGTACGGATGCGATCAAAGGTCTAAGAATGTATCAGAACGGCGATACAAAGAAACTTGCCTACAGCATCAACGAAGATAAGATCAATGAAGTGATCCAGGCGATCACCGGTGCGACAGCAGAGACATATGCGACTCTCGGTGTTGGCATGGACATGAAGGTCAACGAGGCAAACGGCGAGATGACGATCAACAAAGATGGCTACTACGAGAACATGAAGATCTTCATGGATGTTACAATGAACATTACAGATATGGAGACATCTGAGGTCGATGTGATGAACTACAAGATCGACATGAACATGGACTGCAAGAATCCGGGTAAGGAAGTTCTCTTTGAACTCCCGTCCACAGACGGATTTGAGGAGCTGAATCTTCTGGATCTGACAGGTGAGGAGCAGGAGTAAAAACGGTACATCAGTCTGGGCTCTGCGGATAGACAGCAGACGGGACAAACCTGCAATAAATACAAATGAAGAGTGAATGCCGGAAATAATGCCGGAGAAAACGGGCGCTGCCTTTGAATCCTTATGGATCCAGGCAGCGCCTGTTTATATACGGTGCGCCGGGGGCAGATGGATTCACACAATGGATTCACACAACATGAGAGAACTTTAAGAGAGCTGTCGGTATAAAATATGAAATATTCGGACAGATTTTACAGGATCTCATATATTGATAAAAAGGGACAACAGAGGGAATGTATGGCTTCTGTCAGTTTATGCATGATCGTCCGCAATGAAGAACAGGTCCTTGGAAGATGCCTTTCCTGTGTGAAAGATTTTGCGGATGAGATCATCATTGTCGATACCGGTTCAAACGACAAAACAAAGGAAATTGCGTCATTGTTTACGGATCAGATCTATGATTTTCCCTGGATCGATGATTTTGCGGCGGCGAGGAATTTTGCGTTTCAGAAAGGAACGGGAGACTATCTTTTCTGGCTGGATGCGGATGATGTGATCACGGAAGAAGAGCAAAAGAAACTGATGAAACTAAAAATGCGTCTGGATCAGGAGAAACCGGACGTGGTGATGATGAAATATGCGGTTGGATATGACGGAAGCGGAAGTCCGTCATTTTTCTTTTATCGGGAACGTCTTCTGAGAAGATGCGAAAGAGCGGTATGGAAAGGGCGGATCCATGAGGTGATCGAACCGTTTGGAAAGACAGTGCGGGAAGATATTCTGATCGAACATCGGAAGATCGGGACGGGAGATCCAGACCGCAATCTCAGGATCTTTGAAAAGATGATACGGGAGAAGGGAAAAATCGCGGGCCTGACTGCGCGTGAACACTATTATTATGGAAAGGAACTGTATTACCATAAACGATATAAAGAGGCGGCCGGTGTGTTTTTGACTTATCTGGAAAGGTCTGACGGCTGGCACATCGACCGGATAGACGCGTGCAGGCACGGGGCATTTTGCATGTATCAGCTGGGAAAGCGGGATGAGGCACTTTCTTTTCTGCTCATGGGTCTGCGGGAAGGAATTCCGGGACCGGAACTCTGCTGTGATCTTGGATGGTGGTTCTTTTCCGGAAAGCGGTATGCGGATGCGGAATTCTGGTACCGCCAGGCACTGAAAACGGGAAGATTGGCCGGGGAGGAAGGATTTATCATGCCGGAATACCGCGGGTATATTCCGTATCTCCAGCTTTGCGTATGCCTTGACCGGATGGGAGAGAGAAAAAAAGCGTGCTGGTATAACGAGCTGGCGGAACGATGCCATCCGGGGACGGAAGCGTGCAGAAAAAACCGGGAATATTTTGCACGGATCGGAATGAGAAAATAAAAATGCTGCGGCAGGATCAAGGCCGCGGATGGAGCAATAAAGAGAGCAGGAACGAATATGGACGGGCAGCATAAAGTATAGTAAACGGATATCCGGTTACGGAATATTCGTGAAAAATAAGGAGAAGGAGATTCAGATATGAGAAATATGGATTATGATCCTTATCGTGATGCCGGCTGTATAGGGGAGCGAAATCGCTGTGAAAATGGATGCCAGGGCGCGGGATGCGGCGGAAACTGCGGACGGCCGGGTGGAAACTGCTGCTGCAGAGGTCCGATGGGGCCGAGAGGTCCGCAGGGATGCCCGGGGCCGAGAGGTCCGCAGGGATGCCCGGGGCCGATGGGACCAGCAGGCCCGATGGGTCCGATAGGGCCACAGGGACCGACCGGCCCGCAGGGATTCCCCGGATATGACGGTGTGCAGGGCCCGATTGGTCCGACAGGGGCGCAGGGCCCGGTGGGAGCGACAGGAGCGCAAGGTCCGGTAGGAGCGACTGGTCCAACCGGAGCAACCGGAGCAGTAGGCCCGGCAGGCCCAGCTGGAGAGGCAGGAGCGCAGGGTCCAACAGGAGCAACCGGAGCAACCGGAGCAGCAGGTCCGGCAGGTCCGGCTGGAGCGACAGGAGCGCAGGGTCCGGTGGGAGCGACGGGTCCGACAGGCCTGGCCGGAGAGACGGGAGCACAGGGCCCGGTGGGAGCAACAGGAGCGACCGGAGCAGTAGGTCCGACGGGACCGACAGGGGCAACCGGAGCAGCAGGCCCGGCTGGAGAGGCGGGAGCGCAGGGTCCGGTGGGAGCAACAGGAGCAACTGGAGCAGTAGGCCCGGCAGGTCCGGTAGGAGCGACAGGAGCGCAGGGTCCGGCGGGAGCGACCGGTCCAACAGGGGCAACCGGAGCGGTAGGCCCGACAGGACCGACTGGAGCAACCGGCCCGGCAGGCCCAACAGGGGCGACAGGCCCAACGGGAGCAACTGGTCCAACAGGCCCGGCAGGAACTGTGACAGCGGCAGCTCCGGTCGCAGACGCGACGAGCACGGAAGATGTGGTAGCTCAGCTGAATGCCCTACTGGCAAGCCTTCGGACTGCAGGTCTTCTGGCAGTCGATGATTGAGAATGCCCGGAGAGGAGATCTACAGCCGGATCTCCTCTCCGGTTCTTGCATGGAAGAACTACATATGATAAAATGCAGTCGGAGACAGCAGATGAACATGCGTGTTTCATGACAGCAGAAAACTGCGCAGCACGTTATGACAGAATTTCAGGAGGCAGAAATGAGTGAAAAGATACAGTACGGGATCGATCCGGACGAATATGTAAAAAATAATCCCTTTATGGAATATACGAATATGAAAATCGAAAAGATCTCACCGGAGTGCAGCGAGATCAGCATGAAGATCACACATGGCGTCACAAACCTGATGGGAATGGTACATGGCGGAATGCTCTACGCACTCGCAGATGTGGTCACGGGACTGACGGCGAGAGCAGATGGAAAGAAGTATGTGACTCAGAGCGCACATGTGAATTTTATCCGGAACGTATCGGAGGGGACTGTCCATGCGAAGGGGATCCTGGTCCGCCGTGGCCGTACGATCACGATCGTGCGGAGTGAGGTGACAGATGAGAAAGGAAATCTCCTTGCAGATGTGACGGTGGACATGTTCTGCCTGGGAGAAAAATAATAGTAAGAAAATACTGTGAACGGCAGCATGGTACTGGACCATGGATGCGGTACCTGACAACACAGGCGCATGCCCGGGATGTGCGGCTGTGGAATGGGGCAGGAAACGGATGATCCCGAGAGATAAAAATGATGGAAAATCCGCTTGGAAAACAGACAAAAACAGCAAAAATCACAAAGGTTAAAAATGAGACAACTCATCCAGGCGTGTCATGGTCGGAAAATGCCGTATTTTCAAAGAAAATTTAAGGTTTCACCTTGACATGCGGAAAATCTCTGTATATAATAATGGGGCGTGCATCGGGTACGTCCCGTTTTTTTGCGCGCATAAAGGCTGAAAGCAGCAACCAACAGTCAATATCACAGGAGGTGAAAAGAATGCCAACATTTAACCAGTTAGTAAGAAAAGGTAGAGAGACTGCTGTAAAGAAATCTACAGCTCCGGCACTCCAGAAAGGATACAATTCCCTTCATAAGAAAGCCACAGATACATCTGCTCCGCAGAAGAGAGGTGTATGCACAGCTGTTAAGACTGCAACTCCTAAGAAGCCGAACTCCGCTCTTAGAAAGATTGCCAGAGTACGTCTTTCCAACGGTATTGAAGTAACAAGCTATATCCCGGGTGAGGGACATAACCTTCAGGAGCACTCCGTTGTTCTGATCCGTGGTGGTCGTGTTAAGGACCTTCCGGGTACCAGATACCACATCATCAGAGGTACTCTTGATACTGCAGGCGTTGCCAACAGAAGACAGGCTCGCTCCAAGTACGGCGCAAAGAGACCGAAAGATAAAAAATAAGGTTATTACAAAGTAATAACTGCTACTCAAATGTAGCGCAGCGGAGTTCAGGTATTCCGTCTCAAGCAGAACGGTCAATAGCTTGAACAACCGCAAGAGGGATCACTAACAGGAATAAAGTGAATGCAGATAACGCATATTAGTGCCGGTGGTATTTGACCTGTGGTTGCAGGAAATAGATAGAAAACCGCGCGCGAACACATTTTATGGAAACATGTGAGTACCGATGATATAATTTTTATAATTAAGGAGGGAAGTAACGTGCCACGTAAAGGACATACTCAGAAAAGAGACGTATTAGCAGACCCGCTTTACAGCAACAAAGTTGTAACCAAGCTGATCAACAACATCATGCTTGATGGTAAGAGGGGCGTTGCTCAGAAGATTGTTTACGGCGCTTTCGAAGAGGTCGCTGAGAAGACCGGTAAGGACGCTGTAGAAGTATTCGAAGAGGCTATGAACAACATCATGCCGGTTCTCGAAGTTAAGGCAAAACGTATCGGTGGTGCAACATACCAGGTACCGATCGAGGTTAAGCCGGAGAGAAGACAGGCATTAGGCCTTCGCTGGATCACTCTCTATTCCCGTAAGAGAAGCGAGAAGACCCAGGTAGAGAGACTTGCAAACGAGATTATGGATGCAGCTAACAACACAGGCGCATCTGTAAAGAAGAAAGAGGAAATGCATAAGATGGCTGAGGCTAACAAGGCATTTGCTCACTACAGATTCTAATAGGAGGAAAAATCCTTGGCTGGAAGAGAATATCCGTTAGAGAGAACCAGAAATATCGGAATCATGGCTCATATCGATGCTGGTAAGACAACAACGACAGAGCGTATCCTTTATTATACTGGTATTAACTATAAGATCGGTGATACTCACGAAGGTACAGCTACCATGGACTGGATGGAGCAGGAGCAGGAGAGAGGTATCACAATCACATCCGCAGCTACGACTTGTCACTGGACACTCCAGGAAAAGACAAAGCCGAAGGCTGGCGCACTTGAGCACCGTATCAACATCATCGATACACCAGGCCACGTAGACTTCACTGTTGAGGTTGAGCGTTCCCTCCGTGTACTTGATGGCGCTGTCGGCGTTTTCTGTGCAAAGGGTGGTGTAGAGCCGCAGTCTGAGAATGTATGGCGTCAGGCTGATACCTACAATGTACCGAGAATGGCATTCGTCAACAAGATGGATATCCTTGGTGCAAACTTCTACGCTTGTGTAGATCAGATCCGCAACAGACTTGGCAAGAATGCAATCTGCATTCAGCTCCCGATCGGTAAGGAAGACGAGTTCAAGGGAATCATCGACCTGTTCGAAATGCAGGCTTACATCTACAACGATGAAAAGGGTGATGATATCTCCGTAACAGACATTCCGGAAGATATGAAGGATGATGCAGAGCTTTACCACAGCGAGCTCGTTGAGAAGATCTGCGAGCTTGATGATGACCTCATGATGCAGTATCTTGAGGGTGAAGAGCCGACCGTTGACGAGATGAAGAAGGTTCTTCGTAAAGCTACATGTGAGTGTGATGCAGTTCCGGTATGCTGCGGTACAGCATACAGAAACAAGGGCGTACAGAAACTCCTTGATGCGATCATCGAGTACATGCCGTCTCCGCTTGACATCCCGCCGATCAAAGGTGTTGACCTTGAGGGCAACGAGGTTGTTCGTCATTCTTCCGATGATGAGCCGTTCTCCGCACTTGCATTCAAGATCATGACAGACCCGTTCGTAGGTAAACTTGCATTCTTCCGTGTTTACTCCGGTACAATGAATTCCGGTTCCTACGTATTAAATGCAACAAAAGACAAAAAAGAGCGTGTTGGCCGTATTCTTCAGATGCATGCAAACAAGAGACACGAGCTTGACAAGGTTTACTCCGGTGATATCGCCGCTGCAGTTGGATTCAAGTCCACAACAACTGGTGATACAATCTGTGACGAGCAGCATCCGGTAATCCTTGAGTCCATGGTATTCCCAGAGCCGGTTATCGATATCGCAATCGAGCCGAAGACAAAAGCCGGACAGGATAAGATGGGCGAGGCTCTTGCAAAGCTTGCTGAAGAGGATCCGACATTCCGTGTTCATACAGATACAGAAACAGGCCAGACAATCATCTCCGGTATGGGTGAGCTTCACCTCGAGATCATCGTTGACCGTCTCCTTCGTGAATTCAAGGTAGAGGCAAACGTTGGTGCTCCGCAGGTAGCTTACAAGGAGACAATGACTAAGGCTGTTGATGTAGACAGCAAGTACGCGAAGCAGTCCGGTGGTCGTGGTCAGTACGGTCACTGTAAAGTACACTTCACACCGATGGATCCGAACGGCGAAGAGACATTCAAGTTCACTTCTTCCGTTGTCGGCGGTGCTATTCCGAAGGAATACATCCCGGCTGTCGGCGAAGGTATCGAGGAGGCTACAAAGGCTGGTATCCTTGGCGGATTCCCGGTACTCGGCGTAGCTGCAGATGTATACGACGGATCTTACCATGAGGTCGACTCTTCCGAGATGGCATTCCACATTGCCGGATCCATGGCATTCAAGGATGCTATGGCGAAAGGCAATCCGGTACTTCTTGAGCCGATCATGAAGGTTGAGGTAACAATGCCTGAGGAGTACATGGGCGACGTTATCGGTGACGTTAACGCACGTCGTGGACGTATCGAGGGTATGGAAGATATCGGCGGCGGCAAGATGGTTAAGGCATATGTTCCGCTTGCTGAGATGTTCGGCTACTCCACAGACCTTCGTTCCAGAACACAGGGTCGTGGTAACTACTCCATGTTTTTCGAGAAGTACGAGCAGGTACCGAAGAGCGTTCAGGAGAAGATCATCGCTGAGAGAAAGGGCGCTGCGAAATAATCCCACGGGATTATTTCCGGTTTCCTCTTGCATATAGCAAGAATAGGCTTGAAAAACTTTTTCGAATAGAATATAATAGTATTCAGCCTAAGTTAAATATAATAGCCCAATGGGCGCAAATTAAGGAGGACGTTTTAAAATGGCAAAAGCTAAGTTTGAAAGAACCAAACCGCATTGTAACATTGGTACCATTGGACACGTTGACCATGGTAAAACAACATTAACAGCAGCAATCACAAAAGTTCTTGCAGCAAGAGTTGCAGGTAACACAGCTGAGAACTTTGAAGATATCGATAAAGCTCCGGAAGAGAGAGAGCGTGGTATCACAATCTCCACAGCTCACGTTGAGTATCAGACAGAGAAGAGACACTATGCACACGTTGACTGCCCAGGCCATGCTGACTATGTAAAGAACATGATCACTGGTGCTGCTCAGATGGATGGTGCTATCCTCGTTGTAGCTGCTACTGATGGTGTTATGGCTCAGACAAGAGAGCACATCCTGCTTTCCCGTCAGGTAGGCGTACCGTACATCGTAGTATTCATGAACAAGTGCGATATGGTTGACGATCCGGAGCTTCTTGAGCTCGTAGAGATGGAGATCAGAGACCTTCTTAACGAGTACGAGTTCCCGGGCGATGACACTCCGATCATCCAGGGTTCCGCTCTTAAGGCTCTTGAGGATCCGAACGGTCCGTGGGGCGACAAGATCATGGAACTTATGGACGCTGTAGATAGCTACATTCCGGATCCGGTTCGTGACACAGATAAGCCGTTCCTTATGCCGATCGAGGATGTATTCACAATCACAGGTCGTGGTACAGTTGCTACAGGCCGTGTAGAGCGTGGTACTCTTAAACTCAACGATGAGGTTGAGATCGTTGGTATTCACGAGGAGACTCGTAAGACAGTTGTAACTGGTATCGAGATGTTCCGTAAGCTCCTTGACCAGGCTCAGGCTGGTGATAACATCGGTGCTCTTCTTCGTGGTGTTCAGAGAACAGAGATCCAGAGAGGTCAGTGTCTTGTTAAACCGGGTTCCGTAACCTGCCACAAGAAATTCACAGCTCAGGTTTACGTTCTTACTAAAGACGAGGGTGGCCGTCATACACCGTTCTTCAACAACTATCGTCCGCAGTTCTACTTCAGAACAACAGACGTTACAGGCGTTTGCGAGCTTCCGGAAGGTACAGAGATGTGCATGCCGGGCGACAACGTTGAGATGACAATCGAGCTTATCCATCCGGTAGCTATGGAGCAGGGTCTTCGTTTCGCTATCCGTGAGGGCGGCAGAACTGTTGGTTCCGGTAGAGTTGCTACAATCATCGAGTAATTAATTCGAAATTTAATATATAGTATCTCCGTGAGATATTTGTGTCCAAGCGTAAGAGACCCGCAGAACTTTGTTCTGCGGGTTTTTCTGTTATTTTGAACGTGCAATCGATGATTGTATTCGAAACAATATACTGAGGAGCTTCTTGATCAAAAGCAGAGCGGAGGTGTTAAGGATGTTCCTTTTTGAGTATGACCAGGAGAAACATATTCGTCAGGAAAAAGATGAGTCTCGCGAGGAAGGCAGAAAGGAAGGTATAAAGGAAGGTATAAAGCTGGGACGAGCAGAGGGGCTTGAGCTTGGTGAGATCCAGATGTTGGTAAAGCAGATTCAAAAAGGCCGGATTACGATGGAAGAAGCGACGGAAGACGCAGGGATGACAGTGGAAAAGTTTACAGATGCGATGGAGCATGTTATGTCACAGCTGATATAGAAGATAAGAGTGTATCTGTCCAAAATGCACATAGATAAAGAAGGAGTGTTGTTTCATAGAGCGTGAAAAGATTATCTGTCCCTAACTGGTTTTATGCTTGACTAACCGATAGTTTGAAGAGTATCCTGTAAAAGAAGATACAAAAAGAATAATGCAGAGAAAGATGTCAGACAATATATAGCGAACATAAAAGGAAACTTATTGTAGAGTATAGAATCAGGGGGCGTAATCATGCAGACTTTATCAACAGCGAAATCCGGGGAACGGTACACGATTAAATGGATGCTTGGAAATCAGCAGGTGATGGATTTTCTGCACCGCCATGATTTCTGCGAGGGGAATCCGGTTGACGTGATCCAGCAGAACAATGACTGGATGATCATCGGAAATGATGGATGCAGACTTGCAATCGGATGCGAGGTTGCAGACCGGATCCAGGTGTAAAAGAAAGTAAAAGAGTGAGAACGGCGGTTGGAATTTCGATCATGAGATCGGATAGATCCGGCTGCCGTTTCTCTATGTGTAACGGAATGAGAAGAAAACCATATTTATGTGGATCCAAGGTGCCGGAAGCAATCATGTACAAAATTCGAAACGGATGTTTTGCCATGTTTGAAAACTGTTTTTACGAAATTCGAATAACCGATGGTTCCTGCTCGGAAAATCCGGGATTGCGAAGGATCGTTGATGCAACTGCGCAGAGTTACCTGTTTACCAGATGTGAGTGACAAGTGCGATACCTTATGTTATTCTTGGAACAGAATGGTTATCAGGAGAGTGGGGGAAGAATTACAATGGTAAAAATCTATGGAACACTGGGGCCTGCATGTCAGGATGAAAAGATCCTGACGGAAATGTTTGCGCTTGGAATGACCGGAATGAGGTTGAATTTATCCCATGTGACACTGGCAGAGTCCGGGGAGCTGATCGGGAAGATGAAGTGGGCGGCAGAATCATGCGGGGTGAAGCCGCAGCTCCTGATCGATCTTCAGGGACCGGAGCTTCGCACAGGGGCGGTTGCGGAGCCAATCCTGCTGAAGAATGAAGAAATCGTGGAGATCTGTGCGGCGGCTGATTGGAAGACTGAAAATGAAAGAAATGACAGATGTGGGGATATGGATCTGATTCGTTCAGCAACGGATCAGAAAGATCAGAAGGTTGTTGAATTTTTAGAAAAAAACAGCAGAGAAGAATTAACGGAAACGGCCGATAAAAAGAAAAACAGTGAAAGTTCGCCGGTGCAAAACCGGACATCTGCTCAGAGGATGTCTGCCCGGATCGAGCTGCCGGATATTACGATCCCATACCTGATTCCAGGGCAGGAGATTCTCCTCGATGATGGGAAAATTCACCTGAAGGTTGTGGAAAATTCGGAGAATATAAAGCCGGGAAGTGGAGAAAAACGGAGATATTTCGCAAAGGTACTCTGGGGTGGACTGGTGAAGAGTAGAAAGAGTGCAGCATTTCCGGGAGCGAAGATCAATTCTCCGACACTGACAAAAGCTGATCTTGAAAATATTCGGCTCGCGAAAGAGATGGGCGTAACAGGAGTCATGCAGCCGTTTGTGCGGGGACGGGAAGATCTGGAATGTGTAAAAAATGCTCTGCAGGAAGCCGGAGCTGAGGATGTGAAGCTTTTTGCAAAGATCGAGAATCTGGACGGAGTACGGAAACTGGAAGAGCTGCTTCCGGGAGCCGATGAGATCGTAATTGCCAGAGGAGATCTTGGAAATGCGGTCCATCTTTGGGACCTTCCCAGTGTGCAGAGAGAAATCTCGCAGAAATGCCAGGCGACCGGAAAACCGTTTATGGTGGTGACGCAGATGCTTGCGTCCATGGAGCGGAACCCTGTTCCGACCCGCGCGGAGGTGAATGATATCTTCCACGCGGTGCTGGACGGCGCTTCGTCCGTTATGGTGACTGGGGAGACTGCGGCCGGAGATTATCCGGTGGAGGTGATCCGGTATCTGGTCAATACGGTGAGAAGTGCGGAACTTGTGAGACACGGGTAGAAAAATGAAGTCAAAAGGCTCTATATCGATCGGTGGTGGATTCCTGGAATCCCACCAGATTATTGATATAGAGCCTTTATTTACGCGAACAACGAGCCAATGTCCGCGCTTGCGCGAGACCTTGGCAACTGTCCGGATAGATCCGGAAAATATGTGGAGTAACGATGCAGTTCAGTGCGGATCAAAGTGGATTGTCTGCGCTGACCGGTGTTTGGTGGAGACAATACCGGGAACGGTTACGGTTGCGGCAGCGTTTTTGGATTTCTCATGCAGGTCCATACAGATTCCGTAAATGTGAGAACAAAAATTACCGGAGTTGCTCCTGACTGCCCGCGAGGAAAATCCGAAGAACATTTTCAGCAGTCCGCTCCAGATTCTCCTTTGCATGCTCCATGGCCTCTTCAAGTGTTATGATGCCGGGGACAGTATCGAAGATCGCGTCGATCCCAAATTTATAGAGAGCTTCACAGCCCTCGCCTTTTGCACCGGCGATCGCAACGACAGGGACGTTCCTGATCTTTTTTGCGCGGGAGGCAACGCCAACCGGGACTTTTCCGAGTGCGGACTGGGAGTCGATCCGGCCTTCTCCGGTGATGACGAGGTCTGCGAGTTTCACGTGCTCATCGAAATTTGTGAGATCCAGGACGAGATCAATCCCGGAACAGATCATAACCGGAAAATACGGGATAATTCCGCAGAGAAGGCCGCCTGCAGCACCGCTGCCATCGGTTTCCGCTGTGCTGCATTTCAGTTGATCTTTTAATACAGATGCATAGTGATCCAGAGCTGAATCCAGGATCCTGACCTGATCAGGAGTGGCTCCCTTTTGCGGACCGAAAATGGCAGCGGCTCCGGAAGATCCACAGAGTCGGTTTTTCACATCGCATGCAATGACAAATTCACATTCGCTTGCCTCAGTCAGCAGACCAGCTGTGGAGATCTGAGCAAGTTCGCTTAGATGAACACCGCCAGGGGCGAGTTCTTTTCCGGTCTTGTCGAGAAAGGAAATTCCAAGCGCCTGAGCCAGTCCGGCACCGCCATCGGTCGTGGCGCTTCCTCCGAGACCTAAAATGATCTTTTTTACGCCATGTTCCAACGCATGTCGGATCAGCTCTCCGGTTCCGAAGGTGGAAGCGCGAAGAGCATCCCGCTCCTTAGGCTTTAACAAGGTAAGTCCGGAGGCTGCCGCAGTCTCGATCACAGCGCTCCCATCCGGCAAAAGTCCATATTCGGCTGTGATAGCCCGTCCCAACGGATCATGCGCGGGAACGCGGACCTTTGTTCCATTCATAGCTGCAACGAGAGCATCTACAGTTCCCTCACCGCCGTCAGCGACGGGAATTTTCGTGACAGCCACATCGGGGAACACGGATTTTGCGGCAGATTCGATGGTGTCAGTGACTTCACGGGCAGAGCAGCTTCCCTTAAAGGAATCCGCGGCGATCAGTATATTCATGGTTAATTCCTCCTGAAATTGAAGCAAAGATGCCAGGGCAGATCCTCTTTATATGAATTTTAGTATGTATCAAGCGGCGGCTGCACGGAATCCGGCAGCGGGCAGGTGTAGTGTCCGCCGTTTCGCTTTGTGACTTCCTTCTTTGCCGCTTCGATCACGTCCGGGCGGTCCATCGTGCGGATGCAGGAGAGAGCCAGGACTTTTGCGGCAGTCAAGAGACCTTTGTGGGCCAGCGGGCTGCAGGACTGGGCAACCATCTGCCAGGAATGTCCTACATTTCCGACGCACGCGGTAGCAATGTTGATGTTTAAGGTCGGTGCTGCATAGCCGACATCGCCGACATCGGTGGAACCGGCGGTCAGTTTGATCTTATCCGGGTTGAACGGATGGATCTCGGAATCCAGCGGTTTTTCGAGGATCTCTTCGAGACGGTCTTCCCCGTAAGTCTCGATGATCTGTGCGCGGATATTTTCCATTGTGGTTTCCGGATAGGTATTTAAGAATTCTTTCGCCATCGCGTAATCTGCATCATCCCATTTCGGAGCACCGACTTCCTGTAAACACTCATCGGCAACTTTTGCGAGGGCATTGTTCGGAAGGTATTCCGTGAATGCCATGGAAAGTTCACACTCCACGGAGGTATCGGTCATGATGGAGGCGCCGCGGGCAACGTTTTTCACGCGCTCGAAGAGATCTTTTACCTGGTATACCCACGGGGAACGGACCTCGTAGCGGATCGTTGCGTGATCCTGGACAACGTTCGGGGCAGTTCCGCCTGCATCAATGTAGGCATAATGGATTCTTGCCTCCGGGATCATGTGTTCTCTTAAGTAGTTGCAGCCGACGTTCATGAGTTCTACGGCATCCAGAGCGCTTCTTCCGAGATACGGGGTCGCGCCGGCATGGGAGGCAACGCCTTTAAAATAGAAGTTTGCACCCATGATCGCATTGCTGTGGTTGCATTCGACGGCGTTTTTTGTTGCCGGATGCCAGGAGTATACGAAATCAACGTTGTCGAACATTCCGGCGCGGGCCATGAACTGTTTGGCACCGGCACCTTCCTCAGCAGGGCAGCCGAAGTAGATGATCGTTCCGTCTTTCTTATTTGCGATCAGGTATTCTTTCACAGCGATCGCTGCTGCGAGCGCACCGGTTCCGAGTGCGCAGTGACCGCATCCATGGCCGGGAGCGCCTTCCGTCAGAGGTTCTTTGTGCGGATCTGCTGCTTTCTGGCTTAAGGATGAGAGTGCATCGTACTCTCCGAGAATTCCCATGACCGGTTTTCCGGTTCCGTAGGAAAAGGTTCCGGTAAAGCAGGTCGGGATTCCGGCGTCGCCCTCGGTCAGGGTAAAGCCTTCGTCTTTTAAGATGGATTTTAACAGGGCTGCTGATCTTGTCTCGTGGAAAGCGAGTTCCGCGTATTCCCAGATCTTATCGTTGGCATCCAGGATTTTTGCAGATTTCTCGTCGATCACACGGGTGAGAAGTTCCAGGTCTTTGTTCATGTGGGGTCCGTCCTTTCTTTTAGGGTGTGGGCGATGCCGGAGTCTTTTACACTGCACCGCATTATAGGGATAGTTTACTACAGTTTCTGGAAAAGTACAATGGGAAATATGATATGATTGTATTGGCGAAAGTACGCGGTGAGCTTCCGAGCAGGAGCACTCAGGGATGCGGGGATGGTTCCTCTAAGCTCCCGGGAGACTGCTAAAGACGGAAAAAAGATGACACAACTCGCTGCGCTCAAACAAGTGTCATCTTTTTTTCAACGCAGTCACCCGGGACCTAAGAGGAGCCAGATCCCCGGATCAAGGTGCTCCTGTTCGGAAGCTCACCGCTGGTAGTTATTGGGAAAATGGAAAAAGCACAGAGGGCAATACTCCTGTGTCTTGCGGCAATTCTGCGGCAGATATTTACCATGCGAGGAAGAACGTGATATAATCGTGACAGTAATGCGAGAAAACTATCTGGATAGATAAAAATCAGGAGGAAATATGTATGTCAAAACTGATCTATGTCGCGGATGATGAGAAAAACATCTGTTTTCTGATAGAGAATTTCCTGGAAAAAGAGGGATATGAGGTGGAGTGTTTCGGGGACGGAGAGTCTCTTCTGGAGGCGTTTGAGAAAAAAGCTCCGGATCTCTGTATCCTGGACATTATGATGCCGGGAATGGACGGACTGACGGTCTGCACGCAGATCCGGAAGACGAGCCATGTTCCGATCATCATCGTTTCCGCAAAGGATTCCCCGCTGGACCGCATCACGGGGATCACTCTCGGAAGTGATGACTATATGGTGAAACCGTTCCTGCCGCTGGAACTCGTGACGAGAGTCAAAGCGTTGTTCCGCCGCGTGGATGCGTTCTCCGGACAGGAGGAAGAGTCGAAGGATTCCTATGAGATCGGGGATATCAGACTTTACCCGAAGCGCCGCGCTGCGAAGTTAAAGGATGAGGATTTTGCCCTGACTCCGCTGGAATTTGATTTTCTGTGCCACATGCTGGAGCGGAAGGAACATGCGGCGAGCCGCGATGACCTCTTAAAATCCCTGTGGAAGGTGGACAGCAAGGAAGTAGACACGAGAGCTGTGGATGATATGGTGAAACGTCTCAGAAAGAAGCTGAAGGACCAGAAGAGTACTGTGAAGATCGAAACGGTATGGGGATATGGCTTCCGCCTGACGAGTGGAGGAGAGGAATGAAATTAAGTATCCGGATGAAGATCTTCCTCCCGGTGATGCTGCTTTTGATCGCGTTTCCGGTGGCGGCATGGTTCGT
This sequence comes from Clostridium sp. Marseille-P7770, assembly GCF_902143525.1. Lineage (NCBI taxonomy): Bacteria > Bacillati > Bacillota > Clostridia > Eubacteriales > Clostridiaceae > Clostridium > Clostridium sp. Marseille-P7770. The sequence continues at coordinate 161,384 of NZ_CABFVC010000004.1, read as the reverse complement.
GTTCAGCTATGCGCTGGACGGACATATGAGCTACAATGCGAAACGAGATCTGGGGCAGATGGTGAAGACTGTGGAGGAACTTACGGAGGAGTACAGCAACGTGGATGTGCCGGATGAGAACAGCGCACAGGATGACCGCGGAAGTCTCCTGAATGCCCTGAGAAACTCGGCGCAGACGGAGCCCGGTGAGACGAAGATGCTGGTGATCGGAAAGAATTACCGCGTACTGTATCCGAAAAACTACGATGATCAGCCGGAGATGACCCAGATGTACTCGGAATTCCTGATAAGAATGACAGGAAATGATCCTTCGTTTGAAAGCGGGGAGATCTCCGAGGAGATGATCGGAGATACGAGATACATGCTCTATTTTCTTGATGTGGGGCAGAAACGGTCGGGGCGTGTCCAGAATATCCTGCTGTACTGCCCGATCCATGATACAAGCGTGATCTTACATGAAGTGTCGAGACTGGTGCTCATGATCATGGGAGTCATGGCGGGAGTCTCCATCGTGCTGTTCTGGTTTGTAGCTGGAAGTATCTCAAATCCGGTGAGCCGTCTCTGTGAGGCAGCGCGCGGGATCGGCGAAAAGAAGTTTAAAAAGGTGGAGACCGGGACAAACGTAAAAGAGCTTTATGAACTGGAGAATGAGATCAACCAGATGCAGGACAATCTTTTGAAGGCGGACGAGGCGGAGCGCGTCTTTTTCCAGAATGCGTCCCATGAACTCCGCACCCCGCTCATGTCCATCAGCGGCTATGCCCAGGGGATCCAGCGAGGTGTCTTTGAAGATACATCCCAGGCAGCAGGAGTGATCCTGGATGAGAGCAGCCGTCTGACGGAGGTGGTCGACGGGATCCTGACGCTCACGAGAATGGATCAGATGCGCTACCAGGTCGTTCCGGTGGAGCTGGGGATCCGGGAATATATCGAGGATCAGATCGAGCGGCTGGAAGGTCTTGCTTACCAGAAAAAAATAAAACTGGAATTTTTGCCGGGAGACGAGCATAAGATTATCTCGGATGTGATGCTGCTCGGGCGGGCGTTCTCAAATGTGACATCAAACTGTATCCGCTATGCAAAGGAGACGGTTCAGATTTCTGTGGAAGAGTCGGGGGATCAGCTGAAACTTACGATCCGCGACGATGGACCGGGGATTGCAGAGAATGATCTGCCGCATCTGTTCGACCGTTTTTATAAAGGAAAGAACGGAAATCACGGGCTGGGGCTTTCCATCGCGAAACGTTCCATGGAATATATGGGAGGCGATATCGCGGCAGAAAGCTCGCCGGACGGTGCCGTGTTTACGATCATACTGCCGCAGGATTGCCGCAGCTTTGCCGTAGAAGAATGGACGGAAGTGTGATAAGATGGTAACAGTTCAGAGGAAGGATTCTCTGTACACGAAAACATGGAAAATATCTGCGGATTTTTGGAAATCTGTTATCAGCTTACATCACAGGAGGACACAATGATGAAGAAGATTTTATTTTTATTCGGTCTTCTGGTATGTCTTGCGGGAATGCCGCTTACGGCCTTTGCGGATAATAAGACTGCGAAGCAGACGTATGAGACAGCAATCTCAGACAACTGGAAAACGATGTTAAAGAACAGTATCGCTCTGGATACGATCAATGCGGAGAATAATACGCATCTGCTGGAATGGCAGGATGTGAAGAATCCGTCGGATGAGGCGGTAAAGCTTGTGGATAAGATCCAGAAGCTCCAGGCGGAGCAGGAAGAAGATCAGGAGAGTATGGACCCTTACACAAAGGCGAAGAAATCCTGTGACGCGAAATTAAACGCGGACGGCGCGAATGCGGCGCTCGAGAACATTATCCGGATCCAGAAGGACCGTCTGAGCGATCAGAAGGAACTGCAGGCGCTGTGGGCGAAGGTTGATAAACTGTTAAAGTAGAGCGCAGGTTCAGCTCTGAAAACCGCCTGCCCGGTGGAACAAAGATCTGACAGGAACGTGTTCCGGTGAGCAGGTCCAGAAAAATAACCTGAAACATGGTTTCTTACGAAAGAAAAACGGCTGTGAAGAAAAGAATCACTTCACAGCCGTTTTTGTGCTCATTTTTCTGTAAAAAACATCGGTTTATGGATCTCGCTGGCGGGGCAGGAGAATTTCTGCCATTTCGATACGAGATATTCAGCCCTGAAAATCCGCCAGGTCCGGGATATATTCCTTCAGGATCTCCGGGTGATAGTTCGCGATGAGTGTTTCCGGGAAGTTTAACTCTTTTAAGAGGGCCTCCGCGCGCGCGTGGTCGCCGACCGATGTCGTAAAGTGTGCATCGCTGTTCATGATGACCGGAACCTTGTAGCTGGCGCAGAGCGGGAGAATGATCCTGTCATTTTCATATGCGTGGATGCGGGAACCGCCTGGTGTCAGGGAGGTGTTGTTGAGCTCGATCATGCGGTGGTTGTCCTTTGCGGCTTTTACGACCGCCTCATAGTCCAGTGGAAATTTTCCATCATCCGGATGTCCGAGGATCGTGACATACGGATTTTTTAACGCTGTGAGCACCGCGAAGGTGTTGTCTTCCATTGTTCCCGGTTTCAGGCAGAGGTCATGGAGACTGACGACTGTGTAGGATAAGCGCTTTAACATCCGCTCTGACAGGTCGATGGTCCCGCTGTAGTCCACGATGTTTAATTCACATCCGAATAAAAGACGGACACCCTCTAAGACCGGCGGGATCACATTGAAGTTGCAGAATTGCATTTCCCCGCAGCTTCCCGGCATGGACGGGGCGTGCTCGGTGATGCCGAGGATCGGCAGGTTCTTTAATGCAGCGGCATGGACCATCTCCGTGATGGTTCCGTAGGCATGTCCGCTCGCGATGGTATGGGTATGCAGATCAGCATAATCTTTCATGGTAAATGCCTCCAAAAATATCAGAAAATTCCTACCTGTGTACAGTAATCACTATGCACATTTTATCATAAAATTTTTATGAAAACTATGGCAAATATTCACAGAATATGGTTAAATAGAGGAAGAAATTATCATCCATTCTTATGGCCTTTTTATAGAAATAAGCGGAATAAAAATGGAGGATGAGAAAAGGAGAGATGAAATATGGAATCCATGGACGATTACAAAGAGGAGTTAGAAGCTTCCCTTAAAAAAATTAGAGTTGGCGATGTTGTGACTGGTACCGTGCTTGATGTGACAGATGACGCGGTGATCGTGGACTTAAAGACCTACGCGGACGGCGTGATCCGCAAAGAAGATCTGAGCGAAGATCCTGATTTCAACATGGCGGAGATGATCCATCCGGGTGATGAGATCACGGCGACCGTGATGGCGACAAATGACGGGGAAGGAAACATGGTCCTCTCCAAAAAGGAGGCAAACCAGGTCCTTGCGTGGGATAAACTGAAGACCATGATGGAAGAGCGCACGGTCGTTCCGGTAAAGATCTCTGAGATCGTAAACGCAGGTGCTGTCGCATATCTGGAAGGGATCCGCGGCTTTATCCCGGCTTCCCGCCTCAGCGACGAGTATGTGGAAGATTTAAAGGAATTCGACGGAAAGACGATCGAAGTGACCGTGATCACGGCAGATGAGGAGACACACCGTCTCGTATTATCTGGACGCGAGGCAGCGAGAGAGAAAAAACAGGAAGAGACAAATAAAAAGATCGCAAAATGTGAAGTCGGCGCTGTCATGAACGGCACGGTCGAGACCTTAAAGGATTACGGTGCATTTGTTGAGCTGGAAAACGGACTTACCGGTCTCCTTCACATCTCCCAGATCAGCACAAAGCGGATCAAACATCCGGGTGCGGTGCTGAAAGAGGGACAGAACGTAAAAGTAAAGATCATCTCCACCGCGAACAACAAGATCAGTCTGTCCATGAAAGAGCTGATCGAGGAGGAAGCGGAGAGAGAAGCTGAGGACACCTACGGATATAAGGAAGAAGGTCAGGCAAGCACAGGTCTTGCGGATCTCTTAAAGGGTCTGAAGCTGTAGCAGGAAAGCGTGAAGACATGGTCGCATGGACGGAACGTTCCCGGCTGCAAAGAAAGGGGGCGTCAGCATGACGAAAGAGTCTGGAGGGTTTGATCAGATCGATCAGTGGAAATCAACGATGTTTTTATACAGCTCCGCGTTAAAATCCATCAATACGAAGATCGAGATCTTAAATAATGAATTTATCCAGTTATACAATTACAACCCGATCGAACACATCACTTCCCGGTTAAAGACGCCGGAGAGCATCGTGAAAAAGCTGAAGCACGATGGATGTGAGGTCACGATCGATAACATGGTGGAGCACTTAAACGACATCGCGGGGATCCGGATCATCTGTTCCTTTATGTCCGATATTTATCCCATCGCGGATATGATCGCCAGACAGGCGGATATTACAGTCCTGCATGTCAAGGACTACATTAAATATCCGAAGGCGAACGGATATAAGAGTTACCATATGGTGGTGACGATCCCGGTCTATCTGTCGGAGGGAAAGAGAGATACGAAGGTCGAGATCCAGATCCGCACCATCGCGATGGACTTCTGGGCGTCCCTGGAACACAAGATCGCTTATAAGTTTGAGGGAAAGGCTCCGGATTATCTGGAACGGGAGTTAAAGTCCTGTGCAGATATGGTGGATATGCTGGATATGAAGATGTTCTCCTTAAACCAGGCGATCATGGCCGTCGAGGAGGAAGAGCGCAGGCGTGAGGTAGAAAAGCGCCGCGAGCGTGAGAAAGCAGAAAGAAAACAGGAGGAACTTGCAGGAAACGGTCCGACATAGACCGTTTTCGGCTGTTTTGATGACAGAAAGTTCCAAGACGAAAGATCTGCACTCCGGAAAAGCGGATGCAGAGCGGCCAGTCTGGAGGAAAGATAGATGAGAGTCGTACTACAGAGAGTAAAACATGCGTCGGTACATGTGGACGGGCGGGAGACCGGTTCCATCGGGCAGGGATTCCTGATCCTTCTCGGTGTATCTGATGAGGATGATGAGACGATCGCAGATAAAATGGCGGACAAGATCTGCAGACTCCGCATTTTTGAGGATGAGAACGGAAAGACGAACCGCTCTCTTCAGGATGTGGGCGGCGAGATCCTTGTGGTGAGCCAGTTTACACTGTATGCAGACTGCCGGAAGGGCAACCGTCCGAGCTTTACCGGTGCAGGAGCGCCGGACCATGCGAACCGTCTCTATGAATATTTTATGGAACAGTGCAAAAAGCATGTGGAAAAAGTGGCGCACGGGGAGTTCGGAGCGGATATGAAGGTGGATCTGCTGAATGACGGACCGTTTACACTGATGCTGGACAGCAAAGAGCTGTTCCCGAAATAAGATACTATTACATACGGAGGATTTTTAGAATGAACGGCAAAGATCTTGAAAAAGCACTTCTCTGGGAAGCTCCGCATATCGGCGAAAAAGCGCCGGAGCAGATCCCGGAGGCACAGGATTTCTGTGAGGGATATAAGACATTCTTAAATGAGGGAAAAACAGAGAGAGAATGCGTGAAAAAGGCAGTTACACTCCTGGAAAACGCAGGATATCAGAAATTTGACTCGAAAGCTTCCTACAAAGCAGGGGATAAGATCTACTGGAACAACCGGAAGAAGGCGATCATTGCTTCCACGATCGGAACAAAAGATCTGAACGAGGGACTGAGGATGAACGGTGCCCACATCGATTCCCCGCGCCTGGATTTAAAACCGAATCCGCTGTTTGAGAAGGATGAGATCGCATATTTAAAACCGCACTATTACGGCGGGATCCGCAAATACCAGTGGGGGACCGTGCCGTTATCCATGCATGGCGTCGTTGTAAAAGCTGACGGAGAGGTCGTTGAGATCTCCATCGGCGAAAATGAGGGCGATCCGCAATTCTGCGTGACAGATCTTCTCCCTCATCTTGCTTCCGAACAGAACGGAAGAAAGCTCGCAGAAGGTTTAAAGGGCGAGGAACTCAATATCATCATCGGTTCGATCCCGTACCATGACGAGGAGAACGAGAAAATCAAAAATCCGGCAAAGCTTCTTGCGATGAAGTTACTGAACGAGCGCTACGGGATCACGGAAAAAGATTTCACCCGTGCGGAGATCGAGATGGTCCCGGCATACAAGGCAGTCGATATCGGACTTGACCGCGGACTTGTGGGAGCTTACGGCCAGGATGACCGCGTCTGCGCGTACACAGCTCTGATGGCGGAGATCGGGACAAAGAATCCGGAACACACGACATTTACGATCCTTACGGACAAAGAGGAGATCGGTTCTGTCGGGAATACGGGACTTCACTCGGACTATGTCCATCATGCGGTCGAGGACCTCGCGGAGAGCTTAGGGGCGGACACAAAGACTGTGCTGCGCCATTCCATCTGCCTTTCTTCCGATGTAAACGCGGCTTATGATCCGACGTTCGCGAGTGTATACGAGAGCAGAAACTCGAGTTATGTAAACAAAGGCTGCGTGCTCACAAAATATACAGGCGCGAGAGGAAAGTCCGGCAGCAACGATGCAAGCGCGGAGACGATGGCAAAGGTCATCGGCATCATGGAAGAGAACGGTGTCTACTGGCAGACCGGTGAGCTCGGTGCAGTCGATGCGGGCGGCGGCGGAACGATCGCCCAGTATGTGGCGATGATGGATGTGGATGTTGTGGACCTCGGCGTTCCGATCCTTTCCATGCACGCACCGTTTGAGCTGGCTTCGAAGCTTGATGTATACAATACATATAAGGCGTTCTGTGCGTTCTATAAATAAATGCGGATGACGGCTGGACCGGCAGGAGCTGTGTCCAGGAGTCGGAAGGACATTTCTAACGCCCCGTTTTGAAAAAATTGAAACATTATTGAAAAACACTCTGGAAGAGATCCTGATGGACGTAAGGCATGGAAGATCTTTGCAGAGTGTTTTTATTTACGCGAACGACGAGCCAAAGTCCGCGCTTGCGCGAGACCTTGGCGACTGTCGCGATAACAAGGGGAAACTCGTGAAGCGTTTTTTCACTTGTTTTCTAACACATGTCTTAAATTTCTGTGAACACTCTTTTTTTTCGCGTGACGGTATGTTAGAATGAGTATTACGCGCGGATGTTCCGGAAAACGGGAGACACGCGGGAAATATGAGACAGAATGGAAGGAAAAAGAAAACATGAAAAAAATCATAAAAGCAGGTCTCTGTGTTGCAGCAGCGGCTGTGATCGTAACAGGATGCGGAAATAAGAGTCAGAACACAGAGAGCAGCTCTGCGTCTGAGGAGCAGTCAGCAGCTGCAACTGTTGAGACGGAGACAAAATCCGAGGAAGAGCTTCACGACGAGGAGAGCGTGACTCTCGGAGATTATAAGAACCTGACTTATTCTGCAAAGGTAGAGGAAGTGACGGATGAACAGGTCCAGACAAGATTAAAGGAGCTCTGCGCAGAGTATCCGGTAACGATCGAGGGACGCCCGGCTGCGGAAGGCGATACCGCGAATATCGATTATTCCGGAACAAAGGACGGCGTTGCGTTTGACGGCGGAACTGCAGAAGGTTACGATCTGAAGCTTGGAAGCGGAACTTTCATTGACGGCTTTGAGGACGGTGTGATCGGCATGAACGTCGGAGATGAGAAAGACTTAAACTTAAAGTTCCCGGATAACTACGGAAGCGCAGATCTTGCAGGACAGGAAGTCGTATTCCATGTGAAATTAAACCAGTTAAAATCTGAGTCTGAGAGCAATGTGGACGATGACCTCGCAAAACGTTATTACAACGATGATACAGCGACTCTTGATCAGTTAAAAGAGGAAGTGTGTGCGGATCTTCAGGCGGAGGCCGACAGCCAGTTCTTCAACGCAGCCGGAAGTGAGCTCTTAAATGAAGTGATCAATAACTCCGAAGTCACAGCAGATCCGGACGCTGTTGATGATATGTTCAATCAGTTAAAGACCACATACTCCAGCTATGCGAGCAGCTATGGTCTGGACTTTGACCAGTTCCTCAGCATGTTCCTCGGAACGGATGAGGATGGACTTCGCGATACTGCTGAAAACCTTGTAAAACAGCAGCTCGTTTTAGACGCGATCCAGGCACAGGAAAATCTCTCTGTGACTGAAGATCAGAAAGATAAGCTCGCTGTTATGAATTACTTCAAGAATGCAGCGCAGATGACGGCAACATACGGTGAGGACTCCGCAAACCAGATCTTTGATATGGGTGCTGTCTACTACTACCTGATCGACAATTCTACTTACGTTGAAGCGCCGGAGACTACTGCAGAGACAACGGAAGCAGAGAATATCTTAGAAGAAGCAGAGACTGTTGCAGAGGAAAGCGAAAGCAGTACGGAAGCAAAATAATATGGACAGGAAATGGTCCGGCTATTTTGCAAAGTGCTGAGCAGAGATGCTGACAGCAGAAATGCGATAAGAGAACAATATGAAAAGAAAAGCATTATTTTTTGACATTGACGGAACGCTCTTAGTGGATGCGTCGAAAGAGCTTCCGAAGAGCGCGGCGGCTGCGATCACCGAGGCGCGCCGCGCCGGACATCTGATATTCATCAATTCCGGGCGGACGAGATGCCTGATGAAGGACGTTGAGGGGAAAGTACCGGTCGACGGTTACCTCTGCGGATGCGGAACCTACATAGAAGCGGAAGGAAAAGCCCTGCTTCACAGAAAAATCTCCGCGAAGCGCCGGATGGAGCTCCAGAGAGCGATCCTCGCGTGCAGACTCGACGGGATCCTTGAGGGACCGAAGGTTTGTACGGTCCAGGTCGGCGTCTCCCACATGGAAGAGATCGAACATGTGAAGAACGTTGTATATAAAAACCAGGGACTTGCGAGCGCAGACTGGAACACGGAAGAAGTCGATTTTGACAAGTTCTGTGTTCTGGCGGATGAGAATAGTGATGCGGAGAGCTTCTTAAAGATCCTGGCGCCGGATATGACCGCGATCGACCGGGGACACGGACTCTATGAGTGTGTGCCGACGGGCTATGATAAGGCGACGGCGATGGAAGTGATCCTGAAACACTATGGGATCGCGAGAGAAGATTCCTACGCCTTCGGTGACAGTATGAATGACCTGGCGATGATCCGCTATGCCGGAAACAGCATCATCATGGAAAAACACGCGAAAGGCCTGGAACCTTACGCGACCTTTATCACGAAGGACGTGGAGGACGACGGGATCGCATGGGCATTTGAAAAACTTCATATCATATAAAAGATGAGTTTTGCGGCAGTTCTGCTTTTGAGTGGGACTGTCGCTTTGCGTTTTCGAAAGCTGTCGAAACTTGCGTTCAAAAACTACTTTTCAATTCTGGAAAAATGTATTATATATTTAAGAAAAAGGAAGCAGACGCGGGAAAGGGCGGCTGCGGACGAGGCGTAAGGGGGACGAAAACAATGAGCATGGAACGACATTACAAAAGTGCTCTGGAAGAAGAAAACCAAAGGCTTCGCGAAGAGAACGACAGGCTGATGGACATTGTGGTACAGATGAAAGGTACACTGAACCGCCTGGTAAAAGCGTATATTACAGAAAGTAAATAGGAGAATGCGGATGCACAGAACTGATCGGGCAGCCGTGGATAGAAATAACCGCGGATGGCTGCGAAAGGCAGCAGGTCCGCGGTTATTTCGCAGGAATTCAATGCCCTGTTTACTGGACGACACCGGCCGTATTTACAGTCCAGATCGTTCCGTTCGCATCTTTGATATCTTTATATCCACGTCCAAGCTCCGGTTTCGCTGTGGAAGTGGAGGAAGCGGACGCTTTCTGTACATTTCCGGCTGTTCCGACAAGGTAGGTGGTGCCGTTTAAGTCCGCCGGTGCATATCTCTGATCGGCAGTGGCGTCCTGTCTTTTTCCGTATACATAGAGGATGCCGTCGCGGAGTCCATGGTATCCCTGACCTTTCTTGTCACCGTCGGTGTGGAAGAACCAGTTCTCGGTCTCACCCGTCTCCTCATTGAAGATCGTCTGTTTTCCTGTCTTCATGATGCCGTCCTCGCCGAAGCAGAAGTTCGCGATCTCATCGTTCGCCACATTCACGATCTGTCTTCCGGTCTGCATGATGCCGAGATCACTGAAGGCGTATTTTTTTGCGTTGATCGTGAAGAGGGAATTCCCCTTTTTCGCGGAAACGTATGGTTTTCCTGCTTTAAAGCAGAAGGTGTACACCTCATCGGCTTCGTGGATCCCGGAAATCCCCTCAATGGAGTGAAAACCTTCGGCGCGTTTTCCGTCCCCGGACGGTCCGTAGTACTGATAATCTGTGACGTTCGGGACGGCTGCATTGCTGCCGGTCGCGTCCGCATCGCTCCCGGACGGCATCAGGACCCAGCCTGTCTGCATTTTTCCGTCGATGAAGGTGTAGTAATTTCCGTCGATCTTCTTGTCATACTGGGTAGTCACCATCTTTCCGTCGGAGTTAAAGTAGTACCAGCTCTCAGAAGATCCCGGCACATGACTGTTTTCCTCCAGACGGATCCATCCGGTCTTCATCGCCCCGTCTTTTTCTGTTCCAAGATAGTAAGTAGCTCCGTCGATCTCCGTCTTTCCTGTCGCCATATGGCCGGACTCGTCAAAATAGTACCATTTAGAGTCAAATTTTACCCATTTGGAGACAGCGGACTTTCCATCCTTTTCGAAGTAGTACCAGAAGGTATCGGGAGTCTCCGGGGAGTCCGGATCTTCCTCATTCTTTAATTCTACCCATGCACTTGTCACCATTTTTCCTTCGCTGTCCACATAATACTCGTCGATCTTCGCATCGGTCACGATCTGACCGTTCTCACCAAGATAGTACCAGTCTTCCCCGCGCTTTCTCCACGCATCGGTGGTGAGGTATCCGTCTTCATCGTAATAGACCTTCGCATCTCCTTCTGTCACCCAGCCGTAGGATGCGGCGTAAGCCGGCAGCCCGGAGACCATTGTCATGAATGCTGCTGCGGATAAGACAGCGGCGATCTTTGTCTGTTTTTTCATAATATCCTTCTCTCCTTTTTGATATGAAATCATACTCTTGTCCGGCAGGTCAGAAGCTTGTGGACAGGACGGATCGGCAGCAGCTCCTGAGATCATGCCGTACAGTTGTTTTTGTTTACCGGCTGATTATAACAGTCTGTGATGACGGAATTCCAGTGTGGGTTCCTGGCATATCTGGAACACCGTGGAAAGGATTTCACCGGGTGGAAAAAACGGAAAACAAAGGAGAAAAAATGCCCCGGGGATCCCCTGAAAACCCTGTTAAAAACATGATTTACTGGACTGTATGCGGTTCGCATGGTATAATCGAAAAAGGTATACCCGGCGCAGACTCAGCCATGTGTCTGGGGGAAAAGGAAGGTCAATATGGCTGGAATCTGACAGTTTGAGAGAGGAGAAGGTTTCACTTATGAGAATGAAAGTTTCTGATTATATTGCCCAGAAGCTGGTAGACGAGGGGATCACCGATGCATTTATGGTGACCGGAGGAGGTGCGATGCACCTGGATGACGGACTCGGACATCAGCCGGGACTTCACTGCTATTTTAACCACCATGAACAGGCATGCGCCATTGCTGCGGAGGCGTATGCGAGAATCCACAACAAGATCGCCGCGCTCTGCGTGACGACAGGCCCTGGCGGAACAAATGCGATCACGGGCGTTGTCGGCGGCTGGCTTGACTCGATCCCGATGCTCGTTTTATCCGGACAGGTCCGCTACGACACGACGGCCCACAGCACAGGTCTGGGGATCCGCGCGATGGGAGATCAGGAATTTGAGATTACAAAGGCGATCGACTGTATGACAAAGTACAGTGAGATGGTGCTGGATCCGATGCGGATCCGTTTTTGCCTGGAAAAGGCCCTCTATCTGGCACAGACAGGAAGACCTGGTCCGTGCTGGCTGGACATCCCGTTAAATGTCCAGGGCGCGTATATCGAGACGGAATCCTTGCTGGGATTCGATAAAGATGATTACGAGGCGGGCGGCACCGGCTGGTCCGGACATGGAACAGGATGTTCCGGATGCACGATCTGCATGATGAATAAAATTGAAGGAAAACCGGCGATGATCCCGTCTGATGTGAGCGGACAGGGAGAAAAACGCGTGAAACTTCCGGACCCTGTGACAGTAGAACAGGCGAGAGAAATCTTAAAGAAGGTCCGCGAGGCAAAACGCCCGGTGATCAATGCCGGAAACGGGATCCGGATCGGAAAAGCGTTTGACGTATTTACAAGAGTCGTGAAAAAGCTCGGGATCCCGGTCGTTACCGGCTGGAACAGCATCGACTGCATGTACGATACAGACCCGCTCTATGTGGGACGTGCCGGACATATGGGCGACCGCGCTGGAAACTTTGCGGTTCAGAACAGCGACCTCTTATTATCGCTGGGAAGCCGTCTTTCCATCCGCCAGGTTGGCTACAATTACCCGACATGGGCGAGAGCAGCGTATGTGATCTACAATGATATCGACGCGGAAGAGTTAAAGAAACCGACGGTCCACGTTGATATGCCGGTCCATGCGGACGTGAAGGATCTTCTCGAGAAGCTGGAACTCGTTCTCGATGAGGAAGAATTTGATCCGGACGGCGGTGCAAAGGACAAAGAGGCAGTGGACAGCTGGATCCGTCAGTGCCAGACTTGGAAAGAAAAATATCCGGTCGTTCTGCCGAAACATTATGAGGCCGGAGACGATGAGCCGGCGAACGTCTACGCGGCGATCAAGGAGATCAGCAAACGCGTGGAGGAGGATGTGATCACGGTTGTGGGCAACGGCTCCGCGTGCGTGGTAGGCGGACATGCCTATGAGATGAAGAAAGGACAGCGGTTTATCAGCAACTCTGCGATCGCTTCCATGGGTTACGACCTCCCGGCGGCGATCGGTGCATGGGTGGCGGACCATACAAAGGATATTATCCTTGTGACCGGTGACGGAAGCATCCAGATGAACCTTCAGGAACTTCAGACGATCATCCACCATCATATGGGGATCAAGATCTTCCTGATCAACAACGGCGGCTACCACTCCATCCGTCAGACCCAGAAGACCCATTTCCATGAGCCGCTTGTCGGAATCGGCGTGGACAGCCATGACTTAAGCTTTCCGAGTATGGAGAAACTTGCCTGGGCTTACGGATATCCGTATGTGGCAGCGCATCACAACAGCGAGCTTGGTGCTGCTGTGGAGAAGACACTTGCCATGGAAGGTCCGGTGATCTGTGAGATCTTTGTTGATATAAAGCAGGGATTTGAGCCAAAGGCATCTGCGAAGATGCTGCCGGACGGAACGATGGTATCCGTACCGCTTGAGGATCTTGCTCCGTTCCTTCCGGAGGAAGAACTCAAGGAGAATATGTATATCCCGCTGGTGGAAAATAAGTAGGTTTATCAGTGACGCAGGTCTGCGCACTTGCTGCGCTGACCTTAATAAAGGATAGGAATGAAGGCAAAAATCCCATCGGCGCAGCCGATCCGGAATGGATTTTTGCTCGTAGCTGTGAAGGTACTGAACAGCTGCGTTTGTCAGAGGAAAGGGGCAGCATAATATGAATATCATCATGACAGGCGCGACGAGTTTTGTCGGCGCGGCGACAGTTCGGGAACTCTTGCGGAGAGGACATACGGTGACTGCCATCGCGCGCCCCGCGTCCTCAAAACTCGGCACGATCCTTGACGGAAACGAGGAGGCGCTTTTATCCGGGCGGCTTCTCGTGACTGAAAACGATCTCTCCGAGCCGGAACAGCTTCTGGAAAAAGTGACAAAGCCGCAGGATGTCTTCTGCCACTTCGGCTGGGGCGGTTCCGGAAGTGCGTCGAGAACAGACCGGGCGCTTCAGGAAAAAAATCTGGAGATCTCCCAGGAGACGATCCGGACTGCGAAGGCACTGGGATGTAAAAAGTTCCTGTTCTCCGGATCCCAGGCAGAATACGGAATGCACCGGGATCTGATCACGGAGGAGACGGTCTGCGAGCCGAAATCCCTCTACGGCGAAGCGAAGCTCGCGATGCGCGAAAAGGGCGAAAAGCTCTGTGGGGAGCTCGGTCTGCGTTACATTCACGCGCGGATCTTCAGCGCCTACGGACCGGGAGACCACCCGTGGACGTTAGTCGAATCCTGTCTGGACGCATTTTTGAACAACAGGGAGATGTCCCTCGGCGCCTGCACACAGAACTGGAATTTCCTCTATATCGATGATCTGGCGAGAGGAATGGCGGCGCTCTGCGAGGCGGAGGAAACGGCATTTGAGGGGATCTCAAATCCTGTCTTTAACTTCGGAGGCGCGGAGACAAAGGTATTAAAGGATTTCGTGGAGGAGATCCATACACTCTGCGACGGAAAGGGCGAAACCCAATACAATACCCGCGGGGAAAATGCGGAAGGTCTGATCAACCTGATGCCGTCCATTGAGAAATTAAAGGCGGTGACGGGATGGAAGCCGGAAGTCGACTTTAAGACCGGCATTACCCGGATGATCGCACTCAGGAAAAGGACCGTATAGAGAGGAAAAACGGGGAAACTCGGGCAGGACCGGCTGCGGTGGTGCATAGTGGATCCGGATCGACAAAAAATGCCGTGAACACTGCCCGGTATTGACAAAACAGAAAAAATGGTTACAATGATAAAAGTTAAAGATCAGGTAACAATTATTTAAGGAAGAAGAAAATATAACATGAAAAAAATCAGCGTTTTGATTCCATGCTATAACGAGGAGGAGAATGTCGTTCCGATCAGTGAAGCGGTCATCGGCATCATCACAAAAGAGCTGCCGCAGTACGACTACGAGCTGGTCTTTATCGACAATGACTCCACGGATAAGACGAGAGAACTGCTCAGGATGCTCTGTGCAAAGAACCCGAAGATCAAGGCGATCTTCAATGCGAGAAACTTTGGACAGTTCAACTCCCCATATTATGGAATCCTTCAGGTAACCGGTGACTGCGTGATCTCCATGGTCGCAGATTTCCAGGATCCAGTGGAATTGATCCCGAAGTATGTCCATGAATGGGAGAATGGCTATAAGATCGTTATCGGGATCAAGACGAGCAGCAAAGAAAATCCGGTCATGTACTGGCTCAGAAGCTGCTATTACAAACTGATCCGTAAATTGTCTGATGTAGAGCAGATCGAACATTTCACGGGATCCGGTCTCTATGACAGACAGTTTATCGAAGTGTTAAGAAATTTGGATGATCCGACTCCGTTCCTTCGCGGAATTGTCGCGGAGCTTGGATTTAAGAGAAAAGAGATCCCGTATGAACAGCCGAAGCGCCGCGCGGGGAAGACTCACAATAACTTCTATAAATTATACGATGCGGCGATGTTAAGCTTCACCTCCTACACGAAAGCGGGACTGCGCCTTGCGACATTCTTTGGCGCATTTTGCGGCGGGATCAGTTTTCTTGTCGGAATGGTATATCTGATCATGAAGCTCCTCTACTGGGACCGCTTTGCGGCAGGTATGGCGCCGCTTCTGATCGGAATGTGTTTCCTTGGTTCGGTCCAGATCTTCTTTATCGGACTGCTCGGCGAGTATATCATGAGCATCAATACCCGTGTGATGCACCGTCCGCTTGTTGTCGAGGAGGAGCGGATCAATTTTGACACGCCGGCTGCGCAGGAGGAAGTATGAAATACAGTGTTGAAGTGATGAGAGTCCGTGAGCAGACGATCCAGTTAAATGGCTGGGCTGTGGAAAATGACCCGGATTCCGTGATCACATACCGGATCGAGGACGAAGCGGGGAATCCGGTGGATGCGAAGATCGTTCCGACAAGGCGGGACGACGTGAGCCAGATCTACTACAAAAAGATCATCGACCGCGATCTCGGGTTTGATATCCGTTTCCCGTATGAACATGGAAAGATCTACTATCTTGTAATCTGCGGGGAGAAGAAGACGACCCGCGTGAAATACAGCGATATGATGATCCGCAAAAAGACAGGAGCGGCGAACCGCAAAGTCCAGAAACTCATGAACCTGATGAATATGGAGACGGTTCATGTTGCCTGGGATTTTCTGAAAGAGAATGGTCTGAAAGCCCTGATCTTAAAATCAAAGCATAAGATCCAGGGAATCGATGACGATTACGACTACGCAGAGTGGTGGAATCTCACAAAACCGTCGGAGGAAGAGCTGGAAGCGCAGAAAAAAGAGACCTTTGAGTATATGCCGAAGTTCTCCATCGTGATCCCGGTCTATAAGACTCCGGAGAAGTTTTTAAAGGAAATGCTGGATTCCATCGTGGAGCAGACCTACGCGAACTGGGAACTCTGTATCGCGGACGGCAGCCCGGCAGGAGAGAGCGTTGAGAATGTATTAAAGAAATATGCGGAGAAGGATTCGAGGATCCGGTATAAGGTTCTGGGCGAAAATCTCGGAATTTCCGGTAATACCAACGCGGCTCTCGAGATGGCGGAGGGCGATTTTGTTGTCCTTGCGGACCATGATGACCGTCTGACACCGAATGCGCTCTTCGAGTGCGCGAAAAAACTGAATGAAAACAGATCATGTGATGTCCTCTATTCCGATGAGGACAAGCTGGATATGGATGGAGATGAACTGTTTGACCCGCATTTTAAGCCGGATTTCAATCCAGACCTTCTGACGAGTGTCAACTATATCTGCCATCTGTTCGTGGTGAAGAAAGAACTGCTTGATAAAGTCGGCGGTTTTCGGGCGGAGTATGACGGAGCCCAGGATTATGACTTTATCTTCCGCTGTACGGAGAATGCAGAGAAGATCTGCCATATCCCGAAGGTCTTATACCACTGGCGCTGCCATCCGAATTCCACGGCGAGCAACCCGGAGAGCAAGCTTTACGCCTTCACAGCCGGTTCCCGCGCGATCATGGACCACTATAAGAGAGTGGGGATCGAGGCAGAGAAAGTGGAAAAAGGCGTGGACTACGGCATTTATCACACGACATTTAAGATCAAGGGAGATCCGCTTGTCTCCGTGATCATCCCGAACAAGGACCACACCGTCGATCTCGACAACTGTATCCGCCCGATGCTGACGGAAGGGACGTACAAGAACCTCGAGTTTGTCATCGTGGAGAACAACAGCACGGAACAGGCGACATGGACTTACTATGAGAAGATCCAGAAGGAATTCCCGAATGTACACGTTGTCCGCTGGGAGCGGGAGTTCAACTACTCCGCGATCAACAACTTCGGCGTACAGCATGCAAAGGGCGAATACCTTCTGTTCATGAACAACGATATCGAGCTGATCGCAAAGAACTTTGTCGAGGAGATGCTTGGCTTTGCCCAACGAGAGGACGTCGGAATTGTCGGCGCAAGACTTCTCTATGAGGATGATACGATCCAGCACGCCGGCGTTGTCATCGGATTCGGCGGCATCGCGGGACACACGTTTATCGGACTCCACAAATCCGAGAACAGCTACTTCAACCGGGCAATGTGCGCTCAGGATTACAGCGCCGTCACGGCGGCCTGCATGATGAGCAAACGCTCCGTATTTGACGCCGTGGGCGGATTTACGGAGGAACTTGCCGTCGCATTCAATGATATCGACTACTGCATGAAGGTCAGAAAGCTCGGAAAACTCGTGGTCTACGCTCCGTATGCGGTACTGCATCATTACGAATCGAAGTCCCGCGGTCTTGAGGACACTCCGGAGAAAGTGGCGAGATTCAACCGCGAGATCGCAACCTTCGCGAAGCGCTGGCCGGATATCTTAAAGAACGGAGATCCTTATTACAACCCGAACCTGACGCTGCGGAAATCAAATTTTGCTCTGCGGGACCTGAAAAAGGAGAAGATCGGGGAACCATATAAACTGGAGGTACCGTTAGACGAATGAAGACAACGATCATAATTCCGAATTATAACGGACTCTCGTTTATGGAACCGTGCTTTGAGGCTCTGGATAGACAGACGACAAAGGATTTTAAGATCCTTGTGGTGGACAACGGATCCACGGACGGAAGTGTGGAGTGGCTGAAGGAGAAACAGATCCCGTCGATCTTTCTTCCGGAGAACACCGGCTTTTCCGGTGCGGTCAATGTCGGGATCAAGGCGGCGGATACTCCGTATGTGATCCTCTTAAATAACGATACGAAAGTGGCTCCGCACTATGTGGAAGCGCTGGAGCGGGCCATGGACCGGTCGGAGAAGATCTTTTCCGTCAGCAGCAAGATGATCCAGATGTATCATCCGGATCTCATGGACGATGCCGGAGATATGTACAGCGTTCTCGGCTGGGCATTCCAGCGAGGCGTTGGACGTCCGGAAGGTCTTTATAAAAAAAGCTGCCGCGTGTTTACGGCCTGTGCCGGCGCGGCGATCTACCGCAGGGAAGTGTTTGAGACAATCGGATACTTCGATGAGATGCACTTCGCGTACCTTGAGGATATCGATGTGGGATACCGGGCAAAGCTTTACGGATATGACAATGTGTTCTGTCCGGAAGCGGTGGTGTACCATGTGGGAAGCGGGACCAGCGGTTCCAAATATAACTCCTTCAAGGTAAAGCTTGCGGCGAGAAACAATGTCTATTTAAATTATAAGAACATGCGTGGATGGCAGCTTCTCTTAAATTCTCCGTGTCTTCTGGCCGGTACTTTTGTGAAATTCCTGTTCTTTAAGAAGATGGGATTCGGAAAAGATTATGTGGCCGGGTTCCTTGAGGGGATCAGAACGCTGAAGAACTGCAAGCGTGTTCCTTCCTTTAAGGGAAGATTAAAGCGGGAGATCGGGATCCAGATCGAGCTGATCGCCGGCACCGCGGTTTATATTTATGAGTTTTCCAGGAGACAGGCAGCAAAGCTGAAAGTCAAAGCCTGAATTGCAATTCAACGGTTGTTGCAGTGCGCGGACAGGGAATGTCCGCGTACTGTAACCGATATTTTACGGAAATCTCAGATTTTCTTAAGAAAACGTTTATTTGCAAACAGGAAAAAATTATGTATACTATGTATGCATAATTTTACGATGGCGGTACTATGCTCTGACCGGGCTGTCACCATTACAATGCTGCAGGATAAAAAACTGGCAGCATTTTCCTTGGAAAACAGGGTGAAATCATATGATCAAAGACAATCAAAAGAGCCTCAACCGTTTTCATGTGGTGCTTGATGCCTGCGTGACTGCGTTTTCCTATCTGCTCGCATGGTTTATCGTGATCGGAAGCGGATGGGCGAACCAGCTTGGAAAACGGACACTTGAGGTCGGATTTTATTTTGGCGCGCTGCTCGTTATTATTCCGGCGTATCTGCTTTTGTACTCCTTATTTGGACTGTACACCCCAAAGCGTGTGCTTGGGCGCAGAAACGAATTCGGAAAGATCTTTAAGGCAAACTCGATCGGATTTTTAATTTTCGGTCTTGTCCTGTACCTGGGAAGAAAAGAGCCGCACCTCTACAACTTCTCCCAGAGGCTGGTTGTATATTTCTACGTTCTGAACGTGGCATTTATGACGATCGAGCGGAACGGGATCCGGATCGTGCTCCGGTCCATGCGCTCGAAAGGGTACAATCAGAAACATATCCTTTTGGTAGGATATTCCTCCGCGGCAGAAGGTTTTATCGACCGGGTGAATAAGAATCCGGAATGGGGATACAAGATCCGCGGGATCATTGATGATACGAAGGAACGCGGAAGTGAGTATAAGGGAGTTAAGGTCATCGGCTGTGTCGAGGACCTTGATTATATTTTAGAGCAGAACAGTCTTGATGAGATCGCCGTTACACTGAGCCTGGGTGAGTATGAAAAACTCCGCCATATCGTTGCGCTCTGTGAAAAATCCGGCGTGCACACGAAATTTATCCCGGATTATGGGAATATTATCCCGACGATCCCCTATATGGAGGATCTCCAGGGACTTCCGGTGATCCATATCCGCCGTGTCCCGTTAAATGATCCGGTGAATGCAGCGATCAAGAGAGCTGTGGATATCGTGGGTGCGATCGTGGGGATCGTTTTGTTCTCCCCAATCATGCTGATCGTGGCACTGCTCATCAAACTGACATCTCCGGGACCGATCATTTTCTGTCAGGAGCGGGTCGGACTTCACAACCGCCCGTTTAAGATGTATAAGTTCCGTTCCATGACGGTCCAGGATCCAAGTAAGGAAAAGAGCCGCTGGACGACAAAGGGAGATGCCCGTGTAACTCTCATCGGAAAAATCATCCGCCGTACAAGCATCGATGAGGTTCCACAGTTTTTCAATATTCTCATGGGGGATATGAGTCTTGTGGGACCGAGACCGGAACGGCCGTTTTTCGTTGAAAAATTTAAGGAAGAAATCCCGCGATATATGATCAAACATCAAGTCCGTCCCGGTCTTACCGGTTGGGCACAGGTGAATGGTTATCGTGGAGATACCTCGATCATTAAGCGGATCGAGCACGATCTCTACTATATCGAGAACTGGACGATTGGTCTTGATTTCAAGATCATGTTCTTAACAGTTTTCAAGGGATTCATCAATAAAAACGCTTACTAATACGAGGACAAATGACATGAATTATGAAGACGAATTAGACCGTTCGCGCGCAAGAAAAAGCAGACGGCGTGAGAGCGAAAGGGAGACAGCTGCAAAGCATCATTCCCACGAGACAGAAAATCTGTATTCCATGAGTGCGGATCCGGGAAGCCGGGCAGGGCGCGCAGCAGCGAAGAGCCATGGCGCAGGTTCCCATAACCACAAGAGACGCAAAAACGGAAACAAAAAGAAAAAGATCATCATCGGTGTTCTGATCGCACTGATCGTTCTGGTGCTTGGGTTCTCCGGAGCTGTCTACGCATATATCCAGCACAACTTCGGAAAAATGAACGGACAGAATGAGTTCGATCTGAAAGATGTTCTGAATGAGAATATCTCTCTGGAAATGAGGGATAAGATGGAAAAAGGATACTGGACCATCGCCGTGTTTGGTCTGGATTCCCGTGACGGATCGACCGGAAAGGGAAGCCAGTCCGACGTTATCATGATCGCAAACTTAAATCGTGAGACAGGTGAGATCAAACTGGCATCCGTATTCCGTGATACTTACCTGAATGTGAACGATAAGAACACATACAATAAGATCAATGCGGCATACGCCCAGGGCGGTCCGGAACAGGCTGTCAAGGCATTAAATAAGAATCTGGATCTCAATATCACGCACTATGTTGCATTCAACTGGAAAGCAGTCGCGACTGCGATCAATATCCTTGGCGGTGTTGATATCGATATCAGTAAATCTGAGTTTTATTATATCAACGCATTTATCACAGAGACTGTAAAAGGTACCGGAATCGGATCTGTTCAGTTGAAGAGCGCCGGTGTGAACCACTTAGACGGTGTCCAGGCCGTTGCTTACGGACGTCTCCGTCTGATGGACAGTGACTACGCGCGTACCGAGCGTCAGAGACTTGTCATCCAGAAGGCATTTGAGAAGGCAAAGAAAGCAGATTTCGCGACCTTAAACAGCCTTGTGGGAAATATGTCCGCAATGTGTGCAACAAACATCAATGTCAATGATCTTCTTCCGATGGTGAAGAATATCACAAAGTATCATCTCGGCGACAGCATGGGATTCCCGGCAGCACGCGGAGAGAAGAAGATCAAGATCGGAAAAAACAACGCGGCCTGCGTTATCCCGCAGACGCTTGTCAGCAACGTGACAAGTCTCCATAACTTCCTCTATGCGGAGGAGAATTACACGCCGTCGAGCACTGTTCAGACGATCAGCAGCAAGATCGCCTCGGCTACAGGACTCAGCAAGGCAGGCAAGGAGATCGACCATGTAGCGACTGACCAGGGCTATATCCCGAAGGGAGCGACAGAGACTACAACACTTTCTGCTGAGGAAGAAAGCAAGAAGGAGAGTCAGGAAGAGTCCCAGATGGAATCCATGCTCAACGAGTCCAGAAAAGAATCGGAGAGCACAAAGGAGACTGAGACGGGACCGGATGGAAAGCCGATCGAGACTTCTTCCGGAAGTCATGAGAGCAGCAGCGCGGCTTATGAGACGGATGAGCATGGAAATATCTATGTGAAACCGACGGAGAGTCATGCGGCGAGCCCGACGGATGAAGCGGAGACCTCCACAGAGGCATTCCGTCCGTCAAATCCGCAGGAGACAACAGCGGAAGTTCCGGTCGGACCGGGATATGAACATTCCACCGCGGCAGTACCGGAGGCGACAACGAGCGCCGGTCCGGCATCTCACTCAGAAGCACAGAGCTCCGTGACGGTTCCGGGCGGTGCAGTCGCACCGGAAGGTCCGGCAGCAGGAGTATAAGGGGCGCAGGAGGGCCGGAAAGCCGCTCCTGTAGAATCATGGTGATCGAATGACTGCGGGAAGCTGCTATGGCGGACCGAAGAATGTAAAAAGTTCAGGATCATAAAGAGAAAAGACGCATCGTCTGATGAGTCTGGAGTGAAAATTCCGGGCGGTCAGGCGGTGCGTTTTTTCTGTATTTACGCGAACAACGAGCCAAAGTCCGCGCTTGCGCGAGACCTTGGCGACTGTCACGATAACAGGGGGAAACTCGCGAAGCGTGTTTTCACTTGTTTGAGAGAACTGGTTTTACCCGGCTATATTTTTAAACGAAATTTTGAATTTACAATTTACATAGATTATACAAACTAGTTACCGAATCATGGTTTTTGCATTTTTTGTTTCGTGATAAAAATATTACTGTACAGAGAAAGAAAAACAAAAACAAAGACCTTTTGAGGAGGAGAAAGAAATTATGAAAACAAGGAAAGTAATGGCACTTGCAGGTGCAGGAGTTTTAGCAGTCAGCATGATGACAGGATGCGGAAGCAGCAGTACAGCATCCACAACAGCAGCAGCGACAACAGCGGCAGCAGACACGACCGCAGCGGCAGCAGAGACAACGGCAGCAACCGAGGCAGCGGCTCTCACAGGTTCCATCACAGCAGCAGGTTCTTCCGCATTAAAACCGCTCGTTGATGATGCAGCAGACATGTTCATTGAAAAATATCCGGACGTTTCCATCACGATCGACGCCGGCGGATCCGGAGAAGGTTTAAAGCAGGTTTCTGAGGGAACCGTAAACATCGGTAACTCCGACGTAGAGGCATCCGCAAAACTTGACGAGGCACAGGCAAAAGAGCTTGTTGACCACCAGGTATGCGTTGTCACAATGGCACCGATCGTAAACAACGATGTCAAAGAGGGCGGCGTTGAGGACCTCACAAAACAGCAGCTCATCGACATCTTCACAGGAAAGACAACAAACTGGAAAGAAGTCGGCGGACCGGATGAGAGCATTGTCCTTGTAACAAGACCGACATCTTCCGGTACAAGAGCAACCTTCCAGAAATATGCGCTTGACGGAAATGAGGAAGCTTCCAACACTTCCATGGAAACAGATGATTCCGGTGTCCTTCTTCAGAACGTAAAGGATACAAAGGGTGCGATCGGATACGTAGCTCTTTCCTATCTGACAGGCGATGCAGGTGTTTCCACAGTAGCGATCGACGGAGCAGAGCCGACACTTGAAAACACATACGCTGGAACATACCCGGTATGGACATTCGAGCATATGTACACAAAGGGCGAGCCGGATGAGGTTGTAAAGACATTCCTTGACTACATCATGTCCGATGAGTACGGTGCAAAGATGGAGTCCTTAGGATACGGCGTATCTTCCAAGATGACAAACACAGAACACTAATCCAGACAGAGCGGCAAAAGCCATGAGCCGATGGCAGAATGCAAAGAGGACATGGACAGGTAGCTGCAAAGAGGGGCGGGGCAGAAAAATCTGGCCCGCCCCGAAATAGTTCAGAAGATATTTTCCGGCTGAAACATCAGCTGAATTGATAGAAATTGCTTCGAATATCAGAAGCAGGAGGACTTATGAAGAATGGTAAAGAAAAAAGCATGTTCGTCAGGGAATATCTGTGGCGGGATCTGATGACCGTCTGCGGACTGTTTGTGATCCTTCTGACGATCGTGATCGGCGCATTCCTTGTATACAAGGGATCTGCGACATTCCTGATCTATAAACATTCCTTCCTGGAATTTTTAGGATCTGCGGACTGGGCGCCGGAGGACAATATGACAGGCGGAGGCAGCATCGGAGCCCTGATCTTCATCGTGGGATCACTCTGCACATGCGGACTGGCACTTCTCATCGCGACTCCGTTTTCCCTTGGTTCCGCGATCTTTATTACGGAGATCTCTCCAAAGTTTGGTGAGAAGTTCTACCGCCCGGTGGTCGAGATCTTTGCAGGAATCCCGTCTGTTGTATACGGCTGGGTAGGACTCACGGTGCTCGTTCCGGCGATCAAAAATGTGTTTGACCGTCAGGTCGGTCATTCCATCCTGGCAGCGGGACTGGTCCTTGCAGTGATGATCTTCCCGACGATCACAAGTGTGGCGGCTGACGCTCTTCACTCCGTGCCGAAGGAATGCAGAATGGCGGCATACGGACTTGGTTCCACACGATGGCAGACGATCTACCGGATCGTTGTTCCGGCAGCGGCACCGGGGATCATCTCCGGAATCATCCTGGGACTTGCGAGAGCGTTCGGCGAGGCGCTTGCAGTAGCGATGGTCATCGGTCAGACGACAGCGCTTCCGACCAGCATCTTCTCGACAACAAAAACGCTGACGACAGAGATCGCAGCCCAGATGGGCAACGCGATGGAAGGCGGCGAGATGAAATCCGCACTCTGGACCATGGCACTGCTGTTATTTGCAATCTCCCTGTTCTTCATCTTCCTGATCCACCATGTGACAGCAGTGAAACCGGAGAAAGAAGAAAAAACCAGCACTTCCGTGAAAACCAGCACGGCGGCAGTACCGGTAAAGCAGTTCGCAGCAAAGGGGGAAAATTAGACCATGGAAAGTAAGATCAGACGTTCACGCAGCGTGGACCGTGTTATGACAGTCATCTTCTATCTGGTTGCAATCTTCTTCTTCGCTCTTCTGATCGGCTTCGCGGGCAAGGTCATCGTCGGCGGTCTCATGGGGGCAAAGCCGGAAATGTTCCGCTTCGCGAGAAAAGGAAGCATCGGAAACCAGCTGTTCAACACGATCTATCTTGTATTTATTTCCTTACTGGTATCCGTACCGTTAGGCGTCTGCGCCGGAATCTATCTGGCCATGTATGCGAAACAGGGAAAAATGACAAGGTTTTTGAGAATGTGTATCGAGACACTTTCTTCCCTTCCGTCCATCGTTGTGGGTCTGTTCGGATACCTGGTATTCCTCGTATTCTTCGGAATGGGAAAGAGCCTGATGGCTGGTGCCCTCTCCGTATCGATCCTGACACTTCCGCTTATCACGACGACCACCGAGGATGCCATCAAGGGACTTCCGGCAGGATATTTTCAGGCGAGTTTAGGGCTTGGCGCAACAAAATGGCAGTCCATCTTCCATGTGCTTCTGCCGGCATGTCTCCCGCGCATCATGACAGGCGTCATCCTGGCGGCAGGACGTGGATTCGGTGAGGCGGCGGCGCTCCTCTACACCACAGGATCCGGAAGTGACCTGCGCTGGGGCAACTGGAACCTGGCAGCCCCGACCTGCCCCTTCAACCCGTTCCGCCCGGCAGAGACATTGTCGATCCAGATCTGGAACCTCCAGGTAAACGGTCAGGACAAGGCACTGGCAAACACCGCATCCGCGGTCCTTATGATCCTGGTTCTGGCATTCAGCATCGGTGCGAATGTGTGGAGCCATTATCTGAAGAAAAAGAGCTCCGGCGAGGCAGCGTAAGAAACATTCGGAAGAGGACCTCGATGACGATTCTTAAGGGAGAAGTAATGAAACCCTGAGGATGGCATATGAGAGTTTTAGAGAGGAAAACATATATGACTGATATGAAACCGAAATTTGATATCGAAAAGCTGAATCTGCATTACGGCGCGTTCCATGCGCTTAAGGACATCAACATGCAGATCAGCGCCCATGAGATCACCGCATTCATCGGACCGTCCGGCTGCGGAAAATCGACATTTTTAAAGACATTGAACAGAATGAACGATCTTGTGGAGAATGTAAAGATCGACGGAAAAGTGGAGCTTGACGGACAGAACATCTTTAAGGATATGGACGCCATCACGCTGCGCCACAAGGTCGGCATGGTTTTCCAGCAGCCGAATCCGTTCCCGAAGAGCATCTACGATAACGTTGCTTACGGTCCGAGGATTTTTGGGATCACGAAAAAATCAGATCTTGATGAGATCGTCGAGAGAAGTTTAAAGCAGGCCGCGATCTGGGATGAGTTAAAGGACCGCTTAAATAAGAGTGCCCTTGGCCTTTCCGGCGGACAGCAGCAGCGACTCTGTATTGCGAGAACCCTGGCCGTGGAGCCGGAAGTCATCCTGATGGATGAGCCGACCTCCGCCCTGGACCCGATCTCCACATCGAAGATCGAGGATCTCGCGATGGAATTAAAGGATAAATATACGATCGTGATCGTCACCCACAACATGCAGCAGGCGGCACGTATCTCGGACAAGACAGCGTTCTTCCTGTTAGGTGAGGTCATTGAGTATAACAATACCGGGGAACTGTTTGCGAACCCGAGGGATGAGCGGACAGAAAGCTATATCACAGGGAGGTTTGGCTGATTATGAGAGATGCATTTTTAAAACAGCTGGAGGAACTGCACAGAATGCTCGCGGAGATGGGAAGTCTCTGCGAGGACATGATCGACGGAACATACGAGGCACTCATGAACATGGACCGGGATCAGGCTGCGAAGATCCTGGCAGCGGACGCGAACGTAGACTTGAAGGAGCGCGACATCGAGAGCAAGTGCTTAAAGCTTCTGCTTGAGCAGCAGCCGGTGGCGAGCGATCTGAGAACGATCTCCTCTACACTGAAGATGATCACGGATCTCGAGAGAATCGGGGATCAGGCCGGCGATATCGCGGAGATCATCAAAACGACCGATCTTTTACAGCCGGTAAAGGCGACAAGACTCGGAGAGATGGCAAAGGCTGTCGCATCCATGGTGCGGGAGAGCATCGAGAGCTTTGCAAATGCAGACCTGAAGAAGACAAAGGAAGTCATCGCCTATGACGATGTGATCGACGGACTGTTTGATGAGGTCAAGAAAGAACTGGCGGATGGTATCTTAAACGGAGAGGCGACCCAGGAGCAGATCCTGGATACCCTGATGATCGCAAAGTATTACGAGAGGATCGGGGATCATGCGACCAATATCGCAGAGTGGTCTGAGTACGCGATCACAGGCGTTCACCGGAACAGTGAGCTGGAAGAACACCAGTAAAAGTTTTCGAAGATCGTGAAAATTTATCAAAAGTAAAAATATGTGAGCGGGACACCTGGATGAAGGAGGTTCCGCTTATTTATGTCATGTACGTTACTTTTCACAGGTAGGAATTTTCAGAACTGAAAATTCCGTATGATACCGTAACACATGTACATGTCTGAATGTCCGTAACAGACAAACATATACTTGCATTTGTCCGGAAAATATGCTAAGATTTTTACGCACACATGTTTCTCTGGGACGTACACATAGTAACGTGACAGAGTAAAAACAGACAGGATGCATCCGCAGCGGGATACCGGAATGACCGGATGACTGCGGGAAAACTTATGGAGCTTGCGAGGTCTTGGATTATGGAGAAAAAAAACAAATATTATGTAGTTCGTGATAAAGCACTGCCGGAAGTTCTTCAGAAAGTGGTTGAGGTGAAACGTCTGCTCGAGGCGGACAAAAACCTGACAGTACAGGAGGCGGCGGAACAGGTTGGTTTAAGCCGCAGTTCCTTCTATAAATACAAAGATGATATTCTTCCGTTTTCCGATAATACGAGAGGAAAGACGGTGACTCTGGTGACCCAGATGATTGATGAGCCGGGGCTCCTGTCCGATCTGCTTCATATTGTCGCGGACTATCGTGCCAATATCCTGACGATCCACCAGACGATCCCGGTAAACGGAAACGCAACAGTAACCCTGAGTGTGGAAGTCCTTTCTGATACGGGAAATGTGGCCGGTATGGTGGAGGAGATCGAGCACTTAAAGGGTGTACAGAACGTGAAAATCTTAGGAGTGGAGAAATAGACAGATGAAAGCAGCGATTATGGGATACGGAACCATCGGTTCCGGTGTATATGAGGTCCTTGACCGAAACTGTAAAATTGTTGAGAAAAAGGCCGGCGAGCCGATCGAGGTAAAATATATCCTGGATCTCAGAGAGTTCCCGGGAACTCCGATCGAAAAACTTGTGATCCACGACGTGAAAACGATTGTGGATGATCCGGAGATCGGGATCGTTGTGGAGACGATGGGAGGAACCACACCGGCCTATGAGTTTGTGAAGAGCTGCCTGCTTGCCGGAAAGCACGTTGTGACTTCCAACAAGGCACTCGTCGCTGCTCATGGAACCGAGCTGATCCGGATCGCTGCGGAAAAGAGCGTGAGCTTCTTATTTGAGGCGAGTGTCGGCGGCGGTATCCCGATCATCCGCACGCTTGTCGAGTGCCTCGGCGGAGAGGAGATCGAGGAGATCTCCGGAATCCTGAACGGTACGACAAACTATATCCTGACAAAGATGAATGAAGAGGGATGGAGTTTTGAGGAAGCATTAAAGCGTGCCCAGGAGTTAGGCTACGCGGAGCGCAATCCGGAGGCGGATGTTGAAGGCTACGACACCTGCAGAAAGATCGCGATCCTGACCGCAGTTGCTACCGGAAAAGAAGTCGATTACGAGAAGATCCAGACGGAGGGAATTACAAAGATCACCGGGCTTGATTCCAGCTATGCGGCCTGCATGGGAGCGGCGATCAAGCTCTTCGGAACGAGTGTAAACCGTGACGGAAAGGTGTATCTTGAGGTTGCACCGGTCCTTGTGGATGCCAAAGATCCGCTGTACGCTGTGACCGATGTATTTAACGGGATCAAGGTAGTCGGAAACATGCTCGGAACATCCATGTTCTACGGAAGCGGAGCCGGAAAGCTCCCGACCGCCAGCGCGGTTGTCGGCGACATGATCTCCGCGGTCCGTTTTGGCGATGAGCCGGAGAAGATCGGCTGGGGAAGCGAAGAACTTGAGGTACACAAAGCTTCCGAGCTTCCGAGAAAATATTTTGCGAGATTTGAGGGATCCAGATCGGAGAAGAGGGAGATCGTGGAGGAAAATCTCGGAAAAGTGAAGTGGGTGGTCCTGGAAGGAAAAGATGAATTCGCGGTGCTGACTGGTCAGATGACCGGAGATGCATTCGATGCGGCAGCTGAAAAGATCGGCGGACTGCGCCAGAAACTCGCAGCCAGAGTATGATCATTCCGGCGTTCCGGATGCCGTGCCTCTTTCAGCTGATGACCGGGCTTTACTGTCCAGGATGCGGGGGAACGAGAGCCGTCCGGGCACTCCTTTCAGGGCATCCGGTACTAAGCTTTCTGTACCATCCGGTGGTGCCGTATATGGCATCGGTAGCTGTGTGGGCTGCGGTTTCCTGGATCCTGTATTTTGCCACGGGAAACAGGAGATTCCGACCGGAGTTGGATGACCGGATCGCTTACGCAGCGGCGGGGATCGTGATCTTAAATTTTATCATAAAAAACGGACTTCTGGTGTTCGCCGGGATCGATGTGATCGGGCGGCTGCTGGGGGTGTGAGAATAGGGAGAAGACCTGGAGCTGGTACCGAAAGTGGTATCTGTTCTGGGTCTTTTTGTTTCATGCCACAATTTTGCCGCAGATATGCCCTGTTTTGTGTGACATCCTTCACAGTTTGAACACAGGTCGAACACAGAGGAATCACAAGTTTCTGATAGAGTTTATTGCAGAAACGTAATAAACAGTAAGAAAAATGCAAGGAACAAGGAGTATATGTACTTTAAAAGTACAAAGATCCCCGTGATGACGAGTGTACGCAGCAGTCAATGGAAATTAGGCAATGGATCTGGAAAGAGATGACCTGCAGGGGCTGATGATCTGGCGGTCAAGGCGGATGAAAGGAGAACGGAAATGAGAAGAGGAAAGATAATAGCGGTCAGTCTGACGGTCTGTGCGGTGGGGGCCGGAATGACGGTGAACGCTTACGCGGCCAGCACCACATTTGAAATGAGGAAGAAAGCGGTGAGCCTGCTTGGAATTATAACGACGAGTAATTACCAGGCGAATGTGACGAGAGGTGAGTTTGCGGAACTCCTCGTAAAGGCATCGGACTACAAGGAGACGGCAAACGCGGCGGGAACCGTATCTGTATTCGTGGATGTCTCCTCAAAATCCCAGTATTCTGCGGCGATCCGCACGGCGGCGACGAACTCCTGGATGTCCGGTTATCTCGGCGGAAACTTTAAGCCGGACGAGGGAGTTACGATGCGGGATGCCATCAAGGCAGTCCTGGGAGTCTTAGGATACACAAACGAGGATTTCTCCGGAAGTCTTCAGGAGAGCCGCCTTGCGAAGTTCAAGTCCCTGTCCCTGGATTCTGGGATCTATCGTGATCTCGACGAGGTCCTCACGAGGGAAGACTGCATCAACCTGTTCTATAACCTGATGAAGGCGAAGACAAAAGAAGGAAACCAGTATGGCAGCAAGGTCTTTGATCTGACCTACAATTCCGACGGCGAGATCAACACATCCTCGATCTTGGATAACAGTTTAAAGGGACCGAAGATCTTAGACAATGACAGCCGGAACTTAAAGAGTCTTGTTCCATTCTCCCTGAAAGATGCCACCATGTTCCTAAACGGCGAGGCATCTGACGAGAGTGAGATCAATGATTACGCCACCGTGATCTACTACCATGAGGAGACAAAGATGATCTTCGCCTATTCCAACGGCGGCGAGAACAAAGGCGCCACGGAGGGCCGGATCAAGGCGATCTACTACGATTCCAGCGACCCGTTCACACCGGTGAAGGTGGTCTTAAACACCGATTACCAGGACAACGGCGGCGAGGGCGATGAGTTCCAGATCAGCGGGTCGGAGCTCCAGTATCTGTTCTCTGTTTATGGAGAGTTTGAGGTGGATGACAAGATCGCCATCGTGTGGGAGAAGAGTGGAAGCGATGAGAATGCGACATATACGGTTGTAGATGTTGTTGGAGATTATTAATTAGTTACGAATATACATACAATACATAAAATAGAGATACCGCAGTGGAAACGTGAATAGAGAAAATTCAGGGTTACTTTTCATGGGTAGGAATTTTCTGAACTGAAAATTCCATATGATACCGTTATGACCGCGGATTTTGCCGATTCGGAATGCGAAGCAACGGCAAAATCCTGTTACAGTGCGCGGGCATGGAGTGCCCGCGTACTGTAACAATTCAGGTTTGGAACATAGTTAAGAGAAGCGGAAGATTTCAATAGACAGGAAAGGAACGAGTATGGAGAACGAAAAGGTGGCTGTAGAGAAGAAACGAAAAAAACGGAAAGGAAAAAGCGGAAAAGTAGTGATCCTGCTTCTGGCGGTTCTGGCAGCGCTGCTTGGCGGATTTTTCCTCTATGAGAAAAGAAGCGGAGACCAGAAAAGTCAGGGCGAGCAGTCCGTGTCAACGACGACGGTGAAGCGGATGGACATCACCTCAGAGCTCACGGCGTCAAGCTCCCTGTCCCCGAAGGACACCTACGAGGTGACATCACTGGTGGAAGGCGAGGTCATTGAGGCGAACTTCGAGGAGGGCGACGTGGTGGAAAAAGGCCAGATCCTCTACCGGATCGACGCGTCTTCCATGGACTCTGATCTGAGCTCTGCCCAGACCAGCCTTCAGAGAGCGAAGGAGAGTGCCCAGACGGCACAGTCCGATTACACTGAGGAGACGGCAAGACTTGCAGGAAATACATACCGCTCCACAGCGTCCGGATATATCAGGACTCTCTATATCAAAGAGGGCGATAAGGTAAACAACGGAACGAAGATCGCGGATCTCTATGATGATTCCGTCATGAAGATCACAGTTCCGTTCCTCTCCGGAGAGGCGGCGGAGATCAACGTGGGTGATGAGGCGGCAGTGACATTGGAGGACACCGGCGAGCAGATCTCCGGTACCGTCACGGTTGTCAGCAGCATGGAGGAGACACTTTCCGGCGGACGCCTCGTGAAGAACGTGACCGTTGAGGTACCCAATCCTGGCGGACTCACAACAGACACGGCGGCCTCCGTAAAAGTCGACGGATTTGTCTGCAGTGCCGAGGGAACATTCACAGCGAAGACGGAGACGACCCTGAGCGTGGAACTCTCCGGAAACAAGAGTCTCGAGATCGAGAAGCTTCTGATCCATGAAGGTTCTTATGTGGAGAAAAACTCCGAGCTGTTCCAGGTGACCGCAAAGACGGCGGAAGAGTACTTAAAGGAATTCAAGGACGCAGTGGAGAGCGCGGATGACAACCTGGAAAACGCGGAGAACAAGCTGAGCAACACTCAGGACAGTGTGGATGACTATACGATCACAGCGCCGATCTCGGGGACAGTGATCACGAAAAATGTGAAGGTTGGGGATAAGATCTCCAAGAGCTCCAGTGGAACGACCACTATGGCAGTGATCTACGACCTGTCCACCATGACATTGGAGATGTCCGTGGATGAACTCGATGTCTCAAGCGTCAAGGTCGGCCAGTCCGTGGAGATCACAGCGGATGCTGTGGAAGGCGAGACATTTACAGGAACCGTCACAAATGTGAGTCTGCAGAGCAGCTACTCCAACGGTGTCACAAACTATCCGGTGACAGTGACTCTGGACGATACGGGAAGTCTTCTTCCGGGCATGAACGTGGACGCGAAAATCATTCTCGACAGTTCCGAGAATGCTCTTGTGATCCCGGCCAGTGCGCTGATGCGTGGAAACAGAGTGTATGTGAAGAAGAACTCCGGTTCCGGTAAATCCGGCGGCAGCAACGTCCCGGACGGCTTTGAAGCAGTCCAGGTGACCACAGGCATCATCAACGACGATTATGTGGAGATCCTTTCCGGCCTCTCTGAGGGGGACGAGGTCTACATTTCTTCCGATTCCGGAAGCTCGACGCAGACCAATCAGATGCAGATGGGCGGCATGGGCGGTCCTGGCGGTGACATGGGCGGCGGCGCACCGGGCGGTCCTGGCGGAAACAGCGGAAATGGCGGCGGCAACGGCGGTGGACGCAGATCCCAGTAACGCATAGGAGATAAATTGCATGGAAAAAACTGAATTCTTAACACAAACAGATACCGCAGAGCAGGAAAACATATCTGAAGAGCCGATGAAGCAGGAAGCGGCAGTTTCAGAAGTTCATGAAGCGCTGGAAACGCAGGAACCCCTGATAGAGCTGCGCAATATCTACAAGATCTACTACATGGGCGACGAGGAAGTCCACGCCAATGACGGCATCAGCCTTTCCATCAGGAAAGGCGAGTTCGTAGCGATTGTCGGCAAGTCCGGAAGCGGAAAATCCACTCTGATGAACATCATCGGCGCCCTGGACGTCCCGACGGAAGGCGAGTATTTTCTTGGCGGTGAGGATGTGGCAGATATGTCCGACAACGAGCTGGCGGAGATCAGAAACCGCATGATCGGTTTTATCTTCCAGCAGTACAACCTGCTCTCAAAGTTAAATCTTCTGGAGAACGTGGAGCTTCCGCTTCTCTACGCAGGTTATGACAAAAAGGAACGTCGGGAGCGGGCTATGAATTCCCTGAAAAGGGTTGGACTTGAAGAAAAATGGAAGAATCTTCCGAACCAGCTCTCCGGCGGCCAGCAGCAGAGAGTCTCCATCGCCCGGGCTCTCGCAGGGGATCCGTCCTTAATCCTGGCGGATGAGCCCACGGGTGCCCTGGACTCCAGGACAGGCCGGGAGGTGCTGGACTTTTTAAAGAAACTCAATGAAGAAGGAAACACGATCGTCATGATCACCCATGACAGCTCCATCGCTCTCGAGGCGAAGCGGGTGGTGCGGATCCATGACGGAAAGATCAATTTTGACGGGGATGTGAAAGAGTATGCTGCAATCATTTAAAATGGCGCTAAAAAGTATCTGGGGCAACAAAATGAGGTCCTTTCTCACGATGCTCGGAATCATCATCGGTGTCGCATCAGTCATCATTCTGGTCAGCATCGTCAACGGCTATATGTCCTACATGGTGGAGAGCTTTTCCTCCATGGGTGTAAACCAGATCACGGTCCAGTACAAGGCGGTAGCCTCAAGAACAATCGACGTGGACGAATTTTATGAATTTTATGATGAACATGAGGAGCTCTATGAGAATATGTCCCCGAACGTGTCTGTCAGCGTCACGGTCAAACATGACTCCGACACTATGGATTCCACAAGTGTCGGCGGCTACAGCGAGGATTATCTGGCAATCAAGGACTACGAGATCGAGTACGGCAGAAATCTCCAGTACTCTGACATGGAGGCAAGGAGAAAAGTCGCAGTCATCGGTGCCTACGTGGCGGAGGAGCTTTACGGCGGTTTGCGGAACGCGGTGGGTGATACCATAAAATTAAATGGTGACAATTATACCATCGTCGGCGTTGTGGAACGGCAGACGGAGAGCAGCTCTGAGTTTGATGACGGGTGTACGGATGACTTTGTGTGGATTCCATATTCCAGAGCTGTAAAGATGGCGAGAAATGCGGTGATCAACAACTATATCTTTACATCAAGAGATATCAATGATACGGAAGCATGCACGGCGGAGCTTGAAAATTTCCTCTATGAAAAGATGAAGAGCGAAAATCTCTACACGGTGATAGCCATGAGCTCCCTTCTCGACTCCCTGAACGAGCAGATTGCCATGATGAGCATGATGTTAGGCGGTATCGCCGGGATCTCCCTTTTAGTTGCCGGTGTGGGTGTCATGAACATCATGCTGGTGTCTGTGACGGAGCGGACCAGAGAGATCGGTATCCGGAAGGCCCTTGGCGCGAAGAAAAGCGTGATCCTTCAGCAGTTTGTCATAGAGGCGCTGGTTACAAGCTCCATCGGCGGAGTCATCGGGATCATGATCGGTGCCTTAGCAAGTACAGGAATCGGCGCCCTCATGGGAATCGATGCGCCGCCGACCATGACGGCAGTTGTGATCTCGTTTAGCGTTTCTGTTGCCATCGGACTGATCTTTGGTTACATGCCGGCGAGCCGGGCGGCGAAGCTGAACCCGATCGACGCACTGAGGACAGACTAAAACTGCGCAGAAAATGACAGGATCAACGGTAAATACGGAAAATAGAAGAATAATAGGAAAATGCAGATTCTAAGCCTCAAACTGCCACGGATTTGCCGCTAAAAGACAGAATATCTTAAGTTGACGGAAGTGTTTGCCCACCCTTATAATATAGTTAAACGAAAGCAACTTGCAATGAAGCATGAAAGAGAAAAAATACATGCAAATTGTACGAAATACATGTATTTTTTGAAATATTGAAGCAACATTGATCCTGCAAATTGCTGTCAAAAATATGGGGGAGGGAATCATATGGCAGAAAGAAAATGGAAGAAATTCAGTGCATGGATGATTGCCTGGGTCATGGCAGTCGTGTTTACGGTATCCGGGGCGCAGACAGCGTTTGCGGCGGCCAGTTATGTAGGCAGTATCAGTATCACATTAGACGTCACACCGACGGTGGGAGAATCCCTGCCGGATCTGGATGTGGGATACAATTCTGACAACTGTGAGGTATCGATCCCGAACAATGACAGATATGATATCGTTTCCGCAAAATGGACATCATCAAAATCTGATGTCAAGATCGGCGGAATGTATACGTTAAAGGTCACATTGAAGGCTTTAAATAATTACAGGTTCAGCAGCAGCGCCTATACCTCTTCGAAGGTAAAGGTAAAGAACGGAACCTTCGTGAGTGCTTCGAGAACGTCTGCCGACCGTCTTGTCGTAACAGTAAAGACAAGACCGGCAAAGGGTGATCTGGAAGCGCCGGGAGAGGCATACTGGGTCACTGAGAGATCCGGAAGCTCCGATCTTGGACTTGCAAAGTGGGAAGCTGTCGAGGACGCGTCCTATGAGGCGTATCTCTATCGCGGAAATAAAGTTGTTTATAAGAGCGGTGAGATCCATGTGAGCAATTATGATTTCTTCCCATATATGACGTCAAAGGGAACATACACCTTTAAGGTCCGCTCTCTCCCGTCAAATGATGAAGTGGCAAAATATGCTTCCAAGAGCGAATGGACGACTTCGGATGAGGTCTACATCGATGAGAGTGACGCGGCGAGAGCAGCGAGAAGAAATCCGTCCGGCAATCATACAGGCAGCGGAAATAATTCCGGCAGCTCCCAGCCGGCTCCATCGGATCCAAACACAGTGGGCTGGATCAAGGACGGGGACCGCTGGTACTATCGTTACCCCGATGGAACTTATTTAAAGAACAACTGGGGCTATATCGGAAACGTATGGTATCTCTTCGACGCCAACGGAATGATGCTCACGGGCTGGCAGATGAAGAATGGCGTGTATTATTATATGAATGCTGACGGAAAGATGCAGACCGGCTGGCTCCTCTATAATAATGTATGGTATTACCTTGCCGACAGCGGTGCGATGTTGACCGGCTGGATCACGCTTGGGGATAAGACGTATTATCTTGGAAGTGACGGTGGAATGCTGACCGGCTGGCAGACGATCGATGGACAGGTCTATTATCTGCACCCGGACGGACACCGGGCAGCAAACGAAGTGATCGATACCTTTTACGTGGATCAGGATGGAATCTGGAGAAAACCACAGTAAAGGATCAGCAGGAAAAGAGGCAGAAGAAAATTCCGGATACGTCCGGCAGTTGCCCGACAGGCAGGAAAGGAGTGCGTTATGAGACAGAAGCATTTTGGAAAATGGCTTGCGGCAGCAGGAATTCTGATGGCAATGACGATATGGCTGGCTCTTCCTGCACTGGCTGCGCAGACAGTAAGCTCCGTGCGGATCACATTCACGGATAAATATACGGATCCGGGTGTGATCTCGGAACCGGATATCACATGCAGTACCTTCGGGATTGAAATTACATCTGTGGAGTGGAGCAGGGATGTGGAAAAATGGAATCCGGGAACGAAAGTGACAGCGACGCTGCTCCTGTCCTCGGACAGAAAGGAATTTTCTTCCAGCTATGGATCAAAATCCTGTCAGATCTACGGCGCAACCCTCAGCAAAGCAGTAAAAGAGAATGACAATTTAAAGGTTACAGTCACATACTATCCGGTAGTCTGGCTGGAGGCTCCGGAGGAAGCCGGCTGGAGCGCTTCGAATCATATGAAAGCAGTCTGGAAGAAAGCTGATTACGCGACGGGATATCAGATCCGTCTTTACCGGGATGATTATTATCTGCGAACCATCGACGTGACGGGAACCAGTAAGGATCTCTCCGAATATATGAGCAGGGAAGGAAATTATTACTATGAGATCCGCGCGGTGGGAAAGACAACGAACGACGCGAAGTATCGCAGGAGCAGTGATTATATTACCTCCTCTGACCGGTATCTGGATGATCTCGGCGACACAGAAGGCAGATGGAAGAATTACGCGGACGGAAAGAAGTATGTGGACGAGAATGGCCAGATCGTGATCTCCCAGTGGTACCGGATCCTCGGAACCTGGTATTATTTCGACGAGAACGGATACATGGCGACGGGATGGAGACTGGTCAATAATAAATGGTATTACCTTGGAAATGACGGAAAGATGGTAATCGGCTGGAAGCAGATCGGCGGTGTCTGGTACTACATGGATGCCGATGGAGCGATGGCAACAGGCTGGCGTCAGACCGGACCAGGTCAGTGGTATTACCTGAACGCGGATGGTTCCATGGCGGCATCCACGGTGATCAATGGATATACGCTGGATGCGTCGGGACTCTGGGTAAATTAGGATGCGTTAATTGTGAATAAGAAAAAGGTTCTGTATGGAGCACGAGGAGAGGTAGATTGCCGATCCTGACTCCGTACAGAACCTTTTTTGTTTAACAGGAAATTCCGATGGAAAGAAAATTCCAGTTCTGCGATAGCGGTCATTTAATAAGGATGATTTTCAGTTCTCATCTTTGTAAATAAGTAGTCTGCGAATGCGGCCCTCGTTTCTTTCAGTTTCCGACGGCTGCAGAAAACAGAACTTCCGTTTTTCAGCCGGATCTCGCCGGAACTTAAGAAATCCTGGACCTGGGAAAAGTTGACGAGAATCCCTTGGCTGCACTGAAAATATCTGCCGCTCTGGGGCAGAAGGGAGCTGATCTCTGAGAGTGTGTGGCGCAGCGGAATATCCCGCGCTGCTGTGTGGATCAGGCTTCCGTGCCGGATGGACTCACAGTAGAGGATATCGTCGAGAGCTACATGACAGGGGCGGGAAGAGCCGCTCTCCAGCCGTTCGGTGAGTTCCAGGCAGGCCGGAGGCGCGAAAGATTCCCGAAGCGTATTGAGGCACCAGGAAAGCTCCTCTTTCTTTACCGGTTTTAAGAGAAAGTCCATGGGATGAACCCGGTAGCAGTCCAGAGCGTAGTCCTGTTCTGATGTTATGAACACAATGGGGAGCTTTGAATCGATCTCCCGGAGCTTCAACGCCGTGTCCAGTCCGGAAAGCTTTCCCATGACGATATCGAGAAACACGATCGTATAGAGTCCGGGGCGGAAGCTCTCAAGGAAACATTCCCCATCCGCAAACAGGGAAAAATCCGCCTGATCCCCATGCTCCGCACAGTCTGCCTGAATCAGCCCGCGCAGGTGTTCGGCGTGGGGAGGATAGTCTTCAACAATAGCAAAATGCAAGTTCTTCACCTTCTATGTAATCTACCAGACCGATTAAGACAGATTTCGACCGAATAGCCGGGATCCGTTGTGCAGACAGGTCTGATAATATTATGATAAATCTAGGACAGCGGATATAGTGTATCACAAGATGATATGATTTCTCAAGTGTGAAACACAAAAATGATACAGACAGAATCCATTGACAGAGAAGGAAGACCTGGAAGATACGGAGGGATATGTGTATGAAAAAAGATATGAAAAGGATCGCGGCCGCGGTAATGTCACTTTTGATGGCAGGAAATTTATGGGGAACATCCATACCGATGATGGCCTATGGAGATGTAATACCGGGGATCATTTATGCGGAAGATGGGGACGAATATGCAGTTTATACAGAATCAGATGCGGTCTATACGGAGTCAAATGCAGACAAAGCAGAACTCCCGGAGATCGGTGTGCAGGCGGGCGATGTAAATCAGGCGGCATTGTACGCGGGAAATAATATTGATATTTCATCACTCGATAATGATATGATTCAGGTGGACAGCAGCAATTTACAGGATTGGAACAATAAAACATTGACAGGAACCTGTAAAAGCAATGAACAGTATCTCTATGTAAGCGGAGTTGCTCTGGATCTTACGATCAGTGATCTCACAATCAACCGCCTCGGAAAGACAAATGGAGTTTACTGCGGAATTGAACTGGCGGATGGAGCGGTACTCAATCTTACTCTGAAGGGGAAAAATACCCTGACAGCGGCATTCAGTGGTGCCGGAATTTATGTACCAGAAGGATGTACTCTGGTGATTACTGAGAAGAGTACCGGATCGCTGACTGTTACAGGAGGCGACCAGTACGGCGGCGGAGCTGGAATCGGAGCCAAGGCCAGCGATATCAATCCAAATTATCAGCAGGAAAAAAATGAAACCGTGAAAGTCGGAAAAATTGTGATTACCGGAGGAACAGTGACGGCGAATGGCGGCAACTATAAATGGGCGACTTCAGATTTTTGCGGAGCAGCCGGAATCGGCGGATCTTTCGGCAAAAGTGGCGCCGAAATTGAAATTACAGGAGGAACCGTATTTGCGACAGGAGGAGCGGGTGCGGCTGGAATTGGCGGCGGCTCTGAAGGCAGCGCGGCATCTATCACGATCAGCGGAGGCACAGTTACAGCGGAGGCAAAGACTGCGAAAAAAATGACAGGAGAAGCAGTGGGCAAAAATGTAAATGGCGCCGCAATCGGAAATGGATACTGCGGTTATGCAAATGCGGAAGATATTCCGCCGTGCGGTACAATTTCCATCACGGGCGGAACGGTAATTGCAAAAGGAAACATTGGATATGGAGACTCCTATGGGGGACTCCGCCCGGAAAGCGGCGGCAGCGTGACGATATCCGGCGGATCTGTAGATGTGAGCGGTAAGATCGACGCAAATTCTGTGGATATCGATCAGGATCACATTCTTCGCCATTATTCATTAAAGCTGCTTATTTATGGAGAGATGGCAGCATCCGGAAATGCTGTAACCGGTACAGTAAAAATCGGAGAAGAAAATGAAAGACAGTATACAGATAATCAGGTACTTTTTACGGTACAGAACGGGAGAGCTTCCGCGTCGATCGATGTTGCGGCACATCTCTATGGAGAACAGCCGATAACGGTAACATTTAACGGAAATGCTTACGGAGATAAGACCGTTAATCTTGACACAGAGAGTGAAGTAATCTGGGGAATTAAACCGCAGCTTCAGCTGGAAGAACTTTCCGGATGCAGTTATACATATAATAATGGTTATCTGGTCATCAGCGGAACGGGATCTGCCACGGTGACCATGTCAGATGGAGCGGACACTGCGGATGATCAGATCCAGATTGCGGAAAATGCAGATGTGACACTGACCCTTCGGGATGTGACGATGGACTCCGGGGACAAGAACAGAAGCACACTTGTCGTGGGAGCAGGAGCAAAACTGAAAATTGTCCTTGAGGGAAGTAATAAGATGACGGCCAATGTGCAGTACGGATCTGTGGTGGATGCTGCAGGGGCTGATGTTACGATTCAGGGAACGGGAAGTTTGAATATAAAAAATAGTAAGAGTGGGGGAGGTTATACCAGAGGAGAATATAATTCAGGAATTACAGCAGATAGTTTATCTATAAAAGAAACCCCTGTGTTGTCAATAGATATAACGCAATATGGAATTGGACTGAGAAGTGATAGAATATTTATTGGGGGAGGAAAAATCCGGGCAAAATCCGGTTCTTATGGTACTACAGGAATGGGACAGGGGTTTTTAGCCGGCAGCGCTTCTTCTTTTAGTACCGTAACGATAACAGGTGGAACCATCTATGCAGAAGGTGGAAATACTAATATAAATGGCGGTGGAATCTCCAATTCACATACCCAGGCCGTGATTACCGGCGGCAATGTGAATATGAACAGATTGTATACGGATGGAGGAGGTGAGAAATTTAAACAGCCAAAGAATAATGCAGATACTCTGCTTTACTGCACTGCTATTACGGTAGGAGACGGCAAAAACTGCTCAAAAAATACCCAGGTACTGGGCCTGACCATTAAAAACGGTACTTCCTCATATGCATACGGCATCAATCAGATGTTTACCGATGAAGATGGAAAAATTTATCTGTGGCTGCCTGCCGGTTCCATCGTGAGTGAAGTCAAAACCATAAACGGAACCTACACTGGTTCCTGCACAACAAATACAGATACGACATCTAGGAGAACCGGGAATATCTGGGGAACGGCAGCGGCGACATTCTCCTTACAGGGGGATATGTTTTATCCTGTAGAGGATATTGAACTGGGAGAAATCAACAGACCGGGAGAATTTGATTTAACCAGTTTGACAACAATCAAGCCGGCAAATGCCACAGTGAAGTCGGTTAACTGGTCAATTGAGGATAATGGCAGATCTGTTGCGGAACTAAATGGAAGTACTTTAAAAGTAAAAAACAAAGGTACCTTTACTTTAAAGGCAGTGATTCCGGGCGGTAAAGGCAATAATCAGGATTTTGTCAGAACGTTCCAGATCAGTAGTGAGGATGCGGTCACGGAGCCGACAGCAGCTGAGATTTCTTACGGCAATCCGCTTTCCAGTGCTGTGTTGAGTGATGAAAACTGGCACTGGGCTGATGATACTGTGATTCCGACTGTAAAGAACAATGGTTATCCGGCATACATTTCTGTTGCGGCAGATATGGATTATACTGGAGTTGAGGGATATAATGCAGAGGATCATACAATTACGCGAGTGATTCCTGTAACGGTAAATAAAGCGGTTCCCACAGTTACGATACAGGTTCCATCGAAGGAGATGATCGTTGGGAAGAAGGAAAGAACGGTAGCAGTAACTGCTGAGGCTCACAATCCAAACAATGAGGCAGTAATGGATGTTCCTGAGATCAAGCTCTTTTATCAGATCGGCAGCAATGCGGAGACAGAATTTACAGAGTCAGGTTATTTTGTGGTTCCGGAAGGTACTGTGGCGGGAACAGTTATTACGGTGACTGCAAAAACGGATTCAGGTGATAATTATGAAAATGGCACTCAGGTATCGACGATTCAAGTGATTGCCTGCCCTCATACAGGTTCAAAAATGTTGATGCGTAATGAGAATGAACATTGGGAGTTCTGTGAAGACTGCGAGGAACAGATCAATCATGCTCCGCACAGCGGCGGAAATGCCACTTGTATTGCCAAAGCTGTGTGCAGTGTCTGCAGCACAGAATATGGTCTGTATGGAGATCATAGGATGACGAAAGTAGATGCATCGGCAGCTACCTGTACAGCAGCAGGAAATGTGGAGTATTGGCATTGTGAGATCTGCGGCAGAAATTTCAGGGATGAAAATGGTCGTACACTGATTTCTAATGTAGTGACAACTCCACTGAACCATGACTGGGGTGAGTGGACAAAACTTGATGAGACCCATCATCAGCGTATTTGTAAGAATGATTCCGATCATAAGGAAATCGAAGAACATGTGGAAGAAACAGCACCGACGTGTGAGACGCAGGCAGTCTGCTCGATCTGCCATGATGTCTACGGCAATATTTTAGGCCACGATTGGGGTGAGTGGACCGACACAGGGGATCTTTTGCAGCATACACGGGTATGCCGGAGAGATGAGAATCACACAGAAAGTGCTCCCCATGTCCCAGGAGATCAGGCCACATGCACGACTCCTCAGGTATGCCTGGAATGTGGAGCTGTCCTTGATCCGGTGAAAGGACATAGCTTTGGAGAATGGAAGACCACTATTTCCCCGACATGTACTGAAAAGGGCCAGGAACAGCGGAACTGCCTGAATTGTCAGCTCGTGGAGACACGGGATGCGGCTCCTTCCGGACATGACTGGGAGGATGATTATACGATCGACAAACAGCCTGCATGTACGGAAACGGGAAGCCGGTCCATTCATTGCAAAAATTGTGAAGCGATCAGGGATAGTGAGATACTTCCTGAGATGGGCCATAATTATGGCGCATGGATGTCTGATGGCAACGGAATGCATACGCGGATCTGTATGAATGACAGCAGTCATACGGAAACAGAAATGTGTTCCGGCGGTACGGCAACGTGTACTGCAGAGGCGATCTGTGCAGACTGCGGTGGATTTTATGGCGGTAAGGACAGCAGCAATCATGTCGGCGGTACAGAGGTGCGGGATCAGAGAGAGGCGACGACAGCAGCAGATGGGTATACAGGTGATACTTATTGCCTGGGCTGTGGAGAAAAGATTATGTCTGGAACTGTTATCCCGAAAAAAGTTGTCAGCGGTTCTTCTGACAGCAGCGATGATCATTCCACCAGCTCATCCGGCAAAAATGGTATTCCGAAGAAGCCAAAGTCCAATGCTGACAGCACAGAAACCGGAACATGGAAGAAAGATGCCAGAGGCTGGTGGTACCAGTACCCGGATTCTTCCTACGCAAAGGGCTGGAGGGGCACCAACGCAGCCGGAGAGACTTATCAGCAGATCAGCTGGAAGTTTATTAACGGAAAATGGTGGTGCTTCGATGCCGACGGTTATCTTGTGACCGGCTGGGTGTGGGATGTAAACGGTGCGGCATGGTACTATATCGACGAGAACGGAGGCATGAAGACCGGGTGGTTCAGGGAACGTGAGGACACTCCATGGTACTATCTGGACCCGAAGACCGGAGCAATGTTGAAAGATACCCATGTGGACGGCTATTATGTGGATAAGACCGGAAAGTGGGATGGAAAATAATATGAAATGAAGAATGGCATGCCAGGGTCAGAAAAGAGATCCGGCATGCCATTTTAAGTTCGGTTAGTTTACATAAAACTATTGACTTCGAGTTCACTCGAAGTGCTATACTAAATATAACATCCTGGGTCAGTATGCCAGCTGGGGGGAAAACAGGCTGGCGGAGAGACCTTTGGAGAAAAGAGAACAAGGAGGAAAATCAGATGAGTTATTTAGGACAGGACGTGAAAAAACTTGGTTTTGGCCTGATGCGTCTTCCGCAGAAGGACGGAGCTATCGACATCGAGCAGACGAAGCAGATGGTCGACATGTTCTTAGGTGCCGGTTTTACATATTTTGATACGGCATGGGCGTACGCCGGATCCGAGGCTGCAATCCGTCAGGCTCTTGTAGAGCGCTACCCGAGAGAGAGCTTTACTCTTGCGACAAAGAACGCCGCATGGATCAACTGCAAGACGAAAGAGGAAGCTTACGCGCAGTTCGATACATCCTTAAAGCAGACAGGTGCCGGATATT
Organism: Clostridium sp. Marseille-P7770; assembly: GCF_902143525.1. NCBI lineage: Bacteria > Bacillati > Bacillota > Clostridia > Eubacteriales > Clostridiaceae > Clostridium > Clostridium sp. Marseille-P7770. The sequence continues at coordinate 116,997 of NZ_CABFVC010000004.1, read as the reverse complement.
TCGATTTCTACCTGCTCCACAACCTCGGCGAGTCCAGAACGGAGTTCTTCGACCGCTTCGATATGTGAAACTGGGTACAGGAGAAGAAAAAAGCAGGTCTTATCAAGCATGTAGGCTTTTCTTTTCACTCCACACCGGAGGAACTGGAAGCAATCTTAACTGCACATCCGGAGATGGAATTTGTACAGCTCCAGATCAACTACGCTGACTGGGAGAACCCGGCGATCCAGTCAAAGGCATGTTATGAAGTCGCAAGAAAGCACGGCAAACCAGTCGTTATCATGGAGCCGGTTAAGGGCGGCATGTTAGCAAAGCCGCCGGAATCCGTAGCGAAGATCTTAAAAGAGGCAGAGCCGGATTCTTCCGTTGCATCCTGGGCAGTCCGCTTCGCGGCGAACCTCGAGGGCGTTATCACAGTTCTTTCTGGTATGAGCAATGTGGAGCAGATGCAGGATAACCTTTCCTACATGAAAGACTTCACAGGACTCAGCGAGAAGGAGAAAGAGACCTTAGACAAGGCACAGGAAGAGTTAAAGCGCATCCCGCTGATTCCGTGTACCACATGCAACTACTGCGCGAAAGTCTGTCCGAAGCAGATCGGTATCTCCGGTTCCTTCACCGCGCTGAACTACCTGACTCTCTACAAAGACAAAGGAATGGCCCAGCACCAGGAGAACTGGCTCGTAGGCGGCCACGGCAGAAAACGCGCCGACGAGTGCATCAAGTGCGGCAAGTGCGAGGCAGTATGTCCGCAGCATATTAAGATCCGTGAGAATCTTGAGACGGTTTGTGAGAAGCTGTTGAAGTAAAAATATTGTATATTGGGCGCTGGCCGGAACCTCAAAAAAGGGATTCCAGACAGCGCCTTTGTCTTGTACGCAAAAAAGCTTGACTTACCATAAGATATCAACTAAAATTTAGGAACGTGTAAACATTTGTCGCGGCAGCCTGAAGGTGTATGCGGCGCCGCAGTCACTTGAAGTTTATGAAAAACGAGAAAGGATTTCTATGGGAATCATTAAAGCAGTGAATCTGATTTTCGACTATATCAGGCACGATGAAGAGGAAGACAAGGATGAGGTCAGCCACGCGTTAAAGGGTGTCTCTCTGGATATCAAGGAAGGCGATTTCGTAGCGATTCTGGGACACAACGGATCCGGAAAATCCACATTCGCGAAGCTGATGAACGGAATCCTGCTTCCAACGGATGGAACAGTCTATATTTCCAAAATGAGGACGGACGACGAGGAACATCTCTGGGATGTCAGAAAGACGGCGGGAATGGTGTTCCAGAACCCGGACAACCAGATCATCGGAAATGTGGTGGAAGAGGATGTTGGATTCGGACCGGAGAACATGGGAGTTCCGACGGATGAGATCTGGGCACGGGTCGACAAGAGTCTCGAGGCGGTTGGCATGACGGCCTACAGACTCCAGTCTCCGAATAAGCTTTCCGGCGGACAGAAACAGCGCGTGGCCATCGCTGGCGTTATGGCGATGAAGCCCCGGTGTATCGTTCTGGACGAGCCGACAGCAATGTTAGACCCGAACGGACGCCGCGAGGTCATTAAAACGGTCCATGAACTGAACCGTCAGGAAGGGATCACGGTAGTTCTGATCACCCACTATATGGAAGAGGTCATCGACGCGGACCGCGTGGTCGTTATCGACGGTGGACATGTCGTGATGGACGGAACCCCGAAAGAGGTCTTTTCCAGAGTCAAGGAACTGAAAAAATACAGCCTTGATGTGCCGCAGGTAACGGAATTGGCAGATGAATTAAAGGAAGCCGGAATGGATCTTCCTTATGGAATTCTTTCCATCGACGAGCTTGTGGACGAACTTGTTCCGCTCTTAAAATAGTGGAGAAATGGTGGAAATATGGCAATCGAAATTAAACACTTGAATCATATATACGGGCAGGGAACGATCTTTGAGCAGTATGCCTTAAAGGATGTAAATCTCACGATCCATGACGGCGAGTTTATCGGTCTCATCGGACATACCGGATCCGGAAAATCAACCCTGACCCAGCATTTAAACGGACTTTTAAAGGCAACGAGCGGAGATATCCTTTATAACGGAGAGAGTATTTATAAAGAGGGATATTCCATGAAAGAGCTCCGCAGCCATGTGGGGCTGGTATTCCAGTATCCGGAGCACCAGCTGTTTGAGGTGGATGTATTCTCAGATGTCTGCTTTGGACCGAAGAATCTGGGACTCCCGAAGGAGGAGATTGAGAAGCGCGCGAAAGAGGCGCTTGACATGGTGGGACTCGATGAGAGTTTTTATAAGCAGTCCCCCTTCGACCTCTCCGGCGGTCAGAAGCGTCGAGTGGCTATCGCAGGCGTTCTGGCAATGAAACCGGAGGTCCTGATCTTAGATGAGCCGACAGCCGGCCTCGACCCGAAAGGACGCGATGACATTTTAGGACTCGTACAAAAGCTCCATAACGAGCAGGGGCTGACGATCATTCTCGTCTCCCACAGCATGGAGGACGTTGCGCGGTATGTATCCCGTCTTGTAGTCATGAATCACGGCGAGAAGGTCTTCGACGGAACCCCGAAGGAAGTATTCCGCCACTATAAGGAGCTGGAAGCTATCGGACTTGCGGCTCCGCAGATCACGTATGTGGTGCATAAACTGATCGATAAGGGGATCTCACTGGATCCGGATATCACGACAGTGGAAGAGGCGAAGAATGCGATCCTTAAGATCTGGCGCGAAAAGAATGGAAAAAGTTCCGGAAAGGCAGCTCAGGTAAGCGAAGCCGGAGCAGATTCCGGGAACGCAGGTCGTGGGAACGCCGCCGGAACAGCCTCTGGGAAGGCGGACAGCGCAGAAAAGATAGCCGGGGAGGAAAAGACATGTTAAGAGATATCACGCTTGGACAGTACTACCCGGTGGATTCCCTTCTTCACAGGCTGGATCCGCGAACAAAACTATTTGGAACGCTTGTATACATTGTGACATTATTTATTGCGGACAATATCTGGGCATACCTTGCGGCGACGATCTTTCTGATCACTGCCATCAAGCTCTCCAATGTCCCGGTAAAATTCATGGTGCGCGGCTTAAAGTCCATCATGTTCCTGCTTCTCCTCAGCGTCAGCTTTAACCTGTTCCTGACGCCGGGTACCCCGATCTTTAAGATCGGTTTCCTGCAGATGACCTGGGAAGGTCTCCGGTTTGCAGCATTTATGGCGATCCGTCTTGTTTACCTCGTTATGGGCTCCACAATTCTGACGCTCACAACGACACCGAACCAGCTGACAGACGGTCTGGAAAAGAGCCTTGGCTTTTTAAAGAAGGTCGGTGTTCCGGTCCATGAGGTGTCCATGATGATGTCTATCGCACTCCGGTTTATCCCGATCTTAATTGAGGAGACGGATAAGATCATGAAAGCGCAGATGGCGAGAGGTGCTGACTTCGAGAGCGGAAATCTGATCCAGAAGGCGAAATCCATGGTACCGCTTCTTGTACCGCTTTTTGTATCCGCATTCCGCCGTGCCACGGACCTTGCGATGGCCATGGAGGCGAGATGCTACCGTGGCGGCGAGGGCAGAACAAAGATGAAGCCGCTTAAGTACGCGAAGAGAGACCATATGGTTTATGGGGCGTATCTGGTGTATTTTGCGGTGGCAATTTTGCTTAAGGTCGTTTTGTAAAGAAATGAACGATTTCAGCCGGGAAAAAGTAATTTGATATCTAATTCTATCCGGAAAACCGGGCAGAACAGGATTCGGCTGGAAATGGCAGAAGATAATTTGCAGCTGTGAAGCTGCAAAATAGCTGCTGGATCTGTATAAAAGTAAATTTGCTCGGGGATCCCCGGGCAGCAGAAGGAAAACAATAAAGCTATGAGACGAATCAAACTGACGGTTGCCTACGACGGCACCGCATACAAAGGCTGGCAGCTTCAGCCCAACGGCGTTACCATAGAGGAGATGTTAAATAAGGCTCTTTCGGATCTTCTGAAAGAGCCTGTCTGCGTCATTGGGGCAAGCCGGACGGACTCCGGCGTCCATGCGCGCGGAAATGTGGCGGTCTTCGACACGGAGAGCCGGATCCCGGGAGATAAATTCTGTTACGCCATCAACCGCGGACTCCCGGAGGACATCCGTGTGGTGGAATCCGAGGAGGTTCCCCTGGACTGGCATCCAAGAAAGCAGAACTGTGTAAAGACTTACGAATATCAGATCTTAAACTGTAAGATCGAGATTCCGACAAGACGCCTCTACGCTCATTTCTGCTATTACCCGTTAAACGTGGAAAAAATGAACGAGGCCGCAAAATATCTCATCGGGGAACATGATTTCATCAGCTTCTGCGCCGCGAACCACCAGGCGGAGGAGACGGTCCGGACGATCTACGAGGCAGATGTCAGCAAAAATTCTGAGGACATCGTGACAATCCGGCTCCGCGGCAGCGGATTCCTCTACAATATGGTGCGGATCATCGCGGGAACTCTGTTGAAAGTCGGAACCGGCGAGTGGGAACCGGAACATGTGAAAGAGGTTCTGGAATCGAGAGACCGCAAAGAGGCAGGTCAGACCGCCCCGGCGAGAGGCCTGACGCTTGTGGGGATCGAGTACGAGAAAGAGATTCCGAAGGAGATCATCGGAAAGAATGAACACTGGGACGCGGTCCTGGACCAGACCAGCCTGGGATCCGACGGAGTTTCCCGCGTGCGGGTCAACTTCTCCGAACCCGAAGAACTCCCCCGCCTGATCCGCCGCATGGTGCACCAGGCGTACCGGAATGGGGCGAAGGAAGTTTTTGTCACGGTCCCGGATGGGTATGAGGTGTCGGAGACGGAAAGCTATGGATATTACCGACTCCGCAGGCTGGATGATGGCAGCTACGGAACGGAATATACGGGGAGAACACTATGAACCAGGTACTGATCCAGCTGATCTATTTTGTGATCTATTCCGTTGTGTTCCTCGTCATCGGAAAGCTCTCCTTTTCGGAAAGCGATTCTCTCTCCAAGTTTTTTGTCGGTGAGAGAAAAAATGACGAAAAACGCCTGTTTTTTACATTCGTCGGAACCTGGGTCTCTGCGGCGACGATCCTGGGATTTACTGGAAACGTATATCACAGCGGACTCTCCGTCATCGCGTCGTCGGTCATCCCGTGGTTTATCGGCGCAGGTCTCCTGTATCTGATGACGGACCGGCTTTACGAGAATGATGTCCTGTCGATCCCACAGCTGATCGGAAAAAAGCACCATTCAAAATTTCTGCAGACAGCATCGGCCATTTTTATGATCTGCGGCTATATTTTCTATCTGATGATTCAGATCAAGGGATTTGGCATCGCGGTATCCAGCCTGCTGAATATCAATTACAAGGTGGCTGTCTTTCTTGTCTATCTTTTTATCCTCTATTCGAGCTTCGGCGGCTTTAACTCCGTCACGAAGTCGGACTGCCTGAATCTGATCATGCTCTCTGTGAGCATAGGGGTTCTGTATCTGGTTATCGTAAAAAATGTTCCGGGACACTGGTTTTTGACGGATCAGACTGTGCATGAACTTATAAAGAGCAAGGGTGTCTTCGAAAATCAGACAGCAGAGATTGGAATCTTCGTATACATCTCCATGTTCTTCGGCTGGGGAATGGGACTGGCGTCGAATCCCCAGTATATGGTCAGGATCCTGGCAGCGAAGGATAAAAAGACCGCAAAGCATATGATCCTGCATGCACTGATATTCCTGTGCGTGCTGTACTTTGCACTGACCCAGATCGGTCTTGGACTGCGGATCCTCTTTCCGCAGCTGAAAAATTACTGCTCCGCGGATGACGTATTTATCTATGCAGTGGTCAATCTCATGAACACACCGTTCAGCGGTTTCTTTCTGATCAGCGTGATCGGCGCCTGTGTCTCAACGGCGAACTCCCAGCTTCACCTGATCGGCTGCATGCTGTCCTACGATGTGGCTGCCCAGATCATAAAAAAGAGGCTGTCGGAGGAACAGATCCTTACTCTGGCGCGTACATTTATCTTTCTGGGTGGTACGGCAGCGTTGCTTTTATCTGTAAATCCACCGGAAGATATGCTGTCCTTTGGAGCGGATATATGGGGATTATTCTCTGCGGCGCTGGCTCCGCTGATCTACGGTGGACTGTACTGGAAACGGAGAACGAAAGCCGGGGCGGTGGGAGCGTTCTTTACGGGACTTATCTGCTCTGTCCTGTTCTGGAAAATGGATCTCCAGATATACTGGGCATTTCCGGCAACACTGTGCGCGGCGGTGGTCTATGTTGTGATCCCGATGTTTGAGAAGAAAAGAGGGGCCAAAGAATGAGCGGAAAGAAAAAACAGCTGTTTCGATCATGGTTCTGCAGGATCGAGCATGAGGTCATGCTGCCGTTCATCACGGTAGGGATCCTGGTCATCTGTGCATTCTGCGCTATTTCGGTGTATAATGGATATACAGAAAAGCTTAAGGAAAGAAAAGAGTACGCGAGGACCACGATCCGCGGCATGGAGGCGGATATTTACTATCTGCAGGGAAAACTGAGTGAGGATGAGATCCGGCAGAAGTATAATTTCTATCATGATCCGGCGGTGCGGATCATGGCTGCCGACGGTACGGTCATCACAGGGGACGAGGAGATCCCGGACGGGAACATGGAACTCCTGTACGCGGACAGTGGAAATTTCCTGGGGTGGCGTCTGGAATACTGGATGGATAAAAAGTCATTCGAGAACGCGATCCTGGAAGAACAGAATTACGTCATTGTGGGCGCTGTGGCCAGTCTCCTGATCATCGTCCAGGTCAGCGTGTTCCTCGCCTGGAGTCTCACAAAACCGATCCGCAGCATGGGCGCGGCGTGTAAAAAGCTCGATGAGAACAAGGACGGGTTCCGGGAGTACAGCTTTCCGGAGACAGCGAGAAAGGACGAGATCGGCCAGCTGGCGAGAACTTTTGAGAATCTTCTGAAAAACCTTGATAATTACACAAAAATGGAGTATACGAGCCGGATGTCATCGGCGCTGGCCCACGAGATCAAAAATCCGCTGGCCGGGATCCGTTCCGGGATCCAGGTCCTGGGCGGACGGGCGGTGAAGGAGAATGAAAAGCTTCTCTGCGACAGCATGCTCCATGAGATCGACCGGGTGACTGGGCTGATCAATGACCTGTTTACGCTGTCGGTAAAGAAGGAAAACCACAGACATGTCTTTCCGGCGGATGCGGTGCTGCGGGAGGTGGCATCCATCTACGCGAAGGAGTGCGAACAGCAGAATGTCACGTTCGAGACAGACTGCGTGGCATGTGAGGTGTTTGCCGATGAGAATGAAATGCGCCAGATGCTGTACAATCTTCTGACGAACAGCATGCGGGCGGTCAGCCGGGACGGAACGGGGAAGATCTGTCTCTCAGTGTCTTCCGACGGAGGTATGACTACATTCTGCGTCTCCGACAATGGAAAAGGAATGAATGAAGAGGAACTGAAACGTGCAAGAGAACCGTTCTACACGAAGAGCATTAACGGCGTCGGGCTCGGTCTGGCGATCGTAAACCGGCTGATCGAGCAGAACCACGGCAAAATGGAAATGGAAAGCGCTCCGGGCTGCGGAACAACGGTGCGCCTGATTTTTGAAAGCAGGGATGAACATGAAAAAGGTACTGATCGTTGATGACGAATTTCTGATCCGGTTTACGCTGGAGGAAGGATTGAAGGACCGGGGATACGAGACCCAGTCGGCGGAAACGGTGAAGGACGCTCTCGAGAAGATGAAAACGTTCCATCCGCAGGTGATCCTCCTGGATAACCGCCTGCAGGACAGCCTCGGGATCGACGAGATCTCCACGTTCCGTTCCGCCGATGAGGAGGTCCAGGTGATCCTGATGACGGCGTACGGCTCTGTTGCCCAGGCGGTGGAGGCGACGAAGCGCGGTGCTTACGACTATATTTTAAAGCCCTTTGATATTGACGAGATCGACCGGATCGCCAGCCGCTGCATTGGCCAGATGCAGGATCGGGAATCCCTGGAGTTTCTAAAGGGAAAAACGCAGGAATTTATCGGAGTCGGCGACGCCGCGATGCGGATCCGGCGTCACATCGAACTTCTCGGAAAGAATTCCACGGTGAATGTTCTGATCCGGGGCGAGACCGGAACGGGAAAAGAGGTTGCGGCGTCCTTGATCCATGCCTGCAGCGAACGGAGGGACCACCTGATGGTCCGCATCAACTGCAGCGCAATTCCGGAACATCTGATGGAGAGCGAGCTATTTGGCTATGAGCGGGGGGCCTTTGCGGGCGCGATGAAGACGAAGAAAGGCCTGATCGAGCTGGCAGCAGGCGGAACCGTGTTCTTGGATGAGATCGGGGAACTCCCGCTGTCCATGCAGACAAAGATCCTCACATTCCTGGACCATAAGAAGTTCAAGCGTGTGGGTGGCCTGGAGGACATCGAGGTGGATGCCCGGGTGATCGCGGCGACAAACCGGAATCTGGAACACGCCGTAAAGCAGGGGGAATTCCGGGAAGACCTCTTTTACCGGATCAATGTCATGGAACTTGTGATCCCGCCGTTACGGGACCGGAGAGAGGACATTCCGGCGCTCTGCGATTATTACCTGAAATATTATAACGGCATGTTTGGAAAGAATATCACCCATGTGGATCCTGATTTTATGCGGGAGCTGCTTTTGTATGACTGGAAAGGGAATGTTCGGGAACTGAAAAATATTTTTGAGCGCTGCTTCTTATTCTGTCAGGGGGACGTGCTTGAAAAACATGTGGAATTAAAACGGATGGACTGGAAAGATGATACCCGGACAGGAGAACCGTTTGCGCTAAAGGATCTTCGGAAAGGACCGATCAGTCTCGATCAGGAGGTTTCCATGCTGGAACAGATCTACATGGACCAGGCGCTGAAGCTCTGCGGAAACAACGTGACAAAAGCGGCGGCCCTTTTGGGGATCACAAGATTCTCCATGAAGAGAAGACTTGATAAGGAAGACTGAAATCTTACGGCCCTCGCGGAAGGGCGCAGATCTGCTGAACAATTGAAAACGTGCAAAAATTCACATCGTGCGAAATCGCTCGCTGAAAATGAGCGGATTCGCACGATTTTTTTGAAAATTTCAAAAAGATTTCCAAAAACTGAAAAACATAGTTGAATATCACTAAAAAGTCAGATAAAATCAAGACATCAGTTGTAGAAAAGATACGAAAGGGGTACTCATTTATGGGGGAAAAGAAAAAACACAGCAACATGACGACCTTGATGGGAGCTGCGTTCCTGATGGCGACATCCGCGATCGGACCGGGCTTCCTGACACAGACTTCCACATTTACGGCTCAGTATAAAAGCATTTTCGCGCTGGTGATCATCTGCACGATCCTGCTGGATGTGACGACACAGTTGAATATCTGGTCGGTGATCGGTGTGTCCGGTATGCGCGGACAGGATATTGCAAATAAAGTCCTTCCGGGGCTCGGATACTTTATCGCGTTCATGGTTGCCCTCGGCGGTCTGGCATTCAACATTGGCAATGTCGGAGGCGGCGCCCTGGGACTCAACGTATTGTTCGGAATACCGACGACGGTTGGAACCTTTATCGCGGGAATCATCGGAATCCTGATCTTCCTCTCCAAGGACGCGAAGGCCAGCATGGATAAGCTGACAAAATACCTTGGAAGTATCATGATCATCGTAGTTCTCTATGTGGCGATCAAATCCAAACCTCCGGTAGGGGATGCTGTGAGCAGTATTTTCCACCCGGGCGATGTGGGTGCCCTTGTCCTTCCACTCATCACGCTTCTCGGAGGAAGCTGCGGCGGATATATCACATTCTCCGGTGCGCACCGTCTTCTTGACGCCGGATATTCCGGAAAGAAAGATCTTCCGCATGTACGCCAGTCTGTTTTAATGGGTGTCAGCGTTTCCGGAATCATGAGAATCCTGCTGTTCCTTGCAGTTCTCGGTGTCGTGACAGCAAACCCGGATGTGACACTCGACGCTTCAAATCCGGCAGCAGACGCGTTCCGTCTCGGAGCTGGCGTGATCGGATATAAGATCTTTGGTCTTGTCCTTTTCTTCGCCGCTACAACATCCGTCATCGGCGCGGCTTATACATCGGTTTCATTTTTAAAGACTCTTCATCCGTTTATCATGAAGAACGAAAAGTGGTTCGTGATCGGATTTATCACAGCATCCACACTGATCATGGCGATCCTTGGAAAGCCGGCAGCGCTCCTTGTACTTGCAGGCGCTTTAAACGGACTGATCCTTCCGCTGACACTCTTAACGATCCTTCTCGCGAGCAGAAACAAGAAGATCGTCGGCGAGGATTACAAGCATCCGACGATCCTCATCGTTTTAGGCGTATGCGTGGTACTGCTCACAGGATTCTCCGGAATCAAAGCTCTTCCGGGAATCTTAAAGATGTTCGGCTAATTATGTATTGAGATTGTGATGCAAGTCGTTTAAAATAGTAGATAGGAAATTTAGAAAATACCGGCAGGGAAAGCAAGGAGGAAATATTATGTACCGTGTAGATTTAAACAGTGACCTTGGAGAAAGCTTTGGAAATTATACGATCGGAATGGATGAGGAGATCTTAAAATACGTCTCCTCCGCAAACGTGGCATGTGGCTGGCACGCAGGTGACGCGATGGTGATGGAAAAGACCGTTGCTCTGGCGAAAGAGTTCGGAACAGCCGTCGGCGCACACCCGGGATTCCCGGACCTTGTGGGATTTGGACGCCGCAATATGGCAGTGACGCCGGATGAAGCGAAAGCTTATGTCTGCTACCAGCTGGGCGCTCTCATGGCGTTCTGTACCGCCCACGGCGTAAAGATCCAGCATGTAAAACCGCACGGCGCTCTTTACAATATGGCAGCTGTTGACGAGAAGTTAGCCATCGCGATGTGTGAGGCAGTTTATGAGGTAGATAAGGACATCATCTTCATGGGACTTGCAGGTTCCAAGATGATCACGGCAGCAGAAAAAGTCGGTCTCCGCGCTGCAAGTGAGGTCTTCGCTGACCGCGCTTACAACGATGACGGAACTCTCGTATCAAGAAAGCTTCCGGGTGCAGTGATCAAGGACAAAGACCTTGCGATCAAACGTGTGATCCGTATGGTAAAAGAAGGAAAAGTCGAGTCCATCAACGGAAACGATATCGCGATCAAGGCAGACTCTATCTGCGTTCACGGAGATAACCCAAAGGCATTGGAGTTCGTAAAGAATATCCGTGAGACACTGATCGCGGAAGGCGTCGAGATTAAAAATTTAAGTTTATAGGAAAAAGAGTGCAGCTGTTTGACATCTTACAAATGTCAAACAGCCGCAAATGTATAGAGAGGAGACTCGCTGTGGGAAATGTAAGATATCTGGTTTCCGGCGACTGTGCAGTCACCGTGGAATTTGGAAATGAGATCAGTCCGGAGATCAACCGGAAGATCCGCGCATTCAAGATCGCGTTAGAGAAAGAACAGATTGAGGGAATCGTCGAGACCGTACCGACCTACCGTTCCCTTCTTGTTGTATACAAGCCGGAAGTGATCCGGTTCTCAGCACTGACAGAAAAATTTGAGAAGATCCTGTCCTCCATGGGCAGCATCCAGATTCCGCCGCCAACGGTGATCGAGATCCCGGTGTTTTACGGCGGGGAGATGGGACCGGACCTTGCGAATGTGGCAGAGCATAACGGACTTACGGAAGAGGAAGTCGTAAAGATCCACTCCTCCGAAGAGTACCTGATCTACATGCTGGGATTTATCGCGGGATTCCCGTACCTCGGCGGCATGGACAAGCGTATCGCGACTCCGCGTTTGAAGAGTCCGCGCGTAAAGATCGAGGGCGGCTCCGTGGGAATCGCCGGAGAGCAGACTGGAATCTATCCGGTGGCATCCCCGGGCGGCTGGCAGCTCATCGGAAGAACTCCGTTAAAGCTGTATGATTCCGAGCGGGAAAAACCGGTACTCCTGGAGTCAGGACAGTACATTAAATTCCGACCGGTGACGGAGGAAGAGTACAAAGCCATCGAAAAACAGGTGGAGAACAATACATATCAGTATGTAGTATATGATAAGGAGGCGGAGTGATGGGCATTCAGATCATAAACGGCGGATTCCTGACAACGATTCAGGATATGGGACGTTACGGATATCAGGAGACTGGAATGTCCGTATCCGGTGTCATGGATACCAGGGCAGCGTCACTCGCCAATATTCTTGTTGGAAATGATACGGACGAGGCGGTCATCGAGATCACGATGATGGGGCCGACGATGAAATTTACAGAAGATGAGATCATTGCGGTGACAGGCGGCGATCTTGGAGCAAAGATCGACGGAAAGCCGGTGGAGAGATACCGCGCGGTTCTGGTAAAAGCGGGCCAGACGTTGAGCTTCATGGGCATGTACGGCGGAAGCCGTGCGTATATCGCTTTTGCGGGCGGACTTGATATCCCGGTTGTTATGGGAAGCAGATCCACGAACCTGAAATCAAAAGTTGGCGGATACGAGGGAAGAAAATTGGGAACCGGCGATGAGATCGCTTTCCGCGCTCCTGCATCCTGGCTCCCGCATATGGCCGAGCGTGTATACGGACTTCCGTCTTACGGTGCAAAGGAATGGACACTCAGAGTCGTTATGGGCCCGCAGGACGACTGTTTTACAGATAAGGGAATCAACACCTTCTTAAACAGCACCTACACGATCTCCAACGAGTACGACCGCATGGGCTGCCGCATGGAAGGCGATGTGATCGAGCATAAAAACGGCGGCGACATCATCACCGACGGCATCAGCTTCGGCGCTGTCCAGGTTCCGTCCCACGGAAATCCTATCGTCATGATGGCGGACCATCAGACCACAGGCGGCTACACGAAGATCGCCAATGTGATCTCTGTGGACCTTCCGGTGCTTGCCCAGTGCATGCCGGGAATGAAGATCCGGTTTAAGGAAGTCACGGTGGATGAGGCGCAGGAGCTCTACTGTAAGGAAAAAGAAGAGTTCAACGCGCTTGCGAAGAGACTGAATACCCCGGTGGAACCGGCGGACGATGAACAGGCTGTGGCGATCGCCGCGGCATCTGAGGCGAACAAGACCGCATGGGTAAAGGCGGGAACCTATAAGATCTCCGTAAATGGAAAAGAGTTTCTAGTGGAGCTTGAAAAAGAGGTTGTGAGATTCCGGTAAAAAATATGGGGATGCAGACCGGAAAATGACCTGATCGGCGAAGCGTTTCAGCAGAATGGGTCGAGGGAAACAGGAAACTTAAGATGCCGGAAACGAAAAGAACGGCATAGGAGAAAGGGGTAACGTAAAATGGGAGATTACAGAACGACAAGACCGGAAGAGATCTGGAAAAAGATCCGTGACGGTGAGATCACAGAACCGACGGCCGGAATGTGCGGGGGATACGCACAGGCAAACCTTGTGATCCTGCCGAAAAAATATGCGGAGGATTTTAAAAAGTTCGCGGAGCGCAATCCGAAACCGTGTCCGATCCTCGAGATCATGGATGGATCCCCGCTGGTTCATGATATGGGCGAGGGAGCGAATATCGTTACCGATATTCCGCGGTACTTTATCTATAAGAACGGCGTGAAGGTTGATGAAGTGACAGATGCCACCGAATACTGGCAGGATGATTTCGTTGGTTTTCTTATCGGCTGCAGCTTTTCCTTCGAGGAGGCGCTCTTACAGGCTGGAATCGACGTGCGTCACATCTCGATGGGAAGAAATGTCCCGATGTATAAGACGAATATCGAGTGCGAAAAAGCAGGAGTCTTCGAGGGTCCGTTGGTATGCAGCATGCGCCCGATGACGCCGGAGAACGCAAAGAAAGCGGCGGAGATCACGGAGAAGTTCCCGAATGTTCACGGTGGTCCTGTCCACATGGGCGATCCGGAAAAGATCGGCATCAAGGATATCGACCATCCGGACTATGGAGATCCAGTGGAGATCCGTGAGGGCGAGATCCCGGTATTCTGGGCCTGCGGCGTGACCCCACAGGCAGCCGTCGAGCGCGCGAAACCTCCGATCGTCATCACCCACGCTCCGGGTCATATGTTCATCACGAACGTGAAGAACGCGGAGTTAAATGATTATCTGGAGAAAAAGAAACAGGGTACGAAGTCGCTGTAAAACAGAAGGAATAGAAGCATCGCAGATGCGTGATCATCTGTCAGCATCGGACATGGCAGATTTTTCCGGACAGATGCGGAAATGAGAGGACCGGGCCCTCGAGAGAGAGAGGTTCGGGTCACCGGGCCTTCGGATCCTGGAGAGTTGACAGAATCCGAAATCTGTGTTATTCTACCAGACGTTAAAACTCGTGTGGATTTTTAAAGAAGAACTTTTTTCGCCACACAATCACCCAAAACTTTATGGGTGGTTGTGTGGCGTTTTTTTGTTTAACAGAAAATTCCGATAGAACTTCCTGCTAAACAAAAAGGAACTACGAGCTAATGATGTGTACTCGCGCGAAGATTCAGATTGTCGCAAGTGACTGCGCTCGGCGCGAGAATGTGTCGAGGCACATTCTTTTAATTGCTTATATCAACGAAGTTTTACATATGGAACTGTTACTTTAAAAATTATATGGGAGGTTATAATCATGAACGAAACTTTCATGAAGGAGAAGCCGGTCTTTCCGCTTCTCCTCGGAATGGGAATGCCCATGGTCTTGTCCATGCTGGTGAATTCCCTCTATAATATTGTAGACAGCTATTTTGTTGCCCGGATCAGCGAGAACGCCATGGAGGCGCTGTCCCTGGTGTTCCCGATCCAGAACTTTATCAACGCCATGGCCATCGGTTTCGGTGTGGGAATCAACGCGCTGATCGCCACGGCGAGAGGTGCCGGAAAAGAGGATGAGGCGCGCCGGGCGGCGACCCAGGGTGTTGTCCTGTCTGTGATTCACGGGATCATCCTCTCTGTGATCTGCATCGTTATCATGCCAAAATTCCTTGGAATGTTCACAGGCGATCAGGAGGTCATCCGGTACGGTGTGCGCTACGCATCCGTCGCATTCCTGTTTTCACCGATCATCATGGCAGGACTGGCCTTCGAAAAGATCTTTCAGGCAGTGGGGCGGATGAAGGTGTCCATGATTGCCCTGATTGGCGGCTGCATCACAAACATTATCCTGGATCCGATTTTAATCTTTGGACTGGCATTCTTTCCGAAAATGGGAATCTCCGGCGCGGCAATTGCCACAGGTGTGGGGCAGCTTATCTCGCTCGCAGTCTACCTTGCCTTCTATTTCCGAGGTCCGGTTCCGGTAAAACTGGAAGCAAGGTATAAGATTCCCGGTGGAAATACGATGAAGAAGCTCTACGGGATCGGGATCCCGGCAATCCTCAATCTGGCGCTGCCCTCCGTCATGATCTTTGTGTTAAATGGTCTGCTGGCGCAGTATTCCAGAAGCTATGTGGTAATTCTCGGAATCTATTATAAACTGCAGACCTTCCTCTATTTCCCGGCCAGCGGCATCATCCAGGGAATGCGGCCGGTGATCGGTTACAATTTCGGCGCCGGAGAGCGTGAGAGAGTCGGGAAGATCTATAAGATAACGTTAGCTATGGCCGGCGTAATCATGGCAGCAGGAACGGTGCTCTGCCTTACGATCTCCAACACGCTGATCGGTGCCTTTACCGACAACGCGGAGACCATCGCAGCAGGCGGCGCGGCCCTCCGGATCATCAGCGCCGGATTCATCGTCTCAACGGTCTCCGTAACAGCGTCTGGTGCCCTGGAGGGAATCGGCATGGGTGTCCAGTCCCTTGTGATCTCCCTGCTCCGCTATATCGTAGTTATCCTTCCGTCCGCCTTTATTCTCTGCCATCTGTTCGGCGGCGGCGCGGTCTGGAACGCGTTCTGGATCACGGAGTTTGCGGCAGCAGTTGTGGCTGAGATCGTGTATCGGGGAACGATTAAGCGGACCATGCCAAAACCACGATAAAATATAGGTTTTTCGGCAAAATTTAATCGAAATTTTGAAGAAAAATGGTTGACACACCCGGCCATGTATAATATAATGTATAACTGTGACATCGGTTGAAAATGCTGTAGCCAAAGCCCCGGAAACAGTATTTTACGATAAAGGAACATTGATTGATTTAGTACAAACAGGAGGTCAACCCATGAAGAGCTTTATGGCTAGTCCAGCAACAATTGAGAGAAAATGGTACGTAGTTGACGCTACAGGATATACATTAGGTCGTCTGACATCAGAAGTAGCAAAGATCTTAAGAGGAAAGAACAAACCGATCTACACTCCGCACATCGACTGCGGCGATTACGTGATCGTAACAAACGCTTCCAAGATTAAAGTTACAGGTAAGAAGTTAGACCAGAAGATCTACTACAGCCACTCCGACTATGTAGGCGGAATGAAAGAGACAACTTTAAGAGAAATGCTCGAGAAGAAGCCGGAGAAGGTTATCGAGTTAGCAGTTAAGGGAATGCTCCCGAAGGGACCTTTAGGAAGAAGCATGATCACAAAACTTCACGTTTACGCTGGCCCGGATCACGAGCAGGCAGCACAGAAGCCGGAAGTTTTAGAAATCAAATTTTAATTAGAGGTCTGAAAGGAGGAAATTCATAATGGCTAGCACAAAATATTACGGAACAGGCAGAAGAAAAAAATCTATCGCAAGAGTATATCTTGTACCGGGAACAGGTAAGATCACAATCAACAAGAGAGATATCGATGAGTATCTTGGTCTTGAGACATTAAAGCTCATCGTTCGTCAGCCGTTAGCAGCAACAGAGACAGCTGATAAGTTCGACGTTATCGTTAACGTTCGCGGCGGCGGAGTTTCCGGACAGGCAGGCGCTATCCGTCATGGTATCTCCAGAGCTCTGCTTCACGCAGACATCGAGTACCGTCCGGTATTAAAGAAAGCTGGTTTCTTAACAAGAGATCCGCGTATGAAAGAAAGAAAGAAATACGGCCTCAAAGCCGCTCGTCGCGCACCGCAGTTCAGCAAGCGATAATCGACAACTTCAAAATGCTAAAAAAGCCCGGAAATACGCTATTTTCCGGGCTTTTTCTATACCCAAAATTCTGCCTGGACTGTTCGGTTTTGATGGAATTTGAACGGAAATTTATGGGTTTATAGTGGTCAAATTACTGGTGGACAAGCCCATTTTGACCTCTTATGGGTTAAATTACTGGTGGACAATAGGAGCAAATGAAGTCCAATTTTGCCATCGACGGACGAACACATACTTGACTGATTTACATAGAGCCTTGGCTCATTCTTTGAAAACGAGAATGGGTCAAGGCTCTATTTTTTTTTTCGCCTGAAATCCGGCGAGACAAATTTGAGTAGGAGGTAACAGGTATGACGGATTTCAATCAGAAGACCCATGATACCGATGTGGGCAGTCATGGCGGACAGTCGAGGCAGATGATGGAGGTGTTTGAGAACCAGGAGTTTGGTTCGATCCGCGTGTTGCAGGAGGCGGGAAAGACATTCTTCTGTGCAAGTGACGTAGCGAAAGCATTGGGGTATGTGAATCCCTACGCCGCAGTGAAACGCCATTGCAGAGGCCCCCTAACGAAACGCGAGGGGGTCGTTCAGAAGGTGAATCAGTATGGGGATGCTGGAGAACAGGTCGTTGAAATCTCCTTTATCACAGAAGGCGATGTTTACCGGCTGATCGTTCACAGCAAGCTGCCATCGGCAGAACGGTTTGAACACTGGGTGTTTGATGAAGTTCTCCCTTCCATCCGCAAGCATGGTGTGTATATGAGCGATTCCATTTTGGATCAAGTGATTCAGCATCCGGAGGTCATCTACACCCTGGCGCAGGAGCTTGTAGCCGAGAGAGAGCAGCTTGAGGGTATCCGCAAACAGCTGGATGCAGCGCAGCCTAAGGCAGACTACTTCGATACCTTTGTGAATTCGGAGGATTGCACCTGCATCCGGAATTTCTGTAAGGAAATCGGAATCCCAGAGAAGACGGCAGTGGCTCTCTTGCTGGATCATCGCTATCTGTACCGCAGTCCAAGTGGCTGGCTGATGCCTTTTGCAGACAAATCTGCAAGGGGCTATTTTATTGTCCGGGATTGCTACGGCAGAAGCGGAAAACTGGTGCAGCAGACAAGAGTGACCTGCAAGGGAAAGAATCATCTCTTCAAGTTGTTTAAGAAATGGGGTGTGATCGAATGACGCTTTTTACAGAGGGAAGGCTTCAGGCGTTTGAACGCATGATGCAGGATACCGGCAAATACCATCGCCGGGAGGACAGCGAAGATCGTCCGCGCAAATGTCCGAAGAAAAAAGCGGAGCCTGCGAAAAAGGGTGGTGAGCACCATGCCGGTATTCAGGGTTGAGAAGAACAGCAATTACACAACGATGTGCAATTACCACCTGCGCGATCAGGGTCTCAGCCTGAAAGGGAAAGGACTTCTCTCTATGCTGCTCAGTTTGCCGGACACATGGAACTATTCGGTACGGGGGTTATCTTCGATTACGCCGGATGGCGTAGATGGGGTGCTTACGGCTCTAAAAGAGCTGGAGCGTCTTGGGTATCTGGAAAGAAACCAGCAGCGTGAGAGTAACGGTCGGATGGGCAGAGCGGAGTATGTGATTTATGAGATGCCAAGGAAAAAGCCGTGTTCGGAATCACCGTGTACGGAAAAGCCGTATACGGTAAATCCGGATACGGACACACCGGTTACGGAAAATCCCGCGCAATTAAGTACTAATAGAACAAGTACTGAAACAATCAATAAAAGAGAGAAGAAGGAAATCCAGCACCGGTATGGCTCATACGAAAATGTCCTTCTTTCTGACACGGAATACAGTAAGCTCCGGCAGGAGTTCCCAAGAGATTATCAGATGCGGGTTGAACGGCTCTCTGAGTATATGGCCTCCACCGGCAGGAGCTACAAAAATCACCTTGCCACAATCCGGAGCTGGGCAAAGAGAGAAAAGCCGAAGTATAACCCGGCAGACTACACATTTGAGGAAGGAGACAGCCTATGAGCGACATGGTGCCTGAAATTTTGAATGCGGCGTTGGATTCGCTCTTTACGCCGAAAGAACCCGGAGAGCGGGAATACCAGGGCGAGGACGGACTGCTGTATTGCCGGAATTGCCACACGCCGGTGCAGTGCAGGGTAAAGCTCTGGGGCAGAGACAAGATTGTTCCCTGCCTTTGCAGATGCCAGCAGGAAGCGATGGCGGAAAAGAAACGCCAGGATGAGCTGGTGGAGCGGCAGCGTAAAATCAGACAGCTGAAAGCAACGGGGATTCAGGAAAAGCATCTTCTGGAATGGAATTTTGCCGTTGCAGAAGACAACAAGGATATCCAGATGGCAAAACGCTATGTGGAGCAGTGGAAAAAGGTCAAGGCTGAAAACCTTGGCCTTTTGTTATGGGGAGATGTCGGCACTGGAAAGTCCTTTGTGGCGGCATGTATTGCCAATGCGCTGCTGGATCAGGGCATTCCGGTTTTGATGATGAACTTCTCCAAAATCCTGAACCAGATGGGTGCCATGTATTCGGAAGAGCGATACCGGTATATCGCTTCGTTTTCCAACTATTCTTTGTTGATTCTGGATGATCTGGGAATTGAGCGCAGCACCGAATATGCGCTGGAGCAGGTCTACGCAGTCATTGATGAGCGGTACAAGTCCGGGCTTCCGGTCGTTATCACAACCAATCTGAAGATTGCTGAAATCCGCAATCCGCAGGATGTGGCATACGCCCGGATTTACAGCAGGATTCTGGAAATGTGTACGCCGGTGCGAATCAGCGGAGAGGACCGCAGAAAGAGCATTGGAAAAGAAAAACAGCAGGTCGTTAAGGAGGTACTTGATCTATGAAGTGCAAGGCAAAAAAGGCGTTTTTCGCAGGTAAGAATGACATCTATCACCGCTGGAAGGAGGTTAAGAAGCTGAATGGCAAAAGCAAAAACCAGTATTACAACAGAAAACCGCAGTGGCTCAGCTGCCGACGCTGCGGCTAAGGAGCAGCGGACGGAGATGCCGCTTTCTGACCTGCATCCCTTTGAAGGTCATCCCTTCAAGGTGCTGGACGATGAGCTGATGGAACAGACCGTGGAGAGCATCAAGCAGATCGGTGTGGTATCACCGCTGATTGTCCGGCCTGACCCGGAAGGCGGATTTGAAATTCTTTCGGGACACCGCAGGCTTCATGCAGCACAGCTGGCAGGCTTGGAGACCGTGCCGGTCATCGTCAAGGAAATGGACGATGATGCGGCAATCATCTTTATGGTGGACAGCAACTTGCAGCGGGAAAATATTCTTCCCAGTGAGAGAGCGTTTTCCTACAAGATGAAGCTGGAGGCGATGAAACATCAGGGGGAACGTGGGGATTTAACTTCGGCCCAAGTTGGGCCGAAGTCGTGGGCAGCTCAGGTTGTAGCTGAAGAAGCTGGTGACAGTAAATCCCAAGTTAAGCGATTCATCCGCCTTACAAACCTGATTCCCGAAATTCTGGATATGGTGGATGAGAAGAAAATCGCCTTCAATCCGGCGGTAGAGTTGTCTTATCTGAAACCGTCTGAACAGAAAGAATTCCTGGAGGCAATGGACTATGCACAGGCATCTCCATCCCTGTCACAGGCGCAGCGGCTGAAAAAACTCTCGCAGGAGGGCAGCTGTACCTTGGATGCCATGTGTGAAGTGATGAACGAAATCAAAAAGGATGAGCTTGACCATGTGACGATTAAAAACGAGGTTCTTCGGAAGTATTTCCCGAAATCTTATACGCCGAAGCAGATGCAGGACACGATTATCCGGCTGCTGGAAAAGTGGCAGCGAAGTAAACAACGAGATATGGAACGATAAAAAGGAGACTTTTATGATGATGAACTTTAAGAAGAATCAGAACAACGCAGTGTGCAGCATGGATTGCAAGAACTGCCCGCATGGTGCATCGCAGCCGAATCCGATGGATGATCCCATGTTTGAGAAGTCCATTGCGATGCTTCATAACTGGGTGATGCTGGAGGCAATCCGTGAAGATCACCCGAAGGAACGCATTGTGATGGTGATCCTGCCGGGAGCAGGCGGCGAACTTCTGACCGAGGCTGGCAGTCGAGATATCTTTGAGGATGTTTACGATGAGATGGAGGCTGACCTGGTGGCAGATGGGGAACTGCTTCTCCATTATGATAAGAGCGATGTGATCGAGACAGACAGAACCCGCTATCTGCTGGGAGCTGCGGAAGTTTCGGAAATCGACCAGAACGGTAACGAATGCAGCATCAATCTGTTTACGCTGGAACGCACCATCGACTATGTGAACGAAAACCTGACGGTGGTTTCCATTGGCGGCGAGTTGATTCCGGCACTGCGCCTGATCTAAGGAGGTGCCTATGAAGAAATTTGATGTGGAGATTACAGAAACTCTCCAGAGAAAGGTTTCCGTGGAAGCTGCCTCGCAGGAAGATGCGGAACGCATGGTGACGCAGGCTTGGAACAATCAGGACTATGTTCTGGATTCCAGCGATTTCACCGGTGTGGATTTCAAGACCGTGGGAGAACGTGAACTGGCAGAGACCAGGACAATGGATGTTCTGCTGGTACAGCCCAATGCCTACCCGAAGAAAATCAGTGTTGGCACGGAGCTGGAAGATTTGCAGGCAATGGTTGGCGGGGATATTGAAGTAACCTATCCCTTTGAGGATGAAGTGGCCATTATTCTGAATGAATCCGGCAAAATCAATGGTCTGCCGCTGAACCGTGCGATTTACACCGAAGACGGGGATATGCAGGACATTTATGCCGGTGATTTTCTGGTGGTAGGGCTGACAGAGGATGACTTTGGTTCTCTGACTTCGGAGCAGATGCAGAAATTTGAGGAGCAGTTCCATCAGCCCCAGATGTTCGTTCGTATGGGGCGCAGCATCATGGCGATTCCGGTTCCGGATGACATGGTGAAGAAGATGGAGGAAAAGGCTGCAAAGCCCCAGGAAAAGAGCAAACCGGCACCGGACCGGGATAGTTTGTAAGGAAGGAGGCGGATATTCATGCAGGAAGAAGTTGAAAATCGTACAGTCAATCTGGCAATCAGCACCACGAAACTGACCTTTCGCACCATCGTGAATGGCTATAATGCCTGGAAACGGCACCATCAGGCGAAGGTGTCTCAGAAAACGTCGCAGTTGCCGGTTGGAAAGCAGAGCATCAAAGAACTGATCGGTCAGAATCAGGGAGTCAGCAGTATCCCCATTGAGAAAACGGATTTGAAAGGCTTTGAGCAGGTGGCGCGGAAATACGGTGTGGATTATGCCATTACGAAAGACCAAAATGTGATTCCACCCAAGTACACGGTGTTCTTTAAGGCGAAGGATGCGGATGCACTGACTTCCGCTTTTGAGGAATTCACCAACCGCAAGCTGAAAGCAAAGGAAAAACCGAGTGTTCTGGAGCAGCTGGATAAGCTCAAAGAGCTGGTTGCTACAATTCTGCCGGATAAGGTTCGCCACAAAAGTCAGGAGCGTGATCTATGAGTAATAAGACCAAAAAGCTGCTGATCCTGAACCTGCCGTACTTCATTGCCGGTCTTGTATGTACCAATCTGGGAGAAGCGTGGAGAATTGCCGAGGGCGCAGACATGTCTGAAAAGCTCCTCGGCTTTCTTTCTGCCCTGGGTGCAGCCTTTTCCAATCCGATGCCAAGTCTGCATCCGATGGATTTGCTGATTGGTGTGTGCTGCGGGGCAGGTCTCCGGCTTGCCGTGTACCTGAAAGGAAAAAATGCCAAGAAGTATCGCCATGGCATGGAGTACGGCTCTGCCCGGTGGGGAACGCAGAAAGACATCGAACCGTTTGAAGATCCGGTGTTTGCAAACAATGTGATTCTGACGCGGACGGAGCGGCTGATGATGGGCAATCGCCCGAAGAATCCGGCAAATGCCAGAAACAAAAATGTGCTTGTGGTCGGCGGCTCCGGCAGCGGTAAGACCCGATTTTGGCTCAAACCCAACCTTTTACAATGTCACAGTTCCTACGTCGTCACTGACCCGAAAGGCGATATCGTAATCGACTGTGGCCAAGCCCTTTTGAAGAACGGATACAGTATCCGGATTTTCAACACCATCAATTTCAGAAAGTCGATGCATTATAATCCCTTCGCATATATTCACAGCGAAAAGGATATTTTGAAGCTGACCACAACCCTCATTGCCAACACCAAAGGGGACGGCAAGGCCGGTGACGAATTCTGGACGAAGGCAGAGACCTTGCTGTATTGTGCTTTGATTGGGTATATCCACTATGAGGCACCGCTGGAAGAGCAGAACTTTGCAACGCTGATTGAATTCCTGAATGCGATGGAAGTACGCGAGGATGATGAAACCTTTCAGAATCCAGTGGATCAGATGTTTGAAGCTCTGAAAAAGAAGAAGCCGAACCACTTTGCTGTCCGTCAATATGCCAAATTCAAGCTGGCGGCGGGCAAAACCTTAAAGTCGATTCTGGTGAGCTGCGGCGCACGTCTTGCTCCCTTCGATATTGAAGAAGTCCGTGATATCACCATGTACGATGAGTTGTCGCTGGATACGGTGGGAGATAAGAAAACGGCTCTGTTCCTCATTATGAGCGACACAGACCCGACTTTTAATTTCCTGATTTCCATGATTTACACACAGCTGTTTAACCTGCTGTGCGAAAAAGCGGATGATGTCTACGGCGGCAGATTACCGGTGCATGTGCGCTGCCTGATTGATGAGTGTGCGAACATTGGTCAGATTCCGAATCTGGAAAAGCTGGTAGCCACCATCCGATCAAGAGAAATCTCGGCATGTCTGGTGCTTCAGGCACAGAGCCAGTTGAAGGCAATCTACAAGGACAATGCTGATACCATCATCGGCAATATGGATTCCCGTATTTTCCTTGGCGGTTCGGAGCCGACTACGCTAAAAGAGCTGAATCAGGCACTGGGGAAAGAAACGATTGATTTGTACAACACTTCCGATACCAGAGGCAACAGCCCTTCCTACGGCACCAATTACCAAAAAGTTGGGCATGACCTGGCTTCGGTGGATGAACTGGCTGTGCTGGATGGCGGAAAGTGCATTTTGCAGCTGCGCGGTGTCAGACCGTTCAAGTCAGATAAATATGATCTGACCCAGCATCCGAACTACAAGCTCACTGCCGGTGCTGATAAGAAAAACACGTTCAGCATCGAGGCGTTTCTTGACCATCGGCTGAAGCTCAAGCCTGGTGATAAGTACGAAGTAGTTGATGCAGATCATGCCAAATAAGTTTGTTCCGGTGACGAAGATGTCATGGGTACGCTGCTGGTAACAGAATAAGATAAGGGGCGGCGAACTGCCGCCTCTTTACATAGCCAGATTTCCGATTGGAGACCTGGCTATATGTTTGCCCATTTGCAGGTGCACATGCAGGTGGAAGATCACTATTCATTCGTCCATAAGGGCGCAACGTACAAGGAGGTAAACATTTATGGCATTTTTCAACAGCGCAGTAACCGTTCTTCAGACTCTCGTTATCGCACTGGGTGCCGGTCTCGGCATCTGGGGAGCCATCAACCTGCTGGAGGGTTACGGCAACGACAACCGTGTGACACGTTCGTAAGTGAAAAGCTTACGCACAAAGTCGAAGGGCTTTCAAGCCTGAAACTTTGGAGAACTGATATTCCGATGAGTGAAATGAGGGAGTAACGCCCCGAAGCGCTCACACTGATACTCCGACTGGCATCAGCGTGCAACCGCCAAAGTGTCAGAAGCTCGGTAAAGTCGGCAGAGAGTAGTCGTAAATATGGCTAACTTCCATATACGAAAGCTATCCAGCGGTGGATGGTGCTACCTATATGCCGGGTGTCGGTTACCCATGGTCAGAATGTACGAAAGTACTGACAAACTTCCGAATGTACGAGTCTAAACGTTGATACTGTCGAAAGGCAGTAGCCCTTGTATGGGCGTGTCCGTGGATTAGTAAGAATGGTTGTTATGAACATCCATATATCGTTACAGGCGATATGATTATGCATGATTGGACACAGGCTTAGAGGAAGGACCTAAAGGTAATCAATGATAGGAATATCGGAACGTGGAAAGCTGGGAACGTATGAAAAAAGCCGTTGCAGGTCGTTGGACGGGAAAGCCGGGCAAAACCGGTACAACCGTACTTAATCCCAGTGAGAGTAGGGGCACAGTACCTGTGAAGTGATGCTAAACATCGTGGAGGGATAGCCCCAAGTCGAATTCAACGGAAAAAAATGAATATACGATAAACGCAGCTTCGAGTATGACAAAGAAAATCCAAACCGAAGGGAGAGGATGCCTGTGTTGACTTCGAAACAGCAAGAACAGAAATCTAAACAGAGAAAAATTCGCAATTCTGAGTATTATGACATGATAAGTACTTTTGACGAATTGTATGCAGACAGTAAGAAAGACAAGATATTTAATCATCTCATGGAAATCATCGAGAGCGAAGAGAATATCAAGCTGGCATACAGAACGATAAAGACGAATACAGGAAGTGATACCGCAGGTGTGGACAAAAGGACAATTAATGACCTTGCTAAATTAAACGAGGAAGAATATGTCCGTCTCATAAGAAAGCAATTCAGCTGCTATCACCCACGCCCAGTAAAGCGTGTGGAGATACCAAAGCCCAATGGAAAGACCAGACCTCTGGGAATTCCAACTATCGTTGACCGAGTGGTACAGCAATGTATCTTACAAGTCATGGAGCCGATATGCGAGGCAAAATTCAGCGATAATTCTTACGGATTCCGTCCGAATAGATCCGCTGAACATGCCATCGCTCAGTGTATGCGATTGATACAGGTACAGCATATGTATCACGTAGTAGACCTTGATATTAAAGGATTTTTCGATAACATCAATCATACTAAACTGATAAGGCAGATATGGGCATTGGGAATAAGAGATAAGAAGCTGTTATGCATCATTAAGGAAATGCTGAAAGCATCTGTTATTCTGCCAAATGGAGATAAAACTTTCCCCATCAAGGGAACTCCACAAGGCGGTATCCTGTCGCCATTGCTTGCAAACATTGTTTTGAACGAGTTGGATTGGTGGATTACTTCCCAATGGGAAGAAATGCCAACGAAAACAGATTTTACAACAAGAAGCAATAAGCAGGGAACAGTTATCAAAAGCCATGCTTACAGGGCTTTGCGCAGAAGCAGACTGAAAGAAGTGCATGCGGTGCGATATGCCGATGATTTCAAAATCTTCTGCCCTACACACGCAGAAGCCGTCAGAGCGTATAAAGCCACAGAAATGTGGTTAAAAGACCGCCTGGGTCTTGATATAAGCCCAGACAAATCTAAGGTTGTCAATCTAAAAAGACAGTATTCTGATTTTCTCGGATTCAAACTGAAAGTGCGGAAAAAGGGGAAGAAATATGTCGTCAGGTCACATATGTGTGACAAGGCATACAAAAAGGCTCATGAAAAGCTGACCAAGGAAGTAAAAACTTTGGCTCATTCGCCAGATGACACAGCTCAGTTTATACAGTTACAGAAATATAATTCTGTAGTCGCAGGACTGCATGAATACTACTGTATAGCAACAGAAACAACAGCGGACTTTGGAAAGCTTGCCTTCAGTATCAATAAACAGCTTAGAAATCGGCTGAAAGGCGATGTGTCCCGTAAGGGTTCTCTGAAAAATGGTTTTATCAAAGACAAGTATGGTAAAAGCAGGCAATTGAGATTTCTGCACGAACGTCCCATTGTTCCAGTGGGAGCCGTTCCGCAGAAAAATGCCCAAAATAAAAGGAAAAACATCAATAAGTACACTGTCAAGGGACGAGAGCTGATTCATAAGAATCTAACTATTAATACCGACGCAATGTTATGGCTGATGCGTAATCCTGTCAAGGGCAGGTCAATCGAATATGCAGACAACAGAATATCACTATTTGCGGCTCAATATGGAAAATGTGCAGTTACAGGACTTCCTATGGAAGTACACGACATTCACTGTCATCATAAAATGCCATTAAGCAAAGGTGGTACAGATGCATACGAAAATCTGATTTTAGTCTCAAAAGCCATCCATGTGATTATCCATGCATCGTCTGAAATCACTATCAGAGAATATCTGAACCCACTGCAATTAGATGATTCTAAACTTGCAAAGCTTAACAAACTTCGAACTATGGCAGAAATGCCTGTAATCATTCTTTGATAAATATGCTGTTACGAAGTGTGTAAATCGTATATGAAAAAACCTGGCTGTTGAATTCGATGGAACGCCATGTGCGGTGAAAGCTGCATGCACGGTGTGGAGCGGGGGAAAATCCGGAGATTATATCAAAGGATTACCTATCGCTATCTGGTGCCAATGCTCATGTACGGTAAGGAAGCAAGCAACCGAAAACAAGAGATAGACCGCCAGCACTACACTATTCCGAACCAAAGACCAAAAGATAAGCATTGTGGGAAAATCTAAACTTTTGGATTTTCCTACAATGCCGACTACGGCGGAATCCTTCCCACTCCTTATATCTTTATTTCCGTATACATTGAATTTGTATTTAGTAAATGCTATAATGTCCCTATTCAAATTATAAATGTGTTGAATTAGTTACATGTACATATTTTTTGTGCCGCATAAATACCCTGTTGAGGTTGTCGTTCTTTGTCCAGATGTGGAAACAATAAAAGGAAGGGAACGATACAGGGAGAAAACAGGCTATTCCGGCTTTACGGTTGAAACCTTATACGATACATTTATGCAGACAACACCACGGATCGGCTTTTGGCTGGACAATTCCAACCAAACACCACAGCAGACAGCAGAAACCATTCTGAACGCCAGAAAGTCGGTATGATTGTTACATATAAGGGGAAGAAAAATTTCTTTTAGGTACTTGCTTTCCTAAAACTAATGTGATATAATAGCATCATTCCAAAAAAGGAGTAAAAAATATGCGGCAAGGTATTCTTAAATAAAACTATAATCAAATAGTGGGAACAAAGGATTATGATAGTCCCTTTTGTGGGGGCTTGGTTTTTTGTACCCAATTTAAGAATACTTTTGCCTTATCAATTTTGACATATCCGAAAAACAGCAATCACAAACAGGTGTATGCTGTATATGTGTATGTCCGCAAATTATAATCCCCAGTGGTAAAAGTATTTTACTGCTGGGGATTTTTATGCCCTTTTGGGGCTGTAAAAGGAGGACAATCACATGAAAATAATCAATATTGGAATTCTCGCCCATGTAGACGCAGGAAAAACAACATTGACGGAAAGCCTGCTGTACACCAGTGGAGCGATTGCGGAACAAGGAAACGTGGATAAAGGAACTACAAGAACAGACACTATGATTTTGGAACGGCAGCGCGGAATTACCATTCAGACAGCGGTTACTTCTTTTTGCTGGAATGATTATAAAATCAATATCGTGGACACTCCCGGTCATATGGATTTTTTAACCGAAGCATACCGCTCTTTATCTGTCCTTGACGGAGCTGTTTTAGTCATTTCGGCAAAAGACGGCGTACAGGCACAAACCCGTATATTATTCCATGCGCTTCAGAAAATGGACATTCCGACAATTATCTTTATAAATAAGATAGACCAAAATGGGATCGACCTGCGGCGTGTTTACCAAAGCATTAAAGATAAACTTACCAGTGATATGATTGTCATGCAGGAGGTTTCCCTGTCGCCAAAGATAACCATGACCGATATTTCTGATTTGGACAAATGGGATATGATTATTTCCGGAAGCGATGAACTATTAGAACGATATGTTGCAGAGGATTCTTTGGATATACAGGAATTACAATATGAAAAGTGCAAAAGAACCAGATGCTGCTCTTTGTTTCCTGTTTATCATGGGAGTGCAAAAGACAATTTAGGAACAGAAAAACTGATTGAAGCGATTACAGAAACTTTCATTACAGAAACAGACGATATTCAGTCTGAATTATGTGGATATGTTTTTAAGGTTGAGTATACAGAGCGGAAAAAACGGCTTTCTTATTTACGCCTGTATCATGGGACGCTCCATTTACGGGATACCCTGCTGCTGTCAAAAAAGGAAAAAATAAAGATTACAGAAATGTGTATTCCGTCAAATGGTGAAATCGTCCCGGTTGACCATGCCTGTCCGGGAGAAATTGTTATTTTAGCTGATGATACTTTGAAACTGAACGACATTCTGGGAAATGAAAAACTCCTGCCTCACAAAACACGGATTGATAATCCCATGCCATTACTTCGGACAACGGTAGAGCCGCAAAAGCCGGAGCAAAGGGAAGCCCTGTTAAATGCCCTCACAGAGATTGCTGATACAGACCCTCTTTTGCATTTTGACATTGATACTGTTACACATGAGATTATATTATCTTTTTTGGGAAAAGTACAGTTAGAAGTTATTTGTTCGCTATTAGAAGAAAAATATCATGTGGGCGTGGCTATGAAAGAGCCTTCGGTTATTTATCTGGAAAGACCGCAAAAAAAAGCGAGCTACACGATTCATATTGAAGTGCCGCCGAATCCGTTTTGGGCATCTATTGGTTTGACTGTAACACCGCTTCCTGTTGGAAGCGGAACACAATATAAAAGCGAGGTATCTCTCGGCTATTTAAACCAAAGTTTTCAAAATGCCGTCATGGAGGGTGTGCGTTATGGAATGGAGCAGGGCTTATATGGCTGGGGAGTGACAGACTGCCAAATTTGTTTTGATTATGGAGTTTATTACAGCCCGGTCAGCACCCCCGCTGATTTTCGTTTTCTTGCGCCTGTCGTGTTGGAGCAGGCATTGAAAAAAGCAGGAACACAACTGTTGGAACCATACCTTTCCTTTACCCTTTTTGCACCGCAGGAATATCTTTCACGGGCTTATAATGACGCACCAAAGTATTGCGCAATCATTGAATCAACCAGACTTGAAAAAGATGAAGTTATTTTTAAGGGGGAAATCCCTGCCCGTTGTATTGGTGAATATAGAAATGATTTGAATTTTTATACAAATGGAAGAAGTGTCTGCATTACAGAATTAAAAGGGTATCAGGAAACTTCCGGCGAGCCTGTGTTTCAGCCACGCCGCCCGAACAGCCGTTTAGACAAGATCCGGCATATGTTTCAGAAGATAATGTAACATCTTGCGCAATGCAAACGTTCATTGCTGGCTATTGCGAAATATCATTGATAAAATCAGCATCAGAGAGGAGGAACCATTTTGAACCAGAAACAGACGGATATTACAAACTGCAAAAACAGAAACAAGTCTTTTAACGGCGCTTTGGGCACTTTAGGAGGCCTTTTCTAAAATCACTGTTAGAAAGGGCTGAGAAGCTTGTTTCACAAAACAACCCACTGATTCGTAAAGGAGGATGTAACTTCATGTTTGCTAAAAATTCAAAGGCATATTCTGTCTACCTGCTGTTCCGATTTGTCTCTTCCCTGGCGGTTTCTATGTCCACAGTGCTTTCCATCGTGTACCACCTGGAGGTGGTGCAGCTGGATGCTTTCCAGCTTGTCCTGGTAGGGACGGTTCAGGAGACCTCCTGCTTTCTGTTCGAGATGCCCACCGGTGTGGTGGCGGATTTGTATAGCCGTCGGCGCTCGGTGCTGATTGGAATGTTCCTCTACGGCCTGGGCTTTCTGATGGAGGGTGCGCTACCGTGGTTCGCGCCGGTTCTGCTGGCCCAGGTTGTCTGGGGTTGCGGTGATACCTTCATCACCGGCGCTCTGGAGGCGTGGATTGCCTCGGAGGAAGAGGACAAACCCATAGACAAGGTGTTCCTGCGGGGCAGTCAAATGGGGCAAATCGGCGGCGTTCTGGGCGTGGTGCTGGGCACACTGCTGGGAAACATAAACCTGCAAATGCCTCTCATCTTGGGGGGCAGTTTGTGCTTGTTGTTGGGGCTGGTGATGGTTCGCATCATGCCAGAAACCAACTTCTCCCCTGCTATTGAGGAACGGCAGGGCTTGCTTAAAGACTTTGTCTGCCTGTTCAAGCTCAACCTGGGCTTTGTGAAAGGCGCACCTGTGTTGCTGGCGCTCTTAGCAATCACACTATGCGGGGGACTTGCCAGTGAAGGCTTTGACCGGCTCTCCACCGCTCATTTTCTGGATGACACGGTAATACCCGTTATCGGGCCGCTGAACAGCGTCACTTGGTTCGGTGTTATCAGTCTTATCGGCAGCGGCTTAGGTATTCTGGCTTCTCAGTTGCTCATCGCCCGCATGGAGAAAAAAGGGACTGTCAGCCGAACCAGTGTGGTCATGTCCACCAGCGCCGGGTATATCCTGTTCCTGGTTCTCTTCGCGGTGGGGCGGAGCTTTTGGTTCATGTTGTTGGTGTTCCTGCTGGCGGGGCTTATGCGCACCATCAAGGAGCCTGTGCTGGCCGCCTGGATGAACGACCATGTGGATGAGAAAATGCGCGCCACAGTCTTTTCCACCAGCGGACAGCTGGACTCTTTCGGGCAGATCATCGGCGGGCCTATTGTGGGGCTGGTAGCCCAGCAGGTGTCCATACCCTGGGGGCTGGTCTGTACCGCTTTCCTGCTGTTGCCCGCGCTGTTCTTAGTGCCGGTGGCGGGAAAGAAGCGGGATTGATATGGCATAGTTAAGTTTACTGACGAGCGGGAGATTACTTCCGCTCGTCTTCATTTAGTAGCGCAAAATTTGAGGACTCTTTATTTCCTTATTCGGTATAGCGGAGGCGGCTGTCAATTCGACATAATTTTCTTGTGATACTTTACCGTACATGAGCAAAGTCTCAGGGTATGAAACAGTTTATGGCTAATTAAAGGGAACAAAAAGAAAGGAAAAGCACAATCCAGACGGTATCAGCGGCAGGATACAAGAATAAATTGTGATTACACAAGATTGGTGTTATAATAAGAGAAAAGTTCCTGCCGGGGCAGCCGCCCCGGTGGTATGGATAGAAAGGCAGGAAAACAATATGCACATCAGCTATAAACCACTCTGGCATACACTGTTAGAGCGTGATATGAGAAAAGAAGATTTAAGGCTTGCCGCCGGTATGACAACGAATATGATTGCCAACATGAGCAAAGAGGGAAAGCACATCAGCATGGATACATTAGCCCGTATCTGCGAAACGCTGAATTGTGAGATTACCGATGTGATTGAGTTAGTACCAGACGAGCCTGCTTCCACAGGAGGTAAGGAACATGAGCGAATTGAAACCAAGAATAACGGAAAACGGAATTGATTATATCCTTGTCGGAGATTACTATATCCCAGATTTGAAGCTGCCGGAGGAACACCGCCCTATCGGAAAGTACGGACGGATGCACCGGGAATATTTAAGAGAAGCCCACCCAGCCAGATTGAACACATTGACACTGACCGGGGAGTTATGGACATATCTTGCAGACCTGAACGAACAGGCACAGGAACGGTTAGACACCATCATGGAGCAGATGAAGGCTGCCGATGGTGTGACCGAGGAATTGAAGCGTACCCATCAAATGGAATGGGTGCAGCGTTGCAATAACATTCACAACCGGGCAGAAGAAATTATTTTGCAAGAGATGATTTATTCATAACGGTATGGTAGAATGATTATGACAAATCGAAAGTTGACAAGGAGTTTTGATAGCGTGAAAAAAATATTTCTTAAAATTGTGATAGGGGTTGTTCTTGCTTGTATTTTATTTGTTTGTTTTCTTTATACGAACAATGAGATCGGCGTGACTTCATCTAAGCTGGAGGCAGATATTCGTTCGTCGCAGAAGATTAAGGATGATTGGACGGTCGATGGAAGCGTTTCCAGCACGATGGCTGCATATATTTCTTACCCTCAGGATTTGAGTGACCATTCTTTTTCCGTCTATGTCAATCGTCCAGGACTTTCCTTCGGATATTTTTTCCGTGGAGGTGGAACTCTTTCGGGGATTCAAAGAGGAATTGTGGAGTTTACTGTAGAGGGATATAATGAACGAGCATTTATTTCTATGAATCAACAGCAGGTGCAACAACTTGAAATAGATGATGGCAACACAATTCAAGTGGTTGATATTGACCGCAATAAACCTTTTGCGATTGTCTTGCCTATAAATGCGGGTAATATTACTTTTTATGATGTAAATAGAAATACTGTGGAATATTGGAATAATCCTCTTTGACAAATTCTAATTTGTCGTGCTAAAAATTCAACTGAATAATCCCAGCAAAAACCGCTGCTACATGGAAGCCAACAAACCATGCAACAGCGGTTTTTCTTTATCGTTTTTTCCTCTGGCTGATAGGCGTTCCCATTTTCTTTGATTTTTTGAGAATCCGAATCAGCCAGCGAAATTCTTCATCTGACAGATTTTTATAGTTGATACCAAGCTGCTTACAGTAAAGGACAACCAGCTTTTCATCACGGCTGCCCTTGAAATTTTCAACCGCTTCCAGATTTTCTTTCAGTTCATCGGCAACGGTGGTCTGAGGTGCACTCTCGCTGTCCTTTTTATGGGCTTCCCGAATATCCCGGATAATCAGGTTGAGGTCATCCCGTACCATGTGACTGAAATATTCATCATCACTGATATGGGCGGCTTGCAACACTTTCAAATGGGGGTCATCTTCGCCGGGGCGATACCGTTCAATGATTTCATGCCGGACGGTATCGACAAGGGCGTTGAGGTTTTGAATCTGCATGGTGGCAATCCCATCCACATAAATCTCAATGTCCGCAAGAAACTTGATAAAGTCCTTATGGGTGGCAAGTTCGCACAGCAGACGGTTGTTAATCCGACCGCTTTTCAGAAGTGCTACCATCTCATCACTCAAATGCAGCTCCCTTAATGGCGTGTTGATCTCCGCCCGGTTCTCTGTCCGGCAAAAGAGATAATCGAGGGACACCCCATAAAAATCTGCCAGCAGGATAAGGTTGCCATGATTGATTTCCTTATAGTCGTCTTTTTCATAACTGCCAAGAGCCGATTTTGAAATACCCGTTTGCTCAGCCAGTTCTTCCAGTTTTAATCCTTTGTTTCATCGTAAATCTTTTAGCCGTTCCTGTATTGTAGTAGCTCCGTTCATTGAAGCAGTTCCCCCTTTCTAACGACATTTATAACCGTTGAATTGATTATACCATATCAATTCCGCAATCGTGGAAATTTCTGATTTTTACCCCGAATTCCTACTTTGTGGACATACGGCACAGGGCACAAAAATGTTCTATGATACAGGTAGTTCATCGATGGATTATTCCAATCGAATGACCAGCCTGTGTGGGATATGCTTCCCCGGCGATGTAGTGCCATGACTTTTGGCAGGGATATGGAGGAACCCTGACCAAAACGAGCATACCAAAGGGAGCGATACGCCGCTGTGAGATTCAGGGGAGGAACGACACCGGGGAGAACTGGCGAACTGACACCGAAATGATACCGAAACACGACAATCTGATAGGGGGATAGTCTACCCTATCTCTGATACTTCGGGAGATTTTAGGCGGCTCTATGGCTGTAATTTTGCCGAAAATCGCCCCGAAACCATACACGAAAACGGGAGGAAGCGCAATATGCCGAGAATGAGCAAAAAGAGGAAGCATGAGCTTTCTTTTTACCTCAATGACCGGGGGCGTGTCACTTACAACGAATTATGCCGGAAATGCCAGCATGGGTGCAAGCAGAGCTTCCGGGCGGTTGTGATTGACTGCCCCCGTTATTTATCCAAACGAGCAAAGAAAAAGGAGGAACACACCGAATGATTTTTGAATTTATGACGATAGACACACCATTGCCGCCCTGTATGGCTTTTCCAAGAGCGTTGACAGGGTTTCCAGTCAGCAGCACCGCAAAGATCATGTACTGCCGGATGTTGGACGCTATGCTCTCCAATGGGCAGGAGGACGAGAACGGAATCCTGTTTGTCTGCTTCCCTGTCACAGCCATTGCCGCAGTCCTGTCCCGCAGCTCTATGACGGTCAAGCGTTCTTTGAATGAACTGGAAAACGCCGGACTTATCATGCGGGTGCGTCAGGGCGTTGGAGAACCAAACAGGATTTATGTGCTGATACCGGGAAAGGAGGACGCTGCCCTTGCCTGATACCTCAAAGCTGGAAAAACTCAATCGGGAGTTGGAGAAAAGCGAAAAGAAACTGCGGAAAGCCATCAATGATGAAAAGGCATTGCAGCACCAGTTAAAGCAGCTTACCCGAAAGGAACGGACGCACCGGCTCTGTACTCGTGGCGGTATGCTGGAAAGTTTTCTGCAAGAGCCGGAACGCCTGACAGATGATGATGTCATGCTGTTGTTGAAACTCATTTTTCACAGGCAGGACACGCAGGAACTATTGAAAAAACTGCTGGAACGGGAGAAGCCGGAATCCCCTTAGTTTACTAAGGGCGCAATTATACACCACCCAAAGGTTGGTGCATTGCGTTCTCCGAAGGCTCCTCGCCGGAGGGCTGTGATTTTCCGCAGTCATGGTCTGCTCCAAATCATACAGGGGACGCTACGCTTCCCCTGCGCTGGCTGCCGCCAGCTACCCTTTTGTGTACTTGCCATCTGGGGACACCTTGCGTTGCAAGCTGTTCCCAGCCGACAAGTTTCATAAAATATGCTATCTTTTCGATAGCCAATGAAGTATAATGAAGATGACAACAAATCGGAATTGACCGAGCTCTTTGAGCGAGGGATACTTCTTGTCCGAAGGGCAAGAAGGTGGGCGTAAAAAAAATTAGAACAATCGGGATTTGAGGAGGTGTTCATATGAAGAGAGCATTGCTTTTTATTTTCATGACGGTTTGTGTATTAGGAATGTCCGCCTGCAGCAGCAAAGACGCCATGCCAGAAACATCAGATTCTGCCAGCAATCCGGTTCAGAATACAGATATCAGTAATCTGAATGGAGGAAAAATCTGGTCTGAACAAGATATTGTGTCGATGTTCTCTCTTGTGCAAGAAACAGATTGGGAATACATAGACTGTGTTTTAATTCCAGATCATGCTAGTGACCGTGTTGGTGCAGTACTCTTCCGGAACGATAAGGAGCAAACAAGCAATGTTGCGTTCTTTGATGCAGACGGATACTTTCAACAGTATGGCACATATGCAAGAATGTCTGACGAACCTGATTTTCAGTATCTCGGAGGTGGTGCGGTAACATTTAGGCTGGAAACAGAAGATGGTATAATCTATAACTACACGATCACAATCTCGATCGATGACAGTAATGTGAATTTTAAAGCGGAAGATGATTTGCCAAAATAAATTCGAGTTTGTCAGCTTCACATCGGGTCAACTTGCCCCGAACTTTTACAATTAAATACCCGCCGCCCACATAGCGGCACACCGAGCAGGAAATCTGAAAAAGGTCTCCTGCTTTTTTTCTGCCCAAAATGAGGTGGTAAAACGCCACCCCGTCCACCAATTAGCGAAAGGAGGGACACGAAATGCCCTGTCCACACAACGAAATCACGATTGTTCAGCGCAGCCAGCGGCAGTCTGCGGTTGCCGCCGCTGCTTACCAGAGTGGCGAAAAGCTGTTCTGTGAATACGACCAGCAAGTGAAGCACTACCCGGAAAAGCGTGGTATCGTCCACAATGAGATTCTGCTCCCAGCAAATGCCCCGCCGGAGTATGCAGACCGTAATACCTTATGGAACGCCGCCGAAGCTGTGGAAAAACAATGGAACTCCCAGCTTGCAAGGAGGTGGGTGCTTACCATCCCAAGAGAGATACCACCCGACCAGTATGCTGTCCTTGTCCAGGAGTTTTGTGAGCAGCAGTTTGTTTCCAAAGGCATGATTGCTGATTTTGCAATCCATGACCCCCATCCGCCGGGACACAATCCCCACGCCCATGTTCTGCTGACTATGAGGGCAATGGACGAACATGGGAAATGGCTTCCCAAGAGCCGTAAGGTTTATGACCTTGACGAAAATGGGGAACGAATAAAACTTCCGTCCGGCAGATGGAAAAGTCACAAGGAGGATACGGTGGACTGGAACGACCAGAAGTATTGTGAAATCTGGCGGCATGAGTGGGAGGTCATCCAGAACCGCTATCTGGAAGCCAATGACCGCCCGGAGCGTGTGGACTTGCGTTCCTATGCCAGACAGGGGCTTGATATTGTCCCTACTGTCCATGAGGGGGCTGCTGTCCGGCAGATGGAAAAACGTGGTATCCAGACGAATATCGGCAACCTGAACCGGGAAATCAGAGCCGCCAACCGCCTGATGAAGTCCATCCGGCAGCTTATCCAAAACCTCAAAGGCTGGATTACCGAGCTGGGAGAAAAACGGAAGGAGCTGCTTGCACAAAAGGCGGCGGAGGAAGCGACACTTCTTCCCAATCTGCTGATGAAGTATATGGAGATACGAAAGGAAGAACGGAAGGACTGGACAAGGGCTGGACAGAACCGGGGAACTTCACAGGACTTAAAGGCAGTCAGCGAAGCCCTGTCCTATCTCCGGCAAAAGGGGCTTTCCACTGTGGAGGACTTAGAAGCGTTTCTGGAATCTTCCGGGAAATCAGCCGCAGATTACCGCAATCAGATGAAGCCAAAGGAAGCCCGGAGCAAAGTGATTGACGGGATTCTTGCCAGCCGGACAGACTGCAAAGAATGTAAGGCTGTCTATGAGAAGTACCAGAAGATATTTTTTAAGAAAACAAAGGAGAAATTCAAACAGGAACACCCGGAGGTTGCCCGGTATGAGAAAGCCGCTGACTACCTTGCCAAGCACCCGGACGATAAGGACAGTACCCAAAAGGAGCTGCAAGAGGAGCAGGAAACGCTTCTCAGCGAAATCGCAGAACTGAAAGTACCGTTGACCGAGGTACAGGAGGATTTGAAGAAGCTGCGGGACATCCGCTACTGGGTACGGAAAGCCACACCCGGCACAGAAGAAAGCAAAGAGCCGTCCAAGAAGCAGTCCCTCAAAGAAGTCTTGCAGGATAAGGCGAACGAGAAAAAAGCACAAAGAACTGTCCCGGCACAGACGAAACACAAACAACAGGATATGGAACTTTAACAGGCACTTGCCATTTTCAATCAGAGAATGTCAGGTGCTTTTCTTATTTTTAAGGAGGGATAGATTTGAATGTATTTGAAGCTGTGAAGCAGTCCGTTACAACAAGACAGGCTGCGGAGCATTATGGAATCCGTGTAGGTCGGAACGGGATGGCTTGTTGCCCGTTCCATAACGATAAAACCCCAAGCATGAAGCTGGATCGGCGTTACCACTGCTTCGGCTGCGGTGCGGATGGGGATGTGATTGATTTTACCGCCGCCCTGTATGGGCTGGGAAAGAAAGAAGCCGCCGTACAACTGGCACAGGACTTTGGAATTTCCCATGAGGACTGGAAACCGCCGGGAAAGGTAAAAAAGCCCAAGCCCCGGCAGAAATCCCCGGAGGAACAGTTTCAGGAAGCAAAGAACCGCTGCTTCCGTATCCTTGCCGATTATCTCCACCTGCTTAGGGCATGGAGAAAGGATTATGTCCCGCACTCCCCGGAGGAAGCCGTTCATCCCCGGTTTGTGGAAGCCTTACAGAAGCAAGCCCAAGTGGAATATCTGCTGGATATGCTGCTGTTCGGGGAGACAGAGGAAAAAGCGGCTTTGATTACGGACTACGGAAAGGATGTGATACAGCTTGAACAACGAATGGCAGAGCTTGCAGCCGCAGACGCAGCAAGAACTAAAAAACACCATGAACGCTATGCAGCCGCCCCAGAGCATTGAGGAAATCAAGGCGGGGCTGGAAACTACCGAGAAAGGCGGTGTCCGTCAGAGCATACGGAACTGCCTGACCGTATTCCAGCGTGACCCGCTGCTTTCCGGGGCTATCGCATACAACATTCTGACCGACCGCAAGGACATCATAAAGCCCATCGGTTTTCACAGGGAAAGCACCGCCCTGAACGATACGGACATGAAGTATCTGCTTCTTTATCTGGAAGAAACCTATGGGCTTACCAATGAGAAAAAGATTGATAACGCCATCGGGATTGTGGCGAATGAAAACAAGTACCATCCCATCCGGGACTATCTCAATACCCTTGTGTGGGACGGGACAGAACGAATCCGTTTCTGCCTGCGGCACTTTCTGGGGGCTGACGCAGACGATTACACCTATGAAGCGTTGAAGCTGTTCCTGCTGGGTGCAATCTCACGAGCCTTTCAGCCGGGGTGCAAGTTTGAAATCATGCTCTGTCTGGTAGGTGGTCAGGGGGCTGGCAAGTCCACCTTCTTCCGTCTGCTGGCAGTCCGGGACGAGTGGTTCTCCGATGATTTGCGGAAGCTGGACGATGACAATGTGTATCGCAAGCTGCAAGGTCACTGGATTATCGAAATGTCGGAAATGATGGCAACCGCAAACGCCAAGAGCATTGAGGAAATCAAGTCATTTTTAAG
The DNA here is from genome assembly GCF_902143525.1 of Clostridium sp. Marseille-P7770. Taxonomy (NCBI): domain Bacteria; kingdom Bacillati; phylum Bacillota; class Clostridia; order Eubacteriales; family Clostridiaceae; genus Clostridium; species Clostridium sp. Marseille-P7770. The sequence continues at coordinate 77,693 of NZ_CABFVC010000004.1, read as the reverse complement.
CCGGCAGAAAGAGGTTTACAAGATACCCTATGAAACCCACCCGGCAGACCGCCCCCGTCAGTGCGTGTTTGGCGGCACTTCCAATGCCCTTGACTTCCTGCCCCTTGACCGTTCCGGCAACCGCCGCTTTATCCCCGTCATGGTGTACCCGGAGCAAGCCGAGGTTCACATTTTGGAGGATGAAGCTGCTTCCAGAGCCTATATCGAGCAGATGTGGGCAGAAGCTATGGAGATTTACCGAAGCGGCAGGTTCAAGCTGGCTTTCAGCCCCGCCATGCAGCGGTATCTCAAAGAACACCAGCGGGATTTTATGCCGGAGGACACCAAAGCCGGGATGATACAGGCGTATCTTGATAAGTACACCGGGAGCATGGTCTGCTCCAAGCAGCTCTACAAGGAAGCCTTGAACCATGCCTTTGACGAGCCGAAACAATGGGAAATCCGGGAAATCAACGAGATTATGAACCAGTGCATTGACCGCTGGCGGTACTTCCCGAACCCAAGAATGTTTTCAGAATATGGCAGACAAAAGGGCTGGGAGCGTGAAAACCCGGCAACGGACTCCGGCAACCCGTCTGAAAAAACGATGGATGGTTTTGTGGAGGTCACAGAACAGATGGAGCTTCCATTCTGAAAATGACAGCCCGTTGCACCCCCTGTTGCTATCCCGTTGCCGAGCCGGTTGCCGGGGAAAATCCCGAAACTATCGGCTTTTCTCCCCTATGACAACCAAAACAACAGAAAAATAAAAGAAAAGTATAAATAGTAACCATCGCCAGATTGAGATTGTTTGCAAGGTCTTTTGAAGCCCGTTGCCGGACTTCGTTGCCGACACCCTCTGTCTGGCTATTTTCATGTATGGAGGATAACTGCCTATGGCAAAAAACAAAACAGAGATTCATGTTACAACGGTGTTTGACGGGGAACTGGACGCAACCGATGTGTTCGTCAGCCTGATTTCCCAGAAATATGGAAAGACAAATACAAAAGAATATCTTGCTAAAAAGAAAGATTTGAAGTATAATGAAGATGAGGTTCAAAAGAGCCAGATACCGTCTGGATTGTGTGGGTAAATGGCTATGATGAACGAAATGGAATATAGAACAATCGGAAAGGCACTTGCCGGGGGCTATCGTGCAGCGGTCTATTGCAGGCTGTCAAAGGACGATGACCTACAAGGCGAAAGTGCCAGTATCGCAAACCAGCGTGATATGCTGGAAAAATACTGCGAAAAGCAGGGATGGGAGGTTGTGGCAGTCTATCAGGACGATGGTTTCACAGGTCTTAATATGGAGCGTCCTGATTTACAGAGAATGTTGAGAGCCATTGAGCGCAGGCAGATCAACCTTGTCATCACGAAAGACCTCAGCCGTCTGGGGCGTAACTATCTGCAAACCGGGCATTTGATTGAGGACTTTTTCCCAAGAAACGGTGTCCGCTATATCGCCATGAATGACGGTATCGACACCCTGCGGGATAACAACGATATTGCCCCGTTCAAGAATATCCTGAACGAGATGTACAGCAAGGATATTTCCAAGAAAGTCCATTCCTCTTATCTTATGAAAGCGCAGAAAGGACATTTTACGGGGTGTCTTGCCCCGTTTGGGTATCGGAAAGACCCGGAGGACAAAAACCATCTGCTCATTGACGAGGAAACCGCCCCGATTGTGCGGCTGATTTTCGGATATGCCCTAAACGGTCATGGTCCGAACTATATCCGCAGACGGCTGGAGGAAGAAAAAATCCCCTGCCCCACATGGTGGAACCGGGAACGGGGGCTTCGCAATACCCGCACCAAATGGGAAAAGAAAGACCCGGAAAATGGGCGGTATATGTGGGACTTCTCCGTTATCAAAGACCTTTTGATGAATCCCGTCTACACTGGGGCGATTGCTTCCCAGAAAAAGGACTACCGCTTCAAAATCGGCACGATTGGGGAAAAGAAGCCGGAGGACTGGATTGTGGTGGAGGGACAGCATGAACCGCTGATTGACCGCATGAGCTTTGATATTGTGCAGAACAAGCTGAAATCCCGCCAGCGTCCGGGACAGACCAATGAAATCAGCCTGTTTGCCGGACTGATAAAATGCGGCGAGTGTGGGAAGTCGCTGACGATACGCTACACAAACGCAAAACATCCCCAGCAGATTTATTCCTGCAAGACCTACAATGCCTTTGGAAAGAACCACTGCACCCAGCACCGGATTGACTATGACACCCTTTACAGCCATGTGCTGCGGAAAATCCGGGAATGTGCCAGAGCTGCCCTGATGGACGGGAAAGCGGTTGCCGACCGCCTGACTAATACCTGTGAAGCCGAGCAGCGGGAACAGCGGGAAGCAATGGAACGCTCCCTTACAAGGGACGAGGAACGGATTGAGGTTCTGGATAAAATGGTCATGCGGCTTTATGAGGATATGATTGCAGGGCGTATCAGTGAGCAGAATTTCAACACCATGCTGGAAAAGACACAGACCGAGCAGACGGAGCTTAAAGCAAAAGTGTCCGAGGGCAGGAAGCGGCTGTCCGATGAAGCCCAGCTTGCCAATGACGCAAAACAATGGGTGGAAGCCATTCAGGAATATGCCAACATCACAGAGCTGGACGCAGCCACCCTTAACCGCTTAATCAAAGAAATCGTCGTGCATGAGCGCATTGACGAAGATAAAACAAGACACATTTCTATCGAAATTCATTTTAATCTCAAACCCATCCCGGAGGTGGAACAGGTCACTGCCTGACCTGTCCCGCCGGGACGNCGCTTAATCAAAGAAATCGTCGTGCATGAGCGCATTGACGAAGATAAAACAAGACACATTTCTATCGAAATTCATTTTAATCTCAAACCCATCCCGGAGGTGGAACAGGTCACTGCCTGACCTGTCCCGCCGGGACGATTCTCTTAAAAACACCATATAGATTTTTTGTACGCCGCCGCCCGCCATCGAGCAGAGTTTTACACCTAATTGGGGATAAAACAGCTGATGGCTGGTGGCGGCGTGGCACTGATCGGCACAACTCTGGTGCCGCTGCTTTCCGGTCTGTTCGGTTAAGCAAAAGCTGTCGGAGCGAAGATTCCGACCGGGCGGCGAAAGCTGCCTGTTACATAGTCAGGTGCAGGCAATCTCCGCAGCTGGCTATTTTCTGCGCTCTCCGGCAGGTGCACATGTTGGAAGTATGGCGCAGAACCGCAGTTTAGAATCGCACCGGCTGATAGGCCGGACAAGTTACAGGAGGACAAATCTATGGCGTTTCTTACTATAACTGCATCGGCACTGTCTCTTTTCTCCCAGCTGTTCATGCTTCTGTCCCGGATGGCGAAGCTGTTCGGCGTGTTTGCGTAAGGAAGGAGGCGGCTCATGCAGAGTATCCTTGAACAGATCACAGATTGGCTCAAGAGCATGATCATCAGCGGTATCATGGGAAATCTTTCAGGGATGTTCGATTCGGTCAACCAGCAGGTTGGACAGATCGCAGGCGATGTGGGAACCACACCGGCGAACTTTTCACCTGCGGTATTTTCTATGATCCGCAACATCTCGGAATCCGTGATCCTGCCCATTGCCGGAATGGTGCTGACTTTCATTGCCTGTTATGAGCTGATCCAGATGCTCATCGAGCATAACAATCTGGCAAATTTCGAGACCTGGACATTTTTCAAATGGGTCTTTAAGACCTTTCTGGCAGTGACTCTGATCTCGAACACATTCAATATCACGATGGCTGTCTTTGATGTGGCGCAGCAAGTGATTTCCCGAAGCGGCGGTCTGATTTCCGGCAGCACGTCCGTCAGCGATGCGACCCTGACAGCGATGCAGGCTACACTGGAAGGGATGGACTTGGGACCGCTGCTGGGACTGTATTTGCAGACCTTTGTGGTTCAGGTCACGATGCTGGCATTGTCGGCTATCATCTTTGTCATCGTGTATGGCCGAATGGTGGAAATATATCTCATGGTGAGCCTTGCGCCGATTCCATTCGCAACCTTTGGAAACCATGAGCAGAGCCATACTGGTCAAAACTACCTGCGCTCCCTGTTTGCACTGGGATTCCAAGGCTTTCTTATCATGATCTGTGTAGGCATCTATGCAGTTCTGATTCAGAACCTGTCCTTTTCGGATAACATCATCAGCAGCATTTGGGGCGTTTTGGGATATACGGTTTTGCTGGCATTTACCCTGTTTAAGACGGGAAGCCTCGCGAAATCCGTGTTTGCAGCGCACTAAGAGAGGAGGAATGATTCATGGCATCTTATATTTCTGTGCCGCGAGACCTTTCAAAGGTCAAAACTAAGGTCTTTATGAACCTGACCAAACGGCAGATTCTCTGCTTCGGAGCCGGTGCGCTGATTGGCGTTCCGGTTTTCTTTTTGCTCAAATCCAGCGGGAATCTGAGCCTTGCCGCACTTGGCATGATGGCAGTAATGCTGCCGCTTTTCTTTCTTGCCATGTACGAGAAAGACGGTCAGCCGCTGGAAGTGGTGGCAAAGCACTTCTATGAGGCAAAGTTCAAGAGGCCGAAAACGCGGCCTTACAAAACAAAAAATTACTATGCACTGCTGGTACAGCAGGCAGACGTGGAAATGGAGGTAAATCGCATTGTTCAAAATTCTCGAAAAGCTGACAGCGAAGAATAAAAAGCAGGATGACATCCGAATGCCGTCTCATCTGTCAGCCGCAGAGCAGAAACAAGTGCAGACGGTGATCGACCGTGCAAGGGGTGACCGCACGGTTCCGCACTCGGCACAGGAGAGCATTCCCTTTCAGCGGATGTTCCCGGATGGTATCTGCCGTGTGACGGACAACTACTATACCAAAACCATTCAGTTTCAGGACATCAATTACCAGCTGGCACAACAGGAAGATCAGACAGCTATCTTTGAGGAATGGTGCAGCTTCCTGAACTTCTTTGATTCCAGCATCCGCTTCGAGCTTTCTTTTATGAATATGGCTACGGATGCCTCGAATTTTGAGAAGATGGTGCGTATCCCGTACCAGAAGGATCATTTTAATCCGGTGCGCACGGAGTACAGCACCATGCTCCGCCGTCAGCTTGCCCAGGGCAACAACGGCCTGACCAAGACGAAGTACCTGACGTTTGGCATTGAGGCGGAATCCATGAAGCAGGCAAAGCCGAGGCTCATTCACATCGAGATCGACCTGATGAACAACTTCAAACGCTTGGGTGTCCGGGCAAAATTGCTGAACGGCAAGGAACGGCTTCATTTGATGCACGATATGTTCCACATGGGTGACCATGACCGATTCAAATTCGATTGGAAGTGGCTGCCGGAGAGCGGGCTGTCGGTGAAGGACTTTATTGCACCGACCGGTTTTGCCTTTCCGAAGAACCGTGTTTTTCAGATGGGTGGGATGTATGGTTCCATGTCCTATCTCCAGATTACGGCTTCCGACCTGTCGGATCAGCTGCTGAAGGACTTTTTGGATATGGAATCCAGCCAGATTGTGACCATGCACATTCAGTCGGTAGACCAGAATAAAGCAATCAAGTCCATTAAGCACACCATTACGGAGCTGGATCGTTCCAAGATTGAGGAAGTGCGCCCAGATAGGGCATTGTGTAGTGTAGCATAAGGGACTACCCCGTAGGATAACGCGGGAAACAACCTGCCTAACCGAAAGGCGAAAGCTGAAACGGGAACAGAGCACGGCAGGAAAGCGGTAAGTCACTGAAAGACAGTATTGTGCGACTGAACCGCCATGTTAAGCGGATACGAGGATGAAGTTGGGTTTACTGATACGCAAGTTTCTAATTTCTGTTATTTTCAGGCGGAGGAAAATGTCTGAAACCTCTGTCATGAACGCGATGGATGATGCTCTTCCATCCATCGGTTATCTCAATGTTCATGGAATCTGTAGGAGAACCTATGGCAAGGAAACGAAAGCGCATACCGACAATCCGCATTTCCCTACACACAATGTTAACTGGGGATACCCTACACAGGAACGCCTGAAAAGGCTATGGCTGTAGAGCCTGAAAATCCTGCATGGGTACGGAACGCTCATAGTAGTCCGAGAGGGATAATGACCCTTACATGGCGAAGGAGCGTAGTTATTGTGTACTAAAATAGAACGTTGATTAGGGAGGAAAACCTCATTGCAACCAACAACCGAAATTTTAGAAAGAATCAGCAAAGACTCATTAACCCATAAGGAAGAAGTATTTACTAGATTGTATCGCTATCTGCTGCGCCCAGATATTTACTATCAGGCATACCAGCGTCTGTACACGAACAAGGGTGCATCGACAAAAGGTATCAATCAAGACACAGCAGACGGTTTCAGCGAAGCTAAGATTGAAAAAATCATTCAGTCCTTGGCAGATGAAACCTATCAGCCCACGCCAGTACGACGAACTTATATTGCAAAGAAAAGCAATCCGAAGAAGAAGCGTCCATTAGGTATTCCGACCTTTACGGACAAATTGGTTCAAGAAGCACTCCGTATGATATTGGAAGCAATTTATGAACCGCTCTTTCTGGACTGCTCGCATGGATTCCGCCCGAAAAGAAGCTGTCACACCGCATTAGACAAATTGAAGTACCAATTTGGTGGTGTGCGTTGGTTTGTTGAGGGGGATATTAAAGAGTGCTTTGACAATATAAATCACGATGCACTGGTTGGATTTATCGGCAGCAAGGTCAAAGATGCACGCATCGTAAAACTGGTCTACAAATTTCTAAAAGCAGGATATTTGGAAGATTGGGTTTACCACAAAACCTACAGCGGCACACCGCAAGGCGGTATTCTTTCACCGTTGCTGGCAAACATCTATCTGCACGAACTTGATAAATTCGTCATGCAGCTAAAAGACGAATTTGATACTCCTGAAAAAGGGAAAATCACCCCGGAATACCGTGAACTGCACAATAGAATCAAAAATCTTTGCTACCACATCGACAGAAAGAATGGAGTAGAAAGAGAAAACATGATTGCAGAGTGTAAAACACTCCGCAAACAACTTTTGAAAACTCCATGCACAGCACAGACGGATAAAAAGCTCAAATATATCCGCTATGCAGATGATTTTATTATTGGTGTAAAGGGCAGTAAAGAGGATTGCCAGTGGATTAAGAGCAAACTCTCTGAGTTTATTGGGCAAACACTCAAGATGGAACTCAGCGAAGAAAAGACACTTATTACCCACAGCGGTGAATGTGCCCGGTTCTTAGGTTTTGATGTTCGTGTCAGAAGATGTGAGAAAGTAAAGCGGAACAAGAAAGGCACAAAAGCGAGAACTCTCAACAACCATGTTGAGCTGCTAGTGCCATTCGATGACAAAATCCACAACTTTATTTTCTCAAAGGGTATAGCGATACAGAAAAAGGACGGAAAGCTATTTCCCGTTCACAGAAATTCCCTGCTACGGCTGACAGACCTTGAGATAGTCACAGTTTACAACGATGAGTTGAGAGGTATTTGTAATTATTACGGAATAGCCAGCAACTTCTGTAAACTGAAATATCTGTCTTACCTTATGGAATACAGCTGCCTAAAAACGCTTGCAGCAAAACACAAAAGCAAAATCTCAAAAGTTGTTGCTATGTATAAAGACGGAACTGGCGAATGGGGTATCCCCTACGAAACGAAAAAGAAAGCCAAGCGCCGCTATTTCGCCAACTATATGGACTGTAAAGATGCGAAAATTTCAACAGACTGCATTAGCAATGCCGCAATTATTTATGGTCAGTCGGTAACACCGCTTGAGAAGCGTTTGAAAGCAAGAATTTGTGAACTTTGTGGCACAACGGAAAGCGAACGTTACGAAATCCACCATATCAATAAACTGAAAAACCTTAAAGGAAAAGAACCGTGGGAAATCGCAATGTTAGCAAAACGGCGAAAGACACTTGTAGTGTGTGAGCACTGCCACCATCTAATTCACAATCAATGAGTTTTTCTGACCGAACAATGACAGAGCCGTATACTTCGAGAGAGGTAAGTACGGTTCCCGGAGAGGGTGATGCAAACCTGCTATTGCAAGATAGTAAGGCGGCAGCTCCCTACTCCACNTCTAATTCACAATCAATGAGTTTTTCTGACCGAACAATGACAGAGCCGTATACTTCGAGAGAGGTAAGTACGGTTCCCGGAGAGGGTGATGCAAACCTGCTATTGCAAGATAGTAAGGCGGCAGCTCCCTACTCCACACAATAATGACAAGAAAAAAAGTAGTGCCGGAATATGGAACAATTATGAAGAGGGGGGTTCAATATTACAGAACACGAATGCAGGATGCGGATGGAAAATGGATTTCGCTATATGCACAGACTCCTGAAGAGCTGTACGATAAATCCGTTGAGATGAAGCGCAGTATTGAGGATGAAATATTCCGGAAGAATAATCCGACAGTAGCTGAGTATTGCGAAAAATGGTTGAAGATGCGCTCGGCGAGTGTGCGAGAAAACACATTGAGCGGATATGAGCGCACGATAAGAAAATACATTATTGGAGCTATTGGAGATATGTATATGGACGAAGTGACGACCGATGACCTTCGCTTGCTGCTGGTTCCAATCTCCAAGCAATCAGCTTCCCTGTACAGCAAAATGAATATGCTGATCAAATGTGTTTTCTATTCAGCAGAAGAAAGCAAAATCATCAGTTATAATCCGGCTGCGTCGCTTTCTGCAAAAGGCGGAACACCAAAGCAGGAAAAGAAGGCATTGACGGATGAGCAGGTGAAAATTCTTCTGGATACAATCAGGGGATTACCACCGTATGTTTTTGTAATGATTGGGCTGTACGCAGGGTTGCGGCGGGAAGAAATTCTTGCACTGCGATGGGATTGTGTTTTCCTGGATGGTGCCACCCCATATATTTCGGTACGGCGAGCATGGCGTTCTGTGAACAATCGTCCAGTGATTTCAACAGAATTAAAAACGCCAGCAGCTAAAAGGGACATTCCTATTCCGGGCAAGCTGGTGGAATGTTTGAAAGAGGCAAAAGAAAAGTCAAAATCGGAATATGTGATCTCGGACAGGAATGGTAATGCTTTGGCTGAATCCCAGTTCGTGAGGGTATGGAAGTACATAGCAGTTCGTTCTACGGAAGAACGCTGCTATTACACCTATGTGAATGGGCAGAAGATTAAGCATGTTGTAAAGCCGAAACTTGGTGAGCATCAGCCGAACAATCCGAAGTTGGTATATACGATGGATTTTCAAGTGACACCGCATCAATTGCGTCACACCTATATCACGAACCTGATTTATGCTTCGGTTGATCCTAAAACCGTACAGTATCTTGCCGGACACGAAAACAGCAAGGTGACTATGGACATTTACGCCAAAGTCAAGTATAATAAACCTGCCCAATTACATGGGGTGATCAACAGAGCAATCGACACATCAAAAAAAGATTAGGGTTAAAATCCGACAAAAGCCCACAAAATTGTGGGTTTAAGAACTGGTGGACGAAGAGCAAAAGGCTTGAAAAACCGCGTAATATCAAGCAAAATCGAGCTTCGGTTTCGTGAAGTACGGTCTCAAAGCAGCTCGTCGCGCTCCGCAGTTCAGCAAGCGATAATTTTCGCGATGGCCATGAGCCATGCGACATCAAATATAAAAAGCTTCGCCCATGCTTGCATGGCGCGGAGCTTTTTTATGCAGCAGGAAATTCCTCGGAATTCCCTGCTGCATAAAAAGGCACTAACGTGCCAAAGATGCGCACTCGCGCGAAGATGTAGATTGTCGCAAGCGACCGCGCGAGGCGCGAGAATGTGCCAAGGCACATTCTTTTATTTGATGTCATAGGGCGAAGCCCGTGATTGAGGAAAACCGAAGGTTTTTCGAGGGAAGCAAGGCGGCTTATACCCAAACGGGTGACAAAAATTTGCCCCCATTTGACCTGACGAGGGCCGTTTTCACTGGAGTCTGGCATAATCTGACCAAATCTGAACAATTAAATACGATTCTAATGCAGGCGCTCAGCAACAAATAACTGGGTGCTTTTTGTCATGGCGAGGAGGAAAGTGACTATCGTGCTTGCACGAATAGTCATTTGACGACCGCTGATCAGTGTGAGATGCTCGAAGGGTATCTCACACTGAATTTCAGAGGAAAAGATTCCGGCATTAGAAAGGGCCGTCACTTTACATAGCTAAACAGTTTGCGGATGAACGGTTTTGAGCTATGAAGCTATGGAATCTGTAGGTAATATCTGATAAAATAATAAGAACAGCAATATAAATCGGATTTGGAGGTGTGTTGCAATGCCAGCTTTGAAAGGATTAGAATGGACGTTTGATACAGTTTCGTCTACATATGAGAAGTCACGTCCTGGTTATGTAAAAGAATTGTATCAAACATTGCTTGACTATATTCCTATTAACGAAAATAGCAATGTGGTTGAGGTGGGAAGTGGTGGAGGCCAAGCAACGGCTCCAATTTTAGCAACTGGATGTCAATTGACAGCAGTAGAATGTGGAAAACGATTCTCTGAATTGTTAAAAGATAAATTTAATGAGTATCAAAAATTTTCAGTCGTTACAGGTAAATTTGAAGATACAGTGTTTGAGGACAATACCTTTGATTTAGTATTTTCTGCAACGGCCTTTCATTGGGTACCAGAGAAAATCGGATATGAAAAAGTATTTTCTATGCTGAAAAATGGTGGTGCTTTTGCACGTTTTGCGAACCATCCGTATCGTGATAAAGAAAATATAGAGCTTTCACAAGAAATAGATAAGATTTATGACCTGTATTACAATAAGTATTACAATAAAGAACGTGAAACAATATCTGAATATACGGAACAGCAGGCAAAAGAGATAGCAATGATTGCAAGCAAATATGGTTTTTCAGATATTAGATATGAGTTATTTTATCGAGAACGAGTATTTTCCGCAAATGAGTATATTGAACTTCTTGGAACATATTCAAACCATATTGCAATTGAAGAAAGTATAAGAACAGAGTTCTTTGCTAAAATTAAAGAAGCAATTAACAACCATGGTGGTATAATAAAAATCCATGATACTATTGATTTACAATTAGCGAGAAAACGTTAAATTCAAGTCACCGTTCCTTACAGGATCACAGGTTGAAATTTTGATTCGTGAATTGAAAAAGAAGCATGTTTAACGAGGCAGCAGAAAGGTGAAAAATAAGCAATGCCCTTACAAATTATCAGAAACGATATTACAAAAATGAGTGTTGACGCAATCGTCAATGCTGCCAACACTTCTCTTTTAGGCGGTGGTGGTGTGGATGGCTGCATTCATCGTGCCGCCGGACCGGAGCTGCTTGCAGAGTGCAGTACACTGCATGGCTGCGAGACCGGCAGCGCAAAAATCACAAAGGGGTACCGTTTGCCCTGCAAATATGTGATCCATGCAGTCGGCCCGCGCTGGCGGGATGGCAAGCATCAGGAACCGGAGCTTCTGGAGTCCTGTTATCGGACATCTCTGAACCTGGCGAAAGAAAATGGCTGTCAATCGGTGGCCTTTCCGCTGATTTCCTCCGGCATTTACGGCTATCCAAAAGACCAGGCTCTGAAGGTTGCAGTCGATACCATCAGTACGTTCCTGATGGAAAATGAGATGATGGTTTACATCGTTATCTTTGACCGAAAGACATGATAGATCGGCTGGAAGGAGGATCGATGGAGTGACACGACAAGAATTATTTACATGGATACGCCAGCAGTACGGCACAGAGCCGGAATACCCCTGGCATGACCGGAATGCTGTGCTGCGGCACGACGACAATCATAAATGGTATGGTGTGGTTCTGGAAGTATCTGCTGATAAGTTGGGACTGCCGGAAGCAGGCATCATGGATGTCCTCAATGTGAAAAGCGATCCGCTGCTGATCGGCTCTCTACGCGGGCAGGATGGTTATTTTCCAGCCTATCACATGAACAAGGAAAAATGGCTCAGTATTCAGCTTGGCAAACCGGAGCTGGATGATGCCATCAAAGACCTGCTTTCTTTGAGCCATGAGCTGACAGCACCGAAAAAGCGCAACAAAAAGTCATCAGCAAATAATCCGGGAGATTCCGCAAATGGCAAAGAAACTGACGAAGGCTGAGCGAAAGGAAGCACGCCTCCGAAAAGGCAAGCAGTGGCTGCTCACCTATACCGGCTCGCCGAAAAAGATGAACAAGCATTACCGGGAACGCTTTCATGTGGATGCTGTGACTGCCGCTAAAGATTTGCAGCAGCTTGGAGTTAATTATACACAGGAGCAGCTCGACCAGATTAAACAGGCTGAAGAACAGCGACTTCGGCAGCGGAGAATGGAGAGAGAAGCGAAAGAACGGGAGCGTCTGGCAAAACTGTATGAGGACTGCGATGATCGTTTTGTCTTTATTGCTGGATATACAGATGGCGGCGCACCGTTCGGTGTGATGTGGGAAGAAGTCGGCATTGATCCGGGATTGCCGTTCGAGGAAAAAGTGAAGCTCTATCATATGCAGATGTTAGGCTGATAATTGTGCAAGCGCCGCCTTTTTCATGGGCTTCTACGACATAGGTGCCGCTGCTTCCCAGCAGGTACTCAGTAGTAGTATTCAGCGCATCCGCAATCTTCTGGATCGTAACCATATTGGATGGTTTGCGGCTCCTTTTTTGACCTTCCATTGGTCCGGTTCTGTACCGGCTGTGCGGAAGGAGAAACGCATGCATTTTGACGCAAAAAAGTTTGGTAAGAGACTTCACGATGTTCGCATTTCCCGTGGCATTACACAGGAGGAGCTGGCGGTCCGCCGGGGACTGGCAAGCAAGCAGCATGTCAGCACAGATTATCCTTTGATGGGCAGCGATCCAAGAAAAGAGGAAGTCAAAAGTGATCTCCTGAGCATTATTTTGGAGCTGTCTACGATTGCGAAGAAAATCTAAAAAGCAATTTGTCGCTCTGCAAGCATCATATACCTCGTTGGGAAACCAACGGGGCGTTTTTTTGCTCTGAATCAGACGATACAGAGCACAGGAAGGGTTAAAACTAACGGTATAACGAATAATACAGATATGTTGGATTTGAACCTGCCGAAATATAATTATGTTTTTTTGCGTAAGCATCTGGAGGAGGGGATATATCAGGTTTCTGCTGTTTCTGCATCGGATGTACTGAAACGAAATACAGACTCTTTACGCTGTGCGGTTGAGAATGATGTGTTTGCCTCGCATCCGCAGGATTCGCTTTTGGTCGAGTTGGGAATGGGGTATTAGGTGCAATATAACTGCTGACGGCGTAGAATCTTGGTGGCTAACTTGGTGGATAGCTTGATGGGTGTCACCATCTAAGTTATCATGGGTTGCGTCATAGGATGTATCATTGGCTGTGCCCATGAAATCAATTACTGCTGAGGAAAACTCAGTCTTATAGCCTTAATGCAAACCACTATTCTGAAGGGGAGCAATGAATTGTAACTGAAACGTTGACAAAATAAATGTGAAACTAAAATTAGTCTCCAAATAGTTGATATTCTTGGCGGGAGAGCGTATAATATAAGTACAAGAATAGGAGGCGATTATATGCTGGATGTAAATATGATAATTGCAAACAACATTCAGGCTGAACTGAAAAAAGGAAACAAAAAGCAGGTTGATCTGGCAGAAGGAATTGGAGTCTCCAAGCAGACAATGAGCAAAATTATGAATGGTGCAAGAGCGATCAATGCGATTGAACTTCATAAGATTTCAGAATACCTTCATGTGTCGATGGATTCTCTGATGAAGATGCCAGAAAAGCCAATGGACACAAATGTGATTCATGCGTTTATGGGGCGTGTTAAAACTGAGGAGGCAAGAAAGGGAATCCAGCTTGCGGATGAACTGTCCGATATGATTCTGTTCCATACTAGGGTGTGCGAGAATGGCAAAAAGATGGAGCAGCCCTGGGAGGATAAGTGATGAATAATGTTCTGGAAGATAGCCTCTTTGTAAGCCAAAACAAGAAATTTGATGAAATCCAATCCATCGTCAGACAATTTTCGGCAGAGTATGTCGGCAATTCCATTATCAAGGATAATATCTTTGCCGTTATACAGAACTATGCCAGAAAGAAAGAAATCGCGCTGGAAATGCTTCGTTACCCGATCCATGATGATGAATTATGGGCATTGACCTTTTTGAAGCAAGATACGATTTTTGTGTGCGTAAATACAGCACTTCCGCTTTGTAAGCAGTTTTTTGCTGCGGCGCATGAATTGTATCATATCTACTGCTATGTGGAAAATGCAGACCAGAGCTATATAAAAAATGGTTCTATGCTGGATTCGGCAACTGGTGATGAAACAGGAAGAACGCAGGAGGACTTGGAAGCAAACGCCTTTGCAGGACTTCTTCTGATGCCGGATCAACTGCTCCACGAGCAGATTCTGCTGTACGGACTTGATAAAGATTTGGTTACGGTAGATTCTGTCCTGATGCTAATGGATATGTTTGCAATGCCCTACAAGGCAGTTGTACTGCGCTTGTTTGAAAGCGGGAACATATCTCATCAGCAGGCTGAAAAGCTGCTGGAGGTAGGCTCTGAGGATGTAATGGAAAGAGCGTCGCTGACAGGTAAAGCAAAACGCTGGCAGCTCGATGGAAAAGGAACAGAATCTTTTGGCACACTCCTTGAGAAAGTTGAGTACAACAGACAGCATGAGTATCTGACGGAATCCAGAGAAAAAGAAGATGTGGCCTACCTTACTCAATTGAAAAAAGAGTACGGCTTGGATTGAGGGGGTGTCAGATCGAAGTGAAAAGATACGCACTGCTGGATACTGACTTCATTTCCAAAACGCACTCTGTTCAAGATGATGGCGGCAATCATTTGATTGATCGGGTCATGGAATTGCCGGAGTATGAGTTCTTTTGTCATGCGCAAATCGTAACGGAACTTAATCGGTATAATGCTGATGCACCAATCTGGTTAAGCGAGAAGATTGGTGCACAAAAGATAAAAAGCTACACAGATCAGGAAATCCTGGAAAGCCTGTCACTTGTACGAGGGCCACTGGCGTGTGCGACTTATACGCAGATGTTAAAATTGGCCTGCGATGCCTTTTCTAAGGATTGCTTTTCGGAACACTATCGGGCATTAGAGGTCGCTGATTACGCGGCAATGTCGAGAGAGGACTATTTGAAAGAGCTTGAAAAGAGGGCTACCGCAATCCCACTGGCTTTAGACGGTGGGTTAAGGTAGCCGGAAGTGGAGGTTTGTGCTATACTTGCGTTATGGGAACGTGGAAATCAAAAAACAGACACAAATATTTGTTACAGTATCATATTATTTTCGTATGCAAGTATAGAAAGAAGTTGCTGATGTCAAAACAAATATCAGATGATATAAAGCAGTTTTCTTATGAGATATGTCAAAAGCATAAAGTCATTATCAGATATATGGAGACAGATAAAGATCATATTCATTACATGATAGAAACAGAACCAACAATGTCTATCAGTAAAATAGTAAATCTGATGAAGAGTTATACAACATATCATATTTGGAAAAGATATCCGGATTATCTACGAAAACATTTCTGGAAAGAACATACTTTTTGGACGGACGGATATTTTGTCTGCAGTGTAGGAAATGTTTCAGAAGAGATGCCCCGAAAATATAGAGAAAATCAAGGGTAGAAAGGTGGCGGCAGTGGGTGTTAAAAGCATATAAATACAGGATATATCCTAATAGCGAACAAAGAATTCAGATTGCAAAAACATTTGGCTGTTGCCGTTTTGTTTACAATCAGACATTGGCATATCGGAAAGAAATATACGAGAAAGAGAAAAAGTCAGTTAGTAAAACGGATTGTAATAATTACTGTAACAGAGAATTAAAGAAAGACTATGAATGGTTAAAAGCAATCGATAAATTTGCTCTGACCAACGCAATCTATAACATGGACGCTGCATATCAAAAATTCTTTAAGGAACATGCAGGATATCCGAAATTCAAGAGCAAACACGATAACCATAAATCATACACAACAAACTTCACAAATGGAAATATTGCGGTAGGTTTTGAGACAGGGAAGATAAAATTGCCAAAATTAAAAGCGGTAAAAGCAAGGTTACACAGGGAATATAGTGGGCAGATTAAGTCAGCGACCGTTTCGCAGGTTTCCAGTGGAAAATACTATGTGTCCATACTTGTAGAAACGGAGCATAAGGAACTGGCACATACAAATCATAACATAGGAATCGATTTAGGAATTAAAGATTTATGTATTACTTCCGATGGGAAGGTATATGAGAATCTAAAAATTATAAAAAAATACGAGAAACAGCTTGTAAAGCTGCAAAGGCAACTGTCACATAAAGGAAAGAGAAGCAAGAACTATTATAAAACAAAGAAAAAGATAGCATTATGCCATGAGAAAATAAGGAATATAAGAAAAGATTATCTACATAAAGTTTCACATGAGATTATCAGCGAAAACCAAGTGATAGTTTCAGAGAATTTACAGATAAAAAACATGGTAAAAAATCATCATCTGGCAAAAGCCATAAGTGATGTATCATGGTATGAGCTGATAAGACAGTTAGAGTATAAGGCAAAATGGAATGTCAGGAAATACATCAAAATAGATACATTTTATGCTAGTAGTCAATTATGTTCTGTTTGCGGGTATCAGAATCCAGATACAAAAGATTTGTCAGTGAGGACATGGATATGTCCGAAATGCGGAGCAGAACATGACAGGGATATCAATGCTGCGAAAAATATACTGACAGAAGGATTAAGACAAATAGCATAAAGAAATATATAGGGCAGGGACTGCCCAAATTAACGCCTGTGGAGATAGTAGGTTACGAGGTCGATGAATCAGGAAGCCCATTGGCTTAAGACAATGGGTAGTTCAGTTCGCCCGGCGCGAACGTTATTCTTAAAGGTGAAAGTCCTAAGTGCGCCTGTTAGCGGGAAGCACATAGCCAACATGGCAAGGGTGTCCACTGTAAGGTGGAATCTGAAGGAAGCCTGCGGCAAACCATTGGTCCGACGGACAGAAATCATGTATAAGGCTTACAGTTCGGATGAGACTGCTGAATAAGTTGAAGTCCAATAGCTAACGTGGAACTGGTAGTAGACATGGCGGATAGATGATGGGAAAGATGGCGTATTTTAACCGGGGAGATCCTATGAGTGGTTCCATTAGCCATAGTAACAACGAATCATAGGAAGTCAGCAGATGTCATAGTAGCGAAGAAGTCCGGGAAACCGGATGGAGCAAAGGACAGAACAGTTAATCAGCTGGAGTACGTCCTGATTGAGAGTTTAGACGAAACACATGCCGAGAGGAGTACCACAAGTACTAAGTGGTCGAAACTCACGAAAAGGAAGGGAAACAGTGCATGGAAAAACAAAGTACAATAATCGAAGACATACTGTCCAAAGATAACCTAAACCGTGCGTATCAGCAGGTAATAAAGAATAAAGGCGCGGCAGGGGTGGATGGAATGGAATGCGAAGATTTACTCTCTCATTTGAGAGCCAATGGAGCGCAACTCAGAGAAAGTGTAAGGAATCAATCATACAGGCCTATGCCGGTAAAACGGGTTGAAATTCCAAAGGAAGATGGAAGCAAACGGAAATTGGGAATTCCGACAGTGACAGACCGAATGATTCAACAGGCAATATCGCAGGTTTTAGGACCAATATATGAGGAAAAATTTCATGCAAACAGCTATGGTTTTAGACCCGGAAAGAGTGCACAACAAGCGGTATTAAAAGCAGTCGAATATATGAATGAGGGATATAACTGGGTCGTTGACCTTGACTTGGAGAAATTCTTCGATACGGTAAATCATGATAAGCTCATTTCCATTGTAAATAGAGAAATCAAAGATGGGAAAACCCTGTCGCTAATCCGAAAATTTCTGGTGAGTGGTGTTATGCTCGGTGAGCAAGTGGAGAAAACGGAGATAGGAACTCCACAAGGAGGAAATCTCTCGCCACTTCTTGCAAATATTATACTGAACGAACTCGATTGGGAACTTGAAACGCGAAAACTAAGATTTGTGAGGTATGCAGATGACTGTATCATTTTAGTGAGAAGTCAGAAAGCAGCTATCCGGGTAATGGAATCAGTTACAAGATACATTGAATCTAAACTTCCATTAAAAGTGAACCGGAAGAAAAGCAAAATAGGACGCCCCACAGAAATAAAATATCTGGGCTTTACTTTCTACAATCAGTTCAAGGAAAAGAAATATAAGGCAAAGGCACATGAGAAGTCAATCCAAAAAGTAGTAAAGAAGCTGAAACTGCTTACATGCCGTAAATGGGGTGTAAGCAACTCGTATAAAGCACAGAAAATATCAGAGGTCCTGAGAGGGTGGATTAACTACTTTAAAATTGGATCAATCCTTACAGTAACCCGAAAATTGGACACAATGCTCCGATACAGATTTCGAATGTGTATATGGAAACACTGGAAAACTCCGCAAAACAAATTTAAAAATCTGATGAAGCTTGGAGTGGGAGAAAGAAATGCAGCGAAAGCAGCATGGTCTCATGGATATGCCCGAATCTGCCGTTCAGAGGCAGTATGCTACGCAATGTCCAATGCACGCCTTGCAAAATTCGGACTATTATCTGCGGAAACGTACTTTGTAAAAGTGTCAAGTTAACTGAACCGCCGGATGCGGAACCGCATGTCCGGTGGTGTGAGAGGTCGGCGGCGAAAGCCGCCTCCTACTCGATCNGCACGCCTTGCAAAATTCGGACTATTATCTGCGGAAACGTACTTTGTAAAAGTGTCAAGTTAACTGAACCGCCGGATGCGGAACCGCATGTCCGGTGGTGTGAGAGGTCGGCGGCGAAAGCCGCCTCCTACTCGATCGGGAGGAAGATCAATGCTGCTATCCAATCAGCAAAAGTATATTCTCGAAATACTCAAGGAGTTTAAGTACCTGCGTGTCCGCCAGCTTCATGCTCTGGTGCAGGCCCATTACCGTACACAGGGAATCAAAATTGACGAAAGGCGCATGGAGATCATGCTTCGCCAGATGCGCACAGGCACCAATTATGTCCGGCTGCGGGGTGATGTGGTTTCTTACGGAGACCGCAGGATAGACCCTCGGCTATTGGAAGCACTGGACGTTATGCTGGAGCTTACAAGGGTGCAGCCCGGATTTTACTCGAAAGACGGACTGCATGAACCATTTCTCCTGCGCTTTACCGGAAACGGAAAGGGGGCCGGATACCTTTTCAGCGTGGCATGGCTGGACGCCAGCAGATAACGCCGCGCTAATCAAAAGGCGTATGACCGTTTCGCGTGTAAGGGTGCGCTTCCGTGAAAATTCCCTGCCACGGTTGTAGTGCGCCGTGGCGTTTCTGATAGCGGCGTTCAATGCCGTCCTAATACGAGATACCATGAGAGTTAGCCTCCGAACGAAAATTCGCCGGATGAAAGAAGAAAACACCAAACGCACGCCTTTCGGGGGCGTGTACGCTTGATGTTCAAAATGCTCGCTACTTTTCCTTTGGCTGTGTGTTTATTCTCTCAAATTCTGCTTGCGAACACCGTTCACCACGGCGTTTAGTTTACTCTATCTCCATGCGACGGAAAAAGCAAGCGGATTGGGTAATTCTTTACATTTTGTTAAAATTTGCGATTAATTAAATGCAAAAGCCCAAAAAGCACCCAGCCGTTAAGAAGAGGAAAGCATCTTTCCACCCCTCAACGGCTGGGTTTTTAGATTAACTTAATGACATTGCGCCGAAGCGTCCCTTTTTTCGTCCTTTATGATTCGTTTTCCGCAATGGTACGCCGCAAAAGATTCATTTCGGCTTCATAGCCGTAATCCTCTTTTTCGCTGCTCTCCTTTGCCAATTCCAACGCCTGACGGCATAGATCCAAACCGGCTTTCTTTTCCCTGCGGCCGCCGATACCCAAAAGCTTGCAGCGCGCCAAGCGCATTTTGCATTTCACACTGCCCAATTTCTCGCCAGTTTCATAGCAGCGGCGCGCTTCCTTTCCGTCCTGCGCAACGACGACGCCGTTTTCATAAAAACGCCCCAACGCCCACCAGGCGCTGTCGTCATTCCCATCGGCAGCTTTGCGGTAATGGGCACACGCCTCAGACAGCTTCCCTGCCTGCTCCAAATGCCATCCCATGTTGTAATCCGCCATGGCTTCGCCCAGCTCCGCCGCGCGGCGATACCATTCCATGGCCGTTTCCAAATCCCGCGGCACGCCCCGTCCCATCGCATAACATTCGCCCAGGCTATTCATGGCAGCCGGGTGGTTCTGCTCTGCTGCTCGTTCGTACCAGCAAATTGCCTTTTTCATATCCTGTTCCACGCCTTCGCCGTGGTCGTAAAGCCAGCCGAGATTATGCATGGCATCAGCATTTCCGCCCTCGGCGGCAGCAGTATACCAACGGATCGCTTCCGTCATATTTTGTTCCACGCCTTCGCCATTGCTGTAATTCCAGCCAAGGCAGTACATGCAGTAATCACTTCCTGCCTCAGCTCCCCGCCGGTACCAGTAAAGCGCCCTTTCTTCGTTCTGTTCCACGCCTTCGCCGTACTCGTAGCAGTATGCCAGATTATCCATGGATTGCAAATGGCCACACTGTGCGCCCTGCTCATACCATTTTACGGCTTCCTGCCAATTCTGCTCCACGCCATGTCCCATTTTATAGCACCGGCCAAGATTGCACATGGCACTGCCGTTGCCGCCTTCGGCACTGCGGCGATACCAGTAAAGCGCCCTTTCTTCGTTCTGTTCCACGCCTTCGCCGTCCTCGTAGCAGCATGCCAGATTATTCATGGATTGCAAATGGCCACACTGTGCGCCCTGCTCATACCATTTTGCGGCTTCCTGCCAATTCTGCTCCACGCCATATCCCCTTTCATAGCACCGGCCAAGATTGCACATGGCATCGCCGTTGCCGCCTTCGGCACTGCGGCGATACCAGTAAAGCGCCCTTTCTTCGTTCTGTTCCACGCCTTCGCCGCGCTCGTAGCAGCATGCCAGATTATGCATGGATTGCAAATGGCCACACTGTGCGCCCTGCTCATACCATTTTATGGCTTCCTGCCAATTCTGATCCACGCCATATCCCCTTTTATAGCACAAGCCCAGATTGCTCATGCTAACCGGATAGCCGCACTCCGCACCTCTGCGATACCAGGAAAAGGCCTGCTCCCAACTCTGCTCCACGCCGTAGCCCTTTTCATAGCAGTATCCCAGATTATGCATGGATTGCAAATTGCCACACTCCGCACCTCTGCGATACCAGGAAAAGGCCTGCTCCCAACTCTGCTCCACGCCGCAGCCCTTTTCATAGCAGTATCCCAGATACGTCATTGCCGCGCTCACGCCACTCTCTGCCGCCTCGCGGAACCAATGCACAGCATGCTCCCAGTTTTGCTCCACGCCGTCGCCGTATTCATAGCATACGCCCAGCCGGTACATACCTTCACCGTAGCGCTGATACGCCGCCGCGCGCACCCAGTGCACGGCCTCGGCAGCGTCGGCTTCCACGCCGATCCCGTCGTGGAAGGCGTGGGCGAGCAGCATCTGTCCGCGGGGCGAACCGTATTCCGCCGCCTTGCGGTATAACTCGGCAGCCTGTTTCGCGTCCGGAGCCGTGCCAATGCCGTGTTCATAGCACACGCCCAAGCAGCACACCGCATTCAGGCTCCCCATTTCCACCGCCTGCTGATAAAGCCAAAAAGCCTGAACCGGGTCCGCCTCCACGCCGCAGCCCTTTTCATAGCACAAGCCCAGATTGCACATGCTAACCGGATCGCCGCACTCCGCACCTCTGCGATACCAGGAAAAGGCCTGCTCCCAACTCTGTTCCACGCCGCAGCCCTTTTCATAGCAGTATCCCAGATCCGTCATTGCCGCGCTCACGCCACTCTCTGCCGCCTCGCGGAACCAATGCACAGCATGCTCCCAGTTTTGCTCCACGCCGTCGCCGTATTCATAGCATACGCCCAGCCGGTACATACCTTCACCGTAGCGCTGATACGCCGCCGCGCGCACCCAGTGCACGGCCTCGGCAGCGTCGGCTTCCACGCCGATCCCGTCGTGGAAGGCGTGGGCGAGCAGCATCTGTCCGCGGGGCGAACCGTATTCCGCCGCCTTGCGGTATAACTCGGCAGCCTGTTTCGCGTCCGGAGCCGTGCCAATGCCGTGTTCATAGCACACGCCCAAGCAGCACACCGCATTCAGGCTCCCCATTTCCACCGCCTGCTGATAAAGCCAAAAAGCCTGAACCGGGTCCGCCTCCACGCCGCAGCCCTTTTCATAGCACAAGCCCAGATTGCACATGCTAACCGGATCGCCGCACTCCGCACCTCTGCGATACCAGGAAAAGGCCTGCTCCCAACTCTGTTCCACGCCGCAGCCCTTTTCATAGCAGTATCCCAGATCCGTCATTGCCGCGCTCACGCCACTCTCTGCCGCCTCGCGGAACCAATGCACAGCATGCTCCCAGTTTTGCTCCACGCCGTCGCCGTATTCATAGCATACGCCCAGCCGGTACATACCTTCACCGTAGCGCTGATACGCCGCCGCGCGCACCCAGTGCACGGCCTCGGCAGCGTCGGCTTCCACGCCGATCCCGTCGTGGAAGGCGCGGGCGAGCAGCATCTGTCCGCGGGGCGAACCGTATTCCGCCGCCTTGCGGTATAACTCGGCAGCCTTTTCCGCATCCGGAGCCGTGCCAATGCCGTGTTCATAGCACACGCCCAAGCAGCACACCGCATTCAGGCTCCCCATTTCCACCGCCTGCTGATAAAGCCAAAAAGCCTGAACCGGATCCGCCTCCACGCCGTTTCCCTGCTCCATGCAGATGCCCAGATTGCATACGCCCCATGCGCTGCCGAGATATGCAGCTTTCCGAAAACAATCCACCATGCGCTTTTTATCCGATGCCTCTGCATCCCAAAGGGTGTTGCCTAAAGCCGTCCAATCATCTCCGGTCATATCGGCCTCGTTGGCGCGCAGCAATTTCCGGCCGCACTGCGGACAGCGCTCCGGCAGCTTTTCGCCTTCATCCCAATAATTACAGGTGTGATCCTCGCAGTGATAAATCATCGTTTCTAACTCCTTCCATCTGCTGAAAAAAGCAGCGCGTTACACTATTTTCCATAGTATAACACGCTGCTTCAAAAAAGGAAAGACCGGTCGGTCAGTCCTCGTTGCCGAAGAACTTATCGGAGGCCACGCCCACATGCGTCATCATACCGGTGCCCACCAGGCTGATCCTGGCCACATTATCGTCCACCTCAATGCTGTCATATTCGAGCACATCCTTGTTCTCTTCCAGCACCCGGCGGGCATCGTCCAGGCTGCTCAGCGGGCAGGTAAAGCTGATGTCCTTACTGCCGCTGCGGCCCACAGACTGCAAAATAATATCCACATTTACATTGTGACGGCTCAGCAGCGAAAACACCTTAAAAGCAACACCGGGGCAATCTTCCAGACCCACCAGAGAGAATCTCGCAAAATTATCCATCTTGGCAACGCCGCCGATATTCGTCTTTTCCAATTTTATTACCTCCTTGACTTTTGTGCCGGGTATATTTTTCAGATTGGAAACCACTTCCATATTGACATGGTACTTTTTCGCCAGTTCCACGCTGCGGTTATGCAGCACCTGAGCACCCTGGGGAACGGCAAAAGATATTGAGCCGTTTATTGCACCAAAGTTCGAGGACAATGTGATCCTGACGAAAACGGAGCGGCTGATGATGAGCAATCGCCCGAAGAATCCTGCCAATGCCCGAAATAAGAATGTTCTGATTATCGGCGGTTCGGGTTCTGGTAAAACTCGCTTTTGGTTGAAGCCAAACCTTCTCCAGATGCACAGTTCCTATGTGGTCACTGACCCAAAGGGTTAGATTTTAAGAATACAGAGAAAATAGGTCATTAAAAAATGAAGTGTTTTCTGTGTGTTCTTATTTTTTAGCATTATGAAAGGAGCTGAGAAAATGGCTAAAGATAACAGAATAACAGCACTTTACGAGCGTCTGTCCCGTGATGATGAGATGCAGAGCGAATCCAACTCCATAACAAACCAGAAGAAGTATCTGGAAGATTATGCAGTGCAACATGGCTTTGGTAATATTCAGCATTTCAGTGATGATGGATATTCAGGAACGAACTTCAACAGACCGGCATTCAATTCTTTGCTGACAGAGATTGAAGCCGGCAGAGTGGGAACAGTGATCGTCAAAGATATGTCCCGATTTGGCAGAAACTATCTGCAAGTAGGTTTCTATACTGAAATGATGTTTCCTAAGAAAAATGTCCGTTTTATTGCAGTCAATAACGGAGTTGACAGTGCCAATCCGGCAGATAATGATTTTACACCATTTCTGAATATCATGAATGAATACTACGCCAGAGACACCAGCCGTAAAATCCGTTCCACTTTCCAGTCCAAAGGCAAGTCCGGCAAGCACCTCACGGGCTTGCTCTATTGTGCCGATTGCGGCGGCAAGATGTATGTCCACCGCACCAACAACGGCAAGCGCATTTCTCAATACACCTGCTCACAGTACACCAAAGTTCCTTGCGGAACGCTCTGCAAGACCCAGCACCGTATCAATGAAGATGTGGTACTGTCCCTTGTCTCGGAAATGCTGAAAGCCATTGCCGAGTATGCGAAACATGACAGAGCCGAGTTTGTCCGTGTGGTGCAGGAAGCGCAGTCCAGCCAGCAGACCACAGAGGCCAGGAAACAGCGGACACGCCTTGCCACCGCAAAGCAGAGAGTTTCCGAGCTGGAAGTCCTGCTCTGCAAAATCTATGAGGACAACATTTTAGGCAAGCTGTCCGACAGCAGATACGCCACTCTGGACGCTCAATACGAAAAGGAACAGTCCGAGCTTACCGCCGAAATCTCTGCTCTGGAAAAAGCAGTCAAGAGCTATGAGAAGCACGAAAAGGACGCTGACCGTTTTATTGCTCTGATTGACAAATATGAGAACTTCGACAAGTTGACCATTGCCATGCTCAACGAGTTTATCGAGAAAATCCTTGTGCATGAGCGTGACCGCAAGGGAAGTATACAGACCATACAGGAGGTCGAGATTTACTTCAATTTTGTCGGGCGATTTGTTCCCCGGCGTTTGGAGAAGCGGAGCTGACCCCGGAGGAATTAGAGGAAATCCGCAAACGTGAGGAACGCAAGGACAGGCCTCATCAGAACTACTTGAAGCGGAAAGCCAGCGGAGCGCAGAAGCGATACGAGGACAAAATCAAGAAGCGGAAAAAGGCAAAAATCGAAGCCAAGAAAGCCGCCATTCGTGCGGAGGATATTGCAAAGGGAGTGTTCGTCCCTGTCAGCAGTTTACCGCAGAGAGAGCCGATGAAAGGAGTGCAATCAGCATGAATATCACTTATACACAGAACGGAGATTATCTTATCCCGAACATCGTTATCCGCAAGACAAAGCCCCTCGGACACTACGGCAGACTCCGCAAGGCGTATTTGGAAATGCACCGCCCGATACTGTTCAATGAGCTGGCGCTATCCGACAAGCTCTTTGAGCATTGCGCCGAGATTGACGAAGCGGCACAAAACCGAATGGAGCTGATCGTGCCGCAACTGGCAAAGCAGTACGGCGTGACCGAAAGGCTGAAAGCCGAAAACCAAATGGAATGGGTGCGGCAGATGAACGCTTGCAAGGCACAGGCAGAGGAGATTGTGAAAGCGGAATTGATTTACGATTGAGCGAGGAAGTCCGGGCAGAAAACTGTTCGGACTTTTCTCATATAGTCCAAAGTTGCGGTAGAAATGTTCACAAGTTTTATGGTATAATTTGAATACGAAAAGTGAGCAACAAATCGGCAGTATGAAAGGAGAATAGCAGTATGGATGATTACGGAAAATTATGGGATAATTATTCTATCGAATTTAATTCAAAGTTAGTAAATTCAAATGGAGATTGGAACAAACTGGACGAAGATGAACAAGAAATTGCTGCCTTATGGAAGCTATTTGTGGACATAAATAACGGAGGATTTATCCAGTTTTTTTGCAACTGGGGTTTCCAATGTTTTTGCTATGCCATGCGTGGGCTAAAGCGCATCGATGATACCAGTCTTTATGAATTACTGGCAGACACATATTATGATGTTCTGGAAAAATTTAAAGATGATACCAGATTAACAGAATATTGGGATATACCAGAGTATCTGACAGATGAAGATGAGGAACGCCTTAACACTGCCGATAAACAGTTCTATAAAACAGAATGTGAACATTTTACTAAAATGGCTTATAAATATTACCATCAAACATTGAAGAAAACGGTAACACCGATTGATACTTAACAATTCCAGTTTGGCGAACTGATAAAATCCCTTTAGGAACTAAAGGGCGCACTTCTATACTCTCCTATCGGGAGTATGTGCGTCCTGCGGAGCTTCACTCCCGGTCGGCAGAAGAAAACTGTCCGACCGTGAATGTTTCATCACTTCGTTCCGTCAAGGTGGCTACACCCCCTTGCGCCGCTAAAGCGGCTATCCCCTGTGGACTTGCCGTCCGCAAACAGCATAAAATGCTGTTCGCCGCCAGCAAGTTTGAAAGCGACTAAAATGAATTTTATGGAACAAGCAAATCAGAATTTGGAGAGGTGAATCATCATGTTTTTCGAGAGAAAGAAGAACAACGATTTTCTTAGTATCAACATAGAGAATTTAATTGATTGGAACGAACCAAATGGAGAAGGATGCATTGTATCTGACAGAATAACAAAAGAAGGTTTTAAAGTAGGATATATGTATCGAGAAGCTCCAGATGAAGACAACCCAGATAGCGGATGGCGTTTTTTAGCGGGTAATGAAGATGAGGCTTATATGAACGAATCAAGCAATCATTCTGTGTTTTCCATCAATACAATATGTAATTATGACAGAGATATTATTCCTTATATTCATGCGGAAATAGGAAGTGTTTATATACGAACTGGAAGTAATACATTTGAAATTGATGATGGCAGCAAGCCAATATTCGTTGATAAACAAAAGCGATAAATTCATATTTGTTGAACTGAACACAAAAACCGAATACCGAAAAGCAGACCGTTGACTGGTCGCACTATGCGAAAAGTTGACGGTCTTTTTTATCTCCAAAATCAAAAAAGGAGGTCAATCACAATGACAAAACTGAAAACTCTCGACCAGCTTCGAGCCGAAAAGGAACGAGCCGAGACGCAGCTTGCACAGGAACAGCACAAGCTGGAGCGTCTGGAGAACAGGAAGAAGTATCTGGAGAAAGGCGAACGCACCAAGCGCACCCACCGCCTTTGCAATCTGGGCGGCACGGTTGAGAGTCTTGCCCCGGAGGTCAAAGATCTCACACGCACCGAAATGACAGAGCTGATGGAACACATCTTTTCCCTGTCCGAAGTCCAGCGAGCCGTCCGTCACATGGCGATTATCCACATCAAGCAAGCAAACAAAGAAAAGGAGTTGAAAGCCAATGGCACTATTTCATCTGAGTGTCACGCAGACTAAGCGAAGCGCAGGACAGTCCGCTATCGCTTCTGCTGCCTATCGTTCCGGCGAAAAGCTGTATAGCGAGTATTATGGCGAATACAGCGACTACACCAGAAAGGGCGGCGTGATCTGCTCCGTGCTGTGGAGCCGCTGACAGGCGAAGTCTTCCGAATGCCGCATGAGACAGAATTATGGGATACCCATGTTCTGTTTTATCGGCACAAGATTTTTTCTTTACCGTCATGCGGCTCTTTTTTTGACCTTCCGTCGATCCGGTTCTGTACCGGCTGTGCGGAAGGAGAAACGTATGTATTTTGACGCAAAAGAGTTTGGTAAGAGACTTCACGATGTTCGCACTTCCCGTGGCATTACGCAGGAGGAACTGGCGGTTCGTCTGGGACTGGCAAGCAAGCAGCATGTCAGCCGCATGGAGAACGGAGAGCGCAACTGCTCCATTGACTTGCTGATCGAACTGTCCTGCATCCTCCATGTCAGCACGGATTATCTTCTGATGGGCAGTGAGCCAAGTAAAGAGGAAGTCAAAAATGATCTTCTGAGCATTATTTCGGAGCTGTCTACGATTGCGAAGAAAATCTAATCGTGCTCTGCGTTTGGAAATGACAAAATAGAGATACTACTTGCCCGCTTCGATGTAATCTCTAACGAGGCGACTGAGATCTTCTTGTGTCAAGTAAGGAAAAAAATTGAGAATTTACAAGCCGTTCATAGGTGGACAACCACCCGTGAACGGCTTGCATGTAAACTAAACTCATAATGAATCCAAGCAAATTCATCATGCCCTGCGAAGTTCTGTCAAATGTAGATAATCTGACAATACGAACATGGCTCACACGTAGTCTTCGACACCGAATATCAGCCGGCACACATATGAGGACGGAAAATGTAGCAGCTTTTGAAAAAATTGCTTTTTCTGCTCAAAGTGCTATAATCGGAATATACCGATACCAAGGGAGGAAAGCTCCCATGCCAAGACCGCCACGGTGCCGTCGAATTTGTGGCGTACCACAGGTCGATACATTCTGTCCCAACGGGTGCGAGAATACCGAGCCGATCCTGCTGACGCTGGACGAATACGAGGTCATTCGGCTGGTTGACTTGGAGCAGCAAACCCACGAGCAGTGTGCCGCTCAAATGGACATTTCCCGCTCTACCGTGCAGGAGATTTACGAAAGCGCACGGAGCAAGATCGCAGCGTATCTTGTCCACGGGAAACCGCTGCACATCACCGGGGGAAACTACCGCATCTGCGGAGGACAGGAGGCAGCTCACTGCGGCTGTTGCTGCCGGATGCAGAGAGCCAACATGGAAAAATCAGGCAAAACTTGCAAAGGAGATTCCATTATGAAAATTGCAGTTACCTATGAAAACGGTCAAATCTTTCAGCATTTCGGTCACACCGAGCAGTTCAAGCTTTATGAAGCTGTGGACGGCAAAATCGTCCATGCGGAAGTCGTTGATACCAACGGCAGCGGTCACGGCGCACTGGCAGGATTCCTGATGCAGAACGGCGTGGACACTTTGATTTGCGGAGGCATCGGCGGCGGTGCGCAGGCGGCTCTGGCCGAAGCGGGCATCAAGCTCTACGGCGGTGTCAGCGGGGACGTTGACGCGGCGGTGAGCGCATTGCTCAGCGGAAATCTGGGCTACGACCCCAATGTTCACTGTGATCACCATGACCACGAGCACGGCGAGGATGGGCACACCTGCGGTGACCACGGCTGCGGCAAGCATAGCTGCCATTGATATGGAACGCACACTGACACAACTTCCGTTCTGGTCATCCTTGACCGAACACGAAATGGAAACGCTACGCCGAAGCGCCTTTGTCCGTCATTATGAAAAGGGCGCGTTCGTTCACTGCAGCGACAATGAATGTCTCGGAATGCTGTTTGTCCTTTCCGGCGAGATCCGCACCTATCTTCTCTCCGAGGAGGGGCGGGAGGTAACGCTGTTCCGCCTGTATCCGGGCGAACTATGCGTGCTTTCTGCCTCTTGTGTGATCAGTCAGATCACCTTTGATACGCAAATGACCGCGGGAATGGATACGGAGGTTCTGATTATCCCTGCAAATGTCATCGCTGTGCTCAAGGAGCAAAATCTTCATGTCCGTTGCTTCCTCTATGAACTGGCAACGAAACGATTTTCTGATGTGATGTGGGCGATGCAGCAGATCATGTTCAAGGGTTTGGATCGGCGGCTGGCAGATTTTCTCCTGGCCGAAGCGGAGCGTACCGGCTCCGATACCATACGCATGACCCATGAGCAGATTGCCCAGCACATCAGCTCGGCGCGGGAGGCGGTGGCGCGGATGCTCAAGAGCTTCTCGGAGGACGGGCTTGTGAAGCTAAGACGAGGCGCAACCACGCTGCGGGATATAGACGGATTGAATCACTTAAAATGAAAATATTGTTTATAACACGAATCCGTGTTATAATATGAGCAGAAGAAGCTGGAAGGAGCATCGACCATGAAAGAAACGAAATACGCAGGTACTCAAACCGAAAAAAATCTGATGGCCGCCTTTGCCGGTGAGTCCGAGGCACGCAACAAGTACACCTATTTTGCATCCAAGGCCAAGAAGGAAGGCTACGAGCAGATCGCGGCGTTGTTCCTCAAAACCGCTGACAACGAGAAGGAACATGCTAAGCTGTGGTTCAAAGAACTGAACGGCATCGGCGACACTGCCGAAAATCTTCTCGCCGCCGCTGAGGGTGAGAACTACGAGTGGACGGATATGTACGACGGCTTTGCCAAGACTGCTGACGAGGAGGGCTTCCACGAACTTGCCCAGCGCTTCCGTCTGGTCGCCGCCATTGAAAAGCACCATGAGGAGCGCTACCGTGCCCTGCTGCGCAATGTAGAGACGGCGCAGGTCTTCGCCAAAAGCGAGGTCAAGGTGTGGGAGTGCCGCAACTGCGGTCACATCGTTGTGGGCGAGAAGGCCCCGGAGGTCTGCCCTGCCTGCAATCATCCCCAGAGCTATTTTGAGATCCACGCGGAAAATTATTAAAGAAAGAAAAGGAGAATCATCATGGAGCAGAAGTTTTATATTTGCAAGCATTGCGGTAACATCATTGCCAAGGTCAAGGACACGGGCGTTCCCGTCATCTGTTGCGGTGAGCCGATGAGCGAGATCGTTCCCGGCACCACCGACGCCGCCGTGGAGAAGCACGTCCCTGTCTGGACTGTGGAAAACGGCATCGTCCACGTCAAGGTCGGCTCCGTGGAGCATCCTATGCTGCCGGAGCACTATATCGAGTGGGTCTCTCTCCACACCAAGCAGGGCAACCAGCGCAAGGAACTGCATCCCGGCGAGAAACCCGAGGTATGCTTTGCTCTCTGCGAGGGGGACGCGGTGGAGGCGGTCTACGCCTACTGCAACCTCCACAGCCTTTGGAAAGCGTGACCGCTCCGCACATGGAACTTGATGTATTAGGCTTGCTTGGTGCCTGCTCCTATGCTCTGGATTGCGTGGAGGCGGAACTGGTTCATGTGACAACGTTCCACGCCAAGCGTGTGGCGTATATGAGTGTGTGTACGGCCGAACAGTTTGGTGTTTCCGGCGAAGCACTGCAGGATCTTGCCGTCTGTGCCCTATTGCACGACAATGCTCTGACGCAGTATCTGCACGAAGAATTTCGTGGTGACAGCTCTGCCGCGGAATGTTTGCCGGAGCTGCCGCATCTCGGCGCTCACTGCGTTATGGGCGAGGAGAACATATCCGCGCTTCCGTTTCATACAAATGTAGAAAATATCATCCTTTACCACCACGAAAACGCGGATGGCAGCGGCTCCTTCGGAAAAACATGGCAGGAGATCCCGCTGGGCGCCCGTATTATCCGTCTGTGCGATCTGCTGGATGCTTTCTGCCGCGCCGATGTCTTTACGCCGGATGTGTGGGAGCGTGCGAACGCATTCCTTACTCGGGTACGCGGCAGGATCGTGGATGAGGAATGCGCGGACGCGTTTCTTCGCGCTTTTTCAGAACAGCATTTTTGCTCTCTTGGCGGCAGGGGGCTGGAGGAGCGCCTGTGGGGCAAGGTGCCGCGTACCAAGCAGCAGCTTGATTTTGCGCAGGTAAAAGCTCTGGCAAAATTCTTTGCGAAAATTGTAGACTACAAATCGCCCTTTACCAGTACACATTCTCTGGGTGTGGCCGACGATGCGGAATGTCTGGCCCGGTTTATGGGATTTGACGAGGACATCGCCCAGAAAATGTATCTTGCCGGCGCACTCCATGACATCGGAAAGGTAGCGATAGGCAATGAAATACTGGAAAAGCCGGGACGCCTGACCGACAGCGAATATGCGGAAATGAAGCATCACGCTGCCTATACATATTACGTCCTATCGGAAGTCCAGGACTTTGCGGAGCTGCGCGATTGGGCCGCGTTTCATCACGAGCATCTGGATGGAACAGGGTATCCCTTTGGAAAAAACGAGTCCGAGTTAAATACGCAGGAGCGTATCATGGCTTGCGTGGATATTTATCAGGCCCTGACCGAAAATCGTCCTTACAAAGCTGGAATGTCTCACGAAAAAGCCTGCTCTATTCTTCGGGATATGGCTGAAAAGGGCTGGTTGGATCGGGCGATCGTCGAACAGGTGAACGCCTGCTTTGCCTGAATAACGAGATAGGCGAAAGCTGTGAAGCGGTACGTGAACTGCCGCTTCACAGCTTTTTCTGTTGCCGCGAAAATTTTTGTAATGTGACCTTGTTACAGAAAGGCAGGGCGGAGTTTGCTATGATAGGGACATCACAAAGAACAAAGGAAAGAGGGAACCGATATGAAAATCAAGCTCAATTCCGATCAGGAGGTCGTGGACACCATCCGTGAGAGTCTCAAGCGCACCAGCGGGTACTGCCCCTGCCGCGTGGAGCGCACGGAGAAAAACGCCGGCACCCTCAAGGTGGGCAAGATCAATGTGGACGAGCAAATGGAACTGGCGATGCGTTTTCAGGTATCCAGTATCCCGATGCTTGTCGTATTCAAGGATGGAAAGGCCGTTGCCAAATCCGTGGGCTACCGGTCCAAGGCGGAGATCACCGCCATGGTGGAGGGCGCAAGATGAAAGTTGTGATCGTAGGCGGTGTGGCTGGCGGCGCGTCTGCCGTTGCCCGCATCCGCCGTTTGGATGAACACGCGCAGATCGTGATGATCGAGCGCAGCGGCTATATATCCTATGCCAACTGCGGCCTGCCGTATTATGTGGGCGGTGTGATCAAGGAGCAAGAAGAACTGACGCTGCAAACTCCGGAGAGCTTCTGGGACCGCTTTCGCATAGATGTGCGGGTACGGCAGGAAGTAACTGCGATCAATCCCGCAGAAAAAACCGTCACCGTTCACGCATTGGACAGTGGAAAGGTCTACACGGAAACCTATGACAAACTACTCCTCGCACCCGGCGCAAAGCCGACGGTTCCTGCGCTTTCCGGCATGGACAGCGAGCGGGTCTTTACCCTGCGCACCGTGGAAGACACCCTCCGCATTAGACGCTTTGTAGAGGATCAGAAGCCGAAAACCGCTGTTTTGGCTGGCGGCGGTTTTATCGGCCTAGAAATGGCGGAAAACCTTGTGGAGATGGGTGTTTCCGTCACCATCGTCCAGCGTCCCAAGCAGCTTTTAGCGCCGCTGGATGCGGATATGGCGAGCTTTGTACATGCGGAAATGCGCAGACACGGCGTGGCTCTGCGGTTGGGTGAAACCGTCACCGGATTCCGGCAGGACGGAGATTCCGTGCTGACGCTGCTGGAGGATAGTGAGCCGCTGCGCTCTGACATGGTGCTGCTGGCCATCGGCGTCACGCCGGACACCCATCTGGCAAAGGAGGCCGGGCTGGAGTTGGGCATCCGGGGTAGCATCGTTGTGAACGAGCGGATGGAGACCTCCGTGCCGGACATCTACGCCGTGGGGGACGCCGTGGAGGTCACCCATTTCGTGACCGGCCAGAAGGCGCTGATCTCGCTGGCGGGTCCCGCCAACAAGCAGGGCCGCATTGCCGCCGACAATATCTGCGGCGGGAACAGCCACTTTCACGGCTCTCAGGGTTCGTCTGTTCTGAAATTGTTTAGCTTGACCGCGGCCTCTACGGGGATCAATGAAAAGGCGGCGCAGGCAGCAGGGATTGCTTACGACAGAGTCGTACTTTTCCCAGCATCCCACGCTACCTATTATCCCGGCGCACAGTCTATGGCAATGAAGGTGCTGTATGAAAAAGAAAGCCTTCGGCTGCTGGGTGCGCAGATCGTTGGCGGCGAGGGCGTGGACAAGCGCATTGATGTACTGGCAACGGCCATTCGCGCAAAAATGACAGCCTTGGAACTGACGGAGCTTGACCTTTCCTATGCGCCGCCCTATTCCTCTGCCAAAGACCCGGTCAATATGGCCGGTTTTATGATCGAGGATTTGGAGAGCGGGAAGGTACGGCAGTTCCATTGGAATGAGGTTGAGGACTTGCCTTGCGATGGCAATGCGACACTGCTGGATGTCCGTACAGAAGGCGAATATCGGCGTGGGCACTTGAATGGATTCCGCAATATTCCACTGGACGATCTGCGGGAGCATTTGGACGAGTTAGACCGGGGTAAGCCTGTTTATGTGAATTGCCAGACAGGGCTTCGCAGTTATCTGGCCTGCCGACTTTTGACGCAGTACGGTTTCACCTGTTCCCATCTCTCCGGCGGATACAGTTTTTATCAGGTCGTAACACAAGAGCAGCAGACAGTGCGGAGCGCCTATCCCTGCGGAATGGAGAAGCTATGAGTGAAAATCTATTTGGTTTGACGGTTGCGGCAGACAAAGGCTTGGATGACCTGCAATGCCAGCGCCTTTTAAGCGAAAATCGCAGGTATCAGGAAGTCATGCTGCAATACCGATGTGCGCTGAAAGCACTGGAAAGCAGGTTGGAAATTCTAAACGAAGAGTTTTCATTGCAGCATGATCGCAATCCGATAGAAAGTATAAAAAGCCGCTTGAAGTCGCCGTCCAGCATTATGAATAAGATGCAGAAACGCGGACTTCCTCTGGATTTTCCGACCATGCAGGCAAATATCATGGATATTGCCGGTGTGCGGGTGATCTGCTCTTTCGAGGAGGATGTGTTCTTTTTGGCAAAGTGCTTAAAAAAACAGTCTGACATTGAAATCATCACAGAGAAAGATTATATTTCACACCCTAAGCAAAATGGCTATCGCAGTCTGCACCTGACGATCCGGCTGCCGGTATTCTTTGCGGAAAAAGTGATCCATGTGCCGGTGGAGATACAACTCCGTACAATCGCGATGGACTTCTGGGCAAGCCTTGAGCATACCATCCGCTATAAGAAAAACCTGCCGATAAATGCTGAAGTCGAAACTGAGCTGAAAGAGTGCGCTGATTCCAGCAGAGAATGGGATGGTAAGATGGAACACTTGCTGCATATCATAACATAATGTGTCGAATAAAAGTGACAAGTACGCTCTTTGTTGCTTGTTTCGTGTGTACAGCTTGGGCTTGTCGGGGCTCACAGCGGTCGTCCGCCTTGGGTGGGCGACCCCTGCGAGCCCCAACCAATTTCTCCGCTTTCTGGTTTTAAGGCATAGTCTTTTCTGCTTTCGGCGGACTGCCACGGCACAGCTTTTTCGGCTTCTATAATTGTAAGGAACATGGCTTTTCGCTGAATGGAAAGCGAAGCTGACCCGGGCTGGGGCAGTCTGTGTTAAAGAGGAAATTTTTTTTTGAAAATAATCTTGACAAAATTTATCAAGATTGATATGATGGCATTAACAAGCAAGCGAAAAGAGGATACGGAGTATGATCATCACCAAAGAGACGGACTACGCGCTGCGCATTTTGCGGGTGCTGCTGGACGGGGAGAAGCATTCGGTGGCCGAGATGTCGGAAACGGAATTGATCCCCAATCAGTTTGCCTACCAGATCCTGCGAAAGCTCTCCGCCGGCAATTTGGTGCGGGTGAGCCGCGGCGCCCTCGGCGGCTGCGCGCTGTCCTGCGATCTGGACGCGACCTCCCTCTACGATCTCATGGGGGTCGTGGGGGAGCGGGGCATCCTGTGCGCCTGCATGGAGCCGGGATATGAATGCCGCTGGCAGGACAAGCATGGGCGGTGCGCCATCCACTGTCAGCTGGCGGCCTTGCAGCAAAAGCAGGACGAGGCGTTCCGTGCCGTGAGCCTGCGCAGGCTGCTGACCGGCGGATCCGATCCCCAAGATACAAGCAAGCTGTAAAATTTTAAGAGGAGGTACCCGTATGATGTTTCAAACCACGGCGGCGCACGAAGAGCTGCGCGCGAAGATCCGGAGTTTTGCGGAGGAGGAGATCAAGCCCCTCGCATTTTTAATGGATCAGAACAATGAGTTTCCCGAGGAGGCTGTCAAGAAGCTGGGTAAGCTGGGCTGGATGGGCATTCCCTACCCCAAGGAGTACGGCGGTGCCGGTCTTGATGCCCTGAGCTACGCCATCGCGGTGGAGGAGCTGGCCCGTGTGGACGGCGGCGCGGGCGTAATCCTCTCCGCCCACGTCTCCCTCGGCTCATGGCCCATTTTCGCCTATGGCACCGAGGAGCAGAAGAAGAAATATCTGGTTCCGCTGGCCAAGGGCGAGAAGATCGGCGCCTTCGGCCTCACGGAGTCCAACGCCGGATCCGACGCCGGCGGCACGGAGACCACGGCGCTGGATAAGGGGGACTACTACCTCCTCAACGGCGGCAAGATCTTCATTACCAACGCCCCTAAGGCGGACACCTATGTGGTTTTCGCCGTCACCACGCCGGACATCGGCACCCGGGGCATCTCCGCTTTCATCGTGGAGAAGGGCTGGAAGGGCTTTGAGTTCGGCGACCACTATGACAAGATGGGCATTCGCTCCTCCTCCACGGCGGAGCTGATCTTCAACGACGTGAAGGTTCCCAAGGAAAACCTATTGGGCAAGGAGGGCGAGGGCTTCAAGATTGCCATGTCCACGCTGGACGGCGGACGCATCGGCATCGCCGCGCAGGCGCTGGGCATCGCCCAAGGCGCGTTTGAGCACGCGTTGAGCTATTCCAAGGAGCGCGTCCAGTTCGGCAAGCCCATCGCGGCCCAGCAGAGCATCGCCTTCAAGCTGGCGGATATGGCCACCAAGCTGCGCTGCGCCCGGTTCCTCATCTACTCCGCGGCGGAGCTGAAGGAGCAGCACGCGCCTTACGGCATGGAGTCCGCCATGGCGAAGATGTACGCCTCGGACATCGCGCTGGAGGTCACCAACGATGCCTTGCAGATCCACGGCGGCAGCGGCTTCCTCAAGGGCATGGAGGTGGAACGGGCCTACCGCGATGCCAAGATCACCACCATCTACGAGGGCACTAACGAGATCCAGCGGGTGGTCATCGCCTCTCATCTGGTGGGCAGGCTGGGCAAGAGCTCCGGCGGCGAGAGCCGTTCGGCGGCCAAGAAACCCGCGCCCATCACCGGCATTCGCAAAAAGACCATCTTCCGGGAGGGGGATGCCGCCCAGCAGGTGGCCGACCTTGTGGCGGCGCTGAAAAAGGACGGCCACGACTTCTCCGTGGGCATCCCCATGGATACGCCGATTCCGCAGGCGGAGCGGGTGGTCTCCGCGGGCAAGGGCATCGGGGAGAAAAAGAACATGAAACTGGTAGAGTCGCTGGCCAAGGCTGCCGGCGCGGCCATCGGTTCTTCCCGCCCTGTGGCGGAGACTCTCAAATATCTGCCGCTGAACCGCTATGTGGGTATGTCCGGTCAGAAGTTCACCGGCAATCTGTACATCGCCTGTGGCATCTCCGGCGCATCCCAGCACCTTAAGGGCATCAAGGACGCCTCCACCATCGTGGCCATCAATAAGAACGGTAACGCGCCTATCTTCAAGAACTGCGACTACGGCATCGTGGGCGATGTGGAGGAGATCCTGCCCCTGCTCACTGCTGCGCTGGATAGCGGAGAAAAGCTGCCCGCGCCGCCTATGGTAAAGATGAAGAGGCCCACACCGCCGAAGCCCGCCCCAATCGGCGACCGCTACGTCTGCAGCGGCTGCGGCTACGAGTATGTGCCGGAGTTGGGCGACGAGGACGGCGAGATCGCGCCGGGTACGCTCTTTGAGCAGCTTCCCGCCGAGTGGGTGTGCCCGGAGTGCGCGGAGACGAAGGATCAATTTGTAAAGGCTTGAGCCGTGAAGGAGGTAAGATAAGATGTATTGCGTGCGTAAAGTAACAAACGACCTCTACTGGGTGGGCGCCAACGACCATCGCCTGGCCCTGTTTGAAAACTGCTTTCCCATTCCCCGGGGCGTAAGCTACAACGCTTACTGCCTGCTGGATGAAAAGACGGTGCTCTTTGACACGGTGGACTGGTCTGCCTGCCGCCAGCTTTTGGAAAATCTGGCGTATGTGCTGGATGGCCGCGAGCTGGACTACCTGCTGGTCAACCATCTGGAGCCGGATCACGCCGCCTGCATCGAGGAGATCCTGCTGCGCCATCCCAAGGTGAAGCTGATCTCCAACGAGAAGGCATTCATGCTCATGCGGCAGTTCGGCTTCCATGTGGACGGACATGAGTGCATCGAGGTGAAGGAGGGCGACACCTTCTCCTTTGGCAAGCACACCGTCACCTTTGTGGGCGCGCCTATGGTTCACTGGCCGGAGGCCATGGTGACCCTCGACGTCACCGACGGCGTCCTCTTTTCCGCCGACGCCTTCGGCACCTTCGGCGCGCTGGACGGCAAGCTGTTCGCCGACGAGGTGGACTTCGAGCGGGACTGGCTGGACGACGCCCGCCGCTATCTCACCAACATCGTGGGCAAGTACGGCCCCCACATCCAGCTCCTGCTGAAAAAGGCCGGCGGCGTTTTGGATCAGATCAAGTACATCTGCCCGCTCCACGGCCCCGTGTGGCGCAAGGATCTGGGCTGGTTCATCGAAAAGTACGACACATGGAGCCGCTATGCCCCTGAGACCCAGGGCGTGCTCATCGTCTACGCCTCCATGTACGGCAACACGGAGAACGCGGCGCAGGCGCTGGCGGCGTCGCTCTGCGATAAGGGCATGAGCAAGGTGGCGATGTACGATGTGTCCTCCACTCATGTCTCCCAGCTGATCTCCGAGGCGTTTAAGTACAGTCACATTGTCCTGGCCTCTGTGACCTACAATCTCGGCATCTACCCCGCCATGCATGACTTCCTCATGGATATGAAGGCACTGAATCTGCAAAACCGCACCTTTGCCATCATTGAAAACGGCTCATGGGCGGTGAAGTCCGGTGACCTCATGCAGAAATTCGTCAACGATGAGCTTAAGAACATGACGGTGCTCAACGAGCGGCTCAGCCTCGCCTCGTCCATGGGCACGGACAAGCGCACTGAGCTGGAAGCACTGGCGGACGCCATTCTGGAATCTATGAAGTAACGGGCAGAAAAGCTAAAACAAAGACAACAGACAACAAACAGCCCCGCCGTGTCGGCTGCAGAAAAACCGGCTTTCAAAAATAGAGCGGGCAAGCGTGATACTGCGCTTGCCCGCTCTTTGCCCAAAAGGACATGAGAAGTGACCGGAGAAGATGAGAGGATCGAAATGGAGATCAGAAAACGAAACGGGAAGTCTGTTCCTTTTCAACAGGAGAAAATTTTCAACGCTATGAAAAAAGCGTTTGATGGACAGGGAAGGGAGATTGGGGGCGGAGAGCTGGAGGAGATCCTCACTGCCGTTCTCGACAATCTCTCCGTCACAGTACCGCTCACCGTGGAACGTGTGCAGGACGAGGTGGAGCGGACGCTCATGGAGCGCGGACACTATGAGGTGGCCAAGGCGTACATCCTCTATCGCGAAAAGCGGTCTGCGCTGCGCCGCGTCCGGCATACCATCGCGCAGACGGTGGGGGATAACTCGCTTGACGAGGTGCTGCGCCGTATCCAGATGGATTTTACCGAGGAAATCTACTCCCTCGCGGCGCTTCAAATGAAGTTTGAGAGCTTCTGTCGCCCGGGCATGACGGAGGATGAGAGGGCTGAGGCACTGACCAAGGCAGCGGTAGAGCTGACTACGGCAGAGGCACCCAAGTGGGAGTTCATCGCGGCGCGGCTTCTGAACCACTCCTTTCGCTGTCGCAACGCACAGGAATGGGAGGGGCGCGGCGTCGGCGACCTCTATGGCAGGCTTCGCTATCTGACGGATAAGGGACTCTACGGTGACTATATTCTTGCCCACTATACCCACGAGGAGATCGCTATGGCGGAGGATTTTCTCTGCCCGGAACGGGACGAGCTGTTCACCTACTCCGGCCTTGACCTGCTGCTCAAACGCTATGTGATCCAGTCACGCAGCCGCGTGCCGCTGGAAACACCGCAGGAGATGTTTTTGGGTATCGCGCTGCATCTTGCTATGAACGAAGGCTCTGACCGCATGGGGTGGGTAAAACGCTTTTACGATATGCTCAGCCGTATGGAGGTCACGATGGCGACACCTACCATGTCCAACGCACGAAAGCCCTACCATCAGCTTTCAAGCTGCTTTGTGGACACTGTGCCGGACAGTCTGGACGGCATCTACCGCTCGCTGGACAACTTCGCAAAGGTCTCTAAATTTGGCGGTGGAATGGGGATGTACTTCGGTAAGGTGCGCGCTGCAGGCAGCACCATCCGCGGCTTTCAAGGGGCGGCGGGCGGTGTTATCCGCTGGATCCGGTTGGTCAACGACACCGCCGTGGCGGTGGATCAGTTGGGGATGCGGCAGGGCGCTGCGGCGGTTTACTTAGACGCATGGCACCGGGATCTGCCGGAATTCCTTCAACTGCGCACCAACAACGGCGACGACCGCATGAAGGCGCATGATGTGTTTCCCGCCGTGTGCTATCCGGATCTCTTCTGGCGACTGGCGGAGGAGAACATAGACGCGCCGTGGCATCTCATGTGTCCGCATGAGATCCTCACGGTCAAGGGCTACGCACTGGAGGATTACTGGGGTACGGAATGGGAGAAGCGGTATCTGGACTGCGTCAATGACCCGCGCATCGAAAAGCGCAGCGTCACCGTCAAGGACATCGTGCGGCTGGTGCTTCGCTCGGCAGTGGAGACCGGCACGCCCTTCGCCTTCAACCGCGACAGCGTAAATCGTATGAACCCAAACGGCCACACGGGAATGATCTATTGCTCCAATCTCTGCACGGAGATCGCACAGAACATGGCGCCCATCGAGCATATCAGCACTGAGGTGCACACGGAGAACGGCGACACAGTGGTGGTGACGGCCACACGCCCCGGTGAGTTTGTGGTCTGCAACCTGGCGAGTCTGTCTCTCGGTAATCTGGCGGTGGAGGACGAGGCCTATATGGAACGCACGGTGGAAACGGCCATCCGCGCACTGGATAATGTGATCGACCTCAACTTCTACCCGTTGGAATACGCGCGGCTTACCAATCAGAAGTACCGCAGCATCGGCCTGGGCGTCAGCGGCTACCACCACATGCTGGCAAAGCGCGGCATCCGATGGGAGAGCGATGAGCACCTTGCCTTCACCGATGC
The DNA here is from genome assembly GCF_902143525.1 of Clostridium sp. Marseille-P7770. Lineage (NCBI taxonomy): Bacteria > Bacillati > Bacillota > Clostridia > Eubacteriales > Clostridiaceae > Clostridium > Clostridium sp. Marseille-P7770. Next base: position 36,736 of record NZ_CABFVC010000004.1, on the reverse strand, counting down.
GGTATTCGAGCATATCAACTACGCCGCCGTCAAGGCGGACACAGCACTGGCACGGGAAAAGGGCCGCTATGCGCTCTTTGAGGGCAGCGACTGGCAGACAGGCGCGTATTTTGAAAAGCGAGGTTATACCTCAGAAAAGTGGCGGGCGCTTGCGGAAACGGTGGCGGTGCAGGGAATGCGCAACGCCTATCTGCTGGCTGTCGCACCCACTTCCAGCACATCCATCCTCTCCGGCACGTCGGCGGGCATCGATCCAATTATGAAGAAATTCTTTTTAGAGGAAAAAAAGGGCAGCATGCTGCCCCGCGTTGCTCCGGAGCTTTCTATGGATACATGGTGGTACTATAAGGCGGCGCATCTGATCGACCAAAGCTGGTCGGTACGCGCCGCGGGCTTTCGCCAGAGACATATTGACCAGGCGCAGAGCATGAATCTCTATATCACCAACGACTATTCCATGCGTCAGGTGCTCAGACTGTATTTGGAGGCGTGGAGGGCCGGCGTCAAGACCATTTACTATGTCCGCAGCAAGGCCCTTGAGGTCGAGGCCTGTGAAAGCTGCTCGTCATAAGGAGGATAGCATGATGGAACTGAAGAAAAAGCCCCTCTTTAACCCGGAGGGCGACCCTGATGTGCGCCTGCGGCGCATGATCGGCGGCAATACCACCAACCTCAACGACTTCAACAATATGAAGTACGCTTGGGTCAGCGACTGGTACCGGCAGGCTATGAACAACTTCTGGATCCCTGAGGAGATCAACCTCTCGCAGGATGTGAAGGATTATCCCCGCCTGCTGCCAGCCGAGCGCAGCGCCTACGATAAAATTCTGAGTTTTCTTGTTTTTTTAGACTCCATCCAGACGGCGAACCTGCCCAGCATCGGTGCCTACATTACAGCCAACGAGGTCAATCTCTGCCTGTCCATTCAGGCGTTTCAGGAGTGTGTCCACTCACAGAGCTACAGCTACATGCTCGACACCATCTGCTCTCCTGTGGAGCGCAACGACATCCTATACCAATGGAAAACGGACGAGCATCTGCTGCACCGCAACACCTTCATTGGGGACTGCTACAACGAGTTTCAGGAGCGGAAGGACGCTCCCACGCTGCTGCGCGTGATGATGGCGAACTATATTTTGGAGGGCATCTATTTTTACAGCGGCTTTATGTTCTTCTACAATCTCTCCCGAAACGGGAAGATGCCCGGCTCGGCGCAGGAGATCCGCTACATCAACCGCGATGAGAACACGCACTTGTGGCTGTTCCGCAATATCATCACGGAGCTGCAAAAGGAGCAGCCGGAGTTGTTCACCGCCGAGAGCGTACAAGCGCTGCGCGAGATGATGCGTGAGGGCGTGGAGCAGGAGATCGCATGGGGGCATTATGTGATCGGCGACGACATCCCGGGGTTGAACCGGCAGATGATCAGCGATTACATCCGCTATCTCGGCAATCTTCGCTGGACGAGCCTTGGCTATCCGGCATTGTATCCGGGCTTTGAGAGCGAACCGGAGAGCATGGAATGGGTCAGCCAGTACGCTGACGCCAATATGGTCAAGACCGATTTCTTTGAGGCACGCAGTACCGCCTACGCCAAGAGCACCGCACTGATAGACGATTTATAAGAAAACCAAAGACATCAGAATAGGAGGTATTTTTTATATGGATATCCGAACGGTAACAGATGCCATCCGCTATGTAGGGGTGGATGATAACACATTGGCACTCTTTGAAAACCAGTACCCCGTCCAGCCTATGGGAGTGAGCTACAACTCCTATGTCATTCTGGACGAGAAAATCGCCGTGATGGACAGCGTGGACGCACGGGCGGCGGAGGAATGGCTTTCCAATGTAGCGCAGGTGTTGGGGGGGGCGCAACCCCGACTATCTTGTGGTCACACACATGGAGCCGGATCATTCCGGCAGCCTCATGCGGATAGCGCAAGAGTACCCGGAGATGAAGATCGTGGGAAACGCGAAAACATTTACCCTGATCAAGCAGTTCTTTGGCACGGGTGCATTGTCGGAAGACCGTATGCTGGAGGTTGGCGAGGGCAGCACGATCTCTCTGGGCTCACACCGGCTGCGCTTCCTGCTGGCACCGATGGTACACTGGCCGGAGGTGATGACGGCATATGAGGAAACAGAAAAAATCCTGTTCTCGGCGGATGCCTTCGGACGCTTTGGCTCACTGGAACGGACTGCCCGTGCCCCCTGGGTGCCGCAGGCCCGACGGTATTATTACAATATTATCGGGAAATATGGCACACAGGTGCAGGCTCTGCTGAAAAAGACCTCCGCGCTGGAGATCCAAACGATCTGCCCGCTCCATGGTCCCGTGCTTACAGAAGGGCTGGAGGAGTGTCTGCGGCTCTATGATCTCTGGTCACAATGGGAACCAGAAGAATCGGAGAGCATACTGATTGCCCACGCATCCATCCATGGAAATACTGCCCATGCGGCGAAGACCCTCAAGGGTAAATTAGAGAAAAAAGGCGTGCAGGTCAGCATATGTGATCTCACTGTGACAGATCTTTCCTACGCTGTTGCCAGTGCGTTCTACTGCGGGAAACTGGTGTTGGCCTGCTCCACTTATGACGGAGGACTGTTCCCGCCCATGAAGGCCTTTTTGGATCATTTACAGACAAAGGGATTCCGAAACCGCCGGATCGGCCTCATGGAAAACGGTTCATGGGCCCCTGCTGCCGCGCGGCTGATGCGCGCCGAGTTGGAAAAGATGAAGGAACTCCGACTGTGTGAAACGGAGGTATCGCTGCGCGGCGCACTGAACCAAACCAGCGAAGCGCAGATGGACGCTCTTGTGGCGGAGCTCTGCGCGGAATAAGCTGCAACAAACCGCAGCTATTCTCGTACAGATGATGGTCTTACTCATCTGCTTTATGTCCCAAGGGCAGAGTACCGTCATCTCAGGTTGAGGTCACGATGTGGTGTGGGGAGAGACCGGAGTCTTGAGAATACCCAAACAAAAGAAAGGAGCTGACAGATATGGCAGCTATGAATATGAATCAGGAGCAGTTTGAGCAGGCGACCCGGGGCGAAAAGCCCGTTTTGGTGGATTTCTGGGCGCCCTGGTGCGGCTATTGCCGGAGGATCGGCCCTGCGTATGAGAAGATTGGAGAGGAATACGCGGACAGCCTCGTTGTCAGCAAGATCAATATTGACGAGGAGCCGCGGCTGGCGGGGGCCGAGGGGATCGAGGTCATCCCAACTCTGGTGCTGTACCGGAACGGAAAGGCCGTGGATTCCGTCACCGCGCCCGGCTCAAAGGCAGAGATCGACCGCTTCATTCAGGAAGCCTTGGCGAAATAACGGAGGGTTCAGATATGAACAACAATCATGTTTATGATATGCTCGTGGTGGGCGGCGGCCCGGGCGGCTACACCGCCGCCCTGTACGCGGCCCGGTCGGGGCTGGACACCGTCGTGCTGGAAAAGCTGTCTGCTGGCGGGCAGATGGCCCTGACCGAGCAGATCGACAACTACCCCGGCTTTGAGAACGGGATCGACGGCTTCTCTCTGGCGGAGAAGATGCAAAAGCAGGCGGAGCGTTTTGGGGCACGCAGCGAATACGCGGAAGTTCTCCGCATGGATCTGACGGCGGTTCCCAAGCTCGTGGAGACCAGCGAGGGGATCTTCCGGGGGAAAACCGTGGTGCTGGCCACCGGCGCAGACCCCAGAACGCTGGGAGTTGCCGGAGAGACGGAGCTGTTGGGCCGGGGCGTGGCCTACTGTGCCGCCTGCGATGGGATGTTTTACAAGGACAAAACGGTGGTCGTGGTGGGCGGCGGCAATTCCGCCGCGGCAGATGCCCTCCTTCTCAGCCGCGTGGCGAAAAAGGTGATCCTCGTCCACCGCAGAGACACCCTGCGGGCCACCAAGATCTATCACGAGCCACTGGAACAGGCCGAAAATGTGGAATTCCGCTGGAACAGCACCGTTTCCGCGCTGATTTCCGGGGACAGGCTGACCGGCGTACGCCTGCGGGACACCGTCACCGGTGAGGAAAGCGTGGTGGACTGCGACGGCGTATTTGTCAGCGTGGGCCGACAGCCCGCCACGGCGCTGGCGGTGGGTCAACTGGCGCTGGACGGCGGCGGCTATATCGTGGCCGGAGAGACCACGGAAACCAGTATTCCCGGCGTTTACGCCGTGGGCGACGTGCGGACGAAGCCCCTCCGTCAGGTGGTCACCGCCGTGGCGGACGGCGCGATGGCAGTCCACATGGCGGAGAAATATATCGCGGAAAACCGATAAGGGAGGTAGATTGAAAAAGCCATGTTTAAGGTCAGGCCGGATACGACCGCAGTGGGGATGCCGACATATCTGCAAGGCAAACTGCCAGAGTGATGGTAGATAAGATCACCCATTCCTCGAACAGATACAGAAGATATCCGTAACCCTCTGCATTCATCTTTGCGTAAGGCACAAAGCGCAGGGCCGCACTGTTGATGCAGTAGCGCACGCCATTGGGGGACTCCGGATCGCCTGTGAACACATGACCAAGGTGAGAATCTCCGGCACGGCTTCTGACCTCTGTACGGCGCATGCCGTGGCTCAGGTCCTCCAGTTCCACCACGGCAGGCTCTTCAATGGGCTTTGTGAAAGCCGGCCAGCCGCAGCCGCTCTCGTACTTATCCGTGGAGGAAAAGAGCGGCTCGCCGGTGACGACATCCACATAGATGCCCTTTTCAAACTTATCCCAGAACTCGCCTGTGAAAGCGCGCTCTGTGCCGCTCTCCTGCGTAACACGGTACTGCTCCGCCGTCAGCTTGTCCCGGATGGATTCCGCCGCGGGCTTCTGATAGTCTCCCGGATCGATGCGCAGCCGGGAAAACAGCTCCATCTCCGCGCGCGGGATGTGGCAGTAGCCGTTCGGGTTCTTTTCGAGGTAGTTCTGGTGGTACTCCTCGGCGGGGTAATAGTTCTTGAGTGGACCTATCTCCACGAAGAACTTTTCACTGCGTCCCCGCTCGATCTCCGCGATGCGCTCCACCGTTTCCTTCGCGCTTTCGTTGGTGTAATAGACACCGGTCTGATACTGGCTGCCCCGGTCGTTGCCCTGCCGGTTCTCCACCGTGGGGGCGATCACATAGAAGTAGGCCAGCAGCAGGGCGTCGAGACTCACCTGTCCGGGGTCATACTCCACCCGCACGGTCTCCCGGAAACCGGTGTTCCCTTTGCAGACGGTCTTGTAATCGGCATCCGCCTCGCAGGTGCCGTTGGCATAGCCGCTCTCGGCATCAATGACGCCGGGGATGGACTGCATCAGCTGTTCCATTCCCCAGAAGCAGCCGCCCGCCAGATATATGACATTTTCCGTGGTATCCATATACATGCTTCCTTCACCAGACATATCAGAGGGCTGTCCGGTCATTTCCTTCTCGTCCGTTTTCTGCGGCATATTTTTCTGCCCGGCGGCGCAGCCGCTCAGCAGCAGTACCGCGGTGAGCAGAAGCGGCAATACTCTCCGATACATGGTGTATCCTCCTTCCTGAGAAGATAAATTCGTTTGTCAGCCCATATTGGCGGCAAGAGCCTGGTCGATGAGCTTTTGCAGCGTCTCCGCCTGCTTCTTTTCCGTGATGGCGCCTACGATGGGTTCACCCACGATATTGCCGCTGCGGTCGACCACATAGGTGGTAGGATAGGCAAAGATGTTGGTGGTAAACTTTCCCGCCTCACCGTCGGAGTCAAAATACACATTCTGATAGGTGACGCCCTTCTTGGCAAGCACATCCTTCGCCTCGGAAATTGCCGTTTCGTCGCCGTCCAGCGTGAAGGTGTTGACGCCGATGAGGGAGCCGCCCTTCTCTGCCAGTTCCTTGTTCAGCGCATCCAGCTCGGAAAGCTCGCCTACGCAGGGATTGCAGGTGGTGAACCAGAAATTCACCACGGTGACGGCGTTGGCGGAGAACAGCTCGTCGCTCTTCACCGTGTTGCCATCCAGGTCCTTGCCCTCAAAGACGGGGAATTTCTGCATGCTGCCGTCATCAGGCGGCGTGGTCATGTCGCTGCCCGCGGGCACGCTCATAGCGCCATCCATGGATTTCTGCATGATCTCGGGATATTTATCTTCCAACTCGGTCAGCCTGTTTTCAATATTGCTGATCTCCGTGGCTGACTCCTTCAGCCACTCATACTCCTTGTCGGTGAACTGCTCTTTAGCAGCCTCGACGGTATCCAGCAGGAAGTCGCCGTAGTTTTTCCCGTCCTCGATCATGGCCATGCCCTTGTCAGCCTCCACAAAGACCTTTTCCCACAGCTCGGTATTTTCCGACAGGATCGCGTTCTCCTGCTCCAGCAGCTCCTTGTGCAGGGCGAGCGCCTCCTCGGCGTTTTTCGGCTCGCCAGTCATGGCGGAGCCGTTGCCGCTCGTGTCGCCCATCTTGTCATTGTTCTTCATGCCGCAGGCCGCCAGGGCCAGCACCATCAGCACGGCAAAAGCCAGTGCAAAAATTCTCTTCCTGTTCATTTTGATTCCTCCATCGTTGTTTTCTTTGTTGTTTCTTTCCCGTCTCCGAAGCCGTAGCGGAAACACACGGCGTTCGTCGGACAGGCGCGGATGCACATTCCGCAGCGGATGCACTCGGTATGGTTGGGCGTTTTCGTCACATCCACATCCATCTTGCAGGCTCTGGCGCATTTCCCGCAGGAAACGCACTTATTCTTATCCACCTTCATCTGGAAGAGGGACACCCGGTTGAACAGCGCGTAGAACGCGCCCAGCGGGCAGAGCCACTTGCAGAACGGTCGGTAGAACAGTACGCTCAGCGCAATCACCGACAGCAGGATGCTGAATTTCCATGTAAACAGCTTGCCCAGCGCCGCCCGGATGCCGGAATTGGCAAGGGACAGCGGGATGGCTCCCTCCAGCACGCCTTGGGGGCAGAGGTATTTGCAGAAGAACGGGTCTCCCATGCCAACATCGTTCACAAGGAACGCCGGTAGCAGGAAAACCATCACCAGCAGGACAGCGTATTTCAGGTATGTCAGCAGCTTCAGCCTCTTTGTGGAAAGCTTCTTAGTGGGGATTTTGTGCAGCAGCTCCTGAAACCAGCCGAAGGGGCATAGAAAGCCGCAGATAAAGCGCCCCAGCAGCACGCCCAGCAGAATGAGAAAGCCTGTGATATAGTAAGAAAAGCTGAACTTAGAAGACCCCACCACCGCCTGAAACGCCCCAATGGGGCAGGCCCCGGACGCCGCCGGACAGGAGTAGCAGTTCAGCCCCGGCACGCAGACGGTCTTCCCCGCCCCCTGATACAGTCCGCCCTTGAGAAAGTTCGGCAGGTGCAGGTTGGTCAGCAGCGTCGCCCCCGCCTGAATCCAGCCCCGGAAGCGGGACATGGTCTGTGAAACGCCTGAAAACTTTTTACCCAATTCCCACACACTCCAGACATAATTTGATTGCTTTGCTCAGCACTGTCGCCGCCTCGCCCCGCCAGACACCGAAGCACAGCATGGCGGCTCCGGCCATCAGCAGCACGATCTGCGCCGCTGCCTTTTTCCTACAGCTCATTTTTCATCACCCTTTCCGATTTTCTGCCCCCATCATAGCGCGGGAGAGTTAAAGTCTATGTTAAGAACGAAAATTTAACGCAAACCTTATCTGTTTTTGCTATAATGAAAGCAACACAAAAACGAAGAAATAAAAAGGAGGGCTCTTATGCACCTTTTAGTAATTGAAGATGAACGCGCCCTGTGCGAGACCATCGTCCGCAGCCTGCGGCGGCTGGCCTACAGCGTGGATTTCTGCTATGACGGGGAAACGGCACTGGAGCTTCTGGGCGTGGAACGATACGATCTGGTGCTTCTTGATCTGAATCTGCCGAAAAAGGACGGCATGACGGTGCTGCGCACCCTGCGGCAGACCGACCGGGAGACGCGGGTGCTGATCCTCTCCGCCCGCAGCGAAGTGGAGGACAAGGTGCAGGGGCTGGATGCCGGGGCAAACGACTATCTGGCGAAGCCCTTCCACTTGGCGGAGCTGGAGGCCCGCATCCGCAGCCTGACATTGCGGCAGTTCACCCAGCAGGATGTGCTGCTAAGCTGCGGAGGCCTGACCTTTGACACCCGCTCCCGTACCGCCGCCGTCAACGGGCAGACGCTGACGCTTACCCGGAAGGAAACGGGAATCCTGGAATACCTGATGGTGCATCAAGGAAGGCCAGTAAGTCAGGAGGAACTGATGGATCACGTTTGGGACAATAGCGTGGACAGCTTCAGCAATTCCATTCGCGTCCACATCTCCGCCCTGCGCAAAAAGCTCCGCGCCGTGCTGGGCTATGACCCCATCCGCAACCGCATCGGCGAGGGCTATCTGATGGGAGGCGAGGAAGCATGAAGCGTCTTTCTTTGCAGTGGCGCATCACGCTGATGACCGTCCTGCTCATCGGCATCACCTGCGTGGTCATGAATTTGCTGCTGTGCACCTCCGGTGTGTACTATATGGACACCATTGCGGACAGCTTACAAGGCGGCACGGTGATCCTGAATGATGGCGGAGCAGCGAGCTTTGACCCGCAGCTCATAGCGCCCAACGAGGAGTTGACCATCGTCGTCGATGGGGTGCAGGGGCGCTTCCGCACCACCAACTGGTATATCACGGCGGCGGTAACGCTGCTCAGCGGCATCCTCGCCTATTTCGTCAGCGGACGCGCTCTCAAGCCCCTGCGCAGCTTTGCCTCGCAGGTGGAGCAGGTGCAGCTGAACAATCTTGCCGATATGAGGATCGATGAAGACGCTATTTCGGAGTTCCGGCAGCTGAGCCGCTCGTTCAACCAGATGCTGGAGCGGCTGAACAACGCCTTTGCCGCCCAGCGGCAGTTCACCGGCAACGCCGCCCACGAGCTGCGCACGCCGCTGGCGCTGATGCAGGCGCAGTTGGAGCTGTTTTCCGCGGAGCATCCTGATGTGCGACCGGAGACAGCGGAGTTCCTCACGCTTTTGCGTGAGCAGACGGAACGGCTGATACAGTTGACCAGGACACTGCTGGAGATGAGCAATCTGCGGCAGGTGGAGCGGAACGAGCGGATCCAGCTCGCTCCCATGATTGAGGAGATCTTCACGGATCTTGCGCCGCTCTCAGATAAGCTCGGCGTCACGCTGACGGCGGAGGGCGACGGCATTATGACCGGCAGCGATGCACTGATCTACCGGCTGATCTTCAACCTGACGGAGAATGCTGTCAAGTACAACCGGCCGGGCGGCTCGGTACGGGTTTCTGTCACTCAGGAGTTGGAAAAGCTCCTGCTCCGCGTCTCCGACACCGGCTGCGGCATCCCGGAGGTGTATCAGCGCAGTATCTTCCAGCCCTTCTTCCGGGTGGACAAGTCCCGTAGCCGGGAATACGGTGGCGCAGGACTGGGGCTCTCACTGGTATGGGAGATCGCCGACCTCCACGGCGGCTCCGTTTGGGTGGAGAAAAGTTCGGAGAATGGCACTACCATTGTGGTGGGGTTGCCAACGCAACAATCAACGAAGCCCTAAAACCCTTTTATTCGTTTTTCGCCGCTTCGCTTGCCGCCCTGCGGCGTTCCTCTCCGTATGGGGCGGTCAGCCTGTTTTTGAGGTCGGTGTTGTGATATAATGCGTTTTTCCGGCTCTACACAGGAATCAGCGAGCTTCGTCCCTCGTGACCGCTTTTTCTCTGAGCGGATGGAAGAATCGCCACAGATTATTACGCTGAATTACATGAAGAGGCACTCCAGCTGCCGGAGGATGCTGGTGACGAGGACGAAGAAGTGGATGTCAACGAGGACTACGAAGCAGAATCGGACGATGAACCTGTCTGATTAAGGCAGTGTTGACCTGTGGGGCGGCTGAGAAGCCGTCCCTTTTACATAGCTAAATGGTTTGTGAATGAACTATTTTGAGCTATGAAGCTATGGAATCTGTAGGTGATATCTGGTAAAATAGGAGGTAAGAACAGCGATGCAAGTCGAAATTTATGGAGGTGTTTAGAATGAAACAGAAAGTACCTATGATATGCAACATTGTGAGTCTCATTCTGTTGATTGTATTTGTTATTAAGAGCATCGTTGATTATACTCAATACTCAACATCGCTAAACTCTGCGCCTTTTTATTTGTGGGTGTTAGTAAATGCTTTGTTTTTGGTAATTCCTGCAATTATTTTGTTCGTTATTGGTTTCGTTGTAAAGAAGAAACAGTAAACAATTTCCAATTTATAAAGGAGAATATTGATGAAACTATTTTTATGTTCGCACTTTTCAAGTGTAGGAAGTCTGATAAAGGAAGAAATTGAAAATAAGAAAGTCGCATTTATTCCAACAGCTTCACTGCGTGAAGGCTACACCGGTTATGTCGGCTCGGCTCGAAAATTATTCAAAAAGTTGGGAGCAATCGTAACTGAAATTGATATTTCAACGGAGGCTTATTCAACGATACAGTCTGTTTTTGAAGAAGCAGATGTGATATATTTTACCGGCGGAAATTCTTTCTTTCTTATGGACCAGCTCCGTAAAACGGGAACTGATGGACTGCTGAAAAAGGAATTGGCAAATGGAAAATTGATGATCGGCGAGTCGGCAGGCGCAATTATATGCGCTCCAAGCATCCAATATATCGAGCAAATGGATGAAAAGCCGGAGGACTACTCACAAGAAGATGATGCAGGGATTGATTTGATTGATTTCTATGTTCTTCCGCATTATCTTACAGCACCATTTAAGAAAGTTACCGAGAAAATAATGACTGAGTTTTCGGATTTGAATCTATGCCCAATTAACAACCGTCAGGGAATTGTAATTGATGGTGAAGATTCAAAGGTTATTTGCAAAGACTAATTTGAAAATTCCAGTTTTATTGACCAAGAAAAAAATGTTCATCGAAGTTGAACGTGAAATGGCGAGGTATGATATCATTGCAGGAAAGATTGCGGATGATGTAACAAACGCTACCCTTACTGCTTACCTTGCCGGGGCTTTCGGGACAGCAGGCGATAAGGAAGCAGACGATTTCTGCATCAGACAGTTGCTGCCCAATAAATTAAAAGATCAATATTGCTTTAAAACGGAAGCAGCTATTAAGTGTCTGAAATTTGTGAAAGGTGAGAAGATATGGCTGAAGTAACAATTCCAAAAGAAAAAATAAATTATACAATAGATCTTCTTATCACTATGGTGACAGATGAGATTGCAGAAGAAACGGGCAGGGACAGAAAAGAGATATTGACGGATTTTCTATGTGCAAAGACAGGAAAAGCACTGTATGATGAGAAAACAAAACTGTGGTGTAATGGTCCGGCATATATAACCGAATTGTATAAGGAAGAATTAGAGAAATCTTGATATGGAATGTGAGTTTAAATTTATACAACAATCCAGGAATGTGCAAAAGCAGTCACCGGAGCTTGGAACCATCGAAAGAGGTTCTGGCTCCCATAAATAAGAAAATCTATCAAAATATAATCTTTTTATACTTTTCAAGGCTCATTTCGAGCAAATATTTTCTCATAAAAGACATAAAACAGCTCATGGCCGGCGCTGGTATAGCCGTAGTCGGCATGGTCCTTGTACCTCTGCTCTCCGGGCTGTTCTCTGTCTAAGCGTTCCTGCATGAAATCCTTGCCGCTCCCGCAGCTCTGCGGGGGCGGCGGAAAGGAGGTTGACACCGTATGGATTTCTTACTTGAAGCCCTGACGAATTGGCTGAAAGAAATGCTGGTGGGCGGTATTATGAGCAACCTTTCGGGGATGTTTGACAGCGTAAACCAACAGGTCGCGGATATATCCGTACAGGTAGGACAGACCCCACAGGGATGGAATGGCAGTATTTTCAATATGATTGAGAATCTGTCCAACTCCATCATGGTGCCGATAAGAAGCAGATCGAAGCGGCCATTGCTGCTTTATAATTGATTCCGTCCATGATTACATGGGCATGACATTCTCCGAACATTGCTTTCGCCTTCTTTTTTCTATCTGTTTTTCCAGTTATGCATTTTTTTCAAAAGAAATAAAGACAAGGGAACTGATGAACAACATATACGGGTAAAACAACCTTGGCAGAATATCAAATGCACTGACTGTCTCACCCAGGCCGGAAGCCGCTGAGATGGCAACCAGCATCTGTGCTCCATAAGGAAGAATTCCCTGAAAGATACAGGAAAATGTATCCAGAATAGATGCTGCTTTCTTATTGCTGATTCCGTAGTTTCCTGACATTTCTTTTGCAATTGGATTTGCCATAACAATTGCGACTGTATTATTCGCCGTTGCAATATCCATCAGACCTACCAACAGACCCATGCCAAGGAGTCCGCCTTTTCTCCCTTTAAACACTTTTTTTATCCAATATAGCAGAGCAGCAAATCCACCATATTCTTTGATCAGTGCACAGATAGACGCTACCAGAATGGCAACCATGCTGGTTTCAAACATGCCTGCTGCCCCGTCTCCCATATTTCCAAGCAAATCCGTCGGCACGATCATCCCTGTCGCAATCATGATGATGGAGCCACTTATGATTCCTGTAATCAGTACCAGGAACACATTTAAGCCAAGAATGCCTCCCGCCAGTACCAGTATATAAGGAATGGCCTGTATCAGATGATATTCTTCCTGCACAACTCCGCCACTGTAATTTTTCACAGACAGATTGTAAATAATCACCAGACTGACAATTGCTGCTGGAAGTGCAATGAAAAAGTTTTCTTTAAATTTATCTGTCATCTTACAACCCTGTCCATTACATGCGGCAATTGTCGTATCAGAGATAAAGGACAGATTATCCCCAAACATTGCACCACCCATGACTGTCGCAATACAAAGCGGCAGGTCAAACCCCGATGCTCGCGACACGGCTATTCCAATCGGGGTAATTAAAGTAATGGTTCCTACGGAAGTCCCCATTGCAAGTGATACAAAACAACTTACTACAAAAAGCACCACAACCGCGAACTGAGGCGGTATCAGTGACAGAATAAAATATGCCACACTGTTTGCTGATGTTCTTCCAACAACACCCACAAAAATTCCAGCCAGCATAAATATGATGATCATGGTAATAATGTTCGGATCGCTGATTCCAACTCCCATTATTTTCAGTTTATCATTCAGGCTTAATTTCCGGTTTTGCAGACATGCAACAAGCAGTGCAAGCAAAAATATAATCACAACAGGAATTTTGTAAAATCCCATCTCGATATTCAGGCCATATTCAAACAGAATTCCCAGTCCCAGATATAAAACCACAAACACCGCGATAGGCAATAAGGCTTTTGCGTTTCTTTTTTCCATTTCTTAATCCCTCTCTACCCCTTTTATTTATCCCAAACTATACCATGCCATGATACCGCAAATGCCTTAAAAAATCAATGACCCTACTTCCAGTGAATCACTGCTTCCACCGAATCCGTATATTGATCATCAGTGATGGACTTGTAACGGGAGCCGTCATACCAGTCGGTGAAACCGTTGTCAATTTTGTAAATATTTCCAGTTTCAGTGTCCACGATGCGCTCGTAACCCAGGGTAGCGTCACTCTGTTTCTGGCTCATAATATCCTGGCTCCGGTTCCGGTTTTCCCAGGAAGACATGATGCTGTCGGACATCTCACTGGCTGACTGGCTGAGAGACTGGGAGGTAGAGGCCGACTGATTGCTCTGGGACATGGCAAAGCTCTGGAACTCCGGCGTATAATTAAGACTGCTGAGAACTTTATTCAAAGTAGGCTGCCAGTCCTGAAAGGTTCCCTTTTCTGCACTGAGGACTGTCAGATTATAGACAGAATAATATCCCATTCCCGTGCCCATGGCAAAGGGAACCACATCCGCCGTGAACATTCCTTCTCCCGTTGTGCCATTCTGTGTAAAATCCGCCCGAAGAATGGAGGGGGAAATAGCAACGCTGCTCATTCCCTGAGTACTTTCAAAGCTCTCTGTCACAGAAAAATCTGCAATGTACGGTGTCTGAATATCCGCATAGTCAGCAGTTGCATTCATTGCGTCTGCAAACTGTGGGAATATTTCAAAGACTCCCTGTGTCGATACATTCGTAAGAATGGGACATTTTCCAAACAAATCACTGGAAAGCGCCATCATCGCCCGGGAATTTTCATCTGAAAATAATGGTTCCATTTTTAGCATAAAGAAAATCTGATTTACCGGATTCTCCGGATCAAAAACATGAATTGCATGAAACATACCGGTGTACATGGCAGAAGATTTCACGCTCCAGCCTTCCGGAATATTCATACTGAATTCTGTACAGCTATAAGGCACCAGCTCCTGAGCAGACGCCAGCGGAACGACTGTCCAGCTGTCCTCTACCGATGCTGCTGTGCTGGAGGCTGTTTGCTCACCCTCTTCTTCATCCGGTGCAGTCACAGCTGCTACGCTTCCTGGCCGTTCAAATACCATCTCTGTATCGGCATTTGCCAGCATCAGCACACCATCCTCCAGCGTATAGAAATCTGCCACATCCTCCATGGTAATACTGCTATCATCCCAGGTCAGATCATAGACCGTCCCGTCATAATCCATGGTTCCGGTACCGTCCTCTAGGAGATCCAGAGTCATGGCAGTTCCCATCTCTTCCAGATCCTCCTTGCCGACAGTCATACCGTTATAGGTCATGCTCACAAGCTCCCATGTTCCTGCCGCAGTGTCTGCGGCAGCAGTCGTTACAGTATCCACTGCGGCATCCGTTCCCACATTTGATGCTGTATCTGCTGCTCCGCCACAGCCGGTCAGTAAAAGCACCGCAAGCAGTAATGTCCCTGCCTTCTTTCCATCTCGTAATCTCATCGCAGACCCTCCTCCGTAAGATCATCCCGTATCACATTCTGAACATTCTTCCAGCCCTCTGTCTCATAACAAGTGTTATTTCTCAACAGGTTTCCGGTTTCAAAATCCAGCGTCCAGACATTTCCGTCCGCCATTTGGAAAGCAAGAGTCTCTCCGGCGTCCATGGTGCGAAGCTCTGTCTCCTCCCCGACGACAAGCTGCTTCAGAGCCTTCATACAGGCATCGATGGTAGCTGCATCGGTAATCTGCCATTCATTATGAGCCTCACCCTCCTCACTGTAGGTAAGTGCTATGGGAGTTTTCACATATTGTGCGATCTCACCCAGGGACATGGCCGGAAACTCCACCGTATTTCCTATTACATCATCCTTTCCCTTTCCATATCCGTCCACCGTATACCAGGCAGAAGTGCCGGTATGGCTGACCTTCTCATCGTCCTCCACAATCTCATAAAGGTGAATGGTTGTCGTGCCGTCGTCATTCTTCACACATTCCACCTCCGGCGCCAGAAAATTACTTTCCTTCAAATAATAAGCACGGGCCATAGCCGCCAGTTCGACACTCTGATAGGGTGCCAGAATGTCCTGCTTTTCCATTGTTGCAGAAGTATCCGGCATCCAGTCGGATGCAAACATGGTATAGGTTCCTGTCTGAATGTTGTCCGAATCACCTCCGGCCATCAGATCGGTGTTTCGTTCTACCGTCATAACCACCTTTTCCGGATAAAAAACGAAGTCAAATTTCGTAAAGGACGGTGTCAGATCTTCTCCCTGTTCCTGCATCACACGGGTAACTTTCTCGGAAGCTCCTTCCTCTTCTGAAAGCTCCAGATCGTAAATTACTTTCTCATATTCTTCAGACCCCGACTGAAAAAAGCAATGAAGCCGAATATCATTCCGAGTTTCCAGAATGTATTTTTTCTGTCCGTTCTCTTCGGTGTAAGCAAAGCCGTTATAGGTTTCCAGCCGGGGAGCTTCCTTTTTTGCGGCGGTTCCGCAACTGCAAAGCAGTCCTGCTGCCAGCAGAACGAAAAGCATTCTGTATTGATGTTTCTTTTTCATCCTCCATTCCTCCTGTGATATCGATAGTAAAACTGAACCAGTCCGATTCTGGACTTTGTTCCGGTTTTCTCATTAAGGCTGGCAATATGCCGATACAGTGCTGCTCTGGAAATCATCAGTGTCTCCGCAATGTCCTGAACGTTTTCATCAGATACCAGCAGCACCTCCAACACCTCTTTTTCCCGCTCTGTCAGGGAAAACGATGCAGCAAACATTTCCAGACTTTCTTCCTCTCCAGGCTTTGTCCCGCTGCTCTCCGGTTCTTTCTTTTCCTGCATATACAGAGCATTACTGTAAATGAAAAATGCAATGCTGATCAAAACAAATAGCACCAGCAGCATACCATCCCGCAGCATCTGGTTTTCTGACCGTATGAGCCGAAGTGACAGTGATCCTGTAGCAAAAGCGCAGATGTTGTTCACAGCCCTTCCAAGACCTGCCCAGAGCTTCGGACACTTCATCCGGGTCGAAAGCCGCATAAAGCTTACCGTAAAAAATACAACAAAGAACCCGGCTGACAGATAAAACACAACCAGTCCTGCCAAAAAAGGGCCGCCATTTTCCAGTACTACAATACAGAGCACCGACAAAACCGTCACACAATACATCAGTATATTTCCATACCGGAGTTCCCGGCCGTCAAAGAAAACACCCGCCAGAAGACCGCTTCCTGCAAGCAGCAGTCTTGGCCATTGTCCCACATCTGCACTGCCAGATACGTGTCCCAGTGTCACTGCTGCATCCAGCGTAGAAAAAATACAGGTGATCAATATCACAAGAAGAATCAGCCAGAGACCCGCATGCCCGGAGCTTTTCGATGTGCTTTCCGATGCACTTTCTGCTTCTGACATTCCATTCTCCGCGTTTAACAGCAATACAGAAAACACCGCTGCTGAGACAGCCAGAACCACAGACTCTGCCGTATCATTTTTTATGAGATTATTATTAAGAAACTGAAGAAGGATTCCTACCGCATAAGATATGCCGACAGCCTTCGCCAGATGCTCAGGCTCCTCCTCCCTGGGGAGATAATAATGTACTGCGCTGCCTGCCATACCCATCAGAATAAAACAGATACAGCCCGCCGCCAGAATCGTACCATAGGAGTTATGCTGCCAGATTACAAAAATACAAATCACCCCTGCCAGTGCTCCTGCAAACACAACGATCTGCCCAAATTTTTCTTTTATACAGGAAGCAGCAGCCGGGTAAAGCAAAAAGCCCAACACGCTGGCTCCCAGCACATAGCCCTGGGCCGTCACCACCTGTTCCGGTCCGGTAACCAGTGCCATCATATTATCAAACTGATATTCGATCCCCAGAAAAATAAAATTGAAAAAAGCAAGGGCCAGCATCAGCGTCAGCACCCTTCCATTTGATCTGCACCATTTCATCTATCTTCACTCCGTTTATCTTTTGAATTACCTTCTTTCTGATAATTTTATTATAAACAAAAGTCTCATACAGACAAGGTGACATTCGTCTCAATCTTTTTCCTTGCATCTTTTTTCTGCTTTTTCAATTTTTTATTTTCAGATCAGGAATGAAACATTTGTCAACTGCAAGGCCTTTTCCACTTATGTTAGACTACAGATAAAAGTATCACACCCGGTCATAATCACCACCGAAAGGAGCATCATTCTATGGAATATCAGGAAGTAAAATGCAGAAACTGCGGAAGTCCAATGCATGTTGCAGAAGGCGCCGAACGAATCCGCTGCCCCTATTGCGGCACCGAATACATTCTGAATTCTCGCAACAGGCAGGAAAATTCCATCCATGTCATCAACTATGGCGGACGAGGTGCGCTGTTTCAGTCCTACCTTCCTTCCGGGTGGGATTACCGCATCTTTGATGACAATGATTCCATCTCCACACTGGCCACCGTCTGCAAGGGACTACAGCTTTTTCCACAGGATATGTCTGCCCAGCTTATGTTCTATCCTTTCGCCTTCTACAAAGATTCCGCGCCGAAAGCCTCTATTTTTTCCTCTATGGGAATTCCTGGACTTTCCTCGGGAGGTGAGTATCAGCTGGATCCCATGTCCATGGCCTGCAACTGCCGGTGGCTCGAACTTCCCCAGTATGCCCGACGGCGGATTGCAGGTATCACCTCCCGGATTCTTCCGGGTTCCCTCTCTGAACCGGAGCTCTATCCACTGCCTGCAGAAACCCTTCAGGCAAAGGCTCTTCGGTTTCAGCAGACGGCATCTCAGAAACTTCAGAAACAGGCAAACGTATTTCCCGGCAAGTTCGCTTTTCGCGTCTCAGCAGGCGGGCAGCTTTATGAGGGCTATTTTGCCACGATACTTGCACGGGTTCCCCAAAATTCTTCTGCGTCTTCCACAGACCGGATTACGGATTTTCTGAAAAAAGGAACCGCCTTTATGGGTGCCATGTACGGCATTGGCGGTCTGGATACATCCAATTGGGGGCGGGCCTTCGACGCCCTGATTCTCTGTCATTCCTCCGCCTCTGCCACTTCCTCCTGTGAAGCTGTCTTTGACCGTTTCCTGAAGGAGCTGAAGTATGGCCCTCTCTACTTTTCCCTTCAGGATGAGGAACTCCAACGCGCCCGGCAGATACAGCTTCAGGGAGCCATGATCAGACAGCAGAATGCGATCCAGGCTTCCCAAAACCTTTCCCACACACTTTCCCAGACCTCGGATATCGTAAACCAGGCCTGCCAGGATCACAGCCGTCGGATGGATCACATCTATGACCACTCCACCGACGGTATCCGTGGCGTAGAGCATTACCGTGATTCCTATGGAAATGCCTATCAGGCAGACGTGAAATATGATCATATCTATAAAAATGGAAATACCTTTGTAGCCAGTGCGGACGGAAGCCTGCAGCTTGGTCCGGACTGGGAAGAATTAAAGAAATAAAAACCAGACATAGAGATTGGAGACTTCATATGAAAAAAGTTTACACGAAATATGATTACATTAGCCAGCCATGCTCATCCCGATCTGTCAAGTCGAATCTGTCTTCTTCTGTTTGTTCTGAACCTGCCTGTCGTGCTTCGCAGTGTAAAGCACTATAGGGCAATTCAGAACAAACTTCAGAGAAAACAGCCAGATGATGCAGAAGGAAATGTTACCTCTCAGATCATTCTTCCAACCAGAAAACAGTTATGGGGAGGGATTATCCTGCTCGCTGTCCTTGCTTTTGCAATACTGTTTTTGAGTGTTCTGATGCTCTGGCTTATGATTTCATACTATGAAAATATTTTCCTGATTTTGTTTATCTTTTCAGGTTCCTTATCTCTCTTTGGTTAAACTACGGTATTCTGAAACTGAGAGGAAACAAAATTCGACACAACCCGAAAAAATCAGCGAAAATAGGTAGGAGCTGCGGTTTATAATCGCAAAACCTATTGATTTTTTTATGCGCTTGCGGTATCATGGAACCATGGAGGTGGTTCTTATGATAAACAGACCGCTTTACGTCGATAAGATTATGGCATACACTGACACACCTTTTGTAAAAGTGTTGACGGGTGTTCGCCGCTGCGGAAAATCCACAGTTCTTAAAATGATTATGGAGAAGCTGCAAAAGGAGCAAGGCATTCCGTCTGAGCGGATTGTCAGTATGCGTTTCGATTCCATGGATTATGAGGATATGACAGCAAAGGATATGTTCAAAGCTGTCAAAGAAAAGCTCAACCAAACTGGGAGAACGTATCTCTTCCTGGATGAGGTTCAGGAGATTGAAGGCTGGGAGAAAGTGGTAAACTCCCTGGCAACGGATTATGATGTTGACCTTTATGTGACAGGCTCCAATTCCAGAATGATGTCTTCGGAAATAGCGACTTACCTGACGGGACGATATGTTTCCTTTCGGATCTATACGCTTTCTTTTCAGGAATATCTGGAATTCAAGAAGCAGTATACACAGGTAAAGGATATCCATGCTGAACTGGCAGATTATATCCGCTTGGGTGGCTTCCCTGCAACACATCTGCGAGAGTATTCACAGGATGAGGTTTATACGATTGTACGGGATATCTATAATTCCACGATTTTTTCGGATATCGTAAAGAGAAACCAGATTCGCAAGATCGACCAGCTGGAACGGGTGGTTCGGTACACATTTGCGAATGTGGGAAATTCATTCTCAGCAAAATCAATTTCGGATTATCTGAAATCAGAGCATCGTTCTATCGACAATGAAACGGTGTACAGTTATCTGGAAAAGCTGGAGAAGGCATATCTCCTTCATCGTTGTTCTCGCTATGACCTGCGCGGAAAGGAGATTCTGAAAACGCAGGAGAAGTTTTATCTTGCCGATACTGCTTTGCGTTACAGCGTGCTGGGCTATACACCGGACAGCGTCGCTTCCAGTCTGGAAAATGTGGTGTATCTGGAACTTTGCAGACGAGGCTATACCGTGACGATTGGGAAAACGCCGGACGGTGAGGTCGATTTTGTGGCGCAGAAGCAGAATGACCGGTTGTATGTGCAGGTCACGCAGGAGATTAAATCCGAAAAAACAGAAAAGCGTGAGTATGAACGACTGCTGGAAATCCGGGATAACTATCCGAAGTATGTTTTGAGAAGCGATGAATTTGCCGGAGGCAATTATCAAGGCATTAAGAGTATGCACATTGCAGATTTTCTATTGAGCACTGAATATTGACGATGAGGGCGGCGGTGAGCCGCCCTTTTTACATAGCCAGGTTTCTGATTGAAGCTATGGAATTTGTAGGCGATATCTGATAAAATAGGAGGTAAGAACAGCGATACAAATCGGAATTTGTGTGTGGAGGTGATGGTTGTGAAGAAAAAAGTAACAATAGCGTTTGTCATCATTGGCATTCTTGCTATAAGTACAATGATTATATTTTCAACATATAAGTCTTCGGAAGCCTATCGAAAAGCAAAAGCAAAGACACAGTGGGAGTGTTCTGTGGTCTGTGCGGAAAAGTCAACGCCTGATTCCTATGTAATTACATATTCTGACGCAAAAATTTTGTCTAATACAGGCGTGTTGACAGTCCAGAACAGAAACGATTTTGACATTACTGTACATCTGCTCTGTGAAGGAAAACAGGAACTTGTATCTGACAGTATTCCTGCTGGCGGTTGCTATTCTTTTCAGAATGTTACAGATAAAGAATACACGGTAGGTATTCATGCTGAGGTTGATGAAAATACGGATATAAAAGCATTTGTATATGATGGAAAAGACACTGAACCATATACAAGATAAATGGTTTCTAATTGCAAGATAAATTTCAGTTTGGAGAATTGAGAAAATCGGAAGTTGTGGAGGTAAAATATAGATGAATCAAGGTAGAATTATTGTAATCACAGGTGCGCCGGGGACAGGAAAAACTACAACGGCATCTGCTGTTGCAAAAGAATCAGATTTGGAAAAGTCTGTGCATATGCACACAGATGACTTTTATCATTATTTGAGTAAAGGGGCAATACCACCGCATTTGCCAGAATCAAATGAGCAAAATTTGATTGTTATTGAAGCGTTTTTAGAAGCTGCGAAGCGATATGCTCGTGGTGGATATGATGTAATTGTAGATGGTATTGTAGGACCGTGGTTTTTAGAGCCGTGGCTCAACATTGTTCAAGAGCATTATGAAGTACACTATATCGTTTTAAGGGCAAGTAAAGAAGAAACTATGAAGCGAGCTATCGAACGCTCAAAGTTAGACAGAGAAACAAATATTGAATTAGTTGAAACAATGTGGAAGCAATTTTCCAATTTAGGAATCTATGAATTAAATGTTATAGATACAACTACGCATTCAATCAAAGATACTGTTTCAGCAGTAAAAGAAAAAATAGTAAGCGGTACGGCTTTACTATTTTAGACAATTCCAGTTGTGCGCCCAGCCAAGGGTGTGTAGTCAAGCCGGTGGGAATCCGGTTTATCTAAGGTTTAGCCAACCAGATAATAGCGGGTCTTGGGATGATGTCGGTAACGGCATCTAACAAGCGTAGACAGCAAGAAAGCAGGGTTGAATAGTGATTGAGCTTCGAAACGTTAACTTCAGTCGGTCGACGTCTTAACTGGTGCGGAAGACAATAGTATGAAGTTACAACTGAAAACGGAGGATTTCAAATGAATGGTAGGTAGTCGGACAATCCCATAGTACTGTAGAAACCGGGTAATGCCGATGGAGGGAAGGGGATTGCATAGTAAAGGTCTTACTGAGGACACATTATCCGTACTCAGGGACGGAGGAAATAATGGAAACGAAATTAGTAAGAATAGCTGAGATATCGGCAACATCAAAACATCCTATATTTACATCAGTGTACCACTTGATAAATGAAGATATGCTAAAGCAATGCCATAAGGAATTAGATGGAAACAAAGCAGTCGGAATTGACAAGGTGACCAAGGATGAGTATGGGAAGAATCTTGATAGAAATATCAAGGAACTAGTACAGAGGTTGAAAAACAAATCCTTTAAGCCACTTCCGTCACTGAGGGTATATATACCCAAAGGAAATGGAAAGAAACGACCATTAGGGATTGCTTCCTATGAGGATAAGATTGTACAAATGGCAGTGAAGAAAATACTGGGAGCTATTTATGAACCGAGATTCCTAAACTGCATGTATGGATTCAGACCAAACAGGGGGTGTCACGAAGCAATAAAAGAGGCATACCAACGGATAAGCTATGGAAAAATCAGCTATATCGTAGATGCTGATATCAAAGGTTTCTTTGACCATATCGACCATGAGTGGATGATGAAGTTTCTTGAATGGAATATACAGGATAAGAACTTACTGTGGCTAATACGTAAATACCTTAAAGCAGGAATAATGGAGCAAGGAAAATTTGAGCCGACAGAAGAAGGTTCGGCACAAGGTTCAGTAATGAGTCCGATGCTTGCGAATATATACATGCATCATGTGCTGACACTGTGGTTTAAATTTGTAGTGCAGAAGGAAATGCAGGGAGAGTGTTTTCTTGTTAACTTTGCAGATGATTTTGTTGCAGGATTTCAATATAAGTCAGAAGCTGAAAGATACTATAAAGAGTTAAAAGAACGAATGGAAAAGTTTGGTCTGGAGCTTGAGGATAGTAAAAGCAGGCTGATTGAGTTTGGGAGATTTGCGGAGCAGAATCGCAAGGCTAGAGGGGAACGAAAACCGGAAACATTTGATTTCTTAGGATTTACTTTCTACTGTAGTAAAACCCGAAAAGGTGGTTTTGCACCCAAAGTACAGACTTCAAGAAAGAAGTTTGAGCAAAAGGTTAGAGCATACAAGAACTGGATTTATGATAATCGAAATCGACCGATGCGAGAAATAATCAAAGAGTTGAACGTAAAGTTAATTGGACACTATCGGTATTATGGTGTTACATGGAATTTTCGGAAGACAACAACATTTCTGCATAGAGTACAACAGTTTCTATTCAAAGCCATGAATCGGAGAGGATGTAGACGAGCATACACATGGAATGGATTTGGGGAAATGCTCAAGTATTACCCATTAGCGAAGCCTAAAACGTACTATTGTTTGTATTGAAGCGAATGTTACTATGAGGAGCCGTATGCGGGAAAGCCGCACGTACGGATCTGTGAGGGGCTAAGATTGAGAGGTCTTAGTCTACTCGACTGTTTAATTGGATAAATCGGTATTTTTAGGAGGAGGTCAGATGAAACAAAAGCGTTTGATTCTGTGCTTTGCAGCGTTTATTCTGGTGTTGATTTTGATTTATTCCAATATTCAGAGAAATCATACCTTTACCCTTTCAAACGACGAAGGCACATTAAAGTCGGAGCAAATACAGCCGCTTTTTGGGGGTGTAAAAGTAAGCGGAGATTGCGATACAGATGTGATTTTTACCGATGTTGAAACAGGAGAGCAATATATAATCGGGTACATTACGTACGGAGTAACAGAAAAAATCACTCTCGAAAGAGGAAAATGGTATAAGGTAGAGGGCGGCGGTAATCTCGTTCTGAATCCGGTAAATGTTCGAATTGAGTAATTTCACGTTTGGAGAATTGAGAAAATCGGAATTCGGAAAGGGATGCACTGCTATGCTGAGAAAGTTGAATTGTTTTTTAAACATCGTTATTGGTTCATTCATAGGAGTTTTCATTGGGTTCGGAATTTATAAGTTCTGGCACTTTAAAACCTATCCAAATTTATATGCCATGCAGTCTGCGCCGTGGTACACAGAGTTACTGTTGGATGGTGTCTTGGTGGCTGGTGTGGTGGTCGTATGTATTATCCTAAAGCTGGTTATTTGGAGAAAGTTAAAGCCATCTCTCGATGGAAAGATGTTGTGACCAATAGCTTGCTGAATTCGCAGGTGCAAGTGGCCGTAGAGATGTGGAGATACAATCCACGAAAATTGTTCACACGAAATACTGTAGACGAACTTTCTTTGGCATTGGCATTGCGAGAAGATGCAGATGAACGGGTTCACGAAGCAATAGAAGAAATGCTGAATGAATTGTAGAGGAAGATAGATGGTTACAGGGATTGATAGCTTTAAGGAAGAATGGTATTTTCCGTCTGACGAATGGGGGTATGCTTCATGCCATTGCAGATTATCAGAAACGATATTACAAAAATGAGTGTTGATGCAATCGTCAATGCTGCCAATACTTCTCTTTTGGGCGGCGGTGGTGTGGACGGCTGCATTCATCGTGCCGCCGGACCGGAGCTGCTTACAGAGTGCAGTACGCTGCATGGCTGCGAGACAGGCAGCGCAAAAATCACAAAGGCATACCGCTTGCCCTGCAAATATGTGATCCATGCAGTCGGTCCACGTTGGCGGGATGGCAAGCATCGGGAACAGGAGCTTCTGGAATCCTGTTATCGGACATCTCTGAACCTGGCAAAAGAAAATGGCTGTCAGTCGGTGGCCTTTCCACTGATTTCCTCCGGCATTTACGGCTATCCAAAAGACCAGGCTCTGAAGGTTGCAGTCGATACCATCAGTACGTTCCTGATGGAAAATGAGATGATGGTCTACATCGTTATTTTTGACCGAAAGGCATATCAGATTAGCGGAAAACTTTTTGCTGATATCGCGGCGTACATAGATGACCGGTATGTGGAGGAACATACCGACAGACGGGCAGAACAGAGACGGCGGCTCGAAGCGTTGTCAGAGGAATCCTGCTTTGAAGCGGCCCCTGCTCCGCTGCCGCCCGAAGCAATCTGTAAATCTTGCAGCAGTCAATCTTTGGAAGAGGCATTAGGACAGATTGATGAGAGCTTTTCGGAAATGCTGCTGCGGAAGATTGATGAAAGCGGCATGACGGATGCCCAGTGCTACAAGAAGGCAAACATTGACCGGAAGTTCTTCTCAAAGATCCGTTCGGATAAATTCTATAAGCCATCCAAACCTACGGTGCTGGCATTTGCCCTAGCTTTGGAACTGCCGCTTGCCCAGATGCAGGAGATGCTGGGTAAGGCAGGCTTTACCTTTTCCCATTCGAGCAAATTCGACATCATTGTAGAATATTTTGTCGAACGGGGAAACTACAATGTGTATGAAATCAACGAGGCACTGTTTGCTTTTGACCAGAGCCTGATTGGAGCATAAGGACAAAGAAATGTCGATTTCCATGCGACCACTCCACAAAAGAAAATCGCTATACTATGGCTGTAAGGTACGAAACCGAGCAGCCATAATCTTTTGGGAGGACAAGTGTATGAGAAAGAATTTAACAGAGATCGTTTTTATCTTAGACCGCAGCGGTTCCATGAGCGGATTAGAACGGGATACCATCGGCGGATTCAATTCTATGATTGAGCAGCAGAAAAAAGCAAAGGGCGAAGCACTGGTCTCAACGGTATTGTTTGACAATGTGAGCGAAGTCCTGCACGATCGTGTAAATGTAATGGACGTCCGACCAATGACTGACCGTGATTACACGGTTCGCGGCTGCACAGCACTCTTAGATACCATCGGCGGTGCGATTCATCACATTGGAAATGTTCACAAGTACGCAAGACCGGAGGATGTGCCGGAACACACCATGTTTGTAATCACTACGGACGGAATGGAAAATGCCAGCCGCCGGTACAACAGCGAAAAAGTGAAGCAGATGATCGAGCGACAGAAAGCAAAATACGGTTGGGAGTTTTTGTTCCTTGGTGCTAATATTGACGCAGTAGAGACTGCAAGTCAGTTCGGAATCGGCGCAGATCGTGCAGTGAAGTCAAAAATGATCTTCTGAGCATTATTTCGGAGTTGTCTACGATTGCGAAGAAAATCTAATCGTGCTCTGCGTTTGGAAATGACAAAATAGAGATACTATACCATTGCAAAAAAGAAGTGAGCACGATATAATATGGATAAGAAGGCAAAAGTCACCGCAATGGTGTGAAAATAGATTTTGGCTGTTTCCATAAGGAGTAGATCGAGAGGCGTTATCCTCAGTGGCTGAAAATACAGATGTGTGATGCTTGCAGCAAGCTATTTGTATAAGCCGAAAGGCCGCAGAAATGCGGCTTTTCCTAAATACGTGAGTTAGCTGAATCTAACTTACCAATGCGCGCGTGCTGGTTAGATGAATCTAACCGCAAAAGGAGAGACAGCAATGCGAGAACACAAGAATTTCTGGGACAGAAATGCAGGTCTGTATGACTGCTTTATGCGAAAAGACAGAGAAGTATATGAAAAAATGTATGAGCGGATCCGGCCGGTCGTGAAAGACAAAACAGTGCTGGAGCTGGCTACTGGAACGGGGCTGATCGCCAGGCATATCGTAAATGCGGCGGCACACATCGAGGCGACGGATGCTTCTCCGGAAATGATTACAGAGGCCAGGCGGGGAAA
Source organism: Clostridium sp. Marseille-P7770 (assembly GCF_902143525.1). Classification (NCBI taxonomy): domain Bacteria; kingdom Bacillati; phylum Bacillota; class Clostridia; order Eubacteriales; family Clostridiaceae; genus Clostridium; species Clostridium sp. Marseille-P7770. Next base: position 10,102 of record NZ_CABFVC010000004.1, on the reverse strand, counting down.
TTGCTCTGCGAAGCTGCACTTTTCCGTGCAGGATATGTTTTCTCTGCCATACGCAGGCAATTCATTTGATGTGGTGATCGTATCCAACGCATTGCACATCGTGCCGCAGCCAGAGAAATCACTGCGAGAAATCAAACGGGTGCTGAAGGACGATGGTGTGTTGATCGCGCCAACCTTTACTCACGCGGAAAATTCACTTAGAGGAAGGATCAAAGCCTATTTTATGAGATTGGCAGGCTTCCCTCTGCATAGCAGGTGGACGAGCGAGGAGTATCTGAGTTTTCTGCGGCAGAACGGGTGGAGGGTGCGAAAAAGCGCTGTGCTGAAAGCGTCCTTTCCGCTGACCTATGCCGAATGTGTGAAATCGGAGGTGTGATATGTCCTTTTTTGAAAACACCCGAAAGCCCGTAGGCCTTGGCGGGAAAATCATGGTTGCTATGATGAACTTTGGACACAGCGCAATGGCAGAATGGGGGCTGCGCTTTTTACAGCCTGCCCAGGATGCCATGGTGCTGGACTGCGGCTGCGGCGGTGGAGCGAACATTAAAACGCTGTTGAAACTGTGTCCCAAAGGCAGGGTGCAGGGCATTGACTACTCAGCCGTCAGCGTGGAAAAAGCGCGAAAAGTCAATGCCAGAGCCATTGCGGCAGGACGGTGCAACGTGCAGCAGGCAAGCGTGACAGAGCTGCCGTTTGAAGCGGAGCAGTTTGAAGTAGTGACCGCCTTTGAAACGGTCTATTTCTGGCCGGAGCTTGCACAGAATTTCAGAGAGGTCTATCGGGTGCTGAAGCCCGGTGGGGTCTTTTTCATCTGCAATGAAGCAAACGGCGAAACGACAAAAGACGACAAATGGACGCAGATCATCGATGGCATGACCATCTACAAGGACAGCCAACTGAAAGCGTTTTTAGAGCAGGCGGGTTTTCAAAATATTCAGATACACAAAAGAAAAAACTGGCTTTGCGTCACGGCACAGAAATAGGATGCAGTGGTGAACCATCCGGCATCAGAAGGGCAATTGTAATGCGGAAAAATGAGGAGGAACCCCTATGGAGCGAAAAGAAACGATCCGCAGCGCCTACTGGTTCGTCCGGCACATCTATGAAAAGACGGGGTTCTTTACACCGCCCTATGAAAAGACAGCCAGCTTGAAAAAACGGTTGAAAAAACGGTACGCAACCGTAACACTGGGAACAGTGAAGAGCATGGCATGGTTTGCCTGCCGGAAAGGACTACGATGAAATTTAAGACATTTGGAAATCGGAATGATCCCGCTGTTTTGTTTTTTCATGCAATGGGCGTGACGGGGGAGAGCAGCGAACCGGTCGCGAACTATTTACAGGATCGGTATTTCTGCATTTTACCCACCTCCACCGTGTACTGCAAAGGGCAGAAATATGTCAGCAAGGCAGACGAGGTTCGTCAGGTGGAAGCATATCTGAAATTGCAGGGAGTGGAATACCTTGAGCTGGTTGTGGCTTCTTCGATCGGTGCCGATCTTGCCATGGCGTTTTTGACAAGCACGAAGCTGCCTATTGGACACGTTTTTTTCGACGGCGGGCAGTTTGCACAAATCGGAAAAGGCACGCGCCGCATGATGACACCGTTTTTGTATTTCGCTATCAGAAGCCTGTATTGGTCGAAAGGCGGCACACTGAAAAAGATCCTGTGGTGTGATGATGATTCCATAAAGTCGTATTTTATAGCCGCAGGGAAAAATCTGACCTATACAAATTTGCGGCGGCATATTCTGGACAGCTTGGAGGATAAACCCTTTCCGTCCCTTCCCGAAGAACTGCAAAGGCATATCTATTTCGAGTTTGGCAGCATAGAAGATCATTTCAAATACCGTCAGGCGGTGATGAAAGCCTATCCCTGCGGCAATTATCCCGTGTTTGAAGGATACGATCATATGCAATATCAGATACGTGATCCGAAAGGCTTTGCTGAAATACTGACATATATCGCCGAGCATGACAGTATGCCGAAGCTGCCCTGAAAGTATATCTGGAGCAGGCAGGATTTTGTCAGATTCAGAGCCACAAAAACAAAAAGGGCTGGCTGTGCATCGCAGCACAGAAATGAGGTGTAATCATGTCGAAAAAAGCAACGGAATTTCAAAGAAAAGCAATGAGCCGGATGTACCGGGGCAAGGAGATCTTCAAGCCTTTGAACACCGGCTGGATCGATGAGGATGTCGCTTGCGTGCGGGAGTGGGTGGCAAATATCTTCTTTTACCACAAGGGCGATACCACCATTATGATCGATGCCGGATACAACTATGACCGGTTGGCAGAGAAGATGCACTGGCTGGGGATCGACCCGCATTCCATCCGGCACATCCTCATCACCCATCAGGACACCGACCATGTGGGTGCGGTGGAGGCTGACAGTCCGGGATTGTTTCGGGATGCAAAGCTGTACATAGGCGAGGTTGAGAACCGGTATCTCACCGGCGAGGTGCGGCGAAAAGTCATCTATCATCTCTATAAATTGCCGCAGGTCACGATCAACAACGAAAAGGTACTGCTGCACGATGGGCAGATACTTGACATTGACGGCATCAAAATCGAGTGCTTTCTGGTTCCCGGTCATACATGGGGGCACATGGTATACCTTGTGGACGGGAAATATCTCTTTACCGGCGATACCCTCTGGTTTGGCGCGGACGGCGGCTACAGCTTCATTTCCTCGCTGGCGGAGGACAATAAGCTGGCTGTGCAGTCACTGGCGGAGCTGGAGCGGAAACTGCGCGCACGTGGGCTGCATCCATATTTCATCACCGGTCACACGGGATGGACGGACAATTTTGCCTTTGCGTTTGCCCACAAGGACAAGCGCTGTTCACCATTCAAAAAACGAGTACACGACCCATCGGCGCCCTATGATGCCTACGACGAATCGGACGACACCGAAGAAAATGCAAAGAGCGGTTTTCTGAAAGGCGTGGGAAGATGAAGGACAGCGAATTACAAATTGACCGTAGCTGCCATGTGCTATATTCCAAACCCTGCAAAAAGGAAATTCTGGCGAAAATCACTCTGCACTATCCGGAGGTGGAGCACGAGGCGGTTTGGGAGCAGGTGCAGCTGAGATACGCAGAGCTTCTTTCCAAGTGGCGCACCGACCTCGGCGGTAAAAAGAATTTTCACAACGGTGTGTCCGGCTGCCGATGCGACTATACCATCTGCGGCGATAAGGATCCGTACGTAAAGGAACATCCCGAATACCGGGATGAAAACGGATACAGGAGGAATAAGTAATGCTTTTACAGGTGATTCTGGAAGGTCTTGGGTTGGGGGCTTTGCTGGTTCTTGTCTGTGCTGTGGGCATCTGCAAAGGGGCTGTTGGAATGGTGCATCTTTACAGCCCGGTGGGCATGGCAGTCATAGCGATGGTGCTGGCGGCAATGATGACTATTTTTACTCACTGAGGAAGGAACCTATGAAATACAAAATCGAGAAAAACACCGTGCAGGAGACGCTGATTCTCCCGCTTTATTCCCGGAAGCTGTGTACCGAACTGTACCCAAACCTTTACCGGGACGAAACGGCGGTGCGTCTGATCGACCAGATCGACTACGACTTTTCAGAGGCAGAGAAAAATTCTCGCAGCCTGATGCAGCGTTTCGGTGCGCTGGAGGTCGCCATGCGGCAGAATGACCTTGCCTTTGAGGTGCAGGCGTACCTAAAAACGCACCCCTGCGCAGCGGTGGTCAATTTGGGCTGCGGGCTGGACAACACCGGCAAAGCCTGCGACAACGGCAGATGCAAGATCTACAATCTGGACTTCCCGGATGTGATTGCCCTGCGGGAGCAGCTGCTGCCCTCTGGGGAGCGGGAGCAAAACATCCCCTGCGACCTGAAAGACCCCGCATGGTTTGACAAGATCGATGCCTCCGGCGGGGCGGTGTTCTTTGCCTCCGGGGTGTTCTATTACTTCCTGACCCAGCAGGTTCGGGAACTGGTGCAGGGGATGGCGGACGCTTTCCCCAGCGGGGTGCTGGTATTTGACGCAGCCAATCGGACGGCGGTGAAGATGATCGCTAAAACGTGGCTCAGGACGGCGAAAATCAAGGATGTAGGGGCGTACTTCGCGGTTTCGGATGCTCCCAAGGAGATTGGCGAGTGGGACAACCGCTTGCAAGTGACAAGCCGGGGCTATATGCTGGGTTACAACGATTTGAGAGACCCTTCTGTCAGCGGCTTTTTCCGACTTCTCGCAAGGGTCGGGGACAACGGGATGAAAATGCAGATCGTGAAGATCAGATTTGGAGGCAAGCTATGAAAATTCTGGTATATGGTGCGGGCGTTCTGGGCTGCAATCTGGCAAGGAATCTGCTGCGCGCCGGAAAGGATGTCACCCTGCTTGCGCGGGGAAACTGGGCAGCAGAAATCAAGCGGAACGGCCTGCGGATCAAGGATAAGTTTTCGCTTTACACCTCGGTCAGCCGCATTCCGGTGGTGACGGAGCTTGCGCCGGATGCAAAGTACGATGTGATCTTTGTGGTCCTGCGCTATACACAGCTGGATTCCGCTCTGGACACGCTGCGGGCGAATCGGACGAAAAACATCGTTTTTGTGGGGAACAATGTGCAGGCGAGGGCGCTGGCGGCGGCACTGCCGGAAAAGAACGTCCTGTTTGCCTTTGCGCTTTCTGCCGGGCATCGGGAGGCTGACCGGGTGGTCTCCATCGACCTGAAGAAGATCACCATCGGGCAGCTGACGGATGCAAAGTCCAATAAACAGTTGATCGGGCGCATCTTCCACGGCACAAAATACAAGGTCGTTTACGAGCCGAACATGGAGGATTATCTGCTCTGCCATGCTGCGTTCGTGATGCCGGCGGCCTTCGCCTGCTATAAAACGGACGGTGACCTGAAAAAGCTCAGGGGAGATACCGCGTACCTGAACCGTGTGCTGGATGCCAACATCGAGGGATACCGCGCCATCCGAGATGCCGGGCACACCATTCTGCCCAAGGAGGATACAGACTTTGAAGGGGAGAAATACCGCAAGACCTGCCTGCGCTTTTTCAAGCTGATGTGTGCCACCTCGCTGGGCAAACTCTGCGCCTCCGATCATGCTATGAACGCCATCGACGAAATGAGTGCGCTGAACAGGGATCTCAAAAAGTTTTTCGATGAGCATGGTGCAGCCTACCCAGTGTGGCAGGCGCTGGAAGCGGAAGCCGGGAGGTATCTGCGATGAAGTATGCCGGAATGCCCTTTGGGATGTGGGTGCTGTTTGCCGGCTCCTTTCAAAAGCAGCTGATCGCGGTGCTGGGCTATGATGCAGTTACCGCAAAAGCCATCACGAAAAAGGCGAAGCCGCAATACCGGCAGATCATTCGCAGGCTGCCGGAGTTTGAAAAGGCTGACCGTTTCAAAATGAATCTGGTCAATTGCGCCATGATCGGGGCGTTCATTCTCTCCATGCCGCAGCGCCCGGAGGTGGACAGGCTGACGGATTACTACGCAAAATCCATGATGACAGCGCCCATGCAGTGGTTCTGCCGCAAGAGCGGAAAAAGCAAATTCACCCCAAAGGATATTGCCGCTATGAAGGAAACCGCCGATCTAAAAGCCGCCGACCGCAACCCCTACTCGTGGAACATGGAGTTTTACGAATACCCGGATGGCAGCGGCTACGAGGGACGCTTTACCAAATGCGGCATCTGTGTGCTGATGAAGGAGCTGGGGCTGTATGACCTGACCCCCGCCCTGTGCCATCTGGACTACACCATGAGCGAAGCGGGCGGCGTGACCGACTTTGTGCGGCAGTACACCCTTGCCTCCGGCGGACCCTACTGTGACTGCGGGTACAAAAAGAAAGGGTAATTTATTTGAAGGAGGTCTTTTCGTGAAAAAACAGTCCGATCTTTCCCGGCTGATGAGTTATGCCGGGACCTACCGATATTTCACCTACGCTTCGTGGGTGCTGTCTGCAATCAGTGCACTGGTGGCGCTGATGCCATTCGTATACATTTGGAAAATCCTGCGGGATGTGTTGAAGACCGCTCCGGACTACGCGCAGGCGGTAAACATTCCCCATTATGGCTGGATGGCAGTGCTATTCGCAGTGATGTCCTACCTCATTTACATTGCGGCATTGATGTGTTCCCATCTGTCGGCGTTCCGGGTGGCGACGAATCTGCGACTGGCAGTGTCGGAGCATCTGGCAGTGCTGCCGCTGGGCTTCACCGAGACCTTCGGCAGCGGTAAGCTGCGCAAGATCATCCACGAGAGCACCGGAGCCGCCGAGACCTATCTTGCCCACCAGCTTCCCGACCAGTACAATGCCATCGCCACCCCGGTGGGGCTGCTGGTTTTGCTGCTGGCGTTCGATTGGCGGCTGGGGCTATTGAGCCTTGCACCGGTGGTGCTGGCTTTCCTCATTATGGCGACCATGACCGGCAAGCGGATGGTTGAAAAAATGCGGCAGTACGGAAACGCCTTGGAGGCTATGTCTAACGAGGCAGTGGAATACGTCCGGGGCATTCCGGTGGTCAAGACCTTCGGGCAGAGTGTGTTTTCCTTCAAAAAGTTCAAGGCCACCATTGATGAGTACGAAAAGTGGGTCGTCTCCTACACCAAAGACCTGCGCCTGCCCATGATGTTCTACACCGCCGCCGTCAATGGTGTATTCGCCTTTTTGATCGCTGGCGGGCTGCTGTTTACGGCCCACGGTGTCACGCCGGAGTTTCTGCTGAACCTACTGTTTTACATCATCATCACCCCGGTAATCTCCCTGACGCTGACCCGCATAATGTACATGAGCGAGAACAAAATGGTGGTGGCAGATGCGCTGGCACGCATCGACTCGGTGCTGGAGGCAGTGCCGATGCAGGTGCGGGAGGTTCCTCAGCACCCGCAGGATGCTTCTGTTATACTGCAGGACGTGCATTTTGGCTACGACGGCAAAATCGAGGTCATCAAGGGCGTTTCGCTGGAGATTCAGCCGGGGCAGACCGTGGCTTTTGTAGGCCCCTCCGGCGGCGGCAAAACTACCGTTTCCCGGCTGGCGGCACGGTTCTGGGATTACCAGAAGGGCAGCATCACCGTGGGCGGCATGGAGGTTTCCCGAATTGACCCGGAAAAGCTCATGAGCTTGTATTCCATCGTGTTTCAGGATGTGACTCTGTTTGAAAACACGATCCTGGAAAATATTCGTCTGGGCCGAAAAGGGGCCACCGACGAGGAAGTCCTTGCGGCGGCAAAGCTGGCAAACTGCGCGGAATTTGCCGAGAAGCTGCCGGACAAGTGGAATACCAACATCGGCGAGAACGGCTGCGCCCTTTCCGGCGGCGAGCGGCAGCGCATCTCCATCGCCCGCGCCTTCCTGAAGGATGCGCCCATCATCCTGCTGGACGAAGCCACCGCCAGTCTGGATGTGGAAAACGAAACTGCCATTCAGGAAGCACTGTCGCGTCTGATCAAGGATAAAACAGTTCTCATTATCGCCCACCGGATGCGCACCGTAGCAGGGGCGGACAAAATCGTGGCGCTGTCCGATGGCGTGGTGGTCGAACAGGGAGCACCCGATGTACTTTATGCCCGGAACGGCCAGTACACCCACATGGTGGATCTGCAGACCGAAAGCCAGCGCTGGGCCATCTGACCCAATTCAAAAACAGCCCCGCGGCACAACAAAAAAGGACATCTAAAAGAATAGGTGTCCTTTTTAGCACCCGAATCCGTCAGCTGACAGTCAGGTTTAAATTACTTCCTTATCACTGTTAAGCCAAGGTTTTCCGGGGTTTTCTTATACCTAGACGGGATGATGTGGTTTGACCAAATTTGGCTAAACGAGAGTGATCTGCCCCTTGACCGATAGTAACAATCGGATTATATAATCGGGTGCAACAATCGATCTATATGATCGAATTATAAAATTGTCGTAATGAAAAACAGGAAAATAAAGGAGGAAACATAGATGGTATTTTACTTTACCGGTACAGGCAACAGCCTGTATATCGCAAAACAGATCGGGGAGAATCCTGTCAGTATCCCGCAGGCAATTCACAGGGAAGAACAGACATATTCCGCAGACAGCATCGGGATCGTGGCAGGGATCAGCAAAATGCCGGCCGATGCATGGCAGCATCTGATCTACGGAGAAGATGGCTGATCATATTCAGGAACAGACAGGTGGCGACCTGCTAGAACTGGAACCGGTAAATCCTTATCCCACAGATTATCAGGAATGTGGAGATGTTGCAAAGGCAGAGCGGGATGAAAATGCCCGCCCGGAAATTTCAAACCTGCCGGAGTCAATTGCGGAATATGATACGATCTTTGTGGGATATCCCATTTGGTGGCATACTGCACCGATGATCATCGGGACATTTCTGGACAGCTTTGACCTGAACGGGGGGGAAATTTATCTTTTTAGTCAGTCTGCTTCTATGGATACCGAACAGTTTGAAAACTCCATGGAGTTTGTGAGAGAAAACGCAGATGGAGCAAATGTCCATGATGGATTGTTTGTCAATGCGGAAGATACGAATGGAATCCAGGAATATCTGACAGTAAATGGATTTGCAGAGTAGAGAGAACAATCGTGGACGAAGAGGATTTCCTTACCATCTTCATAAAACTGGATTTTTCAGAAAAAATGCGGTATCATGGAGCTCAGATGAAAAAAGAAAGTGAAAAGAGCAGGGATCATCGCCTTTTCATGAATATTAAAACTGAGTTTTGGAGAGTAATAAAATGAGCGAAGATTATATCACCTGCGTCTGCGGAGACCAGAGCCGGGCGGCGTATCTGATCAAAGGGAAAAAGAATGTCCTGTTTGATGCGGGAATGGCCTATTCGGCAGATAAGATGATCGAGAACATCAAGCGGGAACTCGGAGATCGTCCGCTTGACGCAGTACTTTTATCCCATTCGCATTATGATCACATTTCCGGCGTCCCGTTTTTGCGAAGAGAATGGCCGGAGCTTGTGGTGTATGGAAGTGCATATGCAAAAAAGATCCTGGAAAAGCCATCGGCAAAGAAGACGATGCGCGAACTCTCGGATGCGGCGGCACAGGGAGCAGGCCTCGCGAAAGCTCTGGAGTACCGTGATGAGGATCTTGTAGTGGACAAAGTGGTAAAAGAAGGCGACATCCTGGATTTTGGTGACCATAAGATCACGGTCTATGAGACGCCGGGCCATACGAAATGTTCTCTTTCCTACCTTGTGGATCAGGATGTGATCTTTGCGAGTGAGACTGTCGGCGTGACAACGAGCGAGGTGTATATGCCGTGTTATCTTGTCGGATATCAGATGTCTCTGGACGCAGTCAGAAAACTGCGCCGTGTGGGAGCAAAGAGGATCTTTATTACACATGTCGGCATCCTGACGCCGGAAGATGCAGGAACAGCACTGCTTCCGGAAATGAAAAAAGAGGAGTTCTCCCCGGAACATGTCTGGGATTATCTGGAAAGAAGGCTGAAACAGACAAAGGACGAGATCGTGGAGATCATCCGGAAATATCCGACGGAAGAAGAGCGGCTCGCGATCATGCTGAAGACATACCATAAAGGGGTGAAGCAGGAAGAACAGCCGGATTTTGCATTCCTCTTAAATGCAGCTGCGACTTTAAAGGTTGTGGAGCGGGAGTGCATGTGAAAAATGATCCTACGAATAATATGGATGTACAGACTGGATGCTGGAAGGAACGGCTGAACGCAGCGGAATGTTATACCGATAAAACCTCATTTTGTGATTGTGGAATGCGATAATACAAGATGTGGGAAGAGTATTCGTGGAAGAAAAAACTTGTAAAAACGTGCAAAAAATGGTTGACTTTTGGCCGGGGATTTGATATCATAATACTCGCCTTGAGAAACAGGGCAAAACTTATTGAGAGTCATTAAGAAAGCTTCTTAATTACCTCAAAAAAGTTTTAAAAAGTTCTTGACAAATCGAATATGATTTGATAGAATAAACGAGTTGCTTCTGAAACACAGAAACAACGAAAAACAGTTCCTTGAAAACTGAACAGTATGTAAAACCCTGAAAATTCTTATAAAAATGGTCTTTGGTTTAGACCATGAATGAGAACATTCAGAACAAAACCTAACAAAACAGTAGAACGGTTTAAAAATTAG